>NZ_JBIBBY010000006.1:0-354758 GCF_042900905.1 Streptomyces sp. NPDC012827 | reverse complement strand
CCGCGCGGGGGGGGGCCCCCGGGGGGCGGGGGGGGGGGGCCCGGGGGGGGGGGCCGCCCCCCGGGGGGGGGGGGGGGCCCCGGGGGGGGGCCCCCCCCCCCCCCGGGCCCGGCCCCCCCCGCGCGGGGAGGCCGTCAGCCGGCGGCCGCGGCCGCCCGTACCGCCGCGCAGATCCGGGCCAGGTCCTCGTCGTCCGTCACGTACGGCGGCATCGTGTAGATCAGGTCGCGGAACGGGCGCAGCCACACGCCCTCCCGCACCGCCGCCCGGGTCGCCGCGGCCATGTCGACCTCGTGGTCGAGCTGGACGACGCCGATCGCGCCGAGCACCCGCACCTCGCGTACGCCCGGCAGCTGCGCTGCGGCGGCCAGCCCCTCACGGAGCCCGGCCTCGATCCGCTTCACCTCGACCGTCCAGTCCTGCGAGAGCAGCAGGTCGATGGAGGCGCAGGCCACCGCGGACGCCAGCGGGTTGCCCATGAACGTCGGACCGTGCGCCAGCACCGGCACCTCGCCGCGCGAGATCCCGTCGGCCACCCGGCTCGTGCACAGCGTCGCCGCCATGGACAGATAACCACCGGTCAGCGCCTTGCCGAGGCACATCACATCGGGGGAGACACCCGCCTGGTCCGCCGCGAACAGCGTGCCCGTCCGGCCGAAGCCGGTCGCGATCTCGTCGAAGACCAGCAACACGCCGTGCTCGTCGCAGGCCTCGCGCAGCACCCGCAGGTAACCCGGGTCGTGAAAACGCATCCCGCCCGCGCCCTGCACGACCGGCTCCACGATCACGGCGGCCAGCTCGTCCGCGTGCCGGGCGATCTCCGTCCGCAGCAGCTCGGCGTACGACTCCTCGTACGCGGCCGGCGGCGCGTCCACGAAGACCTGCCGCTGGAGGACGCCGGTCCACAGCTCGTGCATGCCGCCGCGCGGGTCGCACACCGACATCGGCTGCCAGGTGTCCCCGTGGTAGCCGCCCCGCCAGGTGAGCAGCCGCTGCTTGCCGGGGCGCCCGAGCGAGCGCCAGTACTGGAGGCACATCTTGGCCGCGACCTCGACGGCGACCGAGCCCGAGTCGCTGAGGAAGACGTGCCGCAGCGGCTCCGGGCTGATCTCCACGAGCCGGGCGGCGAGCCGGACGGCCGGTTCGTGAGTGAGCCCGCCGAACATGACGTGGCTCATGCGGTCCAGCTGCCCGCGCGCCGCCTCGTTCAGCACCGGGTGGTTGTAGCCGTGCACGGCCGACCACCACGAGGACATGCCGTCGATCAACTCCGTGTGCCCCTCGGCCGGTTCGGCGAGGGTGAGGCGCACCCCGGACGCGGACGCGACGACCAGCGGATCGGTGCGGCCCGGCATGGGGCCGTACGGATGCCAGACGTGCGCCCGGTCCAGGGCGATCAGTTCGTCGGTGCGCATCGTGGGCGTCAGGCGTTCGGGGCCAGGTCCGTGCCGGCGCCCCGGCGGCGTACCGCGACGAGGTCCGTGCGGGCCTCCGTGACCGCCGGAGCCTCCGGGACGGTGTGCCCGCCGCAGGGGCCGCAGCCGCCGCCCTCCCCGGCGTGCGAGCCGCAGGCGGCCGCGGCGTGCGAACCGCACCCGGCCGGAGCCGCGGCGGCCGCCTCGACGGCGTCCGCACGGTGCCGCGGCAGGGTCGGCGTGTCCGTGCCCTCCACGACGAAACCGGCGTCGGCGATCATCTCCAGGTCGGCCTTGCCGGCCTGGCCCTCGCTCGTCAGGTAGTCACCGAGGAAGATCGAGTTCGCGATGTTCAGGGCCAGCGGCTGCATCGAGCGCAGGTGCACCTCGCGGCCGCCCGCGATGCGGACCTCGACGTCCGGGCAGACGAACCGCACCATCGCGAGGATCCGCAGGCAGCGCTGCGGGGTGAGGTTCCACTCCTTGGCCAGCGGCGTGCCCTCGAAGGGGATGAGGAAGTTGACCGGGACCGAGTCCGAGCCCAGCTCGCGCAGCGCGTACACCACGTCGACCAGGTCCTCGTCCGTCTCGCCCATGCCCGCGATCAGGCCCGAGCAGGCCGAGAGGCCGGCGGCGTGCGCCTTCTGCACGGTGTCCACCCGGTCCGCGTAGGTGTGGGTGGTGGTGATCTCCCCGTAGGTGCCCTCGGAGGTGTTCAGGTTGTGGTTGTACGCGTCGGCGCCGGCCTCCCGCAGCCGCTCCGCCTGGCCGTCGGAGAGCAGGCCGAGACAGGCGCAGACCTCGACGCCCTCGTTCTGCTCCTTGATCGCCTCGATGGTCCTCCCGACCCGCTCGACGTCACGGTCCGTCGGCCCGCGCCCGCTCGCCACCAGGCAGACCCGCTTGGCGCCGCCCGCCACACCGGCCGCGGCCGCCTGGGACGCCTCGTCGGGCTTCAGCCAGGTGTACTTGAGGATCTCGGCCTTGGAGCCCAGCCGCTGCGAACAGTACGAGCAGTCCTCGGGGCAGAGGCCCGACTTCAGGTTGACCAGGTAGTTGAGCTTCACCCGCCGCCCGAACCACTGGCGGCGCACCTTGCCGGCCGCGGCCACCACATCGAGCAGTTCGTCGTCGGAGGTCGCCAGGACGGCGAGCGCTTCTTCACGGGTCGGCAGCTCGCGCCGCAGCCCCTTCTCCACCAGCGTGTTCAGCAGGTCCATAACCGCTGATCCTCGCCTACGGCGCACCCCGCGGCCAAGGAGGATCCGAACAAACGACGCCGTTCGAGGTGTGTGTATGACCACATCCCGGCCCCGCCGTCCTGCGGCTATGGTCTGTCCGCTGCCTACAAAAGGAACGTCGCATGCCACAGGCCGACGAGACGCGGGCCGCGGGCCCGCGCCGTACCGCGTTCGACTGGACCGAGGCCGAGGCGCGACGCCGCGCGCAGGCGGGACTCGTCCGTACGCTGCGGCCCCGCGAGGCGGTGACCGACCTCCTCGACCTGGCGGGCAACGACTACCTCGGGCTGACCCGTCACCCGGAGGTCACCGCGGCGGCCGCCGACGCGGCCCGCCGCTGGGGCGCCGGCTCCACCGGCTCCCGGCTCGTCACCGGCACCACCGCCCTCCACACCCGCCTGGAGCGCGAACTCGCGGCCTTCTGCGGCTTCGAGGCTGCCCTCGTCTTCTCCTCCGGCTACACCGCCAACCTGGCCGCGCTCACCGCGCTCGGCGGCCGGGACTCGCTCGTCGTCTCCGACGCCGCCAACCACGCCTCGATCGTGGACGGCTGCAGGCTCGCCCGCGCGGAGACGGCCGTGGTCCCGCACGCCGATCCCGAGGCCGTACGCAAGACCCTGGAGGCGCATGCCGGGCGGCGGGCCCTCGTCGTGAGCGACTCCGTCTTCTCCGTCGACGGCGACAAGGCCCCGCTCACCGCGCTCGCGGAGGCCTGCCGGGCCCACGGCGCCGGACTCGTCGTGGACGACGCCCACGGCTTCGGCGTGCTCGGCGAAGGCGGCCGGGGCGCGCTCCACGAGGCGGGACTCGCCGGGGACGCGGACGTGGTGGCCACCCTCACCCTCTCCAAGTCCCTCGGCAGCCAGGGCGGTGCCGTCCTCGGCCCCGCGCGGGTGATCGAGCACCTGGTGAACGCGGCCCGCACCTTCATCTTCGACACCGGGCTCGCGCCGGCCGCCACGGCGGGAGCGCTCGCGGCGCTCCG
The DNA here is from genome assembly GCF_042900905.1 of Streptomyces sp. NPDC012827. Classification (NCBI taxonomy): domain Bacteria; kingdom Bacillati; phylum Actinomycetota; class Actinomycetes; order Kitasatosporales; family Streptomycetaceae; genus Streptomyces; species Streptomyces sp. NPDC012827. The sequence goes on along the minus strand of NZ_JBIBBY010000006.1, from coordinate 351,117 downwards.
GCTGATCGAGGCCACCCCCCGGCTCGCGGAACAGGCCCGTACCGTCGCCGCCACCCTGCACCGCCGGCTCACCGGGGCGGGGCTGACCGCCGCCCGGCCGGACGCGGCGGTGGTCTCCGTCCGCGCGCCCTCCCCGGAGGCGGCGCTGCGCTGGGCCGCCGACTGCCGTGAACTCGGCCTGGGGGTGGGCTGCTTCCGGCCGCCGTCCGTTCCGGACGGCATCTCGCGGCTGCGGCTCACCGCCCGCGCCGACCTGTCCGCCGCCGACGTCGAGCGCGCGGTCGGCACCGTTCTGCGGACGGCCCCGGAAGGGGCCTGAGCCGTTCGGCCCCCGCGAGGGGGCCGGGGTTACGGCAGGACATGGCAGTTCACCGCTTCGAGCGACAGATGGGTCCCTCTCCCGGGAGAACGCCGCCCGGGGCGGTGCGATCGGTGGCACTCTGGCGCGGAAGCGCGATCCGGGGCGGCCGGCCGCCCCGGCGGGAAAGGGACAGCGTCGCCATGACCGATCACCTGGAAGCATCCGTCACGCTGCCGAGCGAACCCGCCTCGGTGCCCAGGGCCCGGCGCCACGCCGTGGAGGTCCTGGCGGCGTGGGGCCTGGACGGGGCGACGGAGGCGGTGGACGCGATCCGGCTGATCGTCTCCGAACTGGCGACCAACGCCGTGCAGCACACCTTCGGGCTGTCGCCGACCTTCACCGTGGGCCTCCGCCTCGAACGCGAGGAGCGGCTCGTCGTCGGCGTCACCGACAGCCACCCGCGCCGGCCGCGCCGCCTGCCGGCCGCCGTCCAGCAGGACAACGGCCGGGGCATGGGCATCATCCGCGTCCTCGCGGCGGAGGCCGGCGGCCGCCTCTCCGTGACTCCGACCGCCGACGGCGGCAAGACGGTTGCGATCACCATGCCGTGGACGGCGGCCCCGGTACCGGCCTGACGGCCGGGGCGCGGGGACGGCCCCGTGCCCGGCGCTTGCCCTCCGGGCCCACCGGCCGGCGCGGTGATTCGCGGGCGTGGCCGGGGCCGTGCCCGGCCGGGGAAGCCCGTCCGGCACCCGAGCCGGCCTCAGGAGCCGGCTCGCCGACCCTTGAGGACCCGTCCGATCCACGCCGGCGCTTCGGGCCCGTGCGATCGGCGCTCGCACTTCGGAGCCGTCCGAGCCGCGCCCGGGGCCATCGCTGACCCCCGCCGACCGGCGGTCACACGTCCTCGGCGTCGCCCGCAGGCCGCGGGCTTCCGGCCGGGGCCCGCCCGACCGCCTCGCGGGGCCGGCGCCGGCCCGGGACGCCGGCTTGCGTACGCCCCGGGCGGGGCCGGGCCGCCCGGGCGGGACGGCGGCCGGAGGTGGAGCCGGGTCAGCGGACCCGGCCGTAGAGGACCTTCGAGGTCCAGATCTTGTCGAGCTTCACCCAGGAGCCCGTCTTGGGGGAGTGCCAGATCTTGCCGCTCCCGGCGTAGATGCCCACGTGGTAGACCCTTCCACCCGAGTGGAAGAAGACCAGGTCCCCCTTCTGCCGGCTGGAGGCGGAGATGTGCCGGGTCTTGTTGTACTGCTGCTGCGCGGTGCGGGGCAGCGTCTTGCCCGCCTGCTTGTAGGCGTAGAGCGTCAGTCCTGAGCAGTCGAACCGGCTCGGTCCGACGGCCCCGTACTTGTAGGGCGCCCCCCTCTTGGCCACCGCGACGCTCAGTGCCTTGCTCGCGTGGGCCGTGGCCGCCTCGGCCTCCGGCGCCGCACCCGGTGCGACGAGCGTGCCGCCGACGGCGGCGAGGGTGAGAGCCGAGACGGCTCCGGCCCGGGACAGCAGGGACGGGACATGCATCTGCGCAGTCATGCGCAACCCTTCGTCAGCCGCCTGTGAAGGATGACCTGTCGGGTTCGGGCAGGCGAAGATGCCCGGCCGCGGCTGCGGCTTCACCCCGAGGGCCGGTCGCATCGCGGTATGCGGCGCGCACGTCCCGTACTGCTCGGGTCCTCCACTCCTGCCGATCCACTCCTGTCGACCAGGCGTCCGGGACAGCGGCAGGACTCGGCGTCCGCCCGGACCGCCCCGCCGCGGTGGCGGGGGCTTGTCGTCGTCAGGGATCTTGACCCACGACAGGGCCGAAAACCGAGCGGAAACGGCGATTTGTGAGGCTCCTCACGACTGATCCATACGGGTGGACAAGCGGGTTTCGTGATCGTCGTAGGTTTGGCCAACGGGCCCCGCACCAGGGGTGGAACGCCCCATTCCGCCAGATGCGTACACCTGTTGTGCAAGTCACCCTCTCTCCGAGTCGATACGTCGACTACGCCGAACGAGGGAGCATTTCCGCAGTTCGCGTGGGCCGTCCGGGGCTCGACACGACACGCGGGAATGTCAACTGACGGGTCGCCGGGGCAGCGTGACGCGGTCCGCCCGGCGCTCTCCGTCGAGCACGCGCAGAGCCTCCGAGAGGGTGCCCGCGTGCACCTCGCTCTCGCCCCGGATGTGCATGAGCGTCAGGGCCTCGCGAAGCGCCCGCGCCCGGTCCACCAGGGCCTGCGCCGCGCGCAGGGCGCTGTAGGTGTGCGTCCCCCGGGACGGGTTGATCCGCCCGAGGAGGTCCACGACTTCGAGGTACGCGTCGATGAACTCGCCTTCCGCGCGGGTCAGCGCGGGCAGCGGTGGCAGCTCGGGGACCACGGCCGCCTCACCTGCCGGACCCGCCGGCGGAGCCCGGCCGGGTCGTCAGGACGTGGTCCACCAGTCCGTAGGCCAGCGCCGCCGGCGCGTCGAGGACCGTGGGCCGGTCGAGGTCGGCGTCGATCCGCTCACGGGGCTGCCCGGTGTGCCCGGCGAGCAGACCGGCCATCAGGGCCCGCAGCCGCAGGAGTTCGCGGGCGTGGATGTCGAGATCACCGAGCTGCCCCCGCAACGGCTCGTCGAGGGACGGCTGCTGGAGGGTGACGCGGGCGCCGGGCAGCATCATCCGCTTCCCGGGCGCGCCGGCCGCGAGGAGCACCGCCGCGGCGGCCGTGGCCTGCCCCAGGCAGGTCGTCTCCACGTCGCTGGCCAGCGACCCCATGGTGTCGTGGATCGCGGTCATGGCGCCGAGGTCGCCGCCGGGGCTGTTGATGTACAGCGCGATGTCCCGACCCGGTGCCTGGTGGTCGAGGAGGAGGAGTTGCGCGATGACGTCCCCCGCCGCCGTCTCGTCCACGGCTGTGCCGAGGAAGACGATCCGGGCGTCGAGGAGCTTGGAGTACGGATCCAGGGTGCGGCTCCCGAGGCCGGTCCGCTCCGTGAACTCGGGAAGGACGTGACGTGCGTCCATGACTGAGCACCTCCATGTAAAAAATGTACAGGACGTACAGACCGTAAGATGAGGAGCATGACCTACGAGATCCCGGTGACGCAAGCGCGAGCCGAACTCGCCGACCTGATCAACCGCGTCGTCTACGGCGGGGAGCGCGTCGTCGTCACGCGCCACGGGAAGCCGCTCGTCGCCCTGGTCTCCGCCGCGGACCTGGAGGAGCTGGAAGGCCTGGCCGGACCGGAGGCGGCTCCCGAGGGGGCGGAGGAGCGGATCACCAGCACCGTCTCGCGCCTCACCCCGCAGGACTCCGCCCCGGGCGAACAGCGCCGTTTCGGCATCGCCGCCCACCACCGCGACCCGGGCGCTCCCTGACGCGGGACCCGCTCGGATGATCATGGAAACGCAAAGCCGTAGTTAACGAGCCGGAAAAACTTCCGCCCTAACGTGCAATGTCTCGCCGTGCGGCGCATCCACGCAGCTCAACAGAGTGTTGAGCGTCGTAGGGTCCGCAGCGGTCCGGGTACCCGCCCGGTGGACGACTGTGAGGTGGAAGAGTGCAGCTGAGCCCGCACGAGCAGGAACGCCTGCTCATCCATGTCGCCGCCGATGTGGCGGAGAAGCGCCGGGCCCGGGGCCTGCGGCTCAATCACCCCGAGTGCGTCGCGCTCATCACCGCGCACGTCCTGGAGGGCGCCCGCGACGGCCGGACCGTCGCCGAACTCATGGCGTCCGGCCGCAAGGTGCTCACCCGCGACGAGGTCATGGAGGGCGTCCCGGAGATGATCCACGACGTCCAGGTCGAGGCCACCTTCCCGGACGGCACCAAGCTCGTCACCGTCCACGACCCCATCGTCTGAACGGGACGCGCCGCCGATGATCCCCGGAGAGATCCTGTACGCCGACGGTCCCGTTCCTCTCAACGAGGGACGCCCCGTCACGCGCCTCACCGTCCTCAACGCCGCCGACCGGCCCGTCCAGGTCGGCTCCCACTACCACTTCGCCGAGGTCAACCCCGGCCTCGACTTCGACCGTGCCGCCGCCCACGGCCGGCGGCTCCACATCGCCGCCGGCACCGCCGTGCGCTTCGAGCCCGGCATCCCCGTCGAGGTCGAACTGGTCCCGATCGCGGGCCGCCGGATCGTCCCCGGCCTGCGCGGCGCCGTCGCCGGCGCCCTCGGCCCGGACCCGTACGACGCGACGGCCGCGGCCACCGCCCCGGTTCCGGAGGGCACCGCCGCCGGAAGCGCCGACCCCCAGGGAGCCGACCGTGCCTGAACTGCACCGCGCCGTCTACGCCGACCTGTTCGGACCCACCACCGGCGACCGCATCCGGCTGGCCGACACCGACCTGCTCGTGGAGATCGAGGAGGACCGCTCGGGCGGCCCCGGGCGGGCCGGCGAGGAGGCCGTCTTCGGCGGCGGCAAGGTGATCCGCGAGTCCATGGGGCAGGCCTGCACCACCCGCGCCGAGGGCGCCCCCGACACCGTCATCACCGGTGCCGTGATCATCGACCACTGGGGCGTCGTCAAGGCCGACATCGGCATCCGCGACGGCCGGATCACCGGCATCGGCAAGGCGGGCAACCCCGACACCATGGACGGCGTCCACCCCGGCCTCGTCATCGGCCCCGAGACCGAGATCGTCGTCGGCAACGGCCGTATCGTCACCGCCGGCGCCGTCGACACCCACATCCACTTCATCTCGCCGACCGTCGTGGAACAGGCCCTCGCCACCGGCGTCACCACCCTCGTCGGCGGCGGCACCGGCCCCGCCGAGGGCAGCAAGGCCACCACCGTCACCCCCGGCCCCTGGCACATGGCCCGCATGTTCGAGGCCCTGGACACCTTCCCGGTCAACATCGGCCTGCTCGGCAAGGGCAACACCATGTCCCGCCCGGCCCTGCACTCCCAGCTGCGCGGCGGCGCCCTGGGGTTCAAGATCCACGAGGACTGGGGGGCCACTCCCGCCGTCATCGACGCCTGCCTCGGCGTCTGCGAGGAGACCGGCGCCCAGCTGGCCATCCACACCGACACCCTCAACGAGGCCGGCTTCGTCGGTGACACCCTCGCCGCCATCGCGGGCCGTACCATCCACGCGTACCACACCGAGGGCGCCGGCGGTGGTCACGCCCCCGACATCATCACCGTCGTCTCCGAGCCGTACGTCCTGCCCAGCTCGACCAACCCCACCCGGCCGCACACCGTCAACACCATCGAGGAACACCTCGACATGCTGATGGTCTGCCACCACCTCAACCCGGCCGTCCCCGAGGACCTCGCCTTCGCCGAGTCCCGCATCCGGCCCTCCACCATCGCCGCCGAGGACGTGCTGCACGACCTCGGCGCCATCTCCATCATCTCCTCGGACTCGCAGGCCATGGGACGCGTCGGCGAGGTGATCCTGCGGACCTGGCAGACCGCCCACGTGATGAAGAAGCGGCGCGGCGCCCTCCCCGGCGACGGGCACGCCGACAACCACCGGGCCCGCCGGTACGTCGCCAAGTACACGATCAACCCGGCCGTCGCCCAGGGCATGGACCACCTCGTCGGCTCCGTCGAACCGGGCAAACTGGCCGACCTGGTGCTCTGGGAGCCCGCCTTCTTCGGGGTGAAGCCGCTCCTCGTCCTCAAGGGCGGGCAGATCGCGTACGCGCAGATGGGCGACGCCAACGCCTCCATCCCCACGCCCCAGCCCGTCCTGCCCCGCCCCATGTTCGGCGCGCTCGGCAGGGCCGCCGCCGCGGGCTCGGTCAACTTCACCGCCCCGGCCGCCCTCGCCGACGGCCTGCCCGAACGGCTCGGCGTCCACAAGGAGTTCGCCGCCATCGGCTCCACCCGCCGCGTCACCAAGGCGGACATGCGCGAGAACGACGCCCTGCCCCGGGTCGAGGTCGACGCCGACACCTTCACCGTCACCATCGACGGAGAACCGGTCGAGCCCGCCCCCGCCGAGGAACTCCCCATGGCCCAGCGCTACTTCCTCTTCTGATGACACCGACCCGATCCGCTCTCCTCGTGCTCGCCGACGGCCGCTTCCCGGCCGGCGGGCACGCCCACTCCGGAGGCGCCGAGGCCGCCGTCAAGGCCGGCCGCATCCGCGACGCGGCCGGCCTGGAGGCCTTCTGCCGGGGCCGCCTGCACACCACCGGCCTCACCTCCGCGGGCCTGGCCGCCGCCGGGGCCCTCGGCCTCGACCCGTACGCCCTGGACGCGGCCGCCGACGCCCGCACCCCCTCGCCCGCGCTGCGGGCCACCGCCCGCAAACTCGGCCGCCAGCTGATGCGCGCCGCCCGCGCCGCCTGGCCGCACCCCGAACTCGACGCTCTCGCCGCCGCCTTCCCACGCGGCGCCCACCAGCCCGTCGTCCTCGGCGTCACCGCCCGCGCCGCCGGACTCGGCCCCGAGGACGCCGCCCACTGCGCCGCGTACGAGACGGTCGGCGGCCCCGCCACCGCCGCCGTCCGCCTCCTCGGGCTCGATCCCTACCAGGCCACCGCCGTCCTCGCCCGGCTCGCCCCCGACATGGACCGGGTCGCCGAGCGTGCCACCACCGCCGCCCGCGAAGGCGACCCCGACGCCCTGCCGGCCGCCTCCGCGCCGCTCCTCGACATCACCGCCGAACAGCACGCGACCTGGCCCGTCCGCCTCTTCGCCTCCTGAAACCGCCTCACCACACCCGTACCGCAGCAGCGCAAGGAGCTGTCCATGCACCTCGACCACGGCCACGGCCACCACGGCGCCGTCTCCGCCGACGCCCACCGCCCCGACGGCACCCGACGTGCCCTGCGCATCGGCCTCGGCGGACCCGTCGGTTCCGGCAAGACCGCCACCGTCGCCGCCCTCTGCCGCGCCCTGCGCGACAGCCTCTCGCTCGCCGTCGTCACCAACGACATCTACACCCGCGAGGACGCCGAGTTCCTCCTCCGCAACGCGGTCCTGCCGCCCGAGCGCATCCGCGCCGTGGAGACCGGCGCCTGCCCCCACACCGCCATCCGCGACGACATCTCCGCCAACCTCGAAGCCGTCGAGGAACTGGAGGACGCCGTCGGCCCGCTCGACCTCATCCTCGTCGAATCCGGCGGCGACAACCTCACCGCCACCTTCTCCAAGGGCCTGGTCGACGCCCAGATCTTCGTCATCGACGTGGCAGGCGGAGACGACATCCCCCGCAAGGGCGGACCCGGCGTCACCACCGCCGACCTCCTGGTGGTCAACAAGACCGACCTCGCCCCGTACGTCGGATCCGACCTGGACCGGATGGCCCGCGACGCCGGGGAGCAGCGCGGCGACCTCCCCGTCGCCTTCACCTCCCTGCGCGCCGAGAACGGCGTCGCGCCCGTCACCGACTGGGTGCGCGGGCGGCTCGCCGCCTGGACCGCATGAGCCTGCGCGCCACCGCCCGGATCGCCGCCGAAGCCGGGGGAGCCCTGCCCGTCCTGGAGAGCGCGGGCCCCCTCGCCCTGCGCCGCACCCGCGCGCTCGGCGACACCGCCCGCGTCACCGTGGTCGGCGCCATGAGCGCGCCGCTGGGCGGCGACCGGCTCGCCGTCGAGACCGAGGTACGGGACGGGGCACGGCTCCTGGTCGACGCGGCCGCCGCCACCCTCGCCCTCCCCGGCCGGGACCCGCACCCCGCCACGTACGAGCTGCGGATGAGCGTCGGCGCGGACGCGGTCCTGCACTGGCTGCCCGAGCAGCTCGTCTCCGTCCACGGCTCCGACCTGCGGACCCGCACCACCGTCGAGCTCGACGCCACGGCCCGGCTCGTGCTGCGCGAGGAACAGGTCCTCGGCCGCCACGGCGAACCGCCCGGCACCCTCGTCAGCCGCCTCACCGTCCGCCGCGCCGGCCGCCCGCTGCTCGACCAGGAACTCGCCCACGGACCGGGCGCCCCGGACGGCTGGGACGGAGGCGCCGTCCTCGCCGGCCACCGGGCCACCGGCCAGCTCCTCGTCGTCGACCCGGACTTCACGCGGACGCCCGCCGAGCCCCGACCGCTGGGGGAGACCGCCGTGATCACCCCGCTCGCCGGCCCCGCCGCCCTGGTCACCGCCGTCGCACCCGACGCCCTCACCCTCCGCCGCACCCTGGACGAGGCCCTCCGGCTCCTCGCCCCCGCGTGACCCGACGGCCCGGAAAACCCTGGAAGTGGGGGTCAGAGCACCGGCGGTCCCGCCTCGACCCGGCGCAGCACCGGCGCGAGGCGGTCCAGGTCGGGGCTGCTCTGGAGCTGGCGCTCGTCCCACCACGTGGCGCCCGCGTCGTACAGCGGTCCGATCATGTCCCGGGCCCTGGCCGGATCCAGGGGCGTGGCACCGCCGAGGACGAACTCGAAGGGGCGCTCCGCCCCGGCGGTACGGTGGCGGCGCACGTAGCCGATCAGGTCGCGTACCTCCGTCACGTCCGGCACCTCGCCGTGCCGGGCCTTCTCGAACAGGGGCACGGCGCCGTCCCACCGAGCGGCCCGGCGCATGGGCGCGCGGTGCGGCCAGAAGCCGCCGATCCACACGGGTGGACGGGGCCGGCGCACGGTGGCCGGCAGCAGTGTCACGTCGCGGACCTCGTAGTGACGACCGTGGTGGTCCACCGGACCGCCGGACCAGAAGCGAGCCAGCAGCTCCAGTCCCTCGTCCAGCCGTTCGGCCAGCACGCGCGGTTCGGCGGTGTCGCCGAAGCTGCGGTACTCGTCGTCGACCGGGCCGCCCAGCCCGGCCGCGAAGATCACCCGCCCGCCGCTGAGCCGGTCCAGGGTGGCGACCTGGCGGGCCAGCTGCTGCGGCCGGTACCGGGGGACCGGGGTCAGCAGGGTGCCCAGCCCGATCCGGGAGGTCGCCAGTGCGGCGGCGGTCAGCAGCATCCAGGGATCCCCGAAGGGACGCCCCTGATGCCGGCGGTGCAGGACGTGGTCCCACACGAACAGCGCGTCCCAGCCGGCCTCTTCGGCGGCGGACGCGACGGCGGCGACGTTGCGAGGATCGGCGAAGTCACCGAAATTCGGAAGGTTCACGGAGCAGCGCATCCCAGCAGGATGGCCAGTCGGCGAACGCGGCGGCAACCGGATTCGGGCACGAAGGCACCGGCGGCCCGGGAGAACCGCGGTGGCAGGGGGCCGAGGACTTCTCCGGTGGCAGGCCCGTGTCACCGGCCGGACAATGGAGTTGCGCTCAGCCGAGGCTCACGGCCGATGCCCGGGTGACCTCTCCCGCTCTCGCGGCGCACCCATCGGTACGGGCACCTTCCGCCGCCCGCTTCTTTCCGTTCGGCCCGGCAACTCGGCACCGCTGGGCGCGGAGGTGTTTTCCGATGACCATGTGGGACGTGTACTGCCCGGAGGAAGACCTCGTCGTCATCATGCTCTTCCCCACCCAGGAGGCCGCCGACCGGGCCGCGGCCGAGCACAACGCCCAGTTCTCCCCGCCCCACACGGCCGGCGGGGTGACGCACACGCCCGGCCCGGATGTCCCGCCGCTCCTCAGCGAGGCGCAACGCGAGGCGTTCCGGCGGAACGAGTCCGACTTCGCCGAGCTGGAGCGGCACAGGCGTGCGGTACGCGAGGCCGCGGAGGCCCGTCTGCGCGACGCGGACTACGATCCCGGCGGCCCTCTGTTCTGCTACGTCTGCACGTGCAGCCAGTACCTCGCGCCCCCTGACGACGACGGCGGTGTCGACGCCCGGTGCGAGCGGGAGTTCTGCCGGCACACGTGGATGCAGCACGCCTGAGACGCTGCCGCACGGCCCTGAGGCGCCGGTCGTCCGGCCGCCTAGCCGTCGGCCGCCCGCTTCACCACCGCCGCGTACTCGTCGACGTACTCCTGCCCCGAGAGGCGCCGGATCGCCTCCATGATCTCGTCCGTGACCGCCCGGATCACCGCCTTCTCGTCCGCCGACCCCGCGTACCGGGAGAAGTCCAGGGGCGCGCCGAAGCGGATCGTGACCCGGCGGATCTTCGGCACCACCCGGCCGGGCGGCTGGATCTCGAAGGTGCCCACCATCGCGCACGGCACCACCGGCACCCCGGCGGTCAGGGCCATCACCGCCACGCCGACCTTGCCCTTGTAGAGCCGCCCGTCGTGCGAGCGGGTGCCCTCCGGGTAGATCCCGAGCAGCTCACCGCGCTCCAGGACACCGAGCCCCTCCCGGATCGCCGCCCGGCCCGCCTCCTTGCCCGACCGGTCCACCGGGATCTGCCCGGCCGCCCGGAAGAACGCGGCCGTCAGGCGGCCCTTGAGCCCCGGCCCCGTGAAGTACTCCCGTTTCGCCAGGAAGGTGATGCGCCGGTCCAGGACGGCCGGCATCAGGAAGTGGTCGGAGAACGACAGGTGATTGCCCGCGACGATCGCCGCGCCCTCCTCCGGGACGTGCTCCAGGCCCTCGGTCCTCGGGCGGAACAGCAGCTTGAGCAGCGGGCCGAGGAGCACGTACTTCAACAGCTGGTAGAACACCGGCAACCCCCGTTCGTCGTCCGTCAAGGCCGTTGTAACCGCCCGCGCGTCCGTGGTCCACTGGTGGGGGAGCGTCACCATGACCGCCGAACGCGCAGCGAGACGCCCCGGCCGACTCCTCACCGCGCTGCTGTGCGCGGCGACGGCGGCCGGGCTGTACGGCTGCTCCGGTACGGGTACCCCGACTCCGTCGCCCATGCCCCCCACGTCCGCGCCGGCCGCCCCGGACGGCCGCTCGCCGCTCACCGGCCTGCCCGCCCGGCCGGCCCCCGCGCTCGCCGTCAAGATCGACAACGTGGCGGCGGCCCGCCCCCATACCGGCCTCGGCGCGGCCGACCTCGTCTACGTCGAACAGGTCGAGGGCGGAGCCACCCGCCTCCTCGCCGTCTACTCCTCGCGCCTCCCCGAACTGGCCGGCCCGGTCCGCAGCGCCCGCGAGTCCGACATCGCGCTCCTGCGCCCCTTCGGCCGGCCGCTGCTCGCCTACTCCGGCGCCCAGAGCGCCCTCCACCCGCTGCTCCGCGCCGCACCCCTGTACGCCCTCACGGAGGACACCGCCCCCCAGGCCTTCCGCCGTTCCCCCGACCGGCCCGCCCCGCACAACCTCTACCTGCGGCCCGAGCGCGCCCTCACCACCGTCCCCGACGCCCCGCACGTGCCCGACATCGGACTCCGCTTCGGGCCCGCCCCCGGCGGCGGCACCCCGACCGCGTCCACGACCGTCCGCTACCCGGCCGCCCTCTACACCTTCACCTGGTCCGAGGCCGACCGCGCCTGGCGCGTCGCCATGGACGGCCGGCCCGCCCGTACCACCGACACCGGCCCCGTGACCGCCACCACGGTCGTGGTCCAGCGGGTCACCGTCCGGCCCTCCGACTTCCGCGACCGCTCCGGCGCCGTGTCCCCGTACACCGAGACCGTCGGCAGCGGCACGGCGGTCGTCCTGCGCGACGGCCGCGCCCACGAGGCCCGCTGGAACAGGCCCGCCGCCGGGGCCGGCACCGCCTTCACCACACCCGACGGCGCGCCGCTCACCCTCGCCCCCGGCCGGACCTGGATCGTGCTCGCCCCGCGCGGGTAGCCCGCGCCCCGCCGGGTAGACGCCCGGACCCGGGACCACACAGTTCCGGAGGAGAGAGGCGGCGCGCCATGGGCAGCGACATGTGGGGCTACTCCGGCACCTCCGGGCACGTGCCCGGGACCGAGCTCATCGGGTACGCGGTCGAGGCGACGGACGGCTCCATCGGCAAGGTCGACCGGCACACCGAGGACGTCGGCCGCGCCTACCTCGTCGTCGACACCGGGCCGTGGATCCTCGGCCACAAGGTGCTGCTCCCCGCCGGGCTCGTCGAGCGGGTGGACGACGAGAACCGGACCGTGCGCGTCTCCTGCACGAAGGAATGGGTCCGCGGCTCACCCGACTTCGAGCGCGGGCAGCACGACGACGACATGGCACACCTGCGGCTGGTCGAGCAGTACTACGCGAACCGGCACATGTGACCGGCGGGGGCTCCTGCGCCCCCGGGGCCTACGGCCGCGAGGGGCCGGGACGGCGGGGGCGCGGCGCAGGCGTGGTGCTGTCCGCCGCCGCCATCCCGATGGTCGCCACCATCAGCACGATCCAGCCGAACCAGAGCCAGCCGTTGCTGCCGAGGCCCACCGTGTACGCCGTCGTCAGGACCAGCGCCGCGCAGGTGAGTGCCGTCATCGTCTTCGTGGGACCGGACATCATCGCTCCGCCCTCCTCGAAGCCATCGTGACCCCGCGAGCGCCCCCGGCGCCACCCCCGCGCGCCCCCCGCGCCGGATCCGGACGCGCCCGCCCCCGGCTAGCTGCCGCTGCGCGCCCGCAAAGAGGCCAGGTAGGCGTTGTACGCCTCCAGCTCCTTGTCGCCGTCCCGGTCGGCGGCCCGGTCCTTGCGGACGGCGTGGCGCTGCTCGGAGTGGTACCACTGGTAGACCAGCGCGATCAGCACCAGCACGGAGGGGATCTCGCTGAACGCCCAGGCGATGCCGCCCGCCGCGTTCTGGTCGGAGAGCGCGTCGATGCCCAGGGAGGCCGGCGGGTTCGCGTACGCCTTCACCATCGGCTCGGACGCCATCATCATGGCGATGCCGAAGAAGGCGTGGAACGGCATCCCGGCGAACAGCTCCAGCATCCGCATCACGTAGCCGGGGCGGTGCGGACCCGGGTCCACGCCCATGATCGGCCAGAAGAACACCAGGCCCACCATCAGGAAGTGCACCATCATGCCCACGTGCCCGGCCTTCGACCCCATGAGGAAGTCGAACAGCGGCGTGAAGTACAGGCCGTAGAGGCTGGCGATGAACATGGAGATCGTGAACGCCGGGTGGGTGATCACCCGCATGTACCGGCTGTGCAGCAGCTTCAGGAGCAGCTCTCGGGGGCCGGTCGAGCCGCGCCCCGCCACCGGCAGCGCCCGCAGCGCGAGGGTCACCGGCGCGCCGAGCAGCAGCAGGATCGGCGACAGCATGGAGATCACCATGTGCTGCACCATGTGCACGCTGAACATGACCATGCCGTAGTCGTTGAGCCGGGTGCACATGACGAGGGCGATGGTCAGCACACCGGCGGTGAACAGCACCGTCCGGGCGACCGGCCACGCGTCCCCGCGCCGCCGCAGGCGGGCCACCCCCCACCCGTACAGACCGAGCGCCGTCAGGCAGCCGATCAGGAAGAAGAGGTCGGGAGAGAACTCCAGGCCCCGCCCCAGCGTGAACGGCGGCAGATCCGTGGTCATGCCGTGCCCGCTGTGATCCATCGATTACTCCTGGAGCCCGATTCGCGCTTGTTGTCCGCACCAGAGTAGAACCGCCCCCGGTCGCGTCCGCGACCGGGGGCGGCCGATGCCCGCGCGGCGGCCCGCGCCGGGCCTCAGAGCACGCACTCCGCCTCGGCGTAGCGGTCCGCCGGGACCGTCTTCAGGGACTCGACCGCCCGGGCCAGCGGCACCATGGTGATCTCCGTGCCGCGCAGCGCCGTCAGCATGCCGAACTCGCCGCGGTGCGCCGCCTCCACCGCGTGCCAGCCGAAGCGGGTGGCGAGGACGCGGTCGTACGCGGTCGGCGTGCCGCCCCGCTGGACGTGGCCGAGGATGACCGGGCGGGCCTCCTTGCCGAGACGCCGCTCCAGCTCGACCGACAGCTGGTTGGCGACCCCCGTGAAGCGCTCGTGGCCGTACTCGTCCTTGCCGCCCGAGCGGAACTCCATGGTGCCCTCGCGCGGCTTCGCGCCCTCGGCCACGACCACGATCGCGAACCGCTTGCCCGCCTCGAAGCGCTCCCCGACCCGGGCGGTGAGCTCGTCCATGTCGAAGGGGCGCTCGGGGACGACGATGGCGTGCGCCCCGGCGGCCATGCCGGAGTGCAGCGCTATCCAGCCGGTGTGACGGCCCATGACCTCCACGACCAGGACCCGCTGGTGGGACTCGGCGGTGGTCTTCAGACGGTCCAGGGCCTCGGTCGCCACGGTGACGGCCGTGTCGAAGCCGAAGGTGACATCGGTGGAGGAGATGTCGTTGTCGATGGTCTTCGGGACGCCGACGATCGGCAGGCCGCCCTGCGAGAGCAGGTTCGCCGCCTTGAGGGTGCCCTCGCCGCCGATCGGGATGATCGCGTCCAGACCGAGGTCGGCGACGTGGCCCCTGGCCCGCTCCACGCCGCCCACCAGGTGCGCGGGCTGGACGCGGGAGGAGCCGAGGATGGTGCCGCCGCGGGCGAGGATGCCGTTGACCGCGTCGAGGTCCAGCTTGCGGTAGTCCGCCTCCAGGAGGCCCTTCCACCCGTCGTGGAATCCGATGACCTCGTCGCCGTGGTCGACCACGGCGCGGTGCACGACGGATCGGATGACGGCATTCAGACCGGGGCAGTCTCCGCCGGAGGTGAGCACACCAATGCGCATAGCCCAAAAACCTTTGCAACGTGGGCCGACTCCCGGACCACGTCGTCCGGCTGGATCACCGCCACCCTATCGCCGCGGGGGCGGCGGGGCCGAACCGGATGTCCGCACAGTGGACACCGTACTTTCGTACGGGACGGGGTACGGGAAGGGCGCGCGGTCTCCCGCGCGCCCTTCCCGTACCGACGCGGCCTCCCGCGTGCCCTTCCCGTACCGACGCGGCTCCCGCGTGCCCTAGGCGGGCTGGGTGGCCGCCGCGATGCGTTCGGCGCGCAGCGCCTCGTACCAGCGGTCGTCCGTCGGCGGCAGCGCGTTGACGTCGAGCGCGAGCTTCAGCAGCAGGTCCGCGATCTGCGGGTTGCGGGCCATCACGGGACCGTGCATGTACGTGCCGAAGACGGTGTCGTTGTACGCGCCCTCGGTGCCGTCGCCGGTCCCGTTGCCGTTGCCGAAGACGGTCCGCGCGAACGGGCGGGCCGTCGGGCCGAGGTGGGTGATGCCCTGGTGGTTCTCGAAGCCGGTCAGCTGGGGCAGGCCCAGCTGCGGGTCGATGTCGGCGAGGACGTCGCCGACGCACCGGGCGCCCTCGCCGCGGGTGGAGATGACGTCGATGAGGCCGAGGCCCGCCTCGCGCTCGCCGAGGTCGTTGATGAACTCGTGGCCGAGGATCTGGTAGCCGGCGCACACCGAGAAGATGATCGCGCCGTTGGAGGCGGCCCGGCTCAGGCCGCCGTCGCGGCGCAGCCGCTCCGCCGCGAGCCGCTGCGGCCGGTCCTCGCCGCCGCCGATGAGGTAGATGTCACCGGAGGTCGGCACGGGCTGGTCGCTGCGGACGTCGACGCGCTCGACGTGGAGGCCGCGCTGCTCGGCGCGGCGCTGGACGACGAGGACGTTGCCCTGGTCGCCGTAGGTGCTGAGCAGGTCCGGGTAGACCCAGACCAGGCGCAGGCTGCTGTCAGTCATGCTGCATGTCCTCTACGGGTCAGTTGCCGACGCGGCGGCGGACGTCCTGGAAGGCGGTGTAGTTGGCGATCAGCTCGATCTGCCCGGGCGGGGCCATGGCGACGGCCTCGTCGAGCGTCTCGCAGACGCGGAAGTCGACGCCCGCGACCTCCAGGCGGACGGCGAGGTCCAGCTTCCGGTCGCCGATCACCATGATCGGGTGGCCGGCGAGCCGCCCGTAGTCCACGTCCCACAGCCAGGAGGTGTCCGTGCCGTCGGCGCCGCGCGCGTTGACGGAGAGGATCACCGGCGCCGGCGGACCGTCGATCAGGGAAAACGTTTCGAGCCAGCCCGCCGGGTTCTTCGCGAGCAGCAGGCGCAGGTCGCGGCCCTGGAAGGACACCACGTCGTACCGTCCGGCGACGGCCTGCACCTGGTACATGCGCTCCAGGGCGACCTGCGGCGGTACGCCGAAGACGGCGGCGACGGCGGCCGAGGTGGCGGCGTTCGCCTTGTTGGCGCGGCCGGGCAGCTGGAGCCGGATAGGCCAGGCCGAACCGTGCGGGTCGAGCACGTGGTCGCCGCTGAGGGCCCAGCTGGGCGCGGGGCGGCGGAAACCGCACTCGCCGCAGAACCAGTCGTCGCCCGGGCGCTGCATGACACCGCCGCAGGCGGGGCAGGACCAGGCGTCGTCCTTCCACATCTGGCCGGCGGCGACCCACACCACGTTGGGGGAGGAGGAGGCGGCCCACACGATCAGCGGGTCGTCGGCGTTGGCGATGACGACCGCCTTGGTGCCGTTGAGGCCCTCGCGCCACTTCTCGGCGAGCATGCGGGTCTCGGCGGCGCGGTCGAGCTGGTCGCGGGAGAGGTTGAGCAGCGCGATCGCCTTGGGGGTGGTGTCGCGGGCGACACCGGCGAGGTACTTCTCGTCGACCTCGATCACGCCGAAGCGGGCGTCCGAGCCGCCGGCCAGGGCGGAGGTGATGCCGGCGGGCATGTTGGCGCCGAGGGCGTTGGAGACGACCGGACCGCTGGCGCGCAGCGCCTCGGCGATGAGCCGGGTCGTGGTCGTCTTGCCGTTGGTCGCGGACACGAGGACGACGTCCAGGTGCTGCGCGAGCCGCCCCAGCAGGTCGGGGTCGAGCTTGAGCGCCACCCGGCCGCCGATCACCGACCCGCTGCCGCGTCCGGCCGCCCGCGACACCGCGGCCGCGGCCTTGCCCGCCGTCACGGCCAGCTTGGCACGCGGCGACAGCGGCTCTGGATTACCGGGGTGTCCTGACATCGTCCTTGTTCCTCCTTGCGTCGGTCCGGGCTCAGCCTATCGAGATCCGGCCAGCAGCCCGAACCGCGGCACCACGCCAGGGGCCGCGCGAAACTTCCAGGTCACGGGGGACCGTACCCTTACCGCCATGCGAAACCGCCCCATCCCCGGCAGTTCCGGCCGCGTCCGAGCGCTGACCCTGCTCGGCGACCCCGTGCTGCACACCCCCTGCGCGCCCGTCACCGACTTCGGCCCCGAACTGGCGCGCCTCGTCGAGGACATGTTCGCCACGATGTACGCGGCGCACGGGGTGGGTCTGGCGGCCAACCAGGTGGGCGTCGGCCTGCGGGTCTTCGTGTACGACTGCCCGGACGACGAGGACGTGCGCCATCTGGGTCACGTGGTGAACCCGCGGCTCGTGGAGGCGGACGGGGACGTGATCCGCGGCCCCGAGGGCTGTCTCTCCCTGCCGGGTCTGGAGGCCCCGACGCCCCGCCACGACCGTGCGGTGGTGGAGGGCGTCCGGGTGGACGGCACTCCGGTACGCGTCGAGGGCACCGGCTTCTTCGCCCGCTGCCTCCAGCACGAGGCCGATCATCTGGACGGCGGGGTCTACGCGGAACGGGTCACGGGGTGGCGGAGGTCACGTCTGCTGCGGGCCGTCCGGAAGGAGCCGTGGGGCGGGGGAGCGGGGGCCCTGCGCGGCTGACGGCACGGTGGAAGCACCGGGGTCCGCGCCCTGACGAGCCCGGCCCGGTCCGCGCCCTCAGAAGCCCGGCCCGTCCGGGCGGTCGTCGGCCAGGGCGAGGCGCCCCCACAGGAGATCGGCCAGGGCGGTGACCAAGGCCGCGCGGGAGCACGGGCGTTCGCCGAGCCACCAGTCGCCGGCGGCGTGCATCATGCCGACGATCCCGTGGCCCCAGATCCGGGCCTGGGCCTCGCCGCCGGCTCCGAGGTCGATGCGTTCGGCGATGACCTGGCCGAGCTCCTCGCCCATGCGCCGCAGCAGCGGGGCCGAGTGGCGGCCGACGTCGAAGCCCTGCTCGGACTGGTGCGACTCCTCTGCCGGGTGCATGAGGAAGCGGTAGACCTGAGGCATCGCCTCGATGGAGGCGAGATACGTGTCCAGGGTGGACTCGACGCGCCGGCGCCGGTCGGAGGGGGCGTCCAGGGCGGCGCGGAGCGCGGCGAGGAGCGCGTCGGTGTGCCGGGTGGCGAGGGCGCGGTAGAGGCCGCCCTTGTCGCCGAAGTGGCGGTACAGGATCGGCTTGGTGATGCCCGCCTCCGCCGCGATGGCGTTCATGGAGGCCTTGGGGCCGTCCCGGAGCACCACGCGGTCCGCCGCCTCCAGCAGCTCGCGCCGGCGCTGCTCGGCGGGCTTCTGCTGCTCGGTGGTCCGGTGTGTGGTGTCCATAAGCGTGTCTCCCCGCCCGTGCGATTCCGTGAGGCTGTCGCAACGTAACACCCGCGCGGCACCGGGTGCCGTCCGGCCTGCTCCGCTCCGCCGCAGGTTGACAGCCTGTACCCGCCGGTAACAGACTGATGTTACCGAAGGTAACGTACTGCTGGGAGGGAACATGGGCGAGTTCACGCTCGAACTCAACGAGGACCAGAAGCAGGTCCGGGACTGGCTGCACGGCTTCGCCGCCGACGTCATGCGCCCCGCGGCCGCCGAGTGGGACGAGCGTGAGGAGACCCCCTGGCCGATCATCCAGGAAGCGGCCAAGCTCGGCATCTATTCCCTGGATTTCTACGCTCAGCAGTTCTTCGACCCCACCGGTCTCGGCATCCCCCTGACCATGGAGGAACTCTTCTGGGGCGACGCCGGCATCGCCCTCTCCATCGTCGGCACCGGCCTCGCCGCCGTCGGCGTCCTCGCCAACGGCACCGAGGAGCAGATCGGCACCTGGGTCCCGCAGATGTACGGCGACGCCACCGACGTCAAGGTCGCCGCCTTCTGCTCCTCCGAGCCCGACGCCGGCTCCGACGTCGCCTCGATGCGCACCCGGGCCGTCCACGACGAGGCCAAGGACGAGTGGGTCCTCAACGGCACCAAGACCTGGGCGACCAACGGCGGCATCGCGGGCGTCCACGTCGTGGTCGCCGTCGTCGACCCCGCGCTCGGCTCCAAGGGCCACGCCTCCTTCATCGTGCCGCCCGGCACCCCCGGCCTCTCCCAGGGCCAGAAGTTCCAGAAGCACGGCATCCGCGCCTCCCACACCGCCGAGGTGGTCCTGGAGGACGTCCGCGTCCCCGGCCACTGCCTCCTCGGCGGCAAGGACAAGCTGGACGAGCGTCTCGCCCGCGCCCGCGAGAAGGCGAAGGCCGGGGGCGGCGAGCGGGTGAAGAACGCGGCCATGGCCACCTTCGAGGCCTCCCGCCCCGCCGTCGGCGCCATGGCCGTGGGCACCGCCCGCGCCGCGTACGAGGTCGCCCTCGACTACGCGAAGACCCGGGTCCAGTTCGGCCGCCCCATCATCGAGAACCAGGGCGTCGCCTTCCAGCTCGCCGACATGCGCACCCGGATCGACGCGGCGCGGCTCCTCGTCTGGCGCGCCTCCTGGATGGCCACCGCCGGCAAGCCGTTCACCTCCGCCGAGGGTTCGATGTCCAAGCTCTACGCGAGCGAGGTCGCCAAGGAGGTCACCGCCCAGGCGATCCAGATCCTCGGCGGCAACGGCTACACCCGCGAGTACCCGGTGGAGCGGATGCACCGCGACGCGGCCATCTACACCATCTTCGAGGGGACCAGCGAGATCCAGCGCATGGTCATCAGCCGGGCCCTCGCCAAGTAGCGGCCCCGCCCAGGAGGTCCTCCGCCGGCGCGACACCGACCGACGCCCACCACCCCCGCCACCACCCGACCGGATCGAGCCAACCGGCCAGATCCGGTCGGGTGTTCCGCCGGACCTCGCCGTCGGCCACGCCCTGGAGGAGAATCGGCCGGGTGACGACCCAGGGGGAGACGACCATGACCACCACCCGCACCGAGGCACCCGAACTGGCCGGACTTCCTCTGCTCGGCTCCCTGCTGGACCTCAAGAACGACTCGCTCGGCACCTTCCTGCGCGCCCGCCGCGACCACGGCGACGTCGTACGGATCACCGCGGGACCGCCCGGCATCCGCCGCACCGTGTACGGCGTCTTCTCCGCCGAGGGCGTCCAGCAGGTCCTCGCCGGCGAATCCGCCAACTTCCGCAAGGACAACGTCTTCTACCAGGAGATCCGGGAGTCCTTCGGCAACGGCCTGCTCACCAGCCAGGACGAGGACTACCTGCGCCAGCGCCGGCTCGTCCAGCCCCTCTTCACCCGCCGCCGCGTCGACGGCTACGCCGCCGCCATCGCCGCCGAGGCCGACACCCTCCTCGGCGAATGGCGCGACAGCCGCGCCACCACCGTCGACGTCCTCCAGGACATGACCCGCCTCGCGCTCCGCGCCGTCGCCCGCATCCTCTTCGGCACCGACGTCGACACGGCCGTCCGGGTCGTGGAACACAGCTTCCCCGAACTCAGCGCCTACGTCCTGCGCCGCGGCTACTCCCCGCTCAACGTGCCCCGCGAATGGCCCACCCCCGGCAACCGGCGGGCCGACGCCGTCCACCGGGCGCTGTACGAGGTGTGCGACCGCATCATCGCCCAGCGCCGCGCCGCCGACCGGGCCCCGGGCGGCGACGACCTCCTCACCCTCCTGGTCGAGGCCGAGAGCGCCGAGGACGGCCGTTTCGACGCCACCGAACTCCGCGAGCAGGTCCTCGTCTTCCTCGTCGCGGGCCATGAGACCACCGCGACCTCCCTCGGCTTCGCCCTCCACCTCCTCGCCCGCCATCCCGAGGCCCAGGCCAGGGCCCACGAGGAGGTCGACCGGGTGCTCGCCGGCCGCACCCCCGGCGCCGCCGACCTCGACTCCCTGCCGTACGTGACCCAGGTGCTCAAGGAGGCCATGCGCCTCTTCCCGGCCGCCCCGGTCATCGGCCGCCGCGCCGTCGCCGCCACCGAGATCGGCGGCATCACCGTCCCGGCGGGCGCGGACGTCGTCGTCGCCCCCTGGGTCACCCACCGGCATCCCCGCTACTGGGAGGACCCGGAGCGCTTCGACCCCGACCGCTTCACCCCCGAGGCCGAGGCGGCCCGCCCCCGCTACGCCTGGTTCCCCTTCGGCGGCGGCCCGCGCGCCTGCATCGGCCAGCACTTCTCGATGCTGGAGTCGGTGATCGCCCTCGCGATGATCCTCCAACGGCACCGCTTCGAGACCGTGGACGCCGAGGTGCCGGTGGCACCCGGCATCACCCTCCAGGCGACCGGCCCCGCCCGCTGCCGGCTGCTGCCCCGCACCGACTGAACGGCCGGTGCCGGGGGAGCCGCCCCCCGGCACCCGTCCGCGTCCCGCCCGTCAGGGACGGGTGGCGACGACGACCGTCGCCCACCACTCCTCGGAGGTGACCGCACGGGCGGCGAGCCCCTGGGCGGTGACCGCCGCGACGGCCTCCGGCGCCTGCCCCTCGCTCGTCTCGAAGAACAGCCGCCCGCCCGGCGCCAGCCACGCGGGCGCCTCCCGCGCGACCCGCCGCAGCACCTCCAGGCCGTCCACGCCGCCGTCCAGCGCGACCATCGGCTCGTGCTCCCGCGCCTCCGGCGGCAGCAGCCCCACCTCACCGGTCGGTACGTACGGCACATTGGCCACCAGGACCTCGACCCGGCCCCGCAGCTCCCCGGGGAGCGCGGCGAAGAGATCCCCCTCGTACACCCGGCCCCCGCGCGGCTCCAGGTTCCGCCGGGCACAGGCGACCGCCGCCGGCTCCACGTCCGAGGCGTGCACCTCCACCCCCGGCACGGAGGCGAGCAGCACCGCGCCCGCCGCACCCGTACCGCAGCACAGGTCCACGCAGACGGCGCCCGGCCGGGCCCGCTCCACCGCGAGCCCGACGAGGAACTCCGTACGCCTCCGGGGCACGAACACCCCGGCGTCCACCGCGATCCGCAGACCGGCGAACTCCGCCCAGCCCACCACGTGCTCCAGCGGCAGACCGACGGCCCGCCGCTCGACCATCGAGTCCAGCTCGGCGGGCCCGGCCGCCGCGGCGGTCAGCAGCTCCGCCTCCTCCTCGGCGAAGACACAGCCCGCCGCCCGCAGCCGGGCCACGACCTCGGCGTCAGGCAAGCTGCGCCTCGATCGCCGAGACCAGCTCGCGGGCCTCCGGCTCGGTCCGGGGACGGAAACGGGTGACCGTGCCGTCCCGGCCGATCAGGAACTTCTCGAAGTTCCACTGCACGTCACCGGCGTCGCCGTCGGCGTCCGCGACCTTCGTCAGCTCCGCGTACAGCGGGTGCCGGCCGGCGCCGTTCACGTCCGTCTTCTCGAGCAGCGGGAACGTCACCCCGTACGTCGTCGAGCAGAAGGTGCGGATCTCCTCCGCCGTGCCGGGCTCCTGGCCCAGGAACTGGTTGCACGGCACGCCGACCACGGTGAACCCCCGGTCCCCGTAGGCCTTCTGCAGCCGCTCCAGACCCTCGTACTGCGGCGTCAGCCCGCACTTCGAGGCGACGTTCACCACCAGCACGGCCCGGTCGCGGTGGTCGGCCAGCGAGAACGGCTCGCCGTCCAGGGTCTTCAGCGGAATGTCGTACAGACTCATGGTGAGCTCCTCGTCGAGACTAGGGTGTGATCACAACATGAGGGACGAACCGCTGGCAATCGACATCGACCCCGGCCCCGCGGACCCCACGCGCCGGGTCCGCTGCCGCCTGTGCGGACGCCCCCTGACCGGCGCGGGCTCGCGCCGCACCGGCCTCGGCCCCACCTGCGACGCCAAGCTCCACCCGCCCGGCCCGGACATCCGCGCCCGCCGCCACGAGGTCGACCAGGACACCCTGCCCGGCGCCGAGGACCTGGGCCGGGACACCCCCTAGAGCTTGCGGAACAATCCTTCCTGCACCACCGACACCAGCAGCCGGCCCTCACGGTCGTAGATACGGCCCCGGGCCAGGCCCCGGCCGCCCGTCGCGATCGGGGACTCCTGGTCGTACAGGAACCATTCGTCCGCGCGGAACGGCCGGTGGAACCACATCGCGTGGTCCAGGGACGCCATGTCGAAGCCGCGCGGGCCCCACAGCGGCTCGACGGGGATGCGGACGGCGTCCAGCAGCGTCATGTCCGAGGCGTACGTCAGGGCGCAGGTGTGCACCAGCGGGTCGTCGCCCAGCGGGCCCACCGCCCGCATCCACACCGCGCTGCGCGGGTCCGCGCCGTCGACCTCCTCCTTCGTCCACCGGAGCCGGTCCACGTACCGGATGTCGAACGGCTGGCGCCGGGCCATCCGCTCCAGGGCCTCGGGGAGCGCGCCCAGGTGGTCCCTGATCTCGTCCGCCAGGTTCGGCAGGCTCTCCGGGTCGGTGAGGTGCCGGGGCGGCAGCTGGTGCTCGAAGGCGCCCGCCTCCGGCAGGTGGAAGGAGGCCGTCAGATTGAAGATCGTCCGGCCCTCCTGCACGGCCGTCACCCGGCGGGTCGTGAACGAGCGGCCGTCGCGCACCCGCTCCACCTGGTACACGATCGGCACCCCGGGCCGGCCCGGACGCAGGAAATAGGCGTGCAGCGAGTGCACCGGCCGGTCGTCCTCCACCGTGCGTCCGGCCGCCACCAGCGCCTGGCCGGCCACCTGCCCGCCGAAGACCCGCTGCAGCGACTCCTGCGGACTGCGCCCGCGGAAGATGTTCACCTCGATCCGCTCCAGATCGAGCAGGTCCACGAGCCTCTCGGCGGGACTGGTCACCCTCGTACTCCTCCCGTGCTGACTACAGCTGTCCGACGGACGTCACCCGCACGACCGCCCGGCCCTCCTCGTCCGAGGCCGCGAGGTCCACCTCCGCGCTGATGCCCCAGTCATGGTCGCCGTTCGGGTCGGCGAAGGTCTGCCGGACGCGCCAGAGCCCGTGCGCCGGGTCCTCCTCGATCGACAGGAGCTTCGGGCCGCGCGCGTCCGGACCCGTCCCCAGGTCGTCGTACTCGTCCCAGTAGCCGTCCATGGCCTCGCCCCAGGCGTCCGCGTCCCAGCCGGACTCGGCGTCCATCGCCCCCAGCTCCTCCACGTTGTCCAGGGCCGCGAGCTCCACCCGCCGGAACATGGCGTTGCGCACCAGGACGCGGAAGGCGCGCGCGTTCGCCGTGACCGGCTTGACCTGGTCGGCCTTCTCCTGCGCCTCCTCCGCCGTCTCGACCTCCGGGTTCGCCAGCTGCTCCCACTCGTCCAGCAGCGAGGAGTCCACCTGGCGCACCATCTCGCCCAGCCAGGCGATCAGATCCTCCAGGTCCTCCGTCTTCAGGTCGTCCGGGATGGTGTGGTCCAGCGCCTTGTACGCGCTCGCCAGATAGCGCAGCACGATCCCCTCGGTCCGCGCCAGCTCGTAGTGCGAGGTGAACTCCGTGAAGGTCATCGCCCGTTCGTACATGTCACGGATGACGGACTTCGGCGACACCGGGTGGTCGCCCACCCACGGGTGCGACGTGCGGTAGACGCTGTACGCGTGCCAGAGCAGCTCCTCCAGCGGCTTCGGGTACGAGATCTCCTGGAGCCGCTCCATCCGCTCCTCGTACTCGACCCCGTCGGCCTTCATCGCGCCGACCGCCTCGCCGCGCGCCTTGTTCTGCTGCGCGGCCAGGATCTGGCGCGGGTCGTCGAGCGTCGACTCCACCACCGACACCATGTCCAGGGCGTACGAGGGCGACTCCTGGTCCAGCAGGTCGAAGGCGGCCAGCGCGAAGGTCGACAGCGGCTGGTTCAGCGCGAAGTCCTGCTGGAGGTCGACGGTCAGGCGGATCGTGCGGCCCTCGGCGTCCGGGGTCTCCAGCCGCTCCACCACCCCGCCGTCGAGCAGCGAACGGTAGATCGCGATGGCCCGCCGGATGTGCCGCAGCTGGTTCTGCCGCGGCTCGTGGTTGTCCTCCAGGAGCGTACGCATCGCCTCGAAGGCGTTCCCGGGCCGGGCGATCACCGACAGCAGCATGGTGTGGGTGACCCGGAAGCGGGAGGTCAGCGGCTCCGGCTCGGAGGCGATCAGCTTCTCGAAGGTGTTCTCCGACCAGGCGACGAAGCCCTCCGGGGCCTTCTTGCGGACCACCTTGCGGCGCTTCTTCGGGTCGTCGCCCGCCTTGGCGAGCGCCTTCTCGTTCTCGATGACGTGCTCGGGGGCCTGCGCCACCACGAAACCGGCCGTGTCGAAACCGGCCCGCCCGGCCCGGCCCGCGATCTGGTGGAACTCCCGCGCCCGCAGCGTCCGCACCCGGTTGCCGTCGTACTTCGTCAGGGCCGTGAACAGCACCGTGCGGATCGGCACGTTCACGCCGACCCCGAGGGTGTCCGTACCGCAGATCACCTTCAGCAGGCCCGCCTGCGCCAGCTTCTCCACGAGCCGCCGGTACTTGGGCAGCATGCCGGCGTGGTGCACGCCGATGCCGTGCCGCACGTACCGCGAGAGGTTCCGGCCGAAGGAGGTGGTGAACCGGAAGTTGCCGATCATCTCGGCGATCCGGTCCTTCTCCTCCCGCGTGCACATGTTGATGCTCATGAGCGACTGCGCCCGCTCCACGGCCTGCGCCTGCGTGAAGTGGACGATGTAGACCGGGGACTGCCTGGTGTCCAGGAGTTCGGTGAGGGTGTCGGTGATCGGGGTCGTCCGGTACTCGTACGACAGCGGCACCGGCCGGGTCGCCGAGCGGACCACCGAGGTCGGACGCCCGGTCCGCCGCGTCAGGTCCTTCTCGAACATCGACACGTCGCCGAGCGTCGCCGACATGAGGACGAACTGGGCCTGCGGCAGTTCGAGCAGCGGGATCTGCCAGGCCCAGCCGCGGTCCGGCTCGGCGTAGAAGTGGAACTCGTCCATCACGACCTGGCCGATGTCGGCGTCCTTGCCGTCCCGCAGGGCGATCGAGGCCAGCACCTCGGCGGTGCAGCAGATCACCGGGGCGTCGGCGTTGACGGAGGCGTCGCCGGTCAGCATGCCGACGTTCTCCGTGCCGAACAGCTTGCACAGGTCGAAGAACTTCTCCGACACCAGCGCCTTGATCGGCGCCGTGTAGAAGGTCACCTGGTCATGGGCGAGGGCCGTGAAGTGCGCCCCGGCGGCCACCAGGGACTTTCCCGAACCGGTCGGGGTGGAGAGGATCACGTTCGCCCCCGACACCACCTCGATCAGCGCCTCCTCCTGGGCCGGGTAGAGCGTGATGCCCCGCTCCTCGGCCCAGGTGGAGAAGGCCTCGAAGAGGGCGTCGGGGTCGGCGGTCGGCGGCAGCTGATCGATAAGGGTCACGCCCCCATCTTGCCTGGATTCCCCCCGGAGGAGGGAACCGGCCGTCCGGAACGAAGATCATCGACGGTAGGCTCGACGGTCGACCGGCCGTCACGCGCGCCGGCGGGAGAACGGGGCGACACCGAACATGATGGGACCGGCGCACTCGCTGTCGGGAGCGGCGGCCTGGCTCGGTGTGGGAGCGGCAGCGGCCGCCCTCGACCACCCGATGCCCTGGCCGGTCCTCCTCACCGGCGCGCTCATCTGCGCGGGCGCCGCCCTCGCCCCCGACCTCGACCACCGGTCCGCGACGATCTCGCGCGCCTTCGGCCCGCTCTCGCGCGGCCTGTGCGGGATCGTCGACAAGCTGTCGTACGCGGTCTACAAGGCGACCCGCTCGGCCGCCGACCCGCGCCGCTCCGGCGGCCACCGGACGCTCACCCACACCTGGCTCTGGGCCGTGCTCATCGGGGCCGGCGCGTCCACGGCCGCGGTCACGGGCGGGCGGTGGGCGGTGCTCGGCCTCCTCTTCGTCCACCTGGTCCTCGCCGTGGAGGGGCTGCTGTGGCGGGCCGCCCGCATGTCCAGCGACATCCTGGTCTGGCTCCTCGGCGCGACGAGCGCCTGGATCGTCGCCGGGATCCTCGACCAGCCGGGCAACGGCGCGAACTGGCTGTTCACCGACCCCGGGCAGGAGTACCTGTGGCTGGGCCTGCCGGTCCTCCTCGGCGCCCTCGTCCACGACATCGGGGACGCCCTCACCGTCTCCGGCTGCCCGATCCTGTGGCCCATACCCGTCGGCCGCAAGCGCTGGTACCCGGTCGGCCCGCCGAAGGCGCTGCGCTTCCGGGCCGGCAGCTGGGTCGAGCTGAAGGTCCTCATGCCGGCCTTCATGGTCCTCGGCGGGGTCGGCGGGGCCTCGGCCCTCGGCTACATCTGAGGACCGCTACGGAGGACCGCCGTCCAGCAGGACGGCGGGGCCGTCCAGGAGGTCGTCCTTGTCCGCGACGTGCCGGTACGGCGACATGGCCGCCGCACCCGGGTCGGCGGCCACCCGGCACGTCGAGAGCCCGGCCGGTCCTTCCGCGTCGGGAGCCGCCCCCGCCGGCCGGGCGGCCCCGCCCCCTGCCTACCCGTGCCAGGACCGCCACAGCGCCGCGTACGCGCCGTCCGCGGCGACCAGGTCGTCGTGACTGCCCAGTTCGCTGATCCGGCCGGACTCGACCACCGCGATCAGGTCCGCGTCGTGCGCGGTGTGCAGGCGGTGCGCGATGGCCACCACCGTGCGGCCGTCCAGGACCCGGCTCAGGGAGCGCTCCAGGTGGCGGGCCGCCCGTGGGTCGAGCAGGGAGGTCGCCTCGTCCAGGACCAGGGTGTGCGGGTCCGCGAGCACCAGGCGGGCCAGGGCGACCTGCTGGGCCTGCGCCGGGGTCAGCGTCCGGCCGCCCGAGCCGACCTCGGTGTCGAGGCCCGCCTCCAGGCCCCGCGCCCAGCCCTCGGCGTCCACCGCCGACAGCGCGGCCCACAGCTCCTCGTCGGTGGCGTGCGCCCGGGCCAGGCGCAGGTTGTCCCGCAGGGAGCCCACGAAGACGTGGTGCTCCTGGTTGACCAGGGCCACGTGCGAGCGGACGCGTTCGGCAGGCATCCTGGCCAGTTCCGCGTCCCCGAGCGTGACCGATCCGGCCCGGGGCGCGTAGATCCCGGCGAGCAGCCGCCCGAGGGTGGACTTGCCCGCCCCGGACGGGCCGACCAGGGCCAGCCGGGTCCCGGGCGCCACGTCCAGCGACACCCGGTGCAGCACGTCCGCACCCTCCCGGTAACCGAACCGGACCTCCTCGGCCCGGACCGCCCGGCCCTCGGGCCGTACCTCCGCGTCACCCGCCTCCGGCTCGATGTCCCGGACGCCCACCAGCCGGGCCAGCGACACCTGCGCGACCTGGAGTTCGTCGTACCAGCGCAGCACGATCCCGATCGGGTCGACCAGCATCTGCGCGAGCAGTGCGCCCGTCGTCAGCTGGCCGACGTCGATCCAGCCCTGGAGGACGAAGACCCCGCCGAGCAGCAGGACGGATCCCAGCACCGTGGTGTGCGTCAGGTTGACCACGGGGAACAGCACCGAGCGCAGGAAGAGCGTGTAGTTCTCCCACGCCACCCACTGAGAAATGCGCCGGTCGGAGAGGGCGATCCGGCGGGCGCCCAGGCGGTGCGCCTCGACGGTGCGGCCCGCGTCGACGGTCTCGGCGAGCGCGGCGGCCACCGCCGCGTACCCCGCGGACTCCGAGCGGTAGGCGGACGGGGCCCGCCGGAAGTACCAGCGGCAGCCCACGACGAGCAGCGGCACCGCCAGCAGCGCGGCGAGGGCGAGCGGCGGTGCCGTCACCGCGAGGCCGCCGAGCAGCAGGCCCGCCCAGACGACACCGATCGCCAGTTGCGGCACGGCCTCCCGCATCGCGTTGGCGAGCCGGTCGACGTCCGTGGTGATCCGGGACAGCAGGTCACCGGTCCCGGCCCGCTCGAGGACGCCCGGGGGCAGAGCGACGGACCGCACCAGGAAGTCCTCGCGCAGGTCGGCGAGCATTTCCTCGCCGAGCATCGCGCCCCGCAGCCGGACGAGCCGCACGAACACGGTCTGCACGAGCAGCGCGACCGCGAACAGGGCGACCGTGCGCTCCAGATGGAGTTCGCGCGCCCCCGCCGCGAGCCGGTCGACCACCGAGCCCAGCAGGTACGGCCCCACCATCGAGGCGATCACCGCGACCGCGTTGACCCCGATCAGCAGGGCGAAGGCGCGCCGGTGACGGCGGAGCAGCTCACGCACGTAGGCGCGGACGGTCGCGCTCGTGGCGACGGGCAGCGTCGTCGCCGTCGTCGGGGCGGCCGGATCGTACTCCGGGGGCGCGGCGCCGATCATGCCGTCTCTCCTTCCCGCGCTTCGCGCGGAGCGGTGCGGCCGGTCGCCGCGGTGAGTTCCTGGTCGGTCTCGCGGGTGACCACCGCCCGGTAGCGCGGTTCGCCGGCGAGGAGTTCCCGGTGGGTGCCGACGGCGAGCGCCTGGCCCTCGTGGACCAGGACCACCCGGTCGGCGCGGTCCAGGAGGAGGGGCGAGGAGGCCAGCACCACCGTCGTCGCGCCCGCGCGCAGCTTCTTGACGCCCTCGGCCACGCGGGCCTCGGTGTGCGAGTCGACGGCGGAGGTCGGTTCGTCCAGGACGAGCACCTCCGGGTCGGTGACGAGCGACCGGGCCAGGGCGAGGCGCTGGCGCTGGCCGCCCGAGAGCGAGCGGCCCCGTTCGGTGATGCGGGTGCGCATCGGGTCGCCGTCGCCGTCGACGGAGGCCTGCGCGAGGGCGTCGAGGACGTCCCCGCACTGCGCGGCGGCGAGCGCCTCCTCCGCCCGCACGGCGCCCGAGGACGGCACGTCGAGGAGCTCCCCGAGCGTGCCGGACAGCAGGACCGGGTCCTTGTCCTGGACGAGAACCGCGGTACGGGCGGTCTCCAGGGGCAGTTCGTCGAGCGGGACGCCGCCGAGGAGCACCGAGGTGTGGTCCTCGCCGGGTTCGGCCGGATGGCCGCCGAGCCGGTCCGCGAGCCGCCCCGCGACGTCCGGGTCGCCGCACACCACGGCGGTGAACCGCCCCGCCGGGGCCAGGACCCCGGTCAGCGGGTCGTACAGGTCGCCGCTCGCCGTGCGCCGCTCGTCCCCGGAGGGCTCGGTCGCACGGGTCAGCGCCAGGACCCGCGCCGCCCGCTTCGCGGAGGGCCGGGAGAAGGCGAAGGCCATCGCGATCTCCTCCACGTTCCGCAGCGGATGGTGGGTGAGCGCCACCGCCCCGTACACGGTGACCAGTTCGCCGACCCCGATCCGGCCGTCGAGGGCGAGGCGCGCCCCGTACGCCACCACGGCGATCAGCAGCAGGCCCGGCAGCAGCACCTGCACCGCCGCGATCAGCGCCCACATGCGGGCGCTGCGCACGGCCGCCTCCCGGACCTCCTGGGAGGCGGTCCGGTAGCGGCCGAGGAACAGCTCCTCGCCGCCGATGCCGCGCAGCACCCGCAGCCCGGCGACGGTGTCGGAGGCGAGTTCGGTGGCCCGGCCCGCCTTCTCGCGCTGGACGTCCGCCCGGCGGGTGGCACGGGGGAGCAGCGGCAGCGCGGCGAGCGCCAGGGCGGGGACTCCGGCGGCCACGACGACCCCGAGCGCCGGTTCGTACACGACGAGCCCGGCGCACACCAGCAGCAGGGTGACCGCGGCGGCGGTGAACCGGGACAGCGCCTCGACGAACCAGCTGATCTTCTCGACGTCACCCGTGGAGACGGCGACGACCTCGCCGGCCGCCACCCGGCGGGTGAGCAGGGAGCCCAGTTCGGCGGTCTTGCGCGACAGGAGCTGCTGGATCCGGGCGGCGGCCGTGATCCAGTTGGTGACGGCGGTGCGGTGCAGCATGAGGTCACCCACCGCGATCGCCGCGCCGAGCGCCACGAGCACCAGCCCGGCCAGCGCCAGCCGCCCGCCGTCCCGGTCGACGACCGCCTGGACGGCGAGGCCGACGCCGAGCGGGAGCCCGGCGATGCCCAGGTTCAGCAGCAGGCCCCAGAGCAGGGACCTCACCTGCCCGCCGAGCTGGCGGCGACCGAGCCAGAGGAGGAACCGGCCGCCCGAGCGGACGTCGGGGACCCCGGGGTCGGCGTAGGGAAGTTCTCGAATCTGCATGGCGTCCCAGGGTTCCGGGTGCGGACGGTGCGGGGCGCCGGAGGGGTGCGGCGGCGCCCGCGGAAACCGTGCAAGGGTCGCCTTCCCGCCGGGAGCGCGGCAATCGATTTTCCCCATCGGGGAACAGATCGCGCCATGTCCGCTCATCGTCCTCTGGACCGCGCCCGGGGACCGCGCTTCACTTCCGCCCCATGAGACCACTCAAGATCATGAGCATGCTCAGCGGTCTGGTGCTCGCCGCCGGCGCCCTCCTCACGGCCCCGCCGGCCGCCGCCGGCGGACCCGCCGGTCCCACGCCGCCGGCCGAGTTCACCTCCGACTGGCACGACCCGGTCACCGCCGCCCCGCCCGTCACCACCCCCGGCACCCGCAGCTGCGAGGTCACCCTCGCGGCCGCCCGATTCCGCGACTTCACCCCGTACCGCGGCACGTACACCCCGCCCAAGGAGTGCGGCACCCGCTGGAACAAGGTCGTCCTCCGCCTCGACGGCCAGGTGAAGGGCCGCCAGTACGACCGGCTCGGCCATCTGTCGCTCGGGGGCGTCGAGATCTTCCGCACCTCCACGCCCCAGCCCTCGCCCGACGGCATCACCTGGTCCGTCGAGAAGGACGTGACCCGCTACCGCGACACCCTCAGCCGGCCGCAGCCCGTCGAGATGCTCATCGGCAACGTCGTGAACGAGACGTACACCGGCGTTCTCGACGTCCGTGTCACCCTCACCTTTCACACCGCACAGGGCCGCGTGAAGCCCGCCGCCGGCACCCCCGACCGGGTGATTCCCCTCACCGGTCCCACGCTCACCGCCCCGCGCAACACCGAGCGCCTGCTCGCCGAGGTGTACGCCACCGGCTCCGGCGGCGGCTGCGAGGAGTACTGGTACCTCTCCGTGCCCGACACCGCCCCCTACTCCTGCCGCGCCGCCGACGGGCCCCACCGCGAGGTCCGGATCAGCGTCGACGGCAGGCTCGCCGGGATCGCCGCGCCCTTCCCCACCGTCTGGACCGGCGGCTGGTCCAACCCCTTCCTCTGGTACGTCACCCCCGGCCCGCGCGCCTTCGACGTCCAGCCGGTCGTGTACGACCTGACACCCTTCGCCGCCCTGCTCAACGACGGAGGGGAACACCGCGTGGAGGTCTCCGTCGCCGGCGTCCCGGCCGGCCTGTCCGGCTGGTCCACCCCCACCAACATCCTGCTCTGGCAGGACGAGGGCAGCGAGGTCGTCACCGGGGCCCTCGACCGTCACGAGGAGAGCCGCCCCGTCAACACCCCCGTCCACACCGCGGGTTCACCGCACCGACTGGAGACCATCGCCGACCACCGGCTCACCGTCGGCGGGCACCTCGTCACCTCGCACGGCCGCGTCGACACCACCGTCACCCGCTCCGTCGGCCACCGCTCCGTCCACCGCTGGGGCGAGGGCGAGAACCCCGACGCGCTCACCGCCCGCTGGACCGACCGCGAGACGGTCACCTCCGGGCGCACCGTCACCCGCACGGACCGCACGTACACCATGGACGGCGAGACCACCGTCGGCGCCGGCGACCGGCTGCGGACCGTGCTCACCCTGGGGGACCGCGCCGACACCGCCGTCCTCCGGGACGGGCGGCGGCTGTCCTGGTCGCGCCTCGACGACACGTACACCGGCGACGCCACCTACACCACCGGCGTGCCGCGCGACCAGCGGCACGCGATCGGCACCAGCACCGAGCGCTACCGGCTGTACGGCTCCGGGGGCTGCCACGACCGGAGCGTGACGGCCGTCCAGGGCACCGTGACCCAGGACCTGCGGCGCTGCTGAACGCCCGCGTGCCCGGCTCCCGAACGCGAACCGGGCACGCGGGGCCGCCCGGTCAGGCGGGCTTGACCGAGTCCATTCCGCTCCGGGCCTTGCGCCACTCGCCGCGCGTGAAGTCCGGGATCTCCTGCGGCGCGCCGTCGGCCTTGATCGAGGCGTGGCTCAGCGGCACCGGAGCCGTCCAGGTCGCCGCGTCGTACACGTCGAAGTCCGGGACGAGCCCGAGCCGCATGCACTGCATCAGACGGAAGATCATGATGTAGTCCATGCCGCCGTGCCCCCCGGGCGGGTTGGCGTGCTCCTTCCACAGCCAGTGGTCGAACTCCGCCGCGTAGGCCGCGAAATCGCCCCACTGGTGGTTCTTGTGGTCCGGCTCCAGGTAGATCCGGGCGGGGTAGTCCTCGAAGACGCCCCGGGTGCCGCCCAGGCTGTTGATCCGGCTGTAGGGGTGCGGGGTGGACACGTCGTGCTCCAGCCGGATCACCCGGCCCTTCGCCGTCCGCACCATGCTGATCGTCCGGTCGGCGCCGATGTACGACTCCTTCCAGCTCGGGTCACCGGGCGGCACGTGCGCCGCCCGGTACTCCGCGAGCCCGAGCGCCGGGGTGCCGAAGCTGCTGATGCTCACCACCCGGTCGCCGCGGTTGACGTCCATGTAGTTGGCGACGGGACCGAAGCCGTGGTTGGGGTACAGGTCCCCGCGCAGCCGGGTGTGCCAGAGCCGGCGCCAGGGGCCCTCGTAGTACGTCGGCGAGAACATCAGCTCGCGCAGGTCGTGGTTGTACGCCCCCGCGCCGTGCAGCAGCTCGCCGAACTTGCCCGCGTGCGCCATCCGCAGCACCCGCAGCTCGTTCCGCCCGTAGCAGCAGTTCTCCAGCTGCATGCAGTGGCGGCGGGTCTGCTCGGACAGGTCCACCAGGTCCCACAGGTCCTCCAGCCGCATCGCGACCGGACACTCCACGCCGACGTGCTTGCCGCCCAGCATCGCCGCCCGCGCCATGGGAAAGTGCAGCTCCCACGGGGTGACCACGTACACGAAGTCGACATCGGTACGGGCGCAGAGGTTCTCGTAGTCCTCCTCGCCCTTGGTGTAGAGGGCGGGCGCCGGCTGGCCGGCGGCGGTGACCTTCGCGGCGGCCCGCTCGGCCTTCTCGCGCACCGGGTCGCACAGCGCGACGACGCGGACGCCCGGCAGCGCCAGGAAGTGGCCGATCATGCTGCTGCCGCGGTTGCCGAGGCCGATGATGCCGACCCGGACGGTGGACCGCCGCTCGAAGGGCACCCCGGCCATGGTGGCCCCCCGGCGCTTCGGGGCCGCCGCGGTCCCGGCCGGCGACGCCGCCGCCGGCCCGGGGGCGGCGTGGGCGGGGTGACCGCCCAGGGCGCCGAACCCGAGGCCCGCGCCCGCCGCTCCCGCCGTGGTCCTCAGGACGGTACGGCGGCTCGGGTCGCGCGGAGTCTGCTCGTTCATGGAACCTCCAGAACCTGTGTGCACGGCTGTTTCATGAATCCCGCACAGGACCCTGGCCCCCGTCTCCGGGGGTGCGCAAGGGCGTCGGTAGGACTCTTGCGACGGGTAGTTGGACTTTACTGTTCCGGCTCACCCACCGGGCCGCACCGCTGAACGACCGTCACTCGAACATGTGACGGGCCCCTCCCTGGGAAGGGGGGAGGGGCCGATGGCACCCGGGCCCCGCCGAGGGCGGCGGAGCCCGGCGGATCAGGGCCGCGTCGCCCGTTCCAGGGCGAGGAGCGCCGACACGTACGTCCGCCCCGTGGCCCGCTCCATCCCGATCTCGCACGTCCGGTTGGCCGAAAGGTGCGCGTCGAACGGGCGCGCCGTCACCTCGGCCGCCTCCCGCGCCGTCGCAGAGGCGGTCAGCTCCGGGTGCAGCATGCCCCGGTCGCCGGCGAACGCGCAGCACCCGGCGTCGAGGGGCACCACGACCTCCTCCGCGCACGCCTCCGCCACCGCGGTGAGCTTCTCCTCGTCGCCCAGGTGCCGCATGGAGCACGTCGGATGCACCACCGCCGAGTCCACCCTGCGCAGCACCTCCAGGCGGGGCAGGAGTTCGTCCGCCGCCCACACCAGGGAGTCGACCACCGTCAGGGCGGCGTGCAGCCGCCGGTTCTCCCCGGTGAGGTACGGGACGACCTCCCGCGCCAGCCCGAGGGTGCACGAGGACGCGTCCACGACGAGCGGCAGCCGCCCGCCGTTCGTCCACTCCCAGGCCGCCTCCACGATCCGGTTCGCCATCAGCTCGTCACCCCGCCGGTATCCCTTGGAGTGCCAGATGGTGGCGCAGCACGTGCCGGCCACGTCGTCCGGGATCCACACGGGCCGCCCGGCCCGCGCCGACACCGCCACGACCGCCTCGGGCAGAGAGGGACCCGGCACCCCGGCCGGATTCCCGAAGATCCGGTTCACGCAGGCCGGGTAGTAGACGGCGGCGGCACCGGCCCGGACCGTGCGCGGCAGCCGCCGTGCCGCGGCGGCCGGGATCTCCGGCAGCCACTCCGGTACGAGGTCGGGCCGCACCGCCCTGCGGGCGAGGCCCGTCAGCCGCTCCAGGGCGCGGTCGCCGATCCGGCCCGCGGCGCCGAGCACGAGCCGCGCGGAGGCCTCGACGGCCCGGAAGTTCCGCGCGGCCAGGGCGGCGAGGCGCTCCTCGCGCGCCGAGTGCCGTTCGTGCCGGAACTCCCGCATCAGTGCGCCAGTGTCGATCCCCACCGGGCAGTCCAGCGCGCAGGTCGAGTCACCCGCGCAGGTGTCCACCGCCTCGTAGCCGTACGCCTCCAGAAGCCGCGCCTCGACCGGAGAACCGGGCGCCTGCCGCATCATCTCGCGGCGCAGCACGATCCGCTGACGCGGAGTGGTCGTCAGATCGCCGCTCGGGCAGGTCGGTTCGCAGAAGCCGCACTCGATGCAGGGGTCGGCGATCCGCTCCACGGCCGGGATGGTCTTCAGCCCGCGCAGATGAGCCTGCGGGTCCCGGTCCAGGACGATCCTCGGGGCGAGGACCCCCTCCGGATCGAGCAGCTCCTTGGTCCGCCACATCAGCTCGGTCGCCCGCGGCCCCCATTCCAGCTCCAGGAACGGCGCGATGTTCCGCCCGGTGGCGTGCTCGGCCTTGAGGGAGCCGTCGAAGCGTTCCACGGTCAGCTTGCAGAACTCGTCCATGAACGCGGCGTACCGCTCCACGTCCGAGGGGTCGCCCGCGTCGAAGGCCAGCAGGAAGTGCAGGTTGCCGTGGGCCGCGTGGCCGGCGACGGCGGTGTCGAAGCCGTGGCGGGCCTGGAGGTCGAGCAGTTCCGCACAGGCCTCGGCGAGCCGGTCCGGCGGCACCGCGAAGTCCTCGGTGATCAGCGTCGTGCCCGAGGGGCGGGTCCCGCCGACGGCCGTCACGAAGGCCTTGCGGGCCTTCCAGTAGCTGTTGATCCGCCCCGGATCCCGGGTGAACGCGTTGTCGGCCGACGCCACCGGGGTGACCGTCCCCAGGCCGTCGAGGACGTCTTGCGCCGCCCGTTCGTACGCCTCCAGGGCCACCGTGTCCGCAGCCCGGAACTCGACCAGGAGCGCCGCCGTCCCGTCCGGCAGCTCCGCCCAGTCGGCCGGCACGCCCGGCACGCTCACGGAGGCGCGCAGGGTGTTGCCGTCCATCAGCTCGACCGCGCGCGCCCCGGCCCCGGTGAAGTGCGGCACGGCCGCGGCGGCGTCCGTCAGGGAGGGGAAGAACAGCAGGCCCGCGCAGACCGCGCGGTCCAGCGGCAGGGTGTCGAAGACGACCTCGGAGATGAAGCCGAAGGTGCCCTGGGAGCCGACCATGAGGCCCCGCAGGATCTCGGCCGGCGTGGCCCCGTCGAGGAAGGCGTCGAGCCGGTAGCCGTTGGTGTTCTTCAGGGCGTGCTTGGCCCGGATGCGCGCGGTCAGCTCCGCGTCGGCCTCGATCTCCGCCTTCAGCGCCAGAAGACCGGCGCAGAGCCTCGGCTCGGCCCGGGCGAGCGCGGCGTCGGCGTCGGGGGCGCCGGTGTCCACGATCGTCCCGCTCGGCAGGACGAAGGTCAGCGAGGCCAGCGTGCGGTAGGAGTTGCGGGTGGTGCCGGCCGTCATCCCCGAGGCGTTGTTGGCCACCACGCCGCCCAGCGTGCAGGCCACCGCGCTCGCCGGGTCCGGCCCGAGGACCCGGCCGTGCGGGGCGAGCGCGGCATTGGCCCGGACGACGGTGGTGCCCGGACCGCAGCGGACGCGGGCGCCCCCGTCCAGGACCTCGGTGGAGGCCCAGTGGCGGCGCACGTCGACGAGGATGTCCTCGCCCTGCGCCTGCCCGTTGAGGCTCGTCCCGGCGGCCCGGAAGACCACCTCGCGGCCCTTGCCCCGCGCGTACGACAGCACGGCCGACACGTCGTCCACGTCCTCCGCGACCACCACCACCTGCGGCAGGAACCGGTAGGGGCTCGCGTCCGACGCGTACCGCACCAGGTCGGAGAGGCCGGTCAGGACCTTCTCGGGGCCGAGGAGCTCGGTCAGCTCCTCGCGCAGCCGCCGCGGGGTGCCCTTCGCCAGGAGCCCGGGGATCCGGTCCGGGGCCGGGGCCTTCCGCTCGCGTGGGCCGAGGGCCCCGGGCTTCGGTTCCAGCAGCGGCATGTCACGGCTCCCCTTCGGCGCGCCCGGCCCGGGGTCAGCAGCCGTCCGGTCCGGGGTCCACCAGGGCCGACAGCAGATCTCCGAGCACCTCGCGCTGGTCGACGGTCAATGGAGCAAGGATCTCCTCCGCCGCCCCCCGGCGCGCGCAGCGCAGCTCCCGCAGCGTGGCGCGCCCCTCCTCGGTGAGTTCGATCCGCACCACCCGGCGGTTGGCCGGATCGGGTGCCCGGCGCACCCGGCCGCTCGCCTCCAGACCGTCGACCAGGCTGGTCACCGCCCGGGGGACCACCTCCAGCCGGGCGGCGAGATCGGCCATCCGGGGCGGCTCGCCGTACGTGGCGACCGTCCGGAGCAGCCTCGACTGGGCAGGGGTGATGCCGACCGGCTCCAGATGGCGCTTCTGGATCCGGTGGAGGCGGCGGGTGAGCCGCAGCAACTGCTCGGCGAGGAGCCCGTCGGCGTCGGGCCGGGCGGGCGGCCGGTCGGGGGTACTCATACCGGAACATTATCAGGACTATGCTCATTGTGAACATAGGTAAGAGTGAGTTATGGTCGAACGGGCCGCCCGCGCGCCCCGCGCCGCACGCCCCCGTCATGTGCGGGGCCGTGCGCGCCCGGACGCCCCCGCCGCCGTACCGCTCCCGCCCCCCGCCGGGCCCGGCCGACCTCCGAAGGAGCCCATGCACCCCCACGACCAGTCCACCTGGACGCCCCCGCCCCGCGATCCCGGACAGCCCCGGGAACCCGCCCAGCTGCGGCGCATCCTCGGACTCTTCCGCCCCTACCGCGCCCGCCTCGCGCTCGTCGGCCTCCTCGTCGGCGCCGCCTCGCTGGTCTCGGTCGCCTCACCGTTCCTGCTCAAAGAGATCCTGGACACCGCGATCCCCCAGGGCCGCACCGGACTCCTCAGCCTGCTCGCCCTCGGCATGATCCTCACCGCCGTCCTCACCGGCGTCTTCGGTGTGCTCCAGACGCTGATCTCCACCACGGTCGGCCAGCGCGTCATGCACGACCTGCGGACCGGGGTCTACGCCCAGCTCCAGCGCATGCCGCTGGCCTTCTTCACCCACACCCGCACCGGCGAGGTGCAGTCCCGCATCGCCAACGACATCGGCGGCATGCAGGCCACCGTCACCTCCACGGCCACCTCCCTCGTCGCCAACCTCACCGCCGTCGTCGCGACCGTCGTCGCCATGCTCGCCCTCGACTGGCGCCTCACCCTCGTCTCCCTGCTCCTGCTCCCCGTCTTCGTCTGGATCAGCCGGCGCGTCGGCCGCGAGCGGAAGCGGATCACCACCCAGCGCCAGAAGCAGATGGCCGCGATGGCCGCGACGGTCACCGAGTCCCTCTCCGTGAGCGGCATCCTGCTCGGCCGCACCATGGGCCGCGCCGACTCGCTCACCCGTTCCTTCGCCGCCGAGTCCGAGCGCCTCGTCGGCCTCGAGGTGCGCTCCTCCATGGCCGGACGCTGGCGCATGGCCACCATCGGCATCGTCATGGCCGCCATGCCCGCCCTGCTCTACTGGGCCGCCGGCCTCGCCCTCCGCGCCGGCGGCCCGGCGATCTCCCTCGGCACCCTCGTGGCCTTCGTCTCGCTCCAGCAGGGCCTGTTCCGGCCCGCCGTGAGCCTGCTGTCCACCGGCGTGCAGATCCAGGCCTCGCTCGCCCTCTTCCAGCGCATCTTCGAATACCTCGACCTGCCCGTGGACATCACCGAGCCCGCCGACCCGGTCCGCCTGGAGAAGGTCCGCGGCGAGGTCGCCTTCGAGCGGGTCGAGTTCCGCTACGACCCCGACTCGACGGGTCCGGCGACCCTCGACGCCGTCGACCTGACCGTCCCCGCGGGCGGAAGCCTGGCCGTGGTCGGAGCGACCGGTGCCGGCAAGTCCACCCTCGGTCTGCTCGTGCCCCGGCTGTACGACGTGACCGGCGGCCGCGTCACCCTCGACGGGGTCGACGTACGGGACCTCGACTTCGACACCCTGGCCCGCGCCGTCGGCGTGGTCTCCCAGGAGACCTACCTCTTCCACGCCTCGGTCGCCGACAATCTGCGCTTCGCCCGGCCCGACGCCACGGACGAGGAGATCGAGGCCGCCGCCCGCGCGGCCCAGATCCACGACCATATCGCCTCGCTGCCCGACGGCTACGACACCCTCGTCGGCGAGCGCGGCCACCGCTTCTCCGGCGGCGAGAAGCAGCGCCTGGCCATCGCCCGCACGATCCTGCGCGACCCTCCCGTCCTGATCCTGGACGAGGCCACCAGCGCGCTCGACACCCGTACCGAACGCGCGGTGCAGGAGGCCATCGACGCGCTCTCGAAGGGCCGCACCACCCTCACCATCGCCCACCGGCTCTCCACCGTCCGCGACGCGGACCAGATCGTCGTCCTGGAGGCCGGGCGCGTCGCCGAGCGCGGTACCCACGAGGAACTCCTCGCGCTGGACGGGCGGTACGCGGAACTGGTCCGGCAGGATGCCCGTACCGCCCGCGGAGCCGAACAGGCGAACGTGGGAGCGGGTGTTCCCCGGAACGTGTGATCGTTCCGGGATTCGTTGCTCAACTCCCGTCCGGCGTCGGATGATTACGGTGCGCAAGCGACGGGCTGCAGACCGCGTACGCGCTGTCCCGACGAAGAACATGCACGAGGAGAAGTCCCACCATGAACGTGATCACCAACCTGCTCGCCGGCGTCGTCCACTTCCTGGGCTGGCTCGTCTGACGATCGCAGTGCCCGGCGCCGCCGGTCCCCCGTCCCAGGGGGCCGGCGGCGCCGCCGCGTCCGGCGGCCTCAGGCGGGAAGCCCGCTCGGCGCCGGGGTGTCCGCCGCCGAGCCCTCACGGGCGAGGAGGCGGCGGATCTCCGTCACGGCCGCCCGGCCCGCCCGGTTGGCGCCGATGGTCGAGGCGGACGGACCGTACCCGACCAGGTGGACGCGTGCGTCCCGGACGGCACGGGTGCCCTCCAGCCGGATGCCGCCGCCCGGCTCCCGCAGCCGCAGCGGCGCCAAGTGGTCGATGGCGGGCCGGAAGCCGGTGGCCCACAGGATCACGTCCGCGTCGACGCTCCGGCCGTCGTCCCAGGCCACCCCGGTCGGGGTGATCCGGTCGAACATCGGCGACCGGTCGAGCACCCCGTCGGCCCGGGCTGCCCGGATCGCGTCCGTGAGGGGCAGCCCCGTGACCGAGACGACGCTCCGCGGCGGCAGACCCCGCCGTACCCGCTCCTCCACCAGCGCGACGGCCGCCCGGCCCTCCGCCTCGCCGAAGGAACCCTCACGGAAGACCGGCTCACGGCGCGTGACCCAGGTCGTCCCGGCCGCGAGCGGGGCGATCTCCATGAGGTGCTGCGTGCCCGACGCCCCGCCACCGACGACGATCACGCGCTTCCCGGCGAACGCCTCCGGGCCGGGGTAGCCGGCGGTGTGCAGCTGGACGCCCCGGAAGGTCTCCTGCCCGGGGTAGCGCGGCCAGAACGGGCGGTCCCAGGTGCCGGTGGCGTTGATCAGGGCGCGGGTCACGTGGACGCCCTCGGAGGTCTCGACCCGCAGCCGCCTCTGCTCGCCCTCCCGGACGGCGGTCACGCCGACGGGCCGGTGCACCCGCAGCCCGAACGTCCGCTCGTACGTCTCGAAATACTCCTGGATCACCTCGGAGGACGGGCGCGCGGGGTCGGCCCCGGTCAGCTCCAGGCCGGGCAGGGCGTGCATCCCGTGGACCTTGCCGTACGTCAGGGACGGCCACCGGAACTGCCAGGCGCCTCCGGCCCGCGGCGCGTGATCCAGAACCACGAAGTCCCGGTCCGGCTCCATGCCGACCCGCCGCAGGTGAAACGCGGCGGACAGCCCCGCCTGCCCGGCACCGATGACGACCACGTCCACGGCGCTGACCTCTCCGACCCCAAATTCGTTCACCTTTCTACCAACGGGGGCGGGGTCCCGGATCTTCCCGGGCCGGTCACCCCCGGACCGGCTCCGGCGGCCGCCCGGCGGTCGAGACCCGTCCCACGGCCCGGTCGCTGCGCGCTTTCCTGCCGCCCGGGCGGCAGGATGACGGCATGGCGCACTCCTTCACCACCACCCTGCTCGACCTCACCACCGGCAACCGCGAGACCGTCACCGACCTGACCCGCGACTGCGAGGCCTTCCTCGCCGAGGCCGCCGCCGGCCGTGACGGCCTGCTCAACCTCTTCGTCCCGCACGCCACGGCGGGCCTCGCCGTCCTGGAGACCGGCTCGGGCAGCGACGCCGACCTCCTCGCCACCCTCCACCACCTGCTCCCGGCGGACGACCGCTGGCAGCACCGCCACGGCAGCCCCGGCCACGGCCGCGACCACGTCCTCCCCGCCTTCCTCCCACCCCACGCCACCCTCCCGGTCCTCGCCGGCCGCCTGGCCCTGGGCACCTGGCAGTCGGTCTGCCTGGTGGACACGAACAAGGACAACCCGGAGCGGCAGGTGCGGCTGACGTTCCTCGGGTAGCGGCGGGTACTGCGGGACTGCAGGCGGGATATCCGGCCGCACCAAGCGGTCCAGCGTCGGCTCCTCTTTCGCAGTGATCGCCGCGGCGTGAATCAGCCAGGTCCTTTGGTCCCTGCCGGCGGGGGCGGTGCCTGGGGGAGAATGGCCGACGATGACCGTCACTGTTTCCAGCGCCTCGGCCGGTCCGGATCCCGAGCCGGACGGATTCGGCCCCTTCGCCCACCTCACCGTGCCGAACACCCCGGCTCTACCGCCAGGTGATGCGGGTGTTCCTCGTGGCCAAGGAGCGGTTCGCGGTTCATCTGCGTCCCGAGGATGTGCACGCCGCGCTGCCGGCGGACATCCGTGCCGCCGAACCCGAGGCCGTCGTCGCCGCGCTCGACAAGCTCGTCGTCTGGGGCAATCTGCGGGCCGATCCGGACACCGCCCGGGTCACTGCTGTCGAGGACTTCTATCGCAAGCGGTTCATCTACCAGGTCACGCGCGAGGGTGAGGCCGCCGAGGAGGCCCTCTCCGCCTACGACGAGGCACTCGGCCGCCGAGGCGCGCTCCAGGCCGTCGCCCTGCACGACATCGTGACCCATCTGCGCGCCCTGCTCGTCCTGGCTGCCGAGAACGAGCCCGACGCGGCCAAGGCACACCTGGCTCTCGACGCGCTGGCCAGCCGCTTCGCGGCACTCGCCGACAACGCCCGCGCCTTCATGGGCTCGCTCCAGCGGACCATCGACCTGCACGACGTCGAGGAGGAGGTCTTCCTCGCGTACAAGGACCGGCTCATCCAGTACCTGGAGCGGTTCATCCAGGATCTGATCACGCTGGGCGGTCGGATCGCCCGGCTGATCCTGGAGCTGGAGGAGGACGGAAGGGCGGAGCCTCTGTTGAGAGCCGCCGCCGGGCGGGAGGCTGCCGACGCCTCGCCGGAGGAGTCCGAGAGCGCGGAGCGCGAGGCGTACGAGCGGTGGGCCGCGCGCTGGGCGGGGCTCAGTACGTGGTTCATCAGCAGGGACGGGCGCGAGTCTCAGGCCCGGCTCCTGCGTGGCCGGGCGCTCAGTGCGATCCCGCAGCTCCTGGCCGTCGTACGGGCACTGAACGAGCGCCGGTCGGGGCGCTCGGACCGGTCCGCCGACTTCCGGACCCTGGCCCGCTGGTTCGCCGAGGCACCCGACGACGACGCCCGGCACCGGCTGTGGCGGGCGGCCTTCGGGCTCTATTCGGCCCGGCATCTCACCGTCGACGCCGACACCCTCACCGCCCGCGCGGCGCGGTCCGTCCCGGCCGCCACTCCGTGGGCCGAGGCGGAGCCACTACGCATCAGCCCCCAGCTGCGCCGCACCGGGAGTTACGAGCGGCGAGGCAAGCCACGCAAGGTCGAGGGCCGGGAGGAGCGGCGGCGTGCTCTCGCCGAGACGGCCGCCAAGCAGGCCGCGGAGACCGCGGCCGCCCGCGCCCGGCTCGTCACAGACGGCGTCACACGCCTGTCCGAACTCCGCGAGCTCGACCCGGCCTCCTTCGGTCTGTTCCTCAAGCTCCTCGGAGACGCGCTGGCCACCTGGCGCCCCGGGATGAGGCACACCGTGGCCACCAGCAACGACGGCTCCATGGAGATCAGGCTCACCGCGCTCACCGACGGCACCACCGCCGAGATCCGCACGCCGGGCGGTGTCTTCAGCGGCCCGGACCACGCCGTCGAGATCGTCGACCTCACGGACGGAGACCCTGGCCGATGACCGGACCACTCGCCGAGGTGCTGGAGGGCCAGCACGCCGCCGACCTGCGCAAAGCAGCGCGCGCCCTGCTGAAACACCCCCTGCTCCTCGCACGTGGCCGGCACGCCGACGAGTTCCGTCTCGTCCGCCGGCACGGGTCCGAACTGAGGGAGTGGTTCGACCGCAACACGGGCTGGTCCCTCCAGGTGGACGCCGAGACGGCGCGGCTGCGCAAGATCCCCGGCGTCCTCACCGACCCCACGCACCCGGCCCGAGAGGCGAGTCGGGGCGCCGCCCCCTTCACCCGTCGCCGCTACGTCCTGTTCTGCCTCGCACTCGCCGCCCTGGAACGCGGCGAGGCCCAGATCGCCCTCGGACGCCTCGCCGACCAGATCGTCCTGGACACCGCCGATCCCCGACTCGTTGCCGCGGGTGTCGAGTTCGCCCTGGAGCGCCGTGACGAGCGCCTCGACCTCGCCGCCGTCGTACGACTCCTGCTCGACCTCGGCGTGCTGCGGCGGGTCGCCGGCGAGGAGGAGGCCTACGTCAGTGGGGTGGGCGACGTCCTGTACGACGTGGAACGGCGGGTCCTGGCCGGTCTCCTCGCCACCCGACGGGGTCCCTCCACCGTGCGGGCGGACAACCTCGAGGAACGCCTTGCCGAACTCGTGGCGGAAACCGCCCTGGACAGCGAGGAGTTGCGCTTCCGCGCCATGCGCCGCTCACTCACCCGCAGGCTCCTCGACGACCCGGTGCTCTACTACGACGACCTGACCGATGCCGAACTCGGCTACCTCACCCGGCAGCGCGGCTTTCTCACCGCCCGGATCACCGAGCTGACGGGTCTCGTCGCCGAGGTGCGGGCCGAGGGGATCGCCATGGTCGACCCCGACGACGACCTGAC
The DNA here is from genome assembly GCF_042900905.1 of Streptomyces sp. NPDC012827. Classification (NCBI taxonomy): domain Bacteria; kingdom Bacillati; phylum Actinomycetota; class Actinomycetes; order Kitasatosporales; family Streptomycetaceae; genus Streptomyces; species Streptomyces sp. NPDC012827. The sequence goes on along the minus strand of NZ_JBIBBY010000006.1, from coordinate 306,754 downwards.
CGACCTCCGCATGCCCGAACAAGGCACCCACGGTCACATCACCCTGCTGCTCGCCGAGCATCTCGCCGCCGCCGACGGACCGGTCACCCTCGGTGCTCTGGCCCTCCGCGTCCGCGCACTCGCGGCCGAGCACGGCGGCTTCTGGTCGAAGTCCGCCCGGGAGCCGGGCACGGAGACGGAGCTCGTCGAACAGGCCGTCGCCCGGCTCACCGCGCTCCGCCTGGTCTCCCGTACCCCGCACGCGGTCGTGCCCTGCCCCGCCCTCGCCCGGTACGCGGTCGGCGAGACCGTCATCCGCGAGCCCGGTTCCGCCTCCGTGCCCCCGCAGCGAAAGGCCACCTCGTGACCCGCCTCCCCACCCCGCGGCGATCCCGCTGGCAGCCCCTGCGCGTAGGGCTCGTCGACCTGTTCCATTACGATGTGGAGGAGTTCCACTTCCGGGACGGGCGCCTCTTGCTGCGCGGCAACAACGGCACCGGCAAGTCCAAGGTGCTCGCCCTGACCCTGCCGTTCCTGCTCGACGGCGACCTCAGCCCGCGCCGCGTCGAACCCGACGGCGACCCCGGCAAACGGATGGAGTGGAACCTGCTCCTCGGAGGCGAGCACCCGCACTCCGAACGGCTCGGCTATACGTGGATCGAGTTCGGCAGGCTCGACGACACGACCGGCGAGCAGCACTTCCGTACGCTGCTGTGCGGGCTCAAGGCCGTCAGCGGGAGGGGCATCGCCCGTCACTGGTACGCCGTCACCCGCCAGCGTGTCGACCACGGATCCACCGAGCGCACGGAAGAGACCTTCCGGCTGCTCGACGCCACAAGCACGGCCCTGTCCCGGGACCGGCTCGCCGAAGCGGTCGCCGGGCACGGCATGGTGTACGACCAGGCCAAGGCGTACCGCCGAGCCGTCGACGAAGCACTCTTCGGCCTCGGAGACCAGCGGTACGCCGCCCTGGTCGACCTGCTCATCCAGCTGCGCCAGCCCCAGCTCTCCAAGCGGCCCAACGAAGCCGCCCTCTCCCGCGCCCTCACCGAGGCCCTGCCGCCCATGGATCAGGCCGTCATCGCCGACGTCGCCGAGGCGTTCCGCTCCCTCGACGAGGAGAAGGACGAGCTGGCCGCCGCCTCCGCCGCCGAACGGGCCGCCTCTGCCTTCCTTGAGCACTACCGGCGCTACGCCCGTATCGCCACCCGCCGCCGGGCACGGCTTCCGCGTACTGAGCACTCCCGCTACGAGCGCGTGCAGCGGGATCTGGCCGAGGCACAGGAGCGGCGGAGGCGCGCCGAGGAGGCGCGGGCGGCGGCCGAGGAGGAGATCAGCTCCCTGGCGGAAACCGCGGAACGCCTGCGGGCCCAGGAGAAGGCCTTGCGCGAGGCGCCCGAGATGCGCGACGCGCGGGAACTGGAACACGCCGCGCTGGCCGTGACGCGAACGGCGCAGGCGGCGGACCGGGCGCGCGGGGACCGGGAGCAGGCGTCCGCCCTGCACACCAAGGCGCTCGGACGGCTCGGCGCCGCCGAGAACCGGCTCCGTGCCACGCGGCTCAGGGTCCAGGAGACGTTCGCCCAGGCACGGGAGCACGCCAGCGCCGCACACATCGCCCTGCCCACGGACGACCGGCTGCCCGAGCCCGAACTGCGGCGCGCCGCCGAAGACGCCACGGGCCGCGCCCAGCGTTCCCTCGCTCACGTCGAGGGCCTCCTTGAAGCAGCCGAGCGGGCCGCCGCCGCGCACCGCGTGGCGGCGGGCCGTCTCGACGAGGTGGAGACCGACATCGCCCTGGCCGCGGAGTCGCACGGCGCGGCGGAGTGGGGCCTCGCGCGGGCCGGGCAGGCCCTTCTGGACGACGTACGCGAACGTGCCCGGGCCTGGACGGAGTTGGCCTTCCCCGACGAGACCGGACTCCTCGACGAGCTCCAGGAATGGACCCGCCACCTCGACGGCCCCTACCCGGCACGCGTCCACGCGGCCAGAACGCACACCGCCCGATCGGCGGCCCTCGCCGACCAGGCGGCCGAAGCCGCGCACCGGGCCTCGGAGCTGGCGGAGCGCATCGACGAGGCGCGGCGGGAGCTCGCCGCGCTGGAAGCCGGCGGCGGACGCGAGCCCCAGTCCCCCGCCACCCGCACCCCCGGCCTTCGCGAAGGCCTTCCAGGCGCCCCGCTCTGGCGCCTGGTCGACTTCCGTGACGACCTGCCCGAATCCGAGCGCGCGGGGCTCGAAGCGGCGCTCGAAGCCTCCGGCCTGCTCGACGCCTGGGTGCTCCCCAACGGCTCCGCCCTCGCCGTGAACGGGCACGACGTCCTGCTCTCCCCGTCGAACGGACCGGTCAGTGGCCCCTCGCTGGCCGACGTGCTGCGCCCGGACGTGGCCCACGGAGACGGACGAGCCGCGTCCCTGGGCGAAGCGACGGTGACCGGTCTGATCGCCGCCATCGGGCTGGACAGCGGGGGAGGAGCCGGGACATGGGTGGCGGCGGACGGACGCTTCCGCGTCGGTGCGCTCACCGGCACGTGGGCCAAGCCCGCTGCCGCGTACATCGGCGAAGGCGCGCGGGAGGCGGCGCGGAGGGCCCGCATCGCCGCGCTCGGCATCGAACTCGCCGCTCTGCGCGAGGAGTCGGAAGCCGCCGCGGCGCGATCCGAAGCGATCGCAGGCCGCCGTCGCACGCTCGACACCGAACTCGCCTCCGTACCTGAGGAGTCGCCGCTCACCCGGGCACACGCGCTCGTGAGTGCCGCCGCCGACGCCGTGCGCAAGGCCCGCATGCGGCGTGAGGAGCGTGCCGCCGAGCTGACCGAGGCGGCGGAGCGAGCCGAGCTCGCCGCCACCGAGCTCACGGAGACCGCCACCGATCTGGGGCTGCCCGCCGACCGGGCCGGACTCACCGGCGTACGGCACGCCCTCGGCTCCCTGGCTGCCGCGCTGGCCGCCCTGTGGCCGGCGGTACGCGAACAGGGCGAGGCCGCACGCCAGGTGGACGAGGAGCACGCCGAGGCGACCGACGCAGAGCGGCGGGCCCTCGACCTCGCCCAGCGGGCCGAAGACGCACAGCGTGAAGCGGCGGCGGCGGACGAGCGCCACCTGACCCTGCTCTCCACCGTCGGAGCGGCCGTCGCCGAACTCGAACGGCGACTCGCCGAGACCGCCGAGAAACAGCGGATCTGCGAGGCCGATCAGAAGACCGCGGGGCGGCGTCACGCGGAGGCGGACCGGGAAGCCGGCCGGGCCGAGGGGCGGATCGAGCAGCTGGAGAAGGGCCTCACGGAAGCCGTCGCCGCACGTGCGGAGGCCGTCGCCGCGCTCCAGCGCTTCACCGCCACCGGCCTGCTCGCGGTCGCGCTGCCCGAACTCGCGATCCCTGCCCTGGACGACGGCCCCTGGTCCGCCACCCCGGCCATCGGGCTCGCCCGCGCCATCGAGACCGGCCTCTCGTCGGTCGACGACACAGACGCCGCCTGGGAACGCGTCCAACGTCGGCTCAGCGAAGAACTCAAATCCCTGCAGGACATCCTGTCCCGGCACGGGCACAGCGCCTCCGCCCGCATGGTCGAGGACGGCATGGTCGTCGACATCGTGTACCAGGGCCGCGACCGGGCCGTACCCGAACTCGCCGAAGCACTCGCCAAGGAGGTCGGCGAGCTGACCCGCATTCTGTCCGCGCACGAACGGGAAGTCCTCGAGACCCACCTGATCACCGAGGTCGCAGGCACCCTCCAGGAACTCATCGGTGCGGCCGAGCGCCAGGTGCGGGACATGAACACCGAGCTGGAGGACCGCCCCACCTCCACCGGTATGAGACTCCGGCTGGTGTGGCGGCCCTCGCGCAAGGCCCCGCCCGGACTCGCCCAGGCCCGCGAGCGGCTGCGCCAGTCCGCCGACGCCTGGACCGCCGAGGACCGTACGGCCGTCGGCGAGTTCCTCCAGGCCCAGATCGCCCGCCAGCAGTCCGACGACGGCTCGGGCAGCTGGCTCGAACACCTCACCGCCGCGCTCGACTACCGCTCCTGGCACGAGTTCGGCGTCGAACGCCACCAGCACGGGCGCTGGGTCCCCGCGACCGGCCCCGCCTCTGGCGGCGAACGCGTCCTCGCCGTCTCCGTGCCACTGTTCGCCGCCGCGTCCTCGCACTACGCCAGTGCGGGCAGCCCGCACGCCCCCCGCCTGGTCACCCTTGACGAGGCGTTCGCGGGAGTGGACGACGACTCGCGCGCCAAGTGCCTCGGCCTGCTGAGTGCCTTCGACCTCGACGTGGTGATGACCAGCGAACGGGAGTGGGCCTGCTACCCACAGGTCCCCGGCATCGCCATCGCCCAGCTGTCCCGGATCGACGACGTGGCAGCGGTCCTCGTTACCCGCTGGGAGTGGGACGGTACGCGACGACAGCGCCGCGACGACCCCGTGCGGCACCTGGTACCGGACGCGGTGGGCGGATCGGAACGGGAGCCGCAGTGGAGCTGACGCACGACGGGCACGCAGCGCACGGAGCCGTACCGGAGCGGGTCACGCACGCCACGGTCGATGTACTCCGACTGCGCCGCCTGCTGGGCGTGCCGGAACTCGAGTGGCTCGTCGAGCGGGTACGCGGCCGGCTCGTGGCCGGGCAACCCCTGACAGGTGCCGTCTCCCTGGCCACCCCCACTCCGGGGCAGCGATGCGCGGTCGAACGGCTGCTTGCCCGACCACCAGGTGGTGGCCGTTCCCTCGCCGTACGGCTGGAGGCGGTCGACGCCGTGCTGCGCCGGTCGGGCATCAGCCCCGAGGGCCTCGCCGCCGCCGTCGCGGCGCTCACCGGCCCCGTCACCCCGCTTGCCCAGGCCAGGGCAGCGGAGGAAGCCGCCTGGGATCGGGCGTACACACCCCTCGACGCACTCGTACGGGACCGGCCCGAACTCGCCTCCTGGGCCGCCAGGGTACGGGCTGACGGCCTTGCCCGGCGCCTGGTCCGCACCCCCCACTCCGTACACACCCTGCTCACGGCAGTCTGCGCCGCCCTTCGCGAACTTCCGGCCGACCCCGCCGTCTCGCTGGCCGCGTTCGCCGCCCTCGTCCTCGGCTCGGCCCACGCGCTGGACGACGGCACCCCCGAGGCCACCCTCACGCTGTCCGGGATCCGCGCCCTGACCGGGTTCGCCGACGGAAGCGGCGCCGAGTGGCGGCGGGACGCCTGGGCATCGGCGGGCCTGCTGAAGGACGAACTGTCCTCGACGGTCCTCACCCTGAACCTGCGGGGCACCCCCGCGCTCGACTGGTTGGCCGACGAGGGCGAACCGACCGTCCTGACACTTCGCCAGCTCATTCGAAAGCCACTCTTCGCCACCTCCCCAGTGGTATGGATCTGCGAGAACCCGACCGTCCTCGCCGCGGCGGCGGATGCCCTCGGCCCCGCCTGCCCGCCCTTGGTCTGCCTCCAGGGCCAGCCCTCGGCCGCCGCACTCGCCCTGCTGCGCCACCTGCACGGAAACGGCTCGACCTTCCGGTATCACGGCGACTTCGACTGGGGTGGGCTTCGGATCGCCGGCGCCCTGCTGCGCCGCGTGCCGTGGCAGCCCTGGCGATACACCGCCGCCGACTATCGCAGGGCCCTGACCGCGATTGGCCCGGAGCTCCCCCCTGGACCGCTCACGGGCGTTCCGACCCGGACGCCGTGGGATCCCGACCTCGCCGATGCCCTCGCGGAAGCAGGCATCCGGGTCGAGGAGGAGCGAGAACTGGACCTTCTGCTGTCCGACCTGAGGAGACGGCCGTGACCGGATGTTCATGGCACACGTCTGGACGGGGCGGCGGAGTCGAAGGTTCGGGTCGTCACGGCTGTGGATGTTTAGATCTGAAGTTCAGATATGGTCTACATTCTAGACAAGGTCGGGGGAACAGTCATGGTCGCGCTAGAGTGGCCCACGACCCGATGAATGAAACCTACGGAGGTCGGGCCATGCCACCCCGCAGGAAGCGCGCCACTCTCGCCCGCTCTACTCGCCGCCCCTACGTGGATGACGTTACGTGGGACAGCGCCGACGACATCGCCGCTGGCGATGCCCTGACCGTCGGCCACCTGCTCACCGTCCTCCTGGACCGGTACGCCGCCGGCGTCCTCGATGTTCCGCTTCCGAAGGAGGACGTTCGTGCGAGCGGACGCAGCGGTCACCTTGCCGCCATCGGAGACGCCGCATGGGCCCGCGCCGACGAGCGCCGGGAAGGGGAGGGCATCCAATCCATGAGTGTCCTGTGCGAACTGCTGTTGCGCGAGACCGTGGCCGGACGCGTCTCGGCCGGACTCGACGCCGCGCCGCGCGCCCGGCAGCAGACCGAACCTAGCGAGGAAGCCGCGGGCGTCGTCACCCCGTCCCTGCTCCACTCCGCCGCCTGAGACCATACGGAGTCCGCCTTGACCGAGCGTGCCGCAGAGCCCCCCACCGGCCCTCTCATCCCCATGCCCGAGAAGACCCCTGCCGCACTCCGCGTCGCCGTCGGACGCCTGGACCCGGGTGCCCTCGCAGTGTTCGATCAGCAGTGGGACGCGGCGATGCGCCAGGCCCGCGATGAGTACACCCTCACGCCGCCCCGCGCTTTTGTCGAGCACTGGTGGTCATGGGTCGGGGTCGCACGCTACCCGCAGCGCCTGGCCCGGTTCCGTGAGTGCGAGCGCATCGTCAGCGAGTCGGACGACCGCGCCGAGCGCCGCGCCGCCGCGACGGAGCTGGCGTCCATCCTCGCCGAAACTGTCGCCGCGTGAGTGACTGGACCTGGGAGTACGAACCGGGCGCCGAGAACGTCGTCGGCGGCCTGGACATGGCTCAGCGGCTGGAGGTCGAGGCGATCGCGCAGCGGATCGCCGATGCCGTGGGAGTCCGTCGCATCGGTAAGCCCTTCGACATCACCGAGTCGGCATCCGGCGTCAGGACGTTTGCCGAGGGCTCCGTGATGATCTGGTACCAGGAGGACTACCGCGACGACATCGTCCTGATCCTCCGCGCACAGCACTTCGGGGCGCAGCACCCCGACACCTGACCCCGCACAGAGCGACGCCGCCTCGCAGCCCATGAAGTGCCCTCCCGCCGGTCTGTCTGCAGAGTCTCGCCTTGTCGGCGGACGGCACGGCGTACGCTGCGGATTGTCCTTGCGGAGGGCGGTGGACACGAACAAGGACAACCCGGAGCGGCAGGTGCGGCTGACGTTCCTCGGGTAGCGGTGGGTCCCGTCGAACGGTGGGTGGGCGACCCGGCCGCACGGTGCGGCGTCGGTGAGGGGCTACGGGGAGAACCAGAAGTACAGGGTTCGGGCGTAGTCGCCTGTCGCCGTGGTGGGGGCACCGCTCGGGCCGAGGGCGGCCGGTGGGTCGAACTTGGTGCCGATGGCCGGGATGGCGTCGAGGAAGGAGAGATCGCCCTTCGGGAAGGGCGGCGCGGTGTGGCGGGGGTCGGGGCCGAACCGGGGGGTGAAGAGGCGGAGGTAGAGGTTCTCGTCCTCGGAGACCATGGTGATGCGTCCGGCGGTGGTGTGCAGGGACGCCCAGCGGACCTCCGCGTGGTAGCCCTTGAACTCCGGGTACACCCAGCCGTCGGCACCGGTCGCGGTGTCGTTGTACCGCTTCGTCCAGACGTCCGTCACGACGCCGCGCAGCCGGTTCTTCCACACCCTGTGCGGTCCACGGCCGAGCCATGTCACGCCCGTCACCTGCGATTCGGGATGGTCGAAGCCCACGCCGAAGAGGTCGTGCTCGCCGGTGAGGTGGTAGCGGTAGTCAAGCCGCAGCCAGCCGCTGGGGTGCAGGCGCCACCGGACGTGGCGCAGGACGCCGGAGTACTCGGCCTCCACCGTGTAGCCGTTGCCGTCGGGCCCGTGCGTCAGGCGGGCGAGGTCGGCCGTCCCGGTGGTGGGCAGCGGGCCACGGGAGAGTGCGAAGTCCTTCCCCCGGTGCGTGACGCCGGCCAGCATGCCCGTCGTGGCGTCGAGCCTGACCGCGGTGTGGCGGGACACGAGGGTGAGCTTGTCGTCCGCGAGCCGGCCGCGTACGGCCGGCCCCGGGCCCGTCCGTACCAGCCGCCGGGCCTGGTCGGTGGCGGATGTGACGGTCCAGGTCCAGCTGTGGAGCTCGTGTCCGTCGGTGTCGGTGACGGTGAGCGCGATGGCGTCGGCGCGTCGCCAGCCGGACGGCAGGGGCAGGCGCAGCACTCCTTGCGCGCCCGGAGCGATGTCCGGCGCGGAGGCGACGCCTTGGACGCGCACCGTGTGACCGTCCCGCCGCCGCGACGGGGTGGGGAAGTCCACGAGCCGCCAAGTGAACCGGCAGGTGCGGGTGTTGGTGAAGGCGTAGTGGTTGGTGAGGTGGATCCGCCCGTCGAAGTCGTCCGGCAGGCCGGAGGCGAACCGCTCCGGCTCGGCGAGTTGCACGGGCGACCAGACGTCCTTGATCGTGTAGAAGCTGGCCTCCTTCTCACGGAAGGGGCCGAGGATGCCGTCGGGCGCGGCGTTGCCCGCCACGTCGATGGCGCCGCCGAGGTCGTCCCGCACGATGCCCTCGTCGATCAGCGACCACAGGAAACCTCCGGCGGAGAGCCGTTCACGGCCCATCAGCTTCCAGTAGTCGTCGAGCCCCGCCCCGGCGCCGCCGTCGTAGAGGCCGTGGAGGAACTCGGTGGGCAGGAAGACGTCCCCCCGTTCTTGGAGGATGCGGCGCGTGCTGTCGTACGTCTCGTAGTGGTCGGTGTTGATGCCGCCGAAGTTCGCCCAGGGGTGGAGCACGGTGCGCTGCTGGGGGTCGTGGCGGGCGTAGTCGCCGTCGAGGGCGGTGTTCCAGCCGCCTTCGTTGCCGTTGCACCAGAACAGGATGGAGGGGTGGTTGACGTCACGGGCGACCATGGAGGCGACGAGCGGTCTGCCTGCCGCCTCGTCGTAGGACTTCTGCCAGCCGGCCAGTTCGTCGAGCACGTACAGCCCGAGTTCGTCGGCGAGGTCGAGGAAGTGCGGGTCCGGCGGGTAGTGGGACATCCGGACCGCGTTCATGTTCATCTCCTTCATCAGGAGGATGTCCTTGAGGCTGATGCGCGCGCTGGTCGCCCGGCCGGACGTGGGCCAGATGGTGTGCCGGTTGGCTCCCTTGAGGAGGACCTTGACGCCGTTGACGTACACGCCGTCGCCGGGGCGCACCTCGACGGTGCGGAAGCCGATCCTCTCGTCGACGCGGTGGACGGTGCGGTCGTCGTCGGTGCGGAGCGCGACCTCGACGCGGTAGAGGTGCGGTGTCTCCGCCGTCCACAGGCGGGGGGAGTCGACAGCGGTCCTGAGGGTCACCGTCGTGTCGCCGGGAGCGACGGCCGCCGTGAACGGGGCGCCGACCGGGCGCCCGGAGAGGTCGGTGACCCGGGCGACGAGACGGTCGGCGGAGCCGGTGCCCGACAGATGGGCGTCGATCCGCAGCGTGCCGTCGGCGCGGGCGTCGACGGCGACGCGTTCGATGTGCCGGAGCGGGAACGCCTCAAGATGCACGGGGCGGTGGATGCCGCCGAAGTTCCAGTAGTCCCCGAGGCGTTCGGCCCGGTTCACGGAGTCGTCGGCGGACTCCTTGCTGACGGTCACCTCCAGGAGGTTGTCCCGCCCCGGACGCAGCTTGCCGGTCACCTCGTACCGGAACCGGTAGAAGCCGCCGCGGTGGACGGGCCCGGCCGGCTCGCCGTTGATCCACGCCTCGGTGTCGGTCATCGATCCCTCGAAGACGAGGAAGACGCGCCTGTCACGCCAGTGGGCGGGCGGCGTGAAGGTGTGCCGGTAGCGGCCCTTCTCCTCCGGGCGCAGATTCCACCCGTAGTTGTAGGTGCCGTAGCCGTGGAACTCCCAGTTGGACGGGACCGGGATGCTGCCCCAACTGCCGCTGCGCCGCCCGCTGGTGCACAGGAAGTCCCAGTCGGCCGGGTGGTCGGCGTCCTCACCGGACAGATACAGGCGCTCGGTGCGCGTGGAAGCGTCCGTTCCGGCGGCCGTCCCGGCCTCGGCGGCCCGGGCCGAGCCCGTGGGAAGACCTCCGGCGAGGGCCGCGCCGGCCGCGCCCAGGAGCAGAACACCACGGCGGGACAATTGCATGACATCTCCAGCTTCCGGAACCATCGGGAGGGAACGGCGGGGAGGTGCGCGTCGTCGATGGGCCCGGGTCGGCATACGGTCGCCCCAGCACGTGCGTCGGCAACCTGCGGATCGGTACGAGCCCTGCGCGGTGGTGTCAGCCGAGGCGCCACTGCTGATTGCTGCCGCCGTTGCAGGCCCACAGGTGGACCGGTGCGCCGCCGGCGGTGGAGGCGCCGGTCACGTCCAGGCAGAGCCCTGACCGGACGCTGGTGACGGTGCCGTCGGAGTTGCGGTTCCACTGCTGGTCGGTGCTGCCGTCGCAGTCCTGGATCGCGACTTTGGCGCCGGCCGTGGTGCCGGTCGCGTCGAGGCACTTCGCACCGCCGTAGACGGTGAGCTGCTTGGCCGACGTGCTGGTCCAGGTCTGGTTCGTGCCGCCGTGGCAGTCCCAGATCTGCGTCTGGGTGCCGTTGCTCTGCGAAAAGCCGGGCACGTCCAGGCACTTGCCGGAACCGATGGCGTGGAGCGCACCTGTGGTGGTCCCGTTGGAGCCGTCGAGTCCGAAGAAGGCGATGGCCCGGGCCGCCATGCCGCCGGCGGGCAGACTGTGCCCTGCGCCCTGGATGCTGATCGCCTCCACCGGCGCCTGCGTGCCGGCGGAGCCGTATCGGGTGCGCGTCCAGCCGGGCTGCGGGGAGTCGGTGAGGACCGGGGTCTGGCTCACCCCGAGCACATTGGTCCACTGCTTGATCTCTTCACCGAAGTTCACATAGTCCAGTGCTTCGTCCTCGGTGCCGTGCCACAGCTGCATCCGCGGCCGGGGGCCGGCGTACCCCGGGTAGGCGTTCCGGACGAGGTCGCCCCACGCCTGCGGGGTCTTGGTGATCCGGCCGGTGGAGCAGGCACTGTTCCAGCCGGAGCCGTCGGTGGTGGCGAAGCAGCCGAACGGCACGCCCATGAACGCCGCACCGGCCTTGAACAGGTCGGGGTAGTCGCCCAGCAGGACGTTGGTCGTCATCGCACCGGACGAGGCGCCGGTGACGTAGACCCGGCCGGGGTCGGCGTTCATGTTCCGCAGCGTGTACCGGACCATCGAGGCGATGCTCGTGGGGTCGCTGCCCCCGTCATGCTTGAGCGCCTGGGGTGAGGAGACGTCGAAGCACTGCCCGCTGACGTTCGCGTCCGGGTACACGACGATGAACCCGTACCGGTCGGCCAGGCGGGCGAACTCCGTGTTGGCATGGAAGGCGGGCGCCGTGCCGGTGCAGTAGTGCACCGCCACCAGTACGGCGGGGCGCGCCGGAGCGTTGTCGGGCCTGTGGACGTACATCCGCAGGTTTCCGGGGTTGCTGCCGAAGTCGGTCACCTCGGTCAGTGACGCGGCCGACGCGGTGGTGGCCGAGGCGCCGGTCAGGACGAGCGCCGCGATCAGCGACGAGATCGCCATCAGCAGGGCTGCCGGTACCTCCGTGACGCTTCTCCTGAGGGACTTCCGGGACATGACGGTCTCCTTTCCGGATCCGGTGCGGCCGGGATGACCGAGTGGTGAAGCGCTTCGACGCTTTCACTGCCGTGGTGGGGTGTCAATGCCTTGCCTCGGCCCGAATGGGAAGTGAAGCGCTTCAACACGCGGCTTTCGGCCAACCCCGATCGCCGCGATGGGAGGAGTCGCCGACGACGGTCCAGGACACGCGCCCGGCGCTTGCGCGGGGCTCCTGGCCACCGCCGTCGCGGGACCGGATCTGTTCTCGCCGTCGAACGAAGGCTGAAAGGTCGAACGCGGACGCCGCCGGCCCACCGGTGTGGTGGTGCCGGGGCAGCCGGGACGGTGACTGCCACGACGTCTCCCTGGCGGGCGAGCCGGCCGCCACCCTGCCGGGAAAGCAGCGCCGCGCACGCGACGTACGGAGCTAGGCCGTGTCTTTCGGATCTTGCCGGGCTCGCGGCGTCTGGCGCCGCGCCTCTCCCCCGTGGCCCTTCGGGCACGGGAGGTGCCCCCAGCGTTGTCGTCGGTCGCCGATGCTCCGCATGGACTCCCTCCTCCGCCTTGCGATGCACGGCGCCAGACGCCGCTCCCTGATCCGGCCTGATCCAAAAGACACGGCCTAGTTCCGCACGATGCGCCATCGGTTGTCGGCCGTGCCGTCGTCCGGGTCCTGGACCGCGAACGCACCCACGGCGGTGGAGTTGTTCGCGATGGCGAGCAGTTTGCCGCTGTTCTCGTTGCGGATCCTGTACGTTCCGTCGCCCTGGTCGAGCAGCGTCCACCGGTGGTCGGCGGTGCCGTTGTCCGACCACTGCAGGACGGCCGCTCCGTCCGCCGTCGACATGTTCGAGACGCCGAGCACCTTGCCGCTGTGGGCGTTGCGGAAGCGGACCGCGTTTCCGTCGGCGATCATGTGCCAGTCGTGGTCGGCGGTGCCCGAGTCGTTCCACTGCAGAGCGCGGCCACCGTCGGCCGTGGACATGTTCTGGATGCCCAGCACGAGACCACTGGCCATGTTGGCGAGCCGGACGGTGCCGCTGGTGTTCCAGTAGACGGTGTAGTTGTGGCCGTGCGCGTCGTGGAACGGGCCCAGTCGGACGGGGGAGCCGTTGGCGGTGGCGGTGAAGGCGAGTGAACTGCTGCTGGTCCGTGTGATCGAGGACGTGGTGAGCGTCGGCAGGGAGCTGAGCGAGGAGTCGCCGTAGTCGCCGGCGAGGACCACCGGGCCGTAGGTGACCGCGACGACGTTCGGGTTGTCGTTGGCCGCGCGCGTGACGACCCGCATGGGCAGCCGGACGGTGACCGTGTCGCCGGAGGTCCAGGAGCGGGTCAGGGCGGCGTAACTGCCCGGGGTGGTGGATATGTTCTGTGGCGTGCCGTTGACACTGATCGTGGCCCCGGCGGTCCAGCCCGGGATGCGGACGCGCATGGTCCAGGTGCCACTGACGCTGCCGGTGACCCGCAGGGTCGTGGTGTCGCCGACCGGGTACGTCGTGGTCTGGGTGACCGTGATGCCGCGCTCCGACCAGGTGAGCACCGAGGGCACGAACATGTTCACGATCAGCGTGTCGTCACTGCGGAAGTAGAGGGAGTCCATCAGCCTGGTGTGCATCTCCAGGCCCGTGCCCTGGCAGCACCAGAAGGTGCCGTAGTCGGTGCTCCAGGTGCCGCCGCCCCACGCCGGGCCCACACCGCGCCGGCCTCCCGGATTGAGCGGAGTGAAGTAGGTGACGTGGCCGTGGTCGTCGGCCGGGTTCTGCTGGCCGATCATGTGGTTCAGCCACGCCCGCTCGTAGTAGTCGAACAGCGCGGCCCGGTTCGGGTCCAGTGCGAACAGCTCCCGGGTGAGGAGGAGCATGTTGAAGGTGTTGCAGCTTTCGCACGTGTCCTTGTTCAGGTGGCCGGCGATGGCGTTCGGGGCGCGGAAGTGCTCCGCCTGGCTGTTGCCGCCGATGGCGTAGGTGTGCGCGCCGACGGTGATGTTCCAGGCGTTGGTGGCGATGTCCCGGTACCGGGTCGTACCGGTGGCCTTGTACTCCCGGGCGGCCCCGATCCACTTGGGCACCTGGGTGTTGGCGTGCAGCCCGCCGAGCTGGTCCTGGCCGGACGCCAGCGGGTCGAACACCGCTGCGTGGTCGAACCGCCGGGCGACGGTGAGCCACCGCGCGTCGCCTGTCTGCTGGTGGAGATCGGTCAGTACGGCGTTCATGCCGCCGAACTCGGTCTGGAGCACGGCCTGCATCTGCTGGACGCTCAGCCTGCCGGTCCGCCGGTCGACCCATCCGGCCAGGGCGAGCAGTACGTCACGGGCCTGCGTGCTGCCGATGTGGCGCCATACGTCCAGCAGGCCGGCGAGGGTCTTGTGGATGGTGTAGTACGGCACGTTGCCGTTGCTCAGGGTCCGCTGTTCGAGAGCGGTGAAGTCGGATTCGGGATAGCCGGAGAGGTACCCGGCGCTGAAACCGGCGGCGCCGTTGTTGGCCTGGCATCTGGCCAGCTCCGCGACCATGTGAGTGGCCTTGTCCCGGCAGACGGTGTCCCCGGTCACGGCGTACAGCTGTGCCCAGGCCGTGAGGAAGTGCCCTTGGACGTGGGTACGGAAGGGGAAGTCCGGTGCGTCCCAGCCGCCGTTGGCGGCGGCGCCGTTGGTGGAGAGCCGGTGGTTGGCGCGGAAGTTGTACAGCAGCCGGTCGACGTCGACGAACCGCAGATAGTTCCGCGTGCGGTTCTGGTTGTCCAGCCACCGGCTTGCGGTGAGCCGGACCTGGCCGAATTCGAAGGGGTGCGCCAGAACCCCTGTGTCGGCCCTCGCGGGAGGAACGGCCGCCCGCGCGGGAGTTGCGCCCATGAAGGATCCCGCGGCCGTGGCCCCGGCCACCTGCAGCAGGCGCCGCCTGCTGATGAAGGAAGACATCGTGCACCTTTCGATGACGAGAGAGCGATTGCTCGGTCGCTGAAACCCGGGCGGGGCCGCCGCCCCGGGAGGATGGGGGGAAGGTCCATCGCCGGCCGGAACCGCCGGCGTCGCGCCACGGCCGTCGGCGGTCATCCGCACGACCGCCGCTCCGTCCTCCGTCGAGGACCCCGCCACGTCGAGCCGCACGCTGCGGACACGGCGAGGGCATGGCAGCCGCTCCATGGACGGGGGCCCCACCGATGATCCGACGCGCCGGTGGGGGCCCGGCGGACGTGATCCTGGGCGTTGCGGGGGAGGGATCGTCCCCGTACCTCGACGATCCGACATCCCGAACAGGCCGAAGGGGCCGGCACCGACGCTGAACGTAAACGGCGTCGCGTACGGAGGTCAACGTGTGTGACGGCACGACGACTTCGTGATCCGGCCGGCCTGCCGGGGCGGCGGAACGAAACTCGTCGAAAACGTTGACCGCGCCTCGGACCGAAATCTAAATTCTGCACGAAGTTGCGCACGCTGTTCGTGATTTCGAACGAATGGCTCCTCGTTTGGGTGGTCGACCACACGGACCGGTCGGCCCCGGAGGACGCATGTGTCACCGACAACAGCGAGTGAAGCCCCGAGGAACGCCGTACGGCTTCGTCCGGCGGCGCCGGAGACCGGGAACCTCTGTCACCGCACCCCGAAAGGGGCCCGGTTCCGGGCGCGGGCGCCCGCACCGCTGGATCAAGGATGTGGAAGGTCACCATGGGCAGACGCCAAACCCGCCGCGGACATCGGTTCCTGGCGCTCCCCGCCGTGCTCGCGGCGCTTGTCTCGCTGGCGGCGATGCTCGTCGCCGCACCGGCCCACGCGGCCACCAGCGGCGCCTTGCGGGGCGTCGGCTCCGGCCGGTGTCTCGATGTGCCGGGAGCCGGCCGGGCCGACGGCACGAACCTGCAGATCTGGGACTGCCACGGCGGCACCAACCAGCGGTGGACCCTGACGGACGACCATCGGCTGACCGTGTACGACGGCAAGTGCCTGGACGTTCCGGGCCGTGCCACGGCCGGGACCCGGCCGGTGATATGGAGCTGTCACGGCGGTACGAACCAGCGGTGGCGGGTCGGCACCGACGGCACGCTCGTCGCCACGGAGTCCGGCTTGTGCCTGGACGTGTCGGGCGGTGGCGCGGCCAACGGCACCGCGGTGCAGTTGTGGAACTGCCACGGCGGCGACAACCAGAAGTGGACCGGCCTGTCCGGGCCGGGGGACACCTGTTCTCTCCCGTCGACGTACCGGTGGACCTCGACCGGCCCGCTGGCCCGTCCGGCGAACGGGTGGAGTGCGCTGAAGGACTTCACGACCGTGCCGTACAACGGCCAGAACCTGGTCTACGCGACCACGTCCGACGGTTCGTCGTGGGGCACGATGGCGTTCCGTCCCTTCACCGACTGGTCGGACATGGCGACGGCCCCCCAGACCGGGATGAACCAGGGCCTGGCGGTGGCGCCCAAGCTGTTCTACTTCGCGCCGAAGAACATCTGGGTCCTGGCCTCGAACGGATGGGGCACGGCCTGGCCCTTCACCTACCGCACGTCCCACGACCCCACCGATCCCAACGGCTGGTCCGCCCCGCAGCCGCTGTTCACCGGAGGCCTTCCCGAGTCCGGCCCCATCGACCCGACCCTGATCGGCGACGACCAGAACATGTACCTGTTCTTCGCCGATGACAACGGCAAGATCTACCGGTCGGCCATGCCGAACGCGAACTTCCCGGGCAGCTTCGGTTCGTCGTACACGACGGTCATGAGTGACACCCCGAAGAACCTGTTCGAGGCACCGGAGGTCTACAAGGTCCAGGGCCGGAACCAGTACCTCATGATCGTCGAGGCCCGGGGGGCGAACGAGGACCGCTACTTCCGCTCGTTCACCGCTCCCGGCCTGAACGGTCCGTGGACCCTCCAGGCCGGCAGCGAGAGCAGCCCCTTCGCGGGCAAGGCCAACAGCGGTGCCACCTGGACCGACGACATCAGCCACGGGGACCTGATCCGCGTCAACGCCGATCAGACCATGACCGTCGACCCCTGCAACCTGCAGTTCCTCTACCAGGGCTACGACCCCGCCACACCTGAGGGCACCCCCTACCAGCAGCTGCCGTACCGACCCGGCCTGCTCACCCTCCAGCGCTGAGACCCGCGGGCGCCCGAGCACCGGCTCACGCCCCGATCCGCCCCGCACGGCGGCCCACGCCGTGCGGGCCAAGGAAGGAAGAATCCCGTGGTTCCCCTGTACCGACGATTACCGCGCCTCCTCGCGGCCGCCGCGCTGACGCTCGCCGCCTGCGTCACCACCGTCACCGCCCCCACGAGCGCCGAGGCCGCGCCCGGCAGCCCCGCGCTCACCCCTCCGCTGGGCTGGAACAGCTGGAACAGCTTCGGATGCGGGATCACCGAGGCGCAGGTCCGCCAGGCCGCGGACACGATGGTGTCCTCGGGAATGCGGGATGCCGGATACCGGTACGTGGTGGTCGACGACTGCTGGTTCGACCCGCAGCGCGACGCGGCCGGCAACCTGCGGGCCAACCCCACCAAGTTCCCGAGCGGCATGAAGGCGCTCGGGGACTACATCCACGGCAAGGGCCTGAAGTTCGGCATCTACCAGGCCCCCAACGAGAAGACGTGCGCCCAGGGGGTGGGCACCTACCCCGGCTCCACGGGCAGCAAGGGACACGAGAGGCAGGACGCCGCCACGTTCGCCTCCTGGGGCGTGGACTACCTCAAGTACGACTGGTGCTCCGGCAGCGGCACCCTCGGCGAGCAGATCGCACAGTTCACGCTCATGCGCGACGCCCTGCGCGCCACCGGCCGCCCGATCGTCTACAGCATCAACCCCAACAGCTTCCACGCCCCCACCGGCGCCACCTACGACTGGGGGCAGGTCGCCGACCTGTGGCGGACGACCGAAGACCTGCTCGACATCTGGCAGAACAGCAACACCAACAGCTACCCGATGGGCGTCGGCAACGTCCTCGACATCACCGCACCACTGGCCGCGCAGTCGGGTCCGGGGCACTGGAACGACCCCGACATGCTGGTCGTCGGCCGCCCCGGCCTGTCCCTGACCGAGTCCCGCACCCACTTCGCCCTGTGGGCGCTGCTGGGCGCCCCGCTCATGGCCGGAAACGACATCCGTACCATGTCCGCCGACGTGAGCGCCATCCTGCGCAATCCCTGGCTGATTGCCGTCAACCAGGACGCGCTGGGGGCGGGCGGACGCAGGGTGCGTGACGACGGCGACACCGAGGTGTTCGCCAAGCCCCTGTCCGACGGTTCGGTCGCCGTGGGCCTGCTCAACAGGGCAGGAAGCCCCAGGACCCTCACCACCACGGCCGCCCAGGTCGGCCTCGCCGGGCAGTCGTTCACCCTCACCGACCTGTGGACCGGCGGCACGTCGAGCACCTCCGGCCAGATCTCCGCGAACGTGCCCGCGCACGGTGTCGCCGTGTTCCGGATGACCGGGGGAAGCCCGCTGGCCGCCACCACCGCACGTCTGCGCGGCACCGGATCAGGCCGCTGCCTGGACGTGGACCGCGCCTCCACCGCGGCCGGGACGAAGACGCTGGTCTGGGACTGCCACACCGCCGCCAACCAGCTCTGGACCACATGGGCCGGTGGCGAGATCCGCGTCTACGGCGACAAGTGCCTCGACGCCTCCGGCCAGGGCACCACCAACGGCACGCCGGTCGTCATCTGGCCCTGCAACGGTCAGGACAACCAGAAGTGGACCAGGCAGGCCGACGGGTCGGTGCGCAACGTCCACGCCGGTCTGTGCCTCGACGCGGACGGGGCCGGCACCGCCAACGGGACGCCCGTCGTCCTGTGGACCTGCAACGGCCAGAACAACCAGAAGTGGACCACTCTCCCGTAACGCGAGAAAGGAAAGCGCATGAGCAAGTCCTGGACGCGCCCATGGGTGACGCTGGTCGCCGCCGCGCTCGGGGCGGCCGGGGTGACGGCGGCAGGGGCGGCACCGGCCTCCGCCGCCCCTGCCGCCCCCGACACGCCCCTGCGGGTCATGCCGTTGGGCGACTCGATCACCTGGGGCGTGGGAAGCAGTACGGGCAACGGCTACCGGGGCCCGCTGTGGGACAGGCTCGCGGCCGACGGCCACCCGGTGGACTTCGTGGGCACGGGACGGGCCGGGTCGATGTCCGACCCCGACAACGAGGGCCACTCCGGATACCTCATCGAGCAGATCGCCACCCTCGCCGACGCCGCGCTGACCCGCTACCGGCCCAACGTCGTGACGCTGCACATCGGCACCAACGACCTGAACAACTCCCACCAGGTCCCCACCGCCACCGCCCGGCTGAAATCCCTGGTCAACCAGGTCACCGCCGCCGCCCCCGACGCCACCGTCCTCGTCGCCTCCCTGGTCGTGTCCACCAGCGGATCCGAGGAGCAGTACCGCGCCGCCTACAACCGGGCCGTTCCCGGCATCGTGAGCGAGGCACAGGCCGCGGGCAAACGCGTCGCGTACGTCGACATGAGCGGCCTGACCACGGCCGACCTGGCCGACGCCCTGCACCCCAACGACGCCGGCTACCGGAAGATGGCCGACGCCTTCCACCGCGGCGTCCGGGCCGCGGACGGCGCGGGATGGCTGAGGAACCCCGCCCCCGCCCCCGCACGCGTACAGTCCGGCATCACCGGCAAGTGCCTGGACGTGAGCGGCGCCGGCACCGCCGACGGGACCGCCGTCCAGACGTGGAGCTGCGGCGGCGGCGCCAACCAGTTCTGGTCCGCCTACACCGACGGCACCCTGCGTTCCCTCGGCAAGTGCCTCGACGCCGCCGGCCGGGGTACCGCCAACGGCACCAAGGTGCAGCTCTGGGCCTGCAACGGCGGCGCCAACCAGGTCTGGCAGCCCCACAACGGCGGCTACCGCAACCCCGCCTCCGGCCGCTGCCTCGACGTCCCGGGCTCCTCCACCGCCGACGGCGCACAGCTCCAGCTGTGGGACTGCCACAACGGCCTCAACCAGAAGTGGACCGCCCTGACCGCCGGCTGACCGCCGCTCCCGGGATCCGGGCCGTGATTGGGCTCGGATCCCGGGAGAGTTCAGGCCGGGTACGGCAGGTCGGCCTCCGGGGTACCGGCCGGCCACGTGTGCAACGTCGCGTTGGGGCCGCCGAGCCGCAGCTGCCAGGCGTGCGGGCTGTCGGTGGTCACGTGGAGGCGGTCGCCGGTGCGGCGCACATGGAAGCGGGCGGACTCGGCGGGGCCGTCGGCGCACGGGATCACGACGGTGCGCTGCGCCCCGTCGGCGAACGCGTGGATCCGTAGTTCGACGCCGTCCGCCCAGGCGGAGACCGGGCGCTGGTCGTCCGCGGCGAACGGGATGACGGAATCGGGGCGGGCGAGCAGCGGCAGGGTGTGGAAGCCGTGCTGCTCGCGCACCCACCGGGGGCCGGTGACCTGGGCGCCGGTCAGGACGTTGGTCCACGTCCCCTCGGGCACGTAGTGGTCGACCGTGCCGTCGTCGGTGAAGACAGGGGCGACGAGCAGGTCGTCGCCGAGCATGTACTGCCGGTCGAGCGTGGCCGCCGCCGGGTCGTCGGGGAACTCCAGCACCATCGCGCGCATCACCGGGACACCGGTGGTGTGGGCCTGCTGGGCGGCCCGCTGGAGGTACGGGGCGAGACGGTGCTTGAGCAGGGTGAACTCGCGGGTGACCTCGACGGCCTCGTCGCCGTAGTCCCACGGCACGCGGTAGGACTTGCTGCCGTGCAGGCGGCTGTGCGAGGAGAGCAGGCCGAACTGCACCCAGCGCTTGAAGACGGTGGGGGTGGGGGTGCCCTCGAAGCCGCCGATGTCGTGGCTCCAGAAGCCGAAGCCGGACAGGCCGAGGGAGAGTCCGCCGCGCAGGGACTCGGCCATGGCGTTGAAGTGGGACTCGCAGTCGCCTCCCCAGTGGACGGGGTACTGCTGGCCGCCGGCGGTGGCGGAGCGGGCGAAGAGCAGCGCCTCGCCCTCGCCGCGTACCTCGCGCAGGAGCTCGAAGACGGCTTCGTTGTAGAGGTGGGTGTAGTAGTTGTGCATCCGTTCGGGGTCGGAGCCGTCGTGCCAGACGACGTCGGTGGGGATGCGCTCGCCGAAGTCGGTCTTGAAGCAGTCCACGCCCGTGTCGAGGAGGGTGCGGAGCTTGTCGGTGTACCAGGCGCGGGCGGCGGGGTTCGTGAAGTCCACCAGTGCCATGCCGGGCTGCCACAGGTCCCACTGCCACACGCTTCCGTCCGGGCGGCGCACCAGGTGGCCCTCGCGCATGCCCTCCTCGAAGAGGGCCGACTTCTGCGCGATGTAGGGGTTGATCCAGGCGGAGATCCGCAGCCCCCGCTCCTTGAGGCGGGCAAGCATCCCGGCCGGGTCGGGAAAGGTGGCGGGGTCCCAGTCGAAGTCGCACCACTGGTAGCCGCGCATCCAGAAGCAGTCGAAGTGGAACACGCTCAGAGGGATGCCGCGTTCGGTCATGCCGTCCACGAAGCGGTTGACGGTGGCCTCGTCGTAGTCGGTGGTGAAGGAGGTGGTCAGCCACAGGCCGAGCGCCCAGGCGGGCGGTAGCGCCGGGCGGCCGGTGAGGGCCGTGTAACGCTCCAGGACCTGCTTGGGGGTGGGACCGTGGATGACGAAGTACTCCAGGGTCTGGTCCTCGACGCTGAACTGGACCTGGCCCACCGCCTCCGAGCCGATCTCGTAACTCACCTTGCCGGGGTGGTTGACGAAGACGCCGTAGCCGCGGCTGGTCAGGTGGAAGGGGACGTTCTTGTACGCCTGCTCGCTGCTGGTGCCGCCGTCCGCCTGCCAGATGTCCACGGACTGCCCGTTCTTGACGAACGGGGTGAAGCGCTCGCCGAGTCCGTACACCAGCTCGCCGACGCCCAGGGCGAGTTGGCCCAGCATGTGGTGACGGTCGGCGGCATCGGTGACGAAGCCGGTGCCGCGCTCGCCCACGGAGGTCAGCACCCGGCCGCCGGCGCAGAACTCCAGGTGCCACGGCTGGGAGGTGTCCACCCGCAGGGACAGCTCACCCGCGTCGAGCTCGACCGTCGAGCCGTTCCGGTGCACCGTGCCCACGTCCGGTCGCGCGCCGGGCAGTGCGAATTCCGGACCCCGGCGCACCGAGCCGGCGTGGTGGGTGGCACGCACCCCGATCACGCCCTCGGCCGGTGACCAGCACTCGACCGTCAGCAGCGCGCTGTTGAGCGTGTCGCCACGGCCGCGCACGTGCTTCACCGGCGCGTAGAGGGTGACCCGGTGCTCGTCGGCCCGGACCTCCGCGACCTCGGTGGCGTAGCGCGCGGTCACTCCGGGACGCATCAGCCAGTAGCCGTCGGTGAACTTCATCGGGTGGTTTCCTCCGTCCGCGCGCGGTGCGCGGTGATCAGGCCCCGGTACCAGGGGTGGCTGTCCTTGGGCGTTCGGGTGAGCGTCCACCCGGCCGCGACGGCATCCGCGACGGCGCGGGGTGGCCGGCCGGATCGGCACTCCGTTCCGGGGCGTGAGGCACGCCGTCGGGGGCGAGGGCGTCGTCCTCGGCCGAGCCGTTCCCGGTGATCCGGACCGGTGGGAGGCTCGGGTGGCGGGACGCGGGACGCGGGACGCGGGTCGCGGAGGAGCTCCGTGAGCGCGACGGGCCGGTCCACGGTGGTGGGTGAAGCGCTTCGACGCTGCCACTCCGGCCTTGTGGTGTCAATGCCGTGCAGGAAAGAGGAGTGCCTTGCGGAGGCCCTCCTTCCTTGTCAGGTGTTCCTCATGGCGTACAGGTCTGCGGGAGGCGGCCGGCGGGGGAGAGGCCGCCCGCGACCGCCACCACGTCCGCCTGCGAGGCGACCGGTGCGCCGGGTCCTCGCCGCTCTCGGAGATCTGCGCGTCTCCCGTCGGCAACCTTCAGGCCATCGGCGGCGACAGAGAGGGGGTGACGCGTACCGATGCGCCGAAGGAGGTGGCCGTTCTCGTGCGGTTCCCGCCGGAACGTCTCGTGCAGCAGGTCGTACGGGGAGGGGCCCCGAGCGTCTCCTGCTCCTCGGGGGAATCTTGGAACCGACTCTTGTGCGCCCATGGGTGTTCACTTAACCTCACTGCAACATCGAAGCGCTTCGACTACGTATCGCGCAGCAGTGGTCGGATTGCCGCTTTCAGCTCAGCCAGTTCCCGTCACGACACCACAGCCGACGGCCCCCCGCCGGGTGTCCAGGTGCGCCACGAAGGGTTGACGCAATGACGCCGAATGCCGCCTCCTCCGGGCCGAGCCGGAGAAGTTTCCTCGCTTCCACGGCGGTTGCCACCGCAGCGGTGGCCGGGGGAATGCCACTCCTCGCCGCCTGCAGCGATGCGGGGAGCGGCGGGTCGCGAGAGGGCGCCACGTCGGGCAAGGCCGCGGACAAGCTGCTCCCGGCCTACGTCGCCAGCACGGTCGCCAGGCCGGACATTCCGTCGAAGAACGGCTCGTCAGCGGGTTACACCAGCAAGGTCGATCTCGCGACCCTCGTCTCCTCGGCCCCGAAAAGGCTCGGTACCGGCGCTCCCATCGAGATCATGGCCCCGCTCTGGGGCACCCCCCCGAAGCCCGATTGCGCGTACTACACGGCGCTCGACGCCGCGGCGGGTACCAAGATCACCTGGCAGAACCAGGACGGCAACACCTACGGCGAGAAGCTCGGTGCCGTTCTCGCCTCCAGCTCCATACCCGACATGGTGGTCGTGCCGAGCTGGGAACTGGTCGGCAAGATCTCGAGCGCGGTCACCGCCAAGTTCATGGATCTCGGCCCCTACCTGGCGGGCGACAAGGTCAAGAAGTACCCGAACCTGGCCGCGATCCCGACCGACTCCTGGCGCATGAGCATCTTCGGTGGCGCGCTGCGCGGTATCCCGATGCCCGCCGCCGCGGTGCCCAACATCGTGCCCTTCTACCGCAAGGACATCTTCGGCAAGAAGGGATACACCGTTCCCACGTCGGCCGACGAGTTCCTGGACTGGGCCAAGGAGGCCACCAGCGCCAAGGCCAAGGTGTGGGCCTGTGGTGACATGCGGTGGACGGCGGCAGGCGTCTTCGGGGTCCGCCCCTCCGGGTCGCTCGGCTGGAACATCGGGGCCGACGGCAAGCTGACGTACCGCATCGAGCACCCCGAGTACCTCGAACACCTGGAGTGGGTCCGCAAGCTGTTCGCCGCGGGCGTCGTCCATCCCGACGACAAGGCGAACACGGGGAACCCGAGCCAGCGGTTCACCTCCGGACAGATCCTCGTCTACAACGACGACATGTCCTCCTGGTACGGCAAGACCGCCGAACAGGCCGCGTCCAACCCGGACTTCGAAATCTCCGGCATGGACTACTTCGGCGCCGACGGCGGCAGTCCGACGCTGTACCCCAGCCAGCCCGCCGGAATCTGGTCGATGATCCGCAAGGGCGCCTCGAAGGAGACGGTCGAGAACGCGCTGGCCGCCGCCAACTTCGCGGCGGCGCCCTACGGCACCAAGGAGCGGATGTTCGTCGACTACGGCGTCGAGGGCACCCACTACACGGTCGAGAACGGCGCCCCGGTCAAGAACGATCGGGGCGTCCAGGAGGTGAACAACGCCTGGGTGCTGCTGGCGGCCCCGGCCCCCTACACCGCCCACCCCGACCTCCCCGACATCACCCGCATGCAGGTCGAGTGGCAGCAGCGGCAGGGTGCCTTCGTCAAGAAGACGTCCACCTACGGCATGAACATCGTCGAGCCGACGCGGTACGCCACCCTCTCCAGCCAGTTCGAACAGCTGGAGATCGACTTCGTACGCGGCAACAAGAAGCTCTCCGACATCCAGCAGGCCATCTCCACCTGGAAGTCCTCCGGAGGCGACAAGCTGCGCGACTGGTACAAGGAGCTCCTCGACAAGAACGGCAGCGGCATCTGATGTCCGTCACGGCCGGGAGCAGGCCCGACGGGACGCGTCCCCCCGCGGCCGTCGAAGAGCCAGGTGCCGCGCTCGCCGCGGCCACCGTGAAGGAGAGCCTGCCGCGCAGGCCCGCCAAGGCCGGCAAGGTTCCCTTCCGGGTCCGGTGGCGCCGCGACCGCGCGCTCGTCCTGATGACGCTGCCGGTCATCGCCCTGCTCCTGCTCTTCAACTACGTCCCGCTGCTCGGCAACGTCGTCGCCTTCCAGGAGTACGACCCGTACGTCTCCGGCAACGGCATCACAGCGGTCTTCCACAGCCCGTGGGTGGGCGTGGAGCAGTTCTCACGCATGCTCGACGACCCGCTGTTCTGGAGCGCCACGAAGAACACCATCGTGTTGTTCGTGCTCCAACTGGTGCTGTTCTTCCCCGTCCCCATCGTCCTCGCGCTGGTCATCAACAGCGTGATCCGGCCTCGGGTGCGGGCCGTCGCGCAGGCGATCATGTACCTTCCGCACTTCTTCTCGTGGGTCCTCGTCGTCACCGTGTTCCAGCAGATCCTCGGCGGCGCGGGCATCATCGCGCAGACCCTGGAGAAGCACGGCTGGAGCGGTTTCGACCTGATGACCGACGCGGACCTCTTCAAGTACCTGGTCACCGCGCAGGCCGTGTGGAAGGACGCCGGCTGGGGGATCATCGTCTTCCTCGCGGCGCTGTCCGCCGTCAGCACCGACCTGTACGAGGCGGCCGCCATGGACGGCGCGGGACGCTGGCGGCGCATGTGGCACGTCACGCTGCCCGCACTGCGCCCGGTGATCGCCCTGCTCCTCGTCCTCAGGGTGGGCGACGCGCTGAGCGTCGGATTCGAGCAGTTCCTGCTCCAGCGGTACGCGGTCGGCGCGGGGGCCAGCGAGGTCCTCGACACGTACGTGTGGAACATGGGTATCCAGAACGGCGACTTCAGCTACGCGGCCGCGGTCGGCCTGGCCAAGGGACTCATCGGAGTCTGTCTCGTCCTGGGCGCGAACAAGTTCGCCCACCTGCTGGGCGAGCAGGGGGTGTACAAGAAGTGAGCCTCAACACGCAGCTCATCCGCAGCCTCAAGGCCCCCGCCCGCCCGGTGTGGGAGGAGCCGCCGAGCAAGGCGGGACTCACCGCCAAGGGCGGCTTCCTCCTGCTCTGCTGTCTGGGGGTGCTCGGTCCGCTGTGGATCGTGATCGTCACCAGCCTCTCCCCGAAGCCCGTGATCGACCGGGCCGGCGGCCTCGTCGTGATCCCCCAGGGCATCACCTTCGTCAACTACACGGAACTGCTCAGCGGAGGCCAGGTCAGCCGGGCGATCATGGTCTCGGTCGGTGTCACGCTCTTCGGCACGCTGTTCTCGATGACGGTGTCGGTGCTGGCGGCGTACGGCCTGTCGCGGCCGGGGAGCCTGGGCCACCGATTCTTCCTGATGGCCATCATGGCGACCATGTTCTTCGGGGCCGGCCTCATCCCGACGTACCTTCTGGTGCAGTCGCTGGGCCTCACCGACACCTATCTGTCACTGATCCTGCCGAGTGCCGTCAGTGTCTTCAACATCCTCGTCCTGCGGGCCTTCTTCATGGGGATCTCCCCCGAACTCACCGAGTCCGCCCGCATCGACGGGGCCAGTGAGACGCGCATCCTGCTGACCATCATCATGCCGCTGTCGCGCGCGGTGCTGGCCGTCATCTCGCTGTTCTACGCGGTCGGGTACTGGAGCGCCTGGTTCAACGCGTCCATCTACCTCAGCGACCAGCAGATGATGCCGCTGCAGAACGTGCTCATCCAGCTGGTCCAGAAGAACACCGAGGCGCCGACCGGCCTCCAGCAGGCGGTCCGCACCGGCCAACTCTCGGCCCTGGGGCTGCAGATGGCCGTCATGGTCCTCGCGCTGATCCCGGTCGCGGTGGCCTCCCCGTTCGTCCAGCGGCACTTCAAGAAGGGCATGCTCACGGGAGCGGTCAAGGGCTGACGCCCTCGGGTCGCGCCCACGCGGCGGAGCCGCGCATGGCTGCGGCCCCGCGCCCCCGATCCCCGCTCGAATCCCCCCTTTCGTCTCAGGACCGAGGTATGTCATGAGTACGTTCCACCTCAGCAGGCGCTCCGTTCTGGCCGCTTCCGCCGTCGCCGCCGCGGTCGTCTCCCTGCCCGTGGTTCCGGGGCAGGCGCAGGCCGCCGCCAGGAGCGGCTACCGGTGGCGCGGCGCCGTCATGGGCGGCACCGGTTTCATCAGCGGGGTGCTGTTCCACCCGTCGGTGCGGGGGCTCGCCTACGCCAGGACCGACATCGGGGGCGCCTACCGCTGGGACGACCGCACCGACCGCTGGATCCCGCTGACCGACCACCTCGGCTGGGACGACTGGAACCTCCTCGGCGTCGAGGCCATGGCCGTCGACCCGACCCACCGGAACAGGCTGTACCTGGCCCTCGGTACGTACACGCAGCCCTGGGCCGGCAACGGGGCCGTGCTGCGGTCCGAGGACCGGGGCGCCACCTGGAAGCGCACGGACCTCACCGTGAAGCTCGGGGCCAACGAGGACGGGCGCGGATGCGGTGAACGACTTCTGGTCGACCCGCGGAACTGCGACACGCTGTGGCTCGGCACCCGGCACGACGGGCTGCTCAAGTCGACGGACCGAGGGGCCACGTGGCAGCCCGCCGCCTTCCCGGCCACCCCGAGCGCCACCGGCCAGGGCATCACCCTCCTGGTCGCCGCGGGCCGTACCGTCTACGCCGGCTGGGGCGACTCAGACGGCACCGCCGCCCGGCCCAACCTCTACCGCACGTCCGACGGAAAGACCTGGGAGCCCGTCCCCGGCCGGCCGACCGGCACCTCCGCGAAGGTGCCGGTCCGCGCCGCGTACGACCGCCTCACCCGCGAGCTGTACGTGACGTATGCCGACGCCCCCGGCCCCAACGGGCAGTCCGACGGCAGCGTGCACAAGCTGCGGACGACGGACGGGAAATGGACCGAGGTCACCCCCGTGAAGCCCGGCGGGGTGACGAGCGACGGCGGGCTCGACGCCTTCGGCTACGGCGGCGTCGCCGTCGACGCCCGGCGGCCGGGGACGCTCGTCGTGTCCACCAACAACCGCTGGGCCGAGATCGACACCGTCTTCCGGTCCACCGACGGCGGCCGCACCTGGACGTCCCTGAAGGATGCGGCCGTCTTCGACGTCTCCGAGACCCCTTACCTCAAGTGGGGTGGTGACACGCCCAAGTTCGGCTGGTGGATCCAGGCCCTGGGACTCGACCCGTTCGATTCCCGGCACGTCGTCTACGGCACCGGCGCGACCCTGTACGGCACGCGCGACCTCAGGCGCTGGGCGCCGCAGATCCGCGGCCTGGAGGAGACCGCCGTCCTCCACCTGATCTCGCCGCCGGTCGGAGAGGCGCATCTGATCAGCGGAAACGGCGACATCGGCGTGATGTACCACGAGTCGCTCACGGCATCCCCCTCGCGCGGCATGGCGTCGAATCCCGTGTTCGGTTCGACGACGGGACTCGCCCAGGCCGCTGCCCGGCCCTCGTACGTCGTCCGCACCGGCTGGAGCCAAAGCGCCAACGGTGCCTGGTCGGACGACGGGGGACGGACCTGGTCGCCCTTCGCGTCACAGCCGGCCGCCGCCAAGGACGCGCCCGGCCCGATCGTCACCAACGCCGACGGCGGCGTCCTTCTGTGGTCCCTCGGATCCTCGAACGGCATCGTCCACCCGGCGTACCGCTCGACGGACAACGGCGCCACCTGGTCCGAGGCCACCTCCGTACCGAAGGGCGCCGTCCTGGTCGCGGATCCCGTGGACCCGACGCTCCTCTACGCCTACGACACGGCCACCGGCACGGTCCACGCGAGCACCGACAGCGGCCTGACCTTCACCGCCACGGCCACCGGCCTGCCCTCGGGTGACGCGCAGTTCCAGCTGACCGCGGCACCGGCACGCTCCGGTGATCTGTGGCTCAGCGCGAAGGAGGCCGGCCTGTACCGCTCCACCGACAGAGGCGCCACCTTCACCAAGGTCGGCAGCTGCCGGTCCTCGCACACCCTGGGCTTCGGCAAGGCCGCCCCGGGCGCCACCTACCCGGCGATCTACATGGTCGGCGCGACCCAGGGCCTCAATGCCGTCCACCGCTCCGACGACGAGGCGAGGAGCTGGGTGCGGATCAACGACGACCAGCACCAGTGGGGCTGGATCGGCCGGGTCATCACCGGTGATCCGCGCGTGTACGGCCGGGTCTACCTCGGCACCAACGGGCGCGGCGTGCAGTACGGGGAGCCCGCCTGATGCCCGGCCTGAGCGACGCGACCCGCGGCCGTCTGCTCTTCGGCGGCGACTACAACCCGGAGCAGTGGCCCGAGGAGACCTGGCACGAGGACGTCCGGCTGATGAAAGCGGCCCGGGTCAACTCGGTCACCCTCGGCGTCTTCTCCTGGTCGACGCTGGAACCGGAGCCCGGCGCGCGGGAGTTCGGCCGGCTGGACAGGCTGATGGACCTGATGCACGACAACGGCATCGGCGTCGTCCTCGCCACCCCGACCGCCTCGCCCCCGCCCTGGATGGGCCGCCTGCACCCGGACACCCTGCCCGTCACCGAGGACGGCCGCACCGAGTGGTGGGGCGGCCGGCAGCACTTCTCGCACTCCAGTGCCACCTATCGGCGCTACGCCGCCGCCATCACCGAGGCTCTGGCCGCCCGCTACGCCGGCCATCCGGCGCTGACGATGTGGCACATCAACAACGAGTACTGCACCTTCGACTACGGAGACGAGGCCGCGGCGGCCTTCCGCCGCTGGCTGCGCGGGAGGTACGGCACCCTCGACGACCTCAACGAGGCCTGGGGCACCGCCTTCTGGAGCCAGGGTTACGACACCTGGGACGGCATCCTGCCGCCCCGCCTGCCCCACTACATGCGCAACCCCACCCAGGTGCTGGACTTCAGGCGCTTCACCTCCGACATGCTCCTGGAGTGCTACGTCGCCGAGCGGGACATCGTCCGCCGCCACACCCCGGACACCCCGGTCACCAGCAACTTCATGCCGCTGTGGATGGGCCAGGACGCCTGGCGCTGGGCCGAGGAGGAGGACGTGGTCTCCGTCGACATCTATCCGGATCCGCGCGACCCGCTGGGCGCCCAGAGCGGCGCCCTCGTCCAGGACATGACCCGCTCCCAGGCGCGCGGGCCGTGGATGCTCATGGAGCAGGCCGCCGGGCCCGTCAACTGGCGGGGCGTGAATCACCCCAAGCCCCGGGGCCTCAACCGGCTCTGGTCCCTGCAGGCCGTGGCCCGGGGCGCCGAC
Source organism: Streptomyces sp. NPDC012827 (assembly GCF_042900905.1). NCBI lineage: Bacteria > Bacillati > Actinomycetota > Actinomycetes > Kitasatosporales > Streptomycetaceae > Streptomyces > Streptomyces sp. NPDC012827. The sequence continues at coordinate 277,064 of NZ_JBIBBY010000006.1, read as the reverse complement.
GCCGTCTGCTACTTCCAGTGGCGGCAGTCCCGGCAGGGCGCGGAGAAGTTCCACTCCGGCATGGTCAGCCATGCCGGGGCGGACGGCCGGACGTACCAGGAGGTGAAGCGGCTCGGCGCGGAGCTGGAGCGGATCGCCGCCGAGACGTCCGGCCGGACCATCACCGCGGACATCGCGATCCTGCACGACTGGCACGCCTGGTGGGCCGGCGCCCAGGACGGCCGCCTGTCCCGCCAGGTGGACCATCCGGACGTCCTGCGCGCCTGGCACCGGGCCCTCTGGCAGGCCCACCTCACCACCGACTTCGCCCACCCCGAGCACGACCTGACGCCGTACTCGGTGGTCGTCGTGCCCCAGCTCTACGCGCTCACCGACGCGGCGATCGACAACCTCCTCGCCTACGTCCGCCAGGGCGGAACCCTCGTCTGCGGCTTCCAGACGGCCGTCGCAGACGAGGACGACCGGGTCCGCCCCGGCGGCATGGACGTCCGGCTCCGCGAGCTGTTCGGCATCCGCACCCTGCACGAGTGGTGGCCCCTGGACCCGGGGGAGACCGTCGCCTGCGAGGGCTTCAGGGCGTCCCTGTGGTCCGAGGAACTGGAGGCCGACGGGTCCGCCGACGAGACCGTGCCGTACAAGGGCGGCGAGCTCGACGGAATGCCCGCCGTCCTGCGCAAGGGCCGGGCCTGGTATCTCTCCACGCTCCCGGAGCCGGAGGCGCTGCGCGACCTGCTGGCCCGGATCGCCGCCGCCGCCGGCGTCCGGCCGGTGCTCGACGGCCTCCCCGGGCAGGTCGAGGCCGTCCGCCGGGGCGAAGCGCTGTTCGTGCTCAACCACGGCCGCGAGCCGGTGACCGTCGAGGTGCCCGGCACCCACCACGATCTCCTCACCGGGACGTCCGTCACCGACCGGGTCACCCTCGACCGCTACGGCGTGGCGGTGCTCCGGCCCTGATCCGAACCGCCCGCGCGCGTATCGACGTCAGGATTTCTCCCCGGCGGCACCGAGTTGATCGATCCCGTCGCCGGAGAGGACCACGTCCTCGGCATGAAGGCGTGGTAACACCCCCACATTTCCCCCACCCGTGGAAGGGACACCATGGTCAAGAGCGCGATACGCAAGGTCACCATGGCGGTACTGGCGCCGGCGATGGCTCTCGGCGCCACCGTCGGACTCGCCTCCGCCCCCGCTTCGGCGGCAGTCTGGAACTCCTGCGACCGCTGGGGCAACACCAGCCTGAACGGCTACAGGCTCTACAACAACATCTGGGGCTCCGGCGCGGGCAGCCAGTGCCTGTGGGCCAACTCCGGAACCAGCTGGGGCGTCTGGGCCGACCACCCCAACACCGGCGGCATCAAGTCCTACCCCAACTCGACGAAAACGATCAACAAGAGGATCGACTCCCTCGGTTGGCTCACCAGCACCTACAACGTCAGCGTCCCGTCGTCCGGCGCGTACAACACGTCGTACGACATCTGGGACACCGACCACCAGTACGAGATCATGCTCTGGGTCAACGACACCGGAGCGGTCGGCCCGATCGGCACCTGGCAGGCCAACGTCTCGCTCGGCGGCCACAGCTGGAACGTCTACAAGGGCTCCAACGGGTCGAACCAGGTGTTCTCGTTCCTGCGGACGTCCGACTCCCACTCCGGCACCGTGGACATCAAGCCGATCCTCCACTGGATCGCGTACACCAAGGGCTGGATGCCCAGCAACGAGACCATCGGTGACGTCCAGTTCGGCTATGAGATCACCTCGTCGTCCGGCGGGCTCAACTTCAACACCAACAACCTCACGATCAACGGCGGCTGATTCGGCATCAGGTCCGGGGCCGGTCCGCGTCCTCGTCGGGCGCGGCCGGCCCCCGCCCCAGGCAGCGCCGACGGCCGCGTAGAGCGTCGGGGCGCCGACGGCCGGATCGGAGCCCAGCCAGGAGTACGGCATGTCCACCAGCAGATGGCGAGGGTGCGGACGGTCCGTCCCCGGGCCGTGGTCAGGCGGCGGCGGGTGCCGCCCCCGTACTCGCCCGCACCGTCAGCTCCGGTGCGATGAGGGAGACCTCGTCGCTCCCGTGGCCGTCGATCTTGGCGACCAGGCGCTCCACCGCCTGCCGGCCCATCTCCTGCGCGGGGATCGAGACCGACGTCAGTGGCACCGAGGCCTGGACGGCCACCTGTTCCGGGCAGATCGCGACCACCGACACGTCCTCGGGGACGGCGCGGCCCTGCCGGCGCAGCAGGGCGAGCAAGGGCTCGACCGCCTGCTCGTTCTGCACGACGAGGCCGGAGGTGCCCGGGCGCTCGTCGAGGATGCGGGTGAGGGTGGCGGCGATCGCGTCGTAGCCGCCGCCGCAGGGCCGGTGCAACACTCCGACGCCCAACTCCCTTGCGCGCGACAGGAGTCCGTCAACGGTGCGCTCGGCGAAGCCGGTGTGCCGTTCGTAGACCGCCGGGGCCTCTCCGATGACGGCGATGTCGCGGTGGCCGAGCGCCGCCAGATGCTCGACGCACAGCGCGCCGGTCGCCCTGAAGTCGAGGTCGACGCAGGTCAGTCCCCAGGTGTCGGCGGGCAGTCCGATCAGCACGGAAGGCTGGTCGGCGCCGCGCAGCAACGGCAGCCGCTCGTCGTCGAGTTCGACATCCATGAGGATCATCGCGTCGGCGAGGCCACTGCCGGTGACACGGCGGACGGCTTCGGGCCCCTCCTCGCCGGTCAGCAGCAGGACGTCGTACCCGTGCGCCCGGGCCGTCGTGGCGACCGCGATGGCGATCTCCATCATCACCGGCACGTACATGTCGGTGCGCAGGGGGACCATCAGCGCGATGATGTTCGACCTGCTGCTGGCCAGCGCCCGCGCGCCCGCGTTCGGGTGGTACCCCAGTTCGCGGATGCTCCGCTCGACCTGCAGCCGGGTCGCCACGGAGATGGGCCGCTTGCCGCTGAGGACATAGCTCACCGTGCTCGCCGACACTCCGGCGTGCCGGGCGACCTCGGCAAGGGTTACCATCAGCTCTCCCAGCCCTGTGAAGCGCTTCGATCAGGCGCGCGTATCGCTCCTGCGTGACACGTACGTCGACCCTATCTCCGGCGCAGTGCCGTGTCCATCCTCTGTTGAAGCGCTTCAATGGGACTGCGCGGTCCCGCTCGCGGTGCGGGGCGGCGAGGGGAGGGTGCCGGCCGTTCAGCCGTCGAGGGGCTCGTAGTCGAACCAGTCGAAGCGAACGGTGCCTTCCGCGGCGTACATGCCGATGACCCGGCCCGTGAAGCCGCCGGCGACCTCGGTCGACAGGTAGCGGCCGTCGAGGGTCGCGAGCTCCGTGCACGCGCCGTCGGGCTGCTCGACACCGAGGGAGACGACGTCGGGGCCGGTGCACGGTCCGTACGGACCCGGCGGCTCCGTGATGGTGACGGAGAGGATCACCGGCCCGGCGGGCACGGACCGCACGGCCACCACCGTGCGCAGGGAGCCGACGCGCGCGATGACCCGGGCCTCCGAGCCGGACACCTCGATCGCGTAGTGGTGCCGCTCGTCGAGCCGGACGGCGAGGCCACCGCTTCCCTCCGAGGTGTCGACCAGGGTGCGTGCCCGGCAGGCCAGGTGCTGCTGGCGCCGGCCGGTGAACACCACGTCGGGCTCGTCCAGGGAGCTTCCCCGCGCGCGGAGCGTCAGCCAGCCGGGGCGCTCCTGGGTGGTGCAGTGTTCGGCCGGCCGGTCGCGCAGGGAGATCCAGGCCGGTCGCAGTGCGGCGAGGTCGAAGTCGTCCCGCCGCCCCTCGGCCGGGCCGGGGGAGAGCGGCCACGGGAGGTCGGGCAGGTCCAGGGCCACCTCGCCGACGACCGGCCACTCGTCCACCCAGGTCACGGGGGCCAGGAAGGTCTCCCGGCCGAGCACGTGCCAGCCGGGCGTGCCGCCGCCCGGTCGGACGCCGAGCAGCACCATCCACCAGGAGCCGTCGGGGCCTTGGACCAGGTCGGCGTGCCCGGTGTTCTGGACGGGGTGGTCGGTGCCGCGGTGGGTGAGGATCGGGTTGGCCGGGCACGGCTCGAACGGGCCGGTGGGCGTACGGCCGCGGGCGATCGAGACGCCGTGGCCGCGCTCGGTGCCGCCCTCGGCGATGAGGAGGTACCAGAAGGCGCCGATCCGGTACAGGTGCGGCGCCTCCGGGGCCTTGGCGCCGGGCCCGCCCGACCAGAGCCGGTGCGGTGTTCCGTACGTCCGCCCGGTGGACGGGTCGAGACGGACCTGCGAGACCCCGGCGACCGTGCACCAGCAGGTGCCGTCCTCCTCCCACGCCAGGTCGGGATCGATGCCGGGGACGCCCGGCGCCCGGATGGGGTCCGACCACGGTCCGGCGGGGTCGGTGGCCGTGACGATCAGGTTGCCGCCGCCCTCACTGCAGTTGGTGACGATCAGCCAGAAGCGGCCGTCGTGGTGGCGCAGGGTGGGGGCGTAGATCCCGCCGGAGGACGGCATGGAGGTGGGCAGACGCAGCTGGTCCGGCCGGTCCAGGGCGTTGCCGATCTGCGTCCAGTGCACCAGGTCGCGGCTGTGGAAGAGGGGTACGCCGGGGAAGTACTCGAAGCTGGAACAGGCCAGGTAGTAGTCGTCGCCGACGCGGCAGACGCTGGGGTCGGGGTGGAAGCCGGGGATCACGGGGTTGGCGAAACGCTGGTCCCGTCGGCGCGGTGATGGCACCCGAGAGGTCCTCTCGTCGGTTCGTGAGGGAGTCGTGGCGTGGCAGGGGGTGGTTCAGGGAGCGCCGGGGGCCGTGGGGACGATGCGGAGCAGGACGGCGGACGGCGCGGTGGGCAGGGTCAGGCTCAGCTCGGCCGTGCCGGGCTGCCAGATCGCTTCGGCCCGACCTGCCGAGGGATAGAGCAGGTCGACACGGGCGGCCGTGTCCCGCAGGTGGGGCAGGTGAAGCGTCGCCGTGGCGTCGGTTCCCGGGCGGCGCCAGGCCGTGAGGTACGTGGTGGCGGGCGTGCGCATGGCCAGGGCGATCCAGGGGGCCTCCCAGGCGGGGAGGCCCAGGGGCCAGGACGGCACGGCGTGCGGCAGGTCGGCGCGGATGGCCTTGTACACCGCTACCGCCTCGTGGACCAGGGCGCGGGCCTCCCGGTCGAGCTCGGGAAGGCGGCCGGAGAGATGGATCCGGCCGAGCAGCGCGCTGGTCATGGTGAAGGCCACCTCGTCGAGGGAGTCCTCCGGCCGGGGGTATGCCCAGACGGCACCCTGTTCGGGGGGGACGGCGGTGGGCGCGGAGGCCGCGATGGGGGCGTAGAGGTGAAGGTTCTGCTGGTCGCTGGTGGACTGCAGCTGCAGCCGGGAGAGCATGGCGTCGTCCCAGCGCATGCCGCCGGAGGCGCAGTTCTCCACCACCAGGTGCGGGTGCCGGTCGAGGACGCCGTCGAGCCAGTCGAGGTGCGCCCGGTTGTGACCGAGCAGGCCGTCGCCCGGGGTCTCGCCGGGGTGGGCGCTGGTGCCGGAACCGGGGTCGATGTTGTGGTCGAGTTTGAGGTAGCCGACGCCCCACTCGCCGACCAGACGGTCCACGACCCGGTCCAGATGGGCACGGGCGGCCGGGTGGCGCAGGTCCAGGTGGTGCCGGCCGGTCTCCGTGACGCGGACGCCGTCGCGGCGGAAGAACGCCTCGTCGGGCAGGGACGTGGCCATGGGGCTGTGGACGCCGACGACCTCCGGCTCCAGCCACAGGCCGGGAACCATGCCGCGTCGGCGGATGTGGTCCAGTACCTCGTGGATTCCCTTCTCGCCGGGGAAGCGCGAGGCGGCCGGCTCCCAGGCGCCGACGCTGGTCCACCAGCCGCCGTCACCGTCGTCGTACCAGCCCGCGTCGATGACGAAGTGCTCGGCGCCGGCCTCGGCCGCCGCGTCGATCAGAGGCAGCAGCTTGTCGGTGGTGGGGTCGCCCATCAGGCAGTTCATGTAGTCGTTGAAGATGACGGGCAGGCGCTGGTGGTCGGTATGAGGGCGGCGCCGGGCGCGGCGGTAGCGGGTCAGCGCGGCGAACGCGGAGTCGGGGCCGCCGTCGGCGCCGAAGGCCAGCGCGGCGGGTACGGTACGGAAGACGGCGCCGGGCTCCAGGGCGTGCCGCCAGCCGTGGTGGGTGCTGGTGGGCCCGAACAGGGCGGCGTAGGCGGCTCCGTCGTGCTCCTGGCACTCCCAGCGCCAACCTCCGCCGTTGTGCTCGACCTGCCACACCCAGCTGCGGCCGGTGCGCCGGTCCGTCAGGCCGCCCATGGGCAGGTGCCCGCAACTGGACCAGGTGCCCTGCCCGTTGAGGGCGAAGCCGGCCTTGCCGTGCCCGTACGTCACGCGTCCGCTCACGCCGGGTGCGGTCCGGCGCATCGGCTGCCGCTGCCAGCGGCACTCGGCGAGCCAGTCGTTGTCCGCCCACAGCAGGTCGGCGGCGTCGACGGCCGCCGGTGTCCGTGGGGTGAGGCAGCCCACCACGAGCGAGCTGACCGACTCCAGGTGCAGGGTGGTCCGCCCTTCGTTGCGCAGCGTCACTTCACTGCGGAGCGCGGGGATGCCGTCCGGCGACCGGTAGGTCACCTCCGCGACCAGCCCGGTTTCCGGGTCGTGGAGACGCACGGCCAGCGTGTGCCAGTCGCCGTCGCGGCCCGCGCGGTGGGACAGGTGACGCAGCCGCCCGCCGAGAGCGGTGCCGATCAGGCGGCTGCCGGACCAGTCGCGGCCGTGGCCCGCGGCCGTCACCTCCACCAGGGGGAGGGAGGCGCCGGGGACTCCCCGCGCCTCGCCGGGCGGTCCGAGGTGCGTGAGGCGCGGGCTGCCGTCGTCATCGAGGACGAGGTCGAGGCGAAGGGCCTCGTGCCCCCAGTGGAAGATCCCCTGTTCCTTGGTCATGGCGGCCCTTTCGAAGTCGGTGCCGGGCGGTTCCTCGGGTACGGGGTGCCGAGTCGTGCTCCGACCGGTCTGTGCGGGTCCGGAGGCGGCGCGAGGGCGGAGTGCTCCGTGAGTTGCTCCGGATCCCGGTTCGCGACCCCGGGGGCTGGACGGCGGCGGCGGGTCGACTGTCGAAGCGCTTCACTCCCCGCCCGTAAGGTAACGGACAGGTTTCGAGAGAGACAAGGGGCCCATGCTGGCGAAGCGCTTCGACCCCGTGCCTCACCGTCATGCGCCGTGGCGTCGGGCCGTCGCCGGGTGGGTCAGAGCCCGCGTCCGTACCGGAAGCGTGCCGGGGTGGTTCCGCACGCGTCGGTGAAGACCCGGTAGAAACGGCTGACCGAGCCGAAGCCGGCGGCCGCGGCCACCTGGTTCACGGGAAGGCCGGTGCTCACCAGCAACCGGCGTGCCTCGGCGAGCCGGTACAGCTTCACGTAGTCGCCGATCGTGGTACGCACGACCTTGCGGAACTGCGTCATGGCGTAGGCCGGGTGGACATTCGCCGCCGCCGCGACGTCGGCGACGGTGATCGGCTCGCGGAAGTGGTGTGCGATGTACCGCGCCATGGACACCGCCTGGCGCAGGGCCGGATCGTCACCGGCGGGCCGATGTGCCGTATCGCCGGCCGTGGCCCGTGCCAGGCGCCGGACGCGCGCTTGTATCTCCAGCATCGCGATGCGGTGCAGTTCGTCGTCGCCCGCGGCCAGGTCCGCGGCCCACTGGGTGAACTTCGCCGGATCGCTCGCGTCGGCACGGGCCGCGGGAGTGATCATCGGCACGCCCGCGAGCACACGGGCGAGCAGCGGTCGGGGCAGCCCCCAGGCGAGGAACTGGTCGAAGGGCACATGCAGCCAGTGGACGCACGTCGCCCGGCTCGCCACCAACTGGTGCGGGATCGCCGCCCAGAACACGGCGAGTCCGCCCACCGCGACTTCGAGGAGTTCGCCGCCGTAGAGATAGAGCATCGACCCGCCGCCGGCCACGAAATTGATCTCCAGGTCGTCGTGCCGGTGCGCTGCCGCCATCAGCGTCGGGCGCCCGGACCACCCGCGCAGGTAGGAGGGTTCGTCGACCAGAGCACCCTGAGGATCCAAGAAGTTCTCGCTTCGAAACGGCGCAGACATCGCGTGTCCTCGGATCCTATCGTCGGGAAGCAGTGCCGCGGCCCGCACCGTCGTGCGACCGGTACCAGCTCGCTCGCACCCACTCCTACGTTCCTGATGGAGATTTCGCGTGTTCTCACTCGGCATCGTCGGAGCCGGCCAGTTCGCCGGTTCGTTCGCCAAACTCTGGCGCCTGCACCCGGACGTCGGTGACATCAAGGTCACCGACCTGATCCCGGAGCGCGCCGAACAACTCGTCACCGAGCACGACCTCGCCGGTACGCTCCCCTCCTTCGAGGACATGCTCGACTCCGATCTCGACGCCGTCGCGCTCTTCACCCAGCGCTGGACCCACGGCCCCCTCGCCGCGCAGGCGTTGCGTGCGGGCAAGGACGTCTACAGCGCGGTGCCCATGGGCGTCACGGAGGCCGAGATCGAGGACATCATCGCAGCGGTCGAGGAGACCGGCCGGATCTACATGATGGGCGAGACGAGCTACTACCACCCGGCGACCGTCCACGCGCGCGCCCAGATCGCCGCGGGGGCGTTCGGCCGGATCTTCTACGCGGAGGGCGACTACGTCCACGACATGGACTGGGGCTTCTACGACGCGTACAAGTACAGCGGTGGTGAGAACTGGAAGGCCGCCGCCAGCTACCCTCCGCTGCTCTACCCCACGCACTCGATCGGCGGAGTCCTCGGCGCCTGGCAGACGCACGCCGTGAGCGTGTCGGCGATCGGCGTTCCGGACGAGCGCGGCGACGGCGTGTTCGATCGCGAGATCAGCCAGTTCGACAACGACTTCTCCAACGCGACCGCCCTGTTCGAAGTCGCCGGTGGCGGCAGCTTCCGCACGAACGAGTTCCGCAGGGTCGGATACATCGGCAAGGAGTCACGCTTCCGCTACTTCGGCACGGAAGCAGTCCTCGAACAACTCGGGTCGGTCAGCCTGTGGCAGGACAAGAAGGGCGAGCGCGACATCACCGCACACCTGCACGCCGCACCCACCCTCACACCGGACGACCCGGCGCTCTCCCACGTCGCCCCGGAACTGCGCGACGCCTTCACCTCCGGTACGGCACCCGTGCACGACCGCTCCCGACTCCCGCGCGAGTTCGCGCACGCGCCCAACGGCCACGAAGGCAGTCACCACTTCCTCGCCGACGACTTCGCCCTCGCGGTCACGACACGTACGCAGCCGGCGCTGCACGCGTGGACCGCCGCCCGCTACACCCTCCCCGGCATCGTCGCCCACCAGTCCGCCCTCCGGGCCGGCGTGCGCCTCCCCGTCCCCGACCACGGGGACGGTCCCCGTTTCACGTAGCACCACCCGGCCGTTCCGGGCGGGAGCCGATCGAGTGAGGCGGGCCGCCGACGGTCCCGATCCACCGAGCCGGGTCGTCGTGACGCGGGGCGGGACCGGCGGTACGGACGCCGCGGGGTGAGGCCCCGAGCTCCCGGCGGCAGGCCTTGTTGAACGCCTGGAGGTCGGGGATGCCGACCGAGGCGGCGACGGCGGGGATGGAGAGCGTGGTGGCCCGCAGGAAATGGCGTGCGCGTTCCATCCGGCGGGCCCGGATGTAGCCGACGACGGTCTCCCCGGTGGCGGCGCGGAAGAGCCGGGTCAGGTGGTTGTGGGACACACCGACGGCCTTCGCGATCTCCGGCACCGTCAGGGACTCCGCCAGCCGCTCCTCGATCAGGGCCGTCGCGGCCGCCACCGCCGGATGTACGGCCCGGGTGCTCGGCTCCCGCGGCGGGGAGAGTCGTGCGATCCGCCACAGGGCGGCCCACACCTCGGCGGTGGCCCTGGCCGGGGTGTTCGGCCAGGCGGCCAGTGCCTGCCGCAACTGCGCGGTGAGCGGGGCGAGCTCGGGTCCGGTGCCCTGGATCACGGGAATGCTGTGGGGCGCTCCCGCCGAGCCCAGGCGGAGGTGGGCGTAGAGGTGTTCGGAGCGGCCCCGGTAGCGGTAACGCACCTCGGTTCCGGGCGGCACCAGGCTGACCCGCCCGGGACGGATCGCGTGCTCGGTGCCGTCGACCGTCAAGTCGGCGTCGTAGCCGTACAAATGGAGCTGCCACAGGTCCGGCAGCGAGAACACGTCCACCTGGCCGGCCGGACCGTGCAGGCCGATACCGAGGGCGGCGAGAGTGGGGGGCTCGTCGAGCTGGACGAGGACCGTCTGCATGGGCACGTGTTCTACCACGGCGGGCGCGGCCGCTCCCGGGGCGCGGCCGTCGGCGGAGGCGGCGGAAGGCACAGTGAAAATCGACCAGTGGAGGGTGAACGCGGCCCACGCGCCGCGCAGCGGCCGGACCTAGCGTGGCCGTCATGGAGAACAGGCAAGAACTGCTGACCTCGGTTCAGATGGCGCGCTTCGTGGCGCGCGGGTCACTGCGGTTGGACGCGGTCGTTCCGGCGGAGATGAACGCCGAGGGCCTGGCGGTACTGGCGGACGGGGTGCCGCCGGTGCCGTACGGGACGCCGCTGTCCGACGCGTACGCGAAGGGCTCCTTCGTCCGCAGGCTGCTGGAACTGCCGCAGGTGGCAGGGGCCCTGCGCAGCCTGGTCGGCCCGGACCCGTGGGTGGACCACCACTTCGCGCACACGCGCGAGCCGCGCGGAGGCGCCGCGCAGGCGCTGCACGGGGACGCCATCATCGACGTCCGGCCGGACGCCTTCGACGTCCAGTTGATGTACTACCCGCAGGACGTGACGCTGGAGATGGGCGGAACGCTCAGCGTGCCGGGCAGCCATCTGCGGCGGATCAACGAATCGGACACCGGCCGCTACCAGAACCTGCGCGGTCAGGACCGGTTGGTCTGCCCGGCCGGCACGGTGGTGCTTCTGCACCACGGCCTCTGGCACGCCGGCCGGCGCAACGACAGCGACACCCTCCGCTCCATGTTCAAGATCCGCTTCAATCCCAGGGTGCGTCAACGACGTCTGTGGGACACCTCGGACCTTCACGACCCGCGGGTGGCCGCGGAGTTGGACGCCATGTTCCCGTGGTACGAGGGAGCGACCGGCCGGCTGGAGCGGTACAACCGCATCCTGCTGTGGCGGGAGCTGACCGGCGACGACGGCTTCGATCTCGACCACTGGGTGACCAGGGTCTCCAACCGCCCGAAGGGGACCGTGGCATGACGGCCGAAGCGATCCCGCCCGCGTCGCAGGACGGCGAGGACGCCATCGCCGCCCCGGTGCCGCGGCAGCAGGTGCTCGTGCTGTACCTGGCGAGCTCGGCGCTGGACTCCGCAGTCGTCGGCTGGTCGCGTTACGACGGCACCGGCCGCACCTCGCCGACCACGGGCGACAGTGACGAGCCGCCGTACGAGACGGGGGTGGCCGCGCTGCAGGACGGCTGGCGGCTGTTCCAGGCCGCCCAGCTGATCCCGCCGTACCCGGGGCACGAGTACGACGTCTCCTTCCTCAAGCACGAGTTCTTCTTCGAACGGGTCGTCGACGCGCGAACCGGAGCCTGGCATCGAACCGCTTGACCCCGCAAGGTCGAGCGACGGCGCGGTTTCGCGGGCCCGGTGAAGTTGATGGCCCAACAGTTTCTCTGCGGCTTTCATTGACAGGTCTCGGGGGCGAATGGGACCGTCGAAGCGCTTCGACGAACGGCCACCGCACCCAGCTCGCCCGAGGGGTTTCCACGTGAGTTCCGCGTCCGCGTCCGGATCCGAGCGTCCCGATTTCCGTGATCCCGCCCTGCCACTCCAGAAGCGCGTCGACGACCTGCTCTCACGGCTCACGCCCGAGGAGCGGATCGCGATGCTGCACCAGTACGCGCCGGCCGTCCCGCGGCTCGGCCTCGCTGCCTTCCGTACAGGCAGCGAGGCCCTGCACGGGGTCTCCTGGATGGGGGTGGCGACGGTCTTCCCGCAAGCCGTCGGCCTCGGCGCCACCTGGGACGAGGACCTGGTGCGCCAAGTCGCCGAGGCCGTCTCGGTCGAATTGCGCGCCTTCCACCACCACCGCACTCCCGCCGCCGGTGACGGCCCCCACAGCCTCCAGGCATGGGCGCCCGTCCTGAACCTGCTGCGCGACCCGCGCTGGGGGCGCAACGAGGAGGGCTACTCCGAGGACCCGGTGCACACCGCCCGGCTCGGCGAGGCGTATTGCCGGGGTCTGGCGGGCGACCACCCGACCTACCTGCGGGCGGCTCCCGTCCTCAAGCACTTCCTCGCCTACAACAACGAGGACGACCGCTGCACGACCTCCTCCGGACTGCGCCCGCGCGTCCTCCACGAGTACGACCTGGCCGCCTTCCGGCCCGTCGTCGCCTCCGGCGCCGCGACCGGAGCCATGGCCGCGTACAACCTCGTCAACGGCCGCCCCTGCCACGTCAGCCCGCTGATCGAGACCGAGCTGCGCCGGTGGGCGCGGCCCACCGGCCACGAGCTGTTCGTGGTCAGCGACGCCGAGGCCCCCTCGAACCTGGTCGACCCGGAACACTACTTCGACGACCACGCCGAGGCCCACGCCGCCGCCCTCAAGGCCGGCATCGACAGCTTCACCGACCACGACGAGGACAGCGCCACGCCGGTGGGCCGGCTGCGCGAGGCGCTGGAGCGCGGCCTGATCGCACAGGCCGACGTGGACCGCGCGGTGCGTCGCCAGCTCGAACTCCGCTTCCGTCTCGGCGAGTTCGACCCGGACCTCGACCCGTACGCCGGGATCGGCCCCGAGGCGGTCGACCGCCCCGAGCACCGCGCCCTGGCGCGGCACGCGGCGACCGAGTCGGTGGTACTGCTCAAGAACGACGGGCTGCTGCCGCTGGACCCGGCGCGCACCCCCAGGATCGCCGTCATCGGCCCGCTCGCCGACACGCTCTGCGAGGACTGGTACAGCGGCACCATGCCCTACCAGGTGACCGTCGCCGACGGCCTCGCCGCCGCACTCGGCGCCCACGGCGGCGAGGTGGCCCGGGTCGAGGGCGCCGACCGCATCGCGCTGCGCTCCCGCACGACCGGCGAACTCCTCGGCAAGGGCGCCTTCGACGTGACCGACTGGGGCCGCGGCATGCTGACCCTCCGCGCGGCCGACGCCGGCCGATATCTGAGCCTCAAGGACGACGCCACCGTGGCGGCCGATCAGAAGGTGCTCAAGAACTGGTTCGTCAAGGAGACCTTCCGGCTCGAACCGGCCGGGGAGGACACGGTGCTGCTGCGCTCCGTGCTCACCGGCCGCTACGCCGCCGTGGATGCGGCCGACGGCCGCGTCACCGTGACCGCCGGTACCCCGGACGCCGCCGAACGCTGGACGCGGGAGCTGCTGCGCGACGGCGCGGCCGAGGCCCGGGAAGCCGCCCGGGCGGCCGACGCGGCGGTCGTCGTCCTCGGCAACCACCCCATGATCAACGGCCGTGAGACCGAGGACCGCGCGGACATCGACCTGCCCGCGACGCAGGAGGAGCTGCTCCGCACGGTCGCGGCCGTGCGCCCCGAGACGGCGCTCGTGGTGATGAGCAGCTACCCGTTCGCCGTCGACTGGGCCGACGCACACCTGCCCGCCGTGGTGTGGACCTCCCACGGCGGGCAGGAGACGGGCCACGCGCTCGCCGCCGTGCTCCTCGGCGAGGCCGACCCCGCCGGACGCCTCCCGCAGACCTGGTACCGGGGCGACGATCCGCTGCCGGCCCCGCTCGACTACGACATCATCAAGGCGGGCTGGACCTACCAGTACCACGCGGCCGCTCCCCTCTACCCCTTCGGCCACGGCCTGTCGTACACCGACTTCTCCTACCGTGACCTGCGGCTGTCGCGGTCGTCCACCGGCCGGGACGGTGCGGTCGACGTCACGGTGACCCTGGCCAACAACGGTGCCCGGGCCGGCAGCGAGGTGGTGCAGCTCTACGTCCGGGCACTGGACGCCCGTCACGAGACGCCCCGACTGCGCCTTGCCGACTTCCGCAAGGTACGCCTGGAACCGGGGGCGAGGCGCGAGGTGACGTTCCGCCTGCCCGCCGAACGGCTCGCCCACTGGGACGTCACCACCTCCGCCTTCACCGTCGATCCCGGCGCCTACGAGATCATCGTCGCCCGCTCCGCCGGCCACCCGGTCCTCACAGCACCGCTGACGGTGACCGGCACAGCCGCGGCGCCCCGGGCGGTCGTGGACCGGCGGACCCCGGCGGCCGACTTCGACGACTACGCGGACGTCACCCTCGTCGACGCCACCCGGGCCGACGGTGACGCGGTCACGCCCACCGACCCCGCTCGTCCCGGGACGCTCCTCTTCCGTGACGTCGACCTCTCCGGAGCCGTCCGGATCGAGGCGGAGACCGCCCGCGAGGACGCCGGATCGAGCGAGGCACGGCTGGTCGTCCGGGTGGGCGACCGGGTGCTGGCCGAGCTCGACGTCCCCCGCACCGGCGACCGCTACGCGTGGCGGACCGTCGCCGGCGAACTGGACGCCCCGCCCGAGGGTGCGCACGACCTGCGCCTGACCCTGCACGGTGACTTCCGCCTCTCCGCCTTCCGCTTCGGCAGCCCCGGCAGCCCCGGCAGCGCCGGCTGACCGCTTGCGCGCCCGCCCGTGAACCGGCGGCCCGTCCGACGGGTGGGCCGCCACTCCCGTGCCCGGGACCCGCGAAATCCCGCCACCTCGTCCACACTCCCATCGGAGGACTCCCCATGCCGCTCACCGACCTCGGGACCGACGAGCTGGTCGGCTACCGGCCGCAGCTGACCGTTCCGAACGACTTCGACGGGTTCTGGCGGGACACCCTCGCCGAAGCCCGGTCCTACGGCGGGACGGTCAAGGCCGAACGGGTCACCTCCGCGCACCTGCTGCACACGGTCGACGTCGACGACGTGCGCTTCCCCGGCTGGAACGGCGAGCCGGTGGCCGCCTGGCTCCTGCGACCGCGCGGCGCGGAGGGGCCGCTGCCGGTCGTCGTCACGTACATCGGCTACAGCGGCGGCCGCGGTCTGCCCACCGAGCACCTCCTCTGGTCCGCCGCCGGCTACGCCCAGCTCGTCGTCGACAGCCGGGGCCAGGGCCACGACACCCCGGACCGGACGGCGGGCGACGGCACCCAGTGGGCCGGAGGGTTCATGACCCGAGGCATCGACTCCCCCCAGAACTACTACTACCGGCGGCTGATCACCGACTGCGTACGCGCCGTGGACGCCGTCGCCCAGCTGCCCGGCCTCGACCCGCGCAGGATCGTGGTGGCCGGAGGCAGCCAGGGCGGCGGCCTGACCCTCGCCGTCGCCGCTCTCGCCGGAGACCGCGTGGCGGCGGCGCTGCCGGACGTCCCGTTCCTGTGCCACTTCCGCCGCGCCGTGCGGATCACCGGGGAGGGCCCGTATCCGGAGATCGCCGCGTACCTGCGCTGGCACAGTCGCGAGCGCGTGGAACGGACCCTTGCCACCCTCGACTACTTCGACGGCGTCCACTTCGCCCAACGGGCCACCGCGCCGGCGCTGTTCAGCGTCGCCCTGATGGACCCGATCTGCCCGCCCTCCACGGTGTACGCCGCCTACAACCACTACCGGGGCGAGGACCGTGCCCTGACCGTCTGGCCCTTCGGCGACCACGGCGGCGGGTACGGCTCCAACCCGCCGGTCCAGCTGTCCTGGCTGCGCGAGCGTGGTCTCGCACCGGAACTCTGACCGACGCGTGAGCACCTCGGGTCTCGCCCGGAGCGCGCAGCCGGGCCGGCCGAGCGGCCCCACGCTCTCGAGCACCACCTGGCGTAGGTCGGCACGGCGGGACGGACCTCCGACGCACAGCCCGCCGTGGCCGGCGCCCGCCGCGTCACCACGGCGTGTACAGGGCGGACGGGCGTTCGGTTAGTCTGGCCGTGCCGGGCGGGCCCGGCTCGGCGTCGGACCGGTTCCGGAGCCGCCGCGGGGAACGCAGGGGACGGACGGAACGGGCAGAGGTAGAGCGCACGTGACAGACGCAGACCGGGCTCGGGCTCGTCGTGGTGCCGCCGGGACGGGGCCCCGACGGCGGCCGAGGAGGGGCGCGGGCAGCGGTCCGGCGCCCCGGATGAGGCGCCATGGGTAAGGTCGCGCTCACGGCAGCCGCCCTCTACGTCATCGTGCTGCTCCGGGCGGGAGGAACCTTCGCCGTCGGATGGCTGGCCGGGGCCGGGGCCCGGCGGAGCAGGCTCGCGGGGCGGATCTCGACCGCCAAGTTCGCGCGCGTGGAACGGGCGATCCAGCGGTGGGGCGCACCGGTGGTGGCCGTCTCCTTCCTGACCGTCGGTTTTCAGACCGTCGCCAACCTCCTCGCGGGCAGCATGCGCATGCCGCTGACCCGCTACCTGCCCGCCCTGTTCGTCGGGGGAGCGGCCTGGGCGCTGATCTACGCGACGGCGGGCCTCGGCGTGCTCGAAGTGCTGGTCAGGCTGTTCGCCGAGCACCCGGCGCTCGGGGTGGCCGCCGTGGCCGGTCTCCTCCTCGCGGTGGGCGGCGGGGTGGCGTACCGCAGGAGAAGGGCGGCGGCGTCGGCTCCTCCCGATGCCGGGGACGAGAAGTCCTGAACCCGTCCGGAGCCGTGGCCCAGGGGTGAGCCCCCGGTCATCGAGCGCCCCCGGTCCGCCCGGCCACCGCAATCCTAGGAGCCGTCGGCGTCCTCGCAGCGCGGAACCCCCCTCGGCATGGAGCCCTCGCGCGTCGACGGGCTGTCCTGCCTACCGGGCCGGTTCCGCCGGCAGGGTGTCCTTGCTCCGCAGGATGTCGCCCGACCAGCACAACCGGTACAGGTCGACCGGCCCCCACAGATCGCGGCCGGAGCGGTAGAAATCGCAGCGCGTCCCCGCCGGGGCGGGCGCCGAGCGGGCGTGATCGGGCGGGTACGCGAAGGGGCGCTCCGGCAGGAGCGGGGCGAGGTCCGTACGGGACCACCCCGGCTCCAGGTGGGCGAACCGCGACGGCGGCAGCACCCCGGTCGTCAGCTGCCAGGCCAGGAGGGCGGCGGCCGGGACGAAGAAGGCCGCCGCCGCGACCGGCGCCGCGAAGGCGAGGACGGAGCGGCGGCGGGCGGTGCGCCGGGCCCGCGCCAGGCGTGCGGCCGATTCGGGGGCGGTCGCGGAGCCGTCACCGCCCGCGCCGGGCGCCCGGCGGTCCGGCGCCCGGTGGGGGAGGACGGCGGTGAGCCGGAACCCGTCCCGGTGCGGGCCCGCCGTCAGCGTGCCGCCGAGCACGGCCACCCGCTCCCGCAGCCCCGGCAGGCCCCGGCGACCCGACCCCCCGGCCGCCCCGTCGGCGCCGGGCGCGGGGAGCGTGTTGACCACCGTCACCCGGGTGCGGTCGGCCTCGTGGTCGAGGGTCACCCGGACCGTGCCGCCCGGGGCGTGCTTCACGGCATTGGTCAGCGCCTCCTGCACCACCCGGTACAGCCCGCGCGCGATCAGGGGTGACAGCGCGGGCGCCGGTCCGCGCCGCTCCCAGCGCAGCGGCACCCCGGAGGCGACCGCCCGAGCCAGCAGGTCGTCCACCGTCTCCGGTACGGCGGCGTCCGCCGTACCGGGATCGCGGGGCTCGTGCAGCACGGCGACGGTCTCCCGCAACTGCTCGACGGCGTCCACGACGGTCTCGCGCAGCTCGGCCAGGTCGGCCCGGTCGCGCGGGGTGAGGTCGGGGGAGAGTTCGAGGGCACCGGCCCGCAGCGCGACCAGACTCAGCGCGTGCCCGAGGGAGTCGTGCATGTCGGCGGCGACGGCGGCGCGTTCGGTCAGCCGGGCCCGCTCCGCGACGAGGTGCTGCCGCTCCTCGAGGCTCCGGGCCAGCCGCCACCCCTCCCGTACGAGTTCGCGCCGGCCGCGCCACTGCCGGCCGGCCAGCCACGGCAGCAGCAGGGCGGCGGGCAGCACGGTGACGGCGTAGAACCACCACACCGGCGGCACACGCAGCAGGGCGCACACCGCCACATCGACGGCCAGGCATCCGGCCAGGACCAGCGAGGGGCCCCGGGCCTGCACGACCCGGGCGCCCAGCAGACAGCTCAGCACGGCCACCGACAGGACCTGCGCGTTGGCCGGGGTCGAGGAACCCGCGAGCCCCACGGCACACAGTCCGTTCGCGAGGAACACCGCCACCCCCGGCCGGGCCCGGGACAGCGGTACGGCCACTGCCAGGACGGCCGACGGGAACAGCAGGCCCGTCACCGGCGAGGACGCGCCCGCCTCCCGGAAGCCGTACCAGGTGGCGGTGGCGAGCGCCGACCACAGCGTCACGTCGACGAGCAGGCGCCCGACCGGGGGTGTGCGGAGATGCCGCATGAGGGATCGGCGTCCTTTCCGGTCGTCTCGGCACGTGCGCTCGCCGCACGCCGCCCGCGCGGTGTGTTCCGTCCGATTGTGGGGGACCGGCCCCCGGGCCCGGCAGGCGGTCGTGCCGGGCCGTCCCGCCCGGCCTCAGGCGTCCCTGCGCCGCAGCACGTACAGGCCGGTGAGGTGGGCCGCCGCGGCCCACGCCACCACGACGAGGACGGCCGTCGGCACGCTGTACGGCGCGTCGGCGCCGGCCCGCATGAGGTGGTCGCCCGCCCCGTACGGGAGACGGTCCTCGACGGCCGCGAGCGTCTCGCCGCCGAGCCCGAGGAGCACACTGGGCAGCCCCCACAGCAGCAGGACCAGGACGGAGAGGGCGCCGGCCGCGTGCCGGGTCGCGAAGGCCACGCCGACGGTCAGCACGGCGACGAGCGCCTCGTAGAGCGCCAGACCGAGGATCTGCGCGAGGGCCGTCCCCGCCGCGAAGGAGGCCCGCCCCTCGAAGGGCCCCCACGCCACCGCCGTACCCACGAGCCCGTACACGGCGCCGCCGAGGAAGGCGACGGCCGCCGTCACGAGCGCCTTCGCCGCCTGGACCCGGGGCCGCCGTGGCACCGCCAGGAGCGAGGAACGCACGCTCCCGGTCGCGTACTCCGAGGTGACCGCGACCGTGGCGAGGACGACCACGGCGAACTGCGAGATCACGGCGGAGGCGGCCGCCGCGTTCGCGACCGGCTGCACCGGATGGCCGTTGATGCGGGCGATCGAGGCGTAGTAGAAGGTGAACACGCCCGTGACGAGGAGCCCCGCGGCGAGACAGAGCCAGGCGGACCTGACCGACCACAGCTTGCTCCACTCGGCGGCCACGGCTCCCGCGAACCCCCCGTACGCGCGTGACCCGGGTCGTCCGGAGCCGTCCGCCACCGTCCCCGTCTTCTCCGGTCCGGCCGGTCCGCCGTGCGTCGTCGTGCTCATCGCCGGTCCCCTTCCGAGCCGCCGCCGCTCCCGCCGTCGGCGCCGTACGCGGTCTCCGCGGCGGGGCCGCCCGTCACGTACTCGACGCTCCGCGCGGTCAGATCCATGTACGCCTGTTCCAGGGACACCCGGACGTCGCTCAGACCGTGCAGCCGTACGCCGCAGTGGTGGGCGAGGTCCCCGACCTCGGCGGCCGTGCGGCCCTCGACCAGGAGCGTGCCGTCCGCCGATGTCTCCACGCCCACGCCGTCGAGCGCCGTCAGACGGTGGGCCAGCACCGCCCGCTCCTGCGGATCGGGCACCGAGGCGCGTGCGGAGGCGGGGGAGGCGGAAGCGAGGAAATCGGCCATGGGGGTGTCGTCGAGCAGCCGGCCGCGGCCGATGACGACGAGGTGATCGGCGGTCAGCTGCATCTCGCTCATCAGATGGCTGGAAAGGAAGACCGTGCGGCCCTCCGCCGCCCGGTCCCGCACGAGCCGCCGGATCCACCGCACGCCGTCGGGGTCGAGGCCGTTCACCGGCTCGTCCAGGATCAGCACCGGCGGGTCACCGAGCAGCGCGCCCGCCACCCCGAGCCGTCCGCTCATGCCGAGCGAGTACGTTCCCGCCGGCCGGCGGGCCGCCTGGCCGAGGCCCACCGTCTCCAGCACCTCGTCCACCCGGCGCACCGGGATGCCGTTGGACCTGGCCTGGGCGATCAGGTGCGCGCGGCCCGAGCGCGCGGGATGGACGGCCCGGGCGTCCAGCATCGCGCCGACCGCCCGCAGCGGGCGGCGCAGATCGGCGTACGGCCGGCCGGCGATCAGTGCCCGCCCGCGCGTCGGGTGGTCGAGCCCCAGGATCATGCGCATGGTGGTGGACTTTCCGGCCCCGTTGGGACCGAGGAAACCGGTCACCCGGCCGGACCGGATGTCGAAGGTCAGATCGTCCACGACGAGCTTGTCGCCGTAGCGTTTCGTCAGTCCTCTGAGGCTGATCACGGAAACTACCTCGCTGTCGGTCGGTCGTCGCGTCGGGCCGGAACGGCGCGGCGCGGTCGGCGTACGGGAGCGGGGGCCCACGAACCCGGCGGGCACTCCGCCGTGTTCCCGTACGGCACCGACGCTAGGAGCGGGCGGGGGCCACGCCCATCGGCCGAAGGGAAGGAGCTTCCCGCCGTTCGTCGGGGGTGCCCTCGTCCCCCGGGACGATCTCCGGCGGGCGGCGCACGGCCTAGGCTCGTCCGCGTGGACGAGAGGACGGCGGGCGGCCGAGCGGTGAGGATCCTGGTCGCGGACGACGAGGCCCTGGTCAGGGCGGGCATTCGGGCCGTCCTGGCGCGGGACCCGCACACCGAGGTGGTCGCGGAGGCGGGCGACGGGCACGAGGCCCTCGCGCTCGCCCACCGGCACCGGCCGGACGTGGTCCTGCTGGACATCCAGATGCCCGGCCTCGACGGACTGTCGGCGGTGGCCCGGTTCCGCCGGGAGCTGCCGGCGGTCGGCGTGATCATGCTGACCACCTTCGGGCAGGACGCGTACATCACCCGCGCTCTGGAGGAAGGCGCCGACGGCTTCCTGCTGAAGGCGGACGACCCGCGCGAACTCCTCAGCGGGGTACGGGCGGTGGGCGCCGGGGGCGCGTACCTGTCCCCCCGGGTCGCCGGCCGGGTCATCGCCGGCCTGCGGGCCCACCGGTCGGCGCACCCCCTCCGTCCGCTGCACCGGCTGACGGAACGGGAGCGCGAGGTGCTGGCCGCACTCGGCGCGGGGCTGTCCAACGCGGAGATCGCGAACCGGCTGCACCTGGTCGAGGGCACGGTCAAGGCCCACGTCAGCGCCGTCCTCGCCAAATTGGGCGTCCGCAACCGGGTGGAGGCGGCCGTCGCCGCCCACGAGGCCGGTCTGACCCTGCCGGGCCCGGGACGCCCCCCGGGGCCCGGGACGACCCCGCCGGGTTCGGCATGACCCCGGTCGCGGGTTTCCGTCCACCGGGCCGGCCGGTGAGGCATGGGGGCCCGGTCAGAGCCAGCCCGCGCGCTGCGCCTGAAGGGCCATCTGGAAACGGCTGGTCGCCCCCAGCCGGGCCATCAGGACCTGGACGCGACGGAAGAGGGTGCGGCGGCTGACGCCGAGCTCGCGGGCGATGACCTCGTCGGGCGCGCCGGCCGCGAGGAGCCCCAGGAGGCGCCGGTCGGCGGGCGGCGGTCCGCCCGGGCGCGGGGCGGAACCGCCGTGGAAGGGCAGAGCGTTGTTCCAGGTCTGCTCGAAGAGGGCCACGAGGGCGGAGAGCAGGCCGCACGGCTGCACCACCAGCATCGTGTTGTGCACATCGGCCTCCCGGATGGATAGCGACACCAGCGCGTACGCCTCGTCGATGATCACCAGCTTGACCGGGACCGAGGGCAGCACCCGCGCCTGTTCACCGGCCTCGATGCAGGGCTCGATGCTCGTCGTCAGGTTTCCCGGGTGCTCCAGCGAGGCGCGCGAGTACACGACCCGCTGCGTCACCCCGCGCGCCAGCGTGGCCAGGGCGTCCTCCGTCGCGCCGGGCAGGGGGAAGTAGGGCGGTGAGTCGAGCTGCCGGATCTGCTCCCGGGCACTGGCCCACGCCTGCCGCATCCGGGGACCCACCGCGTCCCCGGTCACGACCTCCACCAGATGGTCGTTGTACGAGGCCAGGCGCTGCCGCCGGAAGGACTCGAAGGCACCCCCGACGGTGATGCGCGATTCGTCCAGCTCGGCCGCCCGGTGCCGGCCGAGGATCTCCAGGCCCGCGGCGGGCGGCACCGGCGCCACGACGTCCGACGATCCCGTGCCGGCACTCGCCAGACCGGCGTCGACCAGCTCGCCGTACGCCGCGGCGAGTGCCGCGCCGCTCAGCCCGGCCGCCTCGCCGACCGCGTCGAGCGGCGCGGGCGCCCGCTCCAGCAGGGCCGGATACACCCGGCTCGCGGCCTCGCCGACCCCCAGCAGCCGCAGGGCGTCGGCGAGCCGGCTGTGCGCTGCGGCCGCTGCCGGTGAGGGCGTGGCGGCCGCCCGGGGCAGGGGCACGGGGCCCGGGGAGGCAGGAGTCATGGCCGCATTATCGACGGCGGCCGGCGCGCCGGGAGCGGGCGGGGGACGGGTCCGGTGGCCGATCCGTGCCACTGGCACCGCCGCGCCCCTGAGCGGCCCGCCCGCCGGTACCGTCCCGGCTCGGACACGCACCGCCACCGGCACCGGGGGAGGCGGGCCTCACGACAGCCCGGCACCGCCACCGCGACCGCCACGGCGGGTCGGCGGTCACCGGCCCCGCACGCACGGACGCACGCCCGGTCACCGACCGGGACGAAAGGAGCACCTCATGGCCAAGCGCCGCAAGAACGGGCTCTACCACGACATCTCCGAGGAACTGTCCGCGCTCATGCGCACGGGATGGGCCGACACCGAACGGCACGACCTGGAGCCGGACGAGCAGGCCCCGTACGCGGCCCGGCGCCGCGCCGCGCTCTCCGCGCGCTTCCCGGGCGAGCGCCTCGTCATCCCGTCCGGCAACCTCAAGACGCGCTCGAACGACGATCCGTACCCCTTCCGCCCCTACTCCGGGTACGTGCACATGACCGGCGACCAGGCCCGGGACGGCGCCCTCGTCCTCGAACCGCGCGCCGACGGCGGTCACGACGCCTACTGCTACCAGCTCCCGCGCGACAGCCGGGACGACGACGAGTTCTGGACCGGCTACCACGCCGAGCTGTGGACGGGCCGCCGCCGCTCCCTCGCCGAGTCCGAGCGCGTCCTCGGCCTGCCCTGCCGCGACGTCCGGACGGCCGCCCGGGACCTGGCCGCCGGATCCGGCGCGCCGACCCGGATCGTCCGCGGGCACGACCCGGCCCTGGAGGCGGCCGTCACCACCGACGAGGAGCGGGACGCCGAACTGGAGACCGCGCTCGGCGAGCTCCGGCTCGTCAAGGACGACTGGGAGATCGGCGAGCTCCGCAAGGCCTGCGACTCCACCGTGCGCGGCTTCACCGACGTGGTGGGGGAGCTGTCCCGGGCGGTCGCCACCTCCGAGCGGTGGATCGAGGGCACCTTCTTCCGCCGCGCCCGCCTGGAGGGGAACTCCGTCGGCTACGGCTCCATCTGCGCCGCCGGTGAGCACGCCACGATCATGCACTGGACCGACAACGACGGCCCCGTCCGCCCCGGCGACCTCCTGCTGCTCGACGCCGGCGTGGAGACCCGCACGCTCTACACCGCCGACGTCACCCGCACCCTGCCGGTCTCCGGCACGTTCACCCCGCTCCAGCGGCGGATCTACGAGGCGGTGTACGAGGCCCAGGAGGCCGGCATGGCCGCCGTCGAGCCGGGCGCCCCCTACCGCGCCTTCCACGAGGCGGCCCAGCGCAGCCTCACCGCGCGCCTGGTCGAGTGGGGCTTCATCGAGGGACCCGTGGACCGCGCGTTCGCCCTCGGCCTCCAGCGCCGGTTCACCATGGCCGGCACCGGGCACATGCTCGGCCTCGACGTGCACGACTGCGCCACCGCCCGGACGGAGCAGTACGTCGACGGCGTCCTGGAGCCGGGCATGGTGCTCACCGTCGAGCCCGGCCTGTACTTCCAGCCGGACGACCTCACCGTGCCGGCGGAATGGCGCGGCATCGGCGTACGGATCGAGGACGACCTGCTGGTCACCGCCGACGGACACGAGAACCTCTCGGCGGGGCTGCCGCGCACCGCCGACGAGGTCGAGGCGTGGATGGCCCGCTTCGCGGGGTGACCTTCCCGCACCGGCGGCGGGGCGCCGGGCCGCTCCCGGTACCCCACCGCCGCCTCCGGGCGCGGGCGGCGCGGGCCCGCCCCCGCCCGGCCCGGAGTACGCGCGCCTCGCCCGGGGGGCGGACAGACGGATCCGCCGCCACGGGGTAGGGATCCCTCGGAAGGCGCGTACGCGCCGGGAGCCGAGGAGGCGTCGTGGAAAACAGGGTCACCGGATTCGTTCAGTCCTTCAACCGTCACGCCGGCTACGGGTTCGTCCTCGCCGTGGGCTCCGAGGACCCGGTCTACTTCCGGGCCGAGGACGTGGAAGGCGGGGACCAGGCCCTTTCGGAAGGGCAGCAGGTC
Source organism: Streptomyces sp. NPDC012827 (assembly GCF_042900905.1). NCBI lineage: Bacteria > Bacillati > Actinomycetota > Actinomycetes > Kitasatosporales > Streptomycetaceae > Streptomyces > Streptomyces sp. NPDC012827. The sequence continues at coordinate 252,742 of NZ_JBIBBY010000006.1, read as the reverse complement.
TCGTTCGTGCTGGTCCTGGGAGAGGGCCGTTTCGAGGCGAAGGAGATCCGCCCCTGACGGTGCCGGCCGCCGCGCTCCCGCGCCGGCCCGCACCGTTCGGCGGGACGTGACCGCCGAGGCCGGGGACGGGACGGCTGCGGCCGGTGGGGCGGGAGGGAAGGAGCCCGAGGCGAACGGGCGAGCGAGCCGGAGCGGTACATTCACCGATTCAGGTGACAGTGGACCAGGCGAAACGTGCCTCTCCTGGACAGGGCCGCCACGCTCGTCGTGACACCTGGCCCCACCCTGTGGAGCGTCCGATGCAGCTGATCCCCCGTCACGACCCGCACCTCCTCGTCCGCTCGTCCGACGGTCACACCGTCGCGGCGCTCCTCGGTGAACTCGACCTCGTGCAGGTCCGCCGCCTGCGCCCCGAGTTCGACGCCCTCGTCCGCGAGTCGGACGCCCTGACCGTCGACGTCCGCCGGCTCGCCTTCTGCGACGCGACGGGGCTCGGCCTCCTCGCCCACGGCGCGGGACGGGCACGGGCGGCCGGAGTCCGCTGGTGGCTGGTGTGCGACCAGCCCTGGCTGCTCCGGCTCATCCGGCTGACCGCGCTCGACGAACTGCTGCGCCCCCGCCCCTTCACCCCCTACGGGGCACTCGACCCCGTGGTGCCCTCCCGGCCTCCCGGGCCGGTCGACCCCGGACGGTGTGACGAGGTGGTGCCTTAGGCCGTGTCTTTCGGATCTTGCCGGGCTCGCGGCGTCTGGCACCGCGCCTCTCCCCCGTGGCCCTTCGGGCACGGGAGGTGCCCCCAGCGTTGTCGTCGGTCGCCGATGCTCCGCATGGACTCCCTCCTCCGCCTTGCGATGCACGGCGCCAGACGCCGCTCCCTGATCCGGCCTGATCCAAAAGACACGACCTAGGCCACGGGCGACGGGCCCCTGTACCCGGCGCCGCCGGGCGTCCGCCGGCGCCCGAACGGCTGTGCCAGAATCGGGCCGCATGAAGCATGATCATGACGACCCGCGTCTGTCCGTCGGTCACGGTGACCCCGCGCTCCAGGCGGTCCTCGACAAGGGTCTCGACGCCTTCAACTTCCCGGCGACCGGCACCACGCCCGAGGACCAGGGCGAGCTGTCGGTGAAGGCCGTCGACGAGTCCGGCGAGGTGATCGGCGGTCTGACCGCCTGGACGTGGGGCGGGCTGCTCGGCATCGAGATGCTGTGGATCCGCGAGGACAGCCGCCGCGACGGCTGGGGGAGCCGGCTCCTGCGCGCCGCCGAGGAGGAGGCCCGGCGGCGCGGCTGCGACCGGGCGACCGTCTCCTCGTTCACCTTCCAGGCCCCCGACTTCTACCGGCGCCACGGATACGTCGAGACCGGCCGCACCCTCGGCATCCCCGGCGGTGCGGAGGACGTCCACTTCTACAAGCGGCTGACCGCGCTTCCCGAGGGCGGCGGCTCCGAGGGGAGCGGCGCCGCGTAACCGTGGACGGACACCTCCCGTGAGGGTCCCCGGCGCCGGCCGACCGTGGCCGGCCGGCGCCGGGCCAGCCGCTCGTGGAGAGGCCGGCCAGGCGCCGGGCCGCGCGGGCCGGTCCGCCGGATGCCCATCGGCCCGGTGGACCTCGGCGAGGACCCGTACGCACGCCTTCAGGTCGTCGTCGGTCCGCGGCCTGGGCCGGCCGGGGTGACGGGCTGCCGGGGGGGCCTGCTCGACGAGAGCCCCCCCAGACCCGGCCCCTCCTGGGGGCCGGGCGTTTATTCCGTGGCCAGGCCGGGGGGCGGCCGGTGATGATGGGCGGATGGTCTCTTCCCTGCCACCGGTGGACGCCCTGCTCGTCGTGGATGTGCAGTCCGCCTTCGTCACCGGGCCCGGCGCCGTGCCCGACTCCCGCCGTCTGGTGGACCGTACGGGCGACCTGATCGCGCGGGCGCGGGCGGCCGGCGCGCTCGTCGTCCACCTCCAGAACGACGGACCGCCCGGCGCGGAGGACGAGCCGCACACCCCCGGCTGGGAACTCCATCACCCCGTTCTGCCCGGTCCCCGCGAGACGGTCGTCCGCAAGACGTACGACGACGGCTTCGAGGAGACGCCGCTCGGCGGCCTGCTGTCCGGCCTGGGCGTGTGCGCGGTCGCCGTGTGCGGCGTGATGTCGGAGATGTGCGTGCAGGCGACGGCCCGTACGGCCCTGGATCTCGGCCACCGTGTCGTCGTGCCGTACGACGCCCACGCCACCCAGGACGTCCCGGCCGTGCCCGGCGTCTGCGAGGCGGTCCCGGCAGCCGTCGCCTCGCGGGTCGCGGCGTACGCCCTGGGCTCGGACGCGGAGGTCACCGTGCCGGCCTCCGCCGTCACCTTCCGGGCCCCGGGGGCGGCCGAGGGCCCGGCCCGGTCGGAGGCATCGGGCCGGACGCCCGCGAGCAGCCCGGCCGCCCGCCCCGGAACCCGCTCGGGGTGACGCCCCTCAGCCCTGCCCGCCCAGGGGCCATGACGGGCGAGGGTTCGCGGCGTGCCGCCGCGACGGCGGGCCACCGTTCGGCCCTGCCGCGCAGCGCCCGGCCGGACGTCCTCGGCTAGGGTGAGGCGGTAGGGATCGCCCCCCGGGGGCCAGACCGATGCGTAGGTCGATGCGGTGGGCACTCATCAGTTTCCGAACAGGGTTCCGCAGCCGCCCCGGGCGGCCGTCGGGGACGCCGGTGTGCTCCGGGAACTGCTTCCCATCGCGCTCTGGCGCGAGGACGCCGAAGGCCGCATCGTCGAGTGGTCGCTCGCCGCCCAGGACCTCCTCGGCCACCGGCCCGAGCACGTGCTCGGGCGCCTCGCCACCCCGCTCCTCGTCCCCGACGCCAACCGCGAACTCGCCGACCGGCTGACCCGCCGCGTCCAGGCGGGCGAGACGATGGTCGGCACCCTGCCGGTGCGCCACCGCGACGGCCACAACGTCGCCATGGAGATGTGGATCGTCCCGGCGGCCGACCCCCGGGGCCGGCCCGGCGCCATGCTGATCGCCGTCGAGACCTCCGAGGTCCTGCGGATGCGGGACAACCTCGCGGCGATGGAGAGCCTCTTCACCCAGTCGCCCATCGGCCTCGCCCTGCTCGGCCCCGACCTGCGGTTCCTCCGCGTCAACGACGCGCTCGCCCTGATGAACGGCGTCTCCGCCGCCGAACACCTCGGCCGGCGCCTCACCGAGGTCGTCCCCGGCGTCAACGCCGTCGCCCTCGAATCCCTGATGCGCCAGGTCATGGAGAGCGGCACGGCCGTCGTGGACGCCCGCCGGGTCGGCCGTACCCCCGCCGACCCCGGCCGCGACCACATCTGGTCCTGCTCCTACGCGCCCCTGCTCGACCGCACCGGACAACACCTCGGCCTCATCGCCTCCCTCGTGGACATCACCGAGAGCCAGGAGGCCCACATCGAGGTCGAGCGGGCCCGGCACCGCTTCGCCCTGCTCGCCGAGGCCGGCGCCCGGATCGGCACCACCCTGGACCTGCGCCAGACCGCCGAGGAGGTCGTCGACTTCCTCGTACCGCAGCTCGCCGACTCGGCCGACGTCCAGATCCTCACCTCGGTCCTGGCCCCGGACGACCCCGCCGAGTCCACCCGCGGTCTCCTGCGCCGCCTCGCCGCCCGCTTCCCCGACCCCGCCGCGCCCACGGCCCTGCTCGCCGCCGGGCAGACCTTCCAGCTGCCGCCGGGCTCCGTGTACGAGGAGGTCGTCGCCCGCGGCAGGCCCACCCGGCTCCGTACCTCCGACATCCCGGCCCTCTTCACCGACCCCCGGGCCGAGGCCCTGCGCTCCTACCTCGCCACCCGCATCGGTTCGGCCCGGCTCGTCCCCCTCGTCGCCCGCGGCACGGTCCTCGGCGCGGTCACCGTGACCCGGCTGCGCACCCGGGAACCCTTCGACGAGGAGGACGGCGTCCTCATCGACGAGGTCGTCGCCCGCGCCGCCCTCAACATCGACAACGCCCGCCTCTACACCACCCAGCGCGAGGCCGCCCTCACCCTCCAGCGCAGCCTGACCAACAGCGCCCTCCCCGACGTCACCGGACTCGAACTCACCGGCCGCTACCTGCCGGCCAGCGCCCACGACGTCGGCGGGGACTGGTTCGACGCCATCGCCCTGCCCGGCGGCCGCACCGGACTCGTCATCGGCGACGTCATGGGCCACGGCATCCACGCCGCCGCCGTCATGGGTCAACTCCGCACCGCTGTACGGACCCTGGCCCGCCACGACATCGCGCCCGCCCGGATGCTCAGCTCCCTCGACGCCGTCGTCTCCGACCTCGGCGAGGACACGATGGCCACCTGTGTCTACGCGGTCCACGACCCGGCCGCCGGCACCTGGACGATCGCCCGCGCCGGGCACCCGCCGCCCGCCGTCGCCACTCCCGACGGCGCCATCACCTTCCTCGAAGGGCCGCCCGGCACGCCCCTGGGCACCGGCGGCCACGACTTCGCCACCGAGGAGGTCGCCCTGCCCCCGGGCGGTCTTCTCGTGCTCTACACGGACGGACTCATCGAGGCCCGCCACCGCGACCTCGACCAGGGCATGGACGAACTGGCCCGCGCCCTGCGGCCGTTCCTCTCCAGCCCCCTGGAGACGCTCTGCGACGAGGTCCTGGCGCGGGTCCTGTCGGCGCCCGCGCAGGACGACGTGGCGATGCTCCTCGCCCGTACCACCGAGGCCGGCTCCGGCACGGTCTGAGGCGCGTCAGGGCGCGGTGTGCGACAGCCGGTACAGGTCGCGCAGCAGGGCGATCTCGGCCCCGTGGTGCAGGAGTTCCTGGTTCACCCACCAGACGACGTCGAGGAACGGCTCCTCCGGGTCGCTGCCGTACGGGTAGGCGCTGTGGCCGATCGTGTCGAGGGCCGCGTCGTCGGCGGCCACGAGCGCCGCGCGCCAGGCACCGGCGGCCCGGTCGAAGTCGGCGACGGCCGAGGCCGCGTCCCCGCTCACCCGGAAGTCCTCGCGGGTCATGGTGCGCCCGCCCGCCGTGTGGTCGGCGCGCAGCGCGAGGAGTTCGGTGAGGTGGCTCAGGCGCCACGCGATCGTCGTGAACGGCGGCGGCACCGGATGCGGCGGCGGCGTCGCGTCCCGCCCCCACGGGCCCGCCCCCGTCAGCAGCTCCGCCCGCGCCCCCGGCCCGTCGGCGTGCCGCCGCACCGACCAGCAGCCCGGGGCCGGCTCCCAGAAGTACTCGGCATCGGTCATCGCACCCACGGGTACGTCCGTCCCGTTGCCGCTGTCCATGACCGGACCGGTCATCCGGTCCAGCAGCCGCCGCCGGGCGAAGTCGAACTGGTCGAGGAGGGGCACGAGTCGCGCGGGTACCGCCATGGGACGCTCCGGATCACGGGGGACAGGCCGCCCGTACCCTGCCACAGCGTCCGTGCCACCGCCCGCGAATTTTGGGTGCGGGGATGAAGGGGGACCGCGTCGCGCCGGCGCGGCTTCGCGGCATGCGCGCCCGTGCCCCGCCGAGGCCCGGCATGCCCGGAGTTGCCGAGCGCGGCGCACCGGTGACCACCACAGGGGGAGAGACCCCGGCCCGGGGCAAGGGCCGCCCCGGGCCGTTCGGACCGTAGTGCTCGGCTCCGCGCACCGGCGCCGTCCTCGCCGTCACAGCGGGACGACCGTCACCTCCGTCGCCTTCACACCGGCCCAGACCGGAACGCCGTCCGCCAGGCCCAGTTCGGCCGCCGCCTGCGGGGTGATCTCGGCGACGAGCGGCGGCACCCGGTCCGAGGTCACGAGCACCCGCAGCCGGCTGCCGCTCGCGGTGATCTCGCGTACGGTGCCGGGCCAGACGTTGCGGGGGCTGCCGCCGGGCTTGTCCCGGTGCAGGGCCACCGCCTCGGGCGCGATGATCGCCAGGGCCCGCGTCCCGGCCGGCGGCGGCTCGGCCGCGACGAGCACGCCGCCACCGTCCACCGTGAGACCCCCCGCGCCCGAGGCGACCGGCCAGGCGTTGCGGCCCAGCATCCGTGCCACCCACGGCGAACGCGGATGACGGGAGACCTCGGCGGGGGAGTCGTCCTGGAGGGTGTGGCCGTCCTGGAGGACGAGCACCCGGTCGGCCAGCGAGACCGCCTCCACCGGGTCGTGCGTGACGATCAGACACACCCCGCCGAACCCGGCGAGATGCGTGCGCAGGGTGTGCCGCACATGCGCCCGGGTCGTCTGGTCGAGCGCGGCGAGCGGCTCGTCGAGCAGCAGCAGCCGGGGCCGGACCGCCAGCGCCCGGGCCAGGGCGACCCGCTGGGCCTGCCCGCCGGACAACTGGCCAGGACGCCGGTGGGCGAGCTGCCCCACACCGAGCCGGTCGAGCCAGCGCTGCGCCTCGCGCCGCGCCTCGGACCGGGACACCCCGCGCGCCCGGAGGCCGTACGCGGTGTTGGCGAGGGACGACAGGTGCGGGAACAGTGCCCCGTCCTGCGGCACCCACGCCACCTGCCGCCGGTGCGGCGGCAGCGCCGTCACGTCGTCGTCGCCGAGGCGCAGCGCGGCACGGGCCCGGGGGGTGAGGCCGAGGAGCGCGCGGAGCAGGGTGGTCTTGCCGGCGCCGTTCGGGCCGACGACCGCGATCGTGGTGCCGGGTGCGGCGTCGAGGGTCAGCTCGGTGAAACCGTGGAGCTCGGCGTGCAGGGACCAGCGCCCGCCGTCCGGAGCGGCCCCGGCGCCCGCCTCTCCCGCTCCCGTTCCCGCTTCCTGCGTCTGCGCCCCGGTCCCGTCCGGTGCCGAGGGAGGGGAGGTACGGCGCGGCGCCGGCGATCCGGTCCACCGCCCCCGCAGCGCGACGAGCACGGCCATGGCGATCACCAGCAGCAGCAGGGAGACGGAGGTCGCCGCCTCCGGTTCCTCCTGGAGCAGCAGATACACCTGGAGCGGCAGCGTCTGCGTGGTGCCCGGAAGATTGCCGGCGAAGGTGATCGTCGCGCCGAACTCGCCGAGTGCCCGCGCCCACGTGAGCGCCGCCCCGGCGAGCAGCCCCGGGGCGACCATCGGCAGGGTGACGGTGAGGAAGACCCGGAGCGGCGAGGCGCCCAGGGACGCCGCCGTCTCCTCGTACCGGGGGCGCAGCCCGCCGAGCGCGCCCTCCAGGCTGATGACCAGGAACGGCATCGCGACGAAGGTGGCCGCGAGGACCGCGCCCGAGGTGTGGAAGGGCAGCGTGACGCCGAAGGTCTCCTCCAGCCAGGGGCCCAGGATCCCGCGCCGCCCGAAGGCCAGCAGCAGCGCCACCCCGCCCACCGTGGGAGGGAGCACCATCGGCAGCAGGACCAGGGAGCGGACGAACGCCTTGCCGCGGAACGGTACCCGGGCGAGCAGCCAGGCCAGCGGCACCCCCAGGACCAGCGACAGCGCGAGCGCCCAGAAGGACACGACGAGGGAGAGCCGGAGGGCCTCGACCGTGCCCGGCCCGGTCAGGTGCGCGCCGAGCGAGCCCCACTCGGTCCGGACGAGCACGCCCACCAGCGGCAACACCAGCAGGGCGACGGCGAGCAGGGCGGGCACGGCGAGCGCGAGAGGGGTACGGGGGCCGGCGGCGCGGGGTGCGGCCGTACGGCGCGGGTGCGGGCGTCTCATCGTTCGTTCCTGGAGGGTGCGGGAGGGCGACGGCGGCCGGGCGCGGGCGTCCCCGGGGCGGCCGGGCGGCGGGCCGCGGCACCGGCCGGGCGGGTCACGCCCGGTCGATGTGCACGCTGGTCGACTTCACGCGGGCGGTCGCGCGCATGCCGACCTCCAGCCCCAGCTCCTCGACCGCCTCCCGGGTGAGGAGCGAGACGAGCCGGTGGGGACCGGCCTGGATCTCGACCTGTGCGGCGATGTCACCGAGCTTGACGCCGGTGATGATCCCGGGGAACGCGTTGCGGGTGGAGGTGTACGGCTCCTCCTCGTCGCCCCGGTCGGCGCTCTGCGCGACTTCGACGGAGAAGGCGGCCAGGTCGCGGCCGTCGATGAGGCGCCGGCCGTTCTCGTCGCGATGGGTCGCCACCCGGCCGGCGTCGGCCCAGCGGCGCGCGGTGTCGGGGCTCACGCCCAGGAGCCGCGCCGCCTGACCGATGGTGTAGGACTGCATGCGCGCCACGCTAGGCCGCCCCGGCTCCCATCTGCAATCCGCGCCGCCACATCTCGTCGCATCTGCCATCGGTCTGGGAGGAAGCGACGAAGCGGAGTAGCCCCGCGCGCGGGAGGGGACCGGCGACGGGCAGGGGGAGGGAGTCGCGAGGTCAGGGACGCGCGGGACGGTCCGGGGCGGGCCGCGTACGCCGTCCCACCGCTTCCACGAGAGGCAGCAGCCGGTGCGGCACGCGCTCGCGCAGCGCGATCTCGGTACGGGTGCGGACGACGCCCGGCAGCTGGATCAGCCGCTGGATCACGTCCTCCAGGTGCCCGGCGTCCCGGGCGACCACCCGCGTCAGCAGATCGCCGCCGCCGGTGATCGAGAAGGCCTCCACGATCTCCGGTACGGCCGCGAGGGCGTCGCCCACCTCGTCGAGATGGCCCTGCGTGACCTCGACGTGCACGAAGGCGAGCACCGGATGGCCGAGCGCGGCGGGGGAGAGGACCGGCCCGGTGGAGGTGATCACCCCGTCCCGCTCCAGGCGGTCGATCCTCGCCTGCACGGTGCCGCGCGCGACCCCGAGGATCCGTGCGTACTCCCGGACGCTCGTCCGCGGCTGCTCGATGAGGAGCCGCAGGATCCGGGTGTCCAGTTCGTCCACCGCCATGGTCCGTCACCCTCCCTCTGGCCTGCCCGAAGAGAGTTCGACTGTACCAATGGCCCGATTCCGCCGGGTGGCCCGGGCCACGGACCCGGCAGCCGAGAAGCGGGCCCGGCGAACGGCCCGGCGGCCCCCGAGCGGCGTGGGGCGCCGGGCCGGCCTCCTATCCGGCGTACGTCTCGAACTCGGCCACCTTCGGGACCCCCGAGGCCCCCGTGATCTCGAAGGTGATCTTGCTCAGGGTGGTGCGGGGGACGGTGAGGGCGCCGGCCCCGGTACCGGTCTTCAGGACGGCCCCCGTGTCGCCGTTGAGCACCCGCCAGGAGCCGATGGTGCCCACCGAACCGGCGGCCTCGCGGAGGGTGAGCGCCGAGACGGTGGTGGGGGCGCCCCACTTGACGGAGATGTGGCCGGTCGTCCCGACCGGCGACCAGTACGTGCTCAGGTTGCCGTCCCGCACGTTCCCGTAGCTGGTGCCGTCGGCCTTGCTGGATCCGTCGGAGCCGGCTCCGATGCTGAGGTTGGTGCCGCCCGGGCCCGACGTCGCCGTCGGCGTCGGGGTGGGCGTCGCCGTCGGCCCCGTGGCGGTGGGCGTGGGCGTCGGGGGCGCCGTCGTCGGGGTGGGGGCCGGCGTCTGCGGGGTGCAGGAGCCGTCCGACACCTTGAGACCCGTCTGCGCGCCGGCCGTCCGGGCCACGACGTCCGGGGCGCAGGCGGCCGGGTCCGGCCTGTACGCGTACGGGACGGTGACCGTGGTGGTGGAGCGCGGGTCCGGTCCGGCCGGCGTGTAGTCGGTGCCGGGGGCGGACCAGGTGACGTTGTCGAAGGTGTTGCCGGCGACCTGCCAGTAGCCGGTGGCGTCGGTGTAGAACGTGCCGAGGACGTCCTTCGAGTCCTCGAAGTAGTTGTTCTCCACCTTGGCGCGCGCTCCGGCGCGCGCGTTGATGCCGGACTCGTTCAGCCGCAGGTAGTGGTTGCTGTACATGTGGGCGATGCCGCCGCGCAGCAAGGGGGCCCGGGAGTCGATGTTCTCGTAGCGGTTGTGGTGGTAGGTGATGAAGCCGTTGGAGAGCTCGGTCTCGCTGGAGCCGACGAGGCCGCCGCGCCCCGAATTGCGCAGGACGCTGTAGGACAGCGTCACGTACTGCGTGTTGTCCTTCATGTCGAAGAGGCCGTCGTAGCCCTCGGACTCGCCGCCCGAGGCCTCCAGGGTGACGTGGTCGACCCAGACGTTGCGGACGTTGCTCTCCATGCCGATCGCGTCGCCGCCGTTGGAGACGGGGGAGCCCGACTTCTTCACGTTCCGGACGGTCACGTTCTGGATGATGATGTTGCGTGATTCTCGGATGTGGATACCGAGCTGGTCGAAGACGGCTCCGCTGCCCACCCCGACGAGCGTCACGTTGCTGATCTGCTTGAGTTCGATCACGCCGTCGGCGGTGTTGCAGCTGGTGCCGGAGACCTTGCCGGTGTTGCCGTGGTGGATCGTGCCCTCGACCTCGATGACGATCGGGGTGCTGCTGCTCGCCCGGTTGCAGAGGGCCGCGTGGATGGCGGTGCCGGTCGTGGCCCGGACCGTCTGTCCGCCCGCGCCACCGGTGGTGCCGCCGTTCTGGGAGGCGTAGCCGGTGGCCGCGCCCGTCGCGGCGGCCGAGGCCTCGGGCATGGCCAGGGCCACGCCGGCCGCGGCCGCGAAGGTCATCGTGGCCAGGGTCGCCTGGAGTCGTCGTGCGGCTGGTCGTCGCATGCTGGTCTTCCCCATTCGTGTCGTCGTGATCCCGTTCGGTGGAGCCCCCAAGGGGGGCACGGGATGCCGATGCGCAGGACCGGCCGGCCAGTCCTCGCAAGGGGGAAAGCGCTTTCTGCTGTCGGAGGGTAGGGGCGGGCGGAGGAGCCTGGCAAGGTTCCGGACACGTCCCGTTCCCCTCGGACCGGGCGGCCCCGTGGGGGCGTCGCGGAGCCGCGAGCGCCCGGGTGGTGGAGCGGGCCCGGGCCGAAGGGACGGCGGGGTGGGCGGGGTGCCGTCGGCACGAGTCGACTCCGCCGTGCCCCGCGTGCCGCGCGGCGGCCTTCCCTTACCGGGGGGGGGAGGCGGCTGAGCCGTTGGACGGCTGATGGTCCGATGTGCCCGGACTCGACTGGTCCATTGGCCCAGCCGAACGCCGTTGTGTTGAGCCATGGGTCACCGGGATGGTTTCCTTGGCGTATCCAGGTACTTTCGGCGCCGCGCGGCGCCGGGGCGGCGACGAGGCCGGTCCGGAGCGCGGCGCCTTCGTCGTGCCCGCGCGCTCCCCCCACCCCGGGAGTCCGCGCGGGAGGGCGAACGGCAACACACGAGGGGGCGGCAGACCGCCGTGAAGAGGATGTTCGTGGCTCCGGATCCGGGGCTCGCCCGACTGAGGAACGCGTCGCGTGCCGTTCTCGGCATCGCGCTGGCCGTGGCACTCACCGAGCTGGCGGGGCTCTCGCTGTCCGCCTCCATCACCGGGGGACTGGCGGCCCTGCTCGCGCTGTTCACGGTCACCGACTCCACCGTCCGCGCCCAGGCCGTCACCACGCTCCTCCTGCCGGTGGCCGGCTTCCCCGTCCTCGCCCTGGCCACCGCGCTGCACGACCTGACCCTGCTCCGGGACGCCGCCTTCCTCCTCGTCGTCTTCTGCGGCGTCTACGCCCGGCGCTGGGGCCCGCGCGGCCACGCGCTGGGGATCTTCGCGTTCATGCACTTCTTCACGACACAGTTCCTGCACGCCGTGCCGGGCCAGCTGCCCGAGCTCTACGCCGCCGCGGCCCTGTCACTCGCCGCCGCCGGTGCCGTGCGGTTCGTCCTGTGGCCGCTGGAGCGCCGTACGCCGCCGCCGCCCGCGCCCGCGCCGCTCCCCGGCACCGGCCTCGCCCGCGTGACCACCCGGCAGGCCGTCCAGGCCGCCGTGGCCTGCGCCGTCGCCCTCGCGATCGGCCAGCTGCTCTCGGCCGACCGCTGGTACTGGGCCGTCGGCACCACGTGGTGGATCTTCGTGAACACGGTGTCCCGGGGCGAGACGCTCGTCCGCGGGTTCCGCCGCGTGCTCGGCACCGTCATCGGGATCGCGGTCGGCATGGTCGTCGCCATCCCGCTCGACGGGGCGGTGGCCCCCACCGCCGCCCTGGTGGCCGTCTGCGTCTTCGGGATCTTCTACACCGCGCCCGTCTCCTACAGCTGGATGATGCTCGCCGTCACCCTCATGGCCGGTCTGCTGTACGGGCTCCTCGGCGTCCTCGACCCGGCGCTGCTGCTCCTGCGGCTGGAGGAGACCGCCGTCGGCGCCCTCTGCGCGGCGCTCGCCGTGCTGCTCATCCTGCCCGTCAGCACCCATGCCATCAACGACGCCTGGATCCAGCGGTCCCTGCGGGGCGTCCGCGCCGCCACCTCCGTCTCGCTGCGGCGGCTCGCCGGCGACCCCGACGCCGACCCGGCTCCGCACGCCGCCGAACTGGAACTGCTCCTCGGCCGCGTACGGCTCTCCCTCGCCCCGCTGGTCCACCCCCTGAGCCCCTTCCGTGGCCGCAAGGAACGGGCCCGCCGGGTCCTCGCCCTCCTGGACGAGTGCGCCGAGGAGGTACGAGGACTCGTCGCGGTAGCGGCCGACCCGGCCGCCGGACACGACGAACGGCTCGCCGCCGCGTGCTGGCGCGTGGAGGCGGCCGTGGAGCGCCTGACCGGCCCCGCCGCCGGCCCCGCCGCGGAACCGGAGCCCTCGGCCACCGCCGCACCGGCGCCCCCGGCCGCCGGCCAGGCCGCGCTCGGCCACGTCAGCGGCCTGGAGAAGCTCCTCGTCGCCCTCCACGAGCCCCTCCGCACACCCCCGGGCTCCTTCATCCTCCGCTCCTGACCCCCACGGGCCGGGACACCCGCCGGGGATCTCCCGGGCAGCCGCCCCCGACCGCCGGGCCCGTCCCCGCGCCGAGCGCGCACCGGCACGCCTTCGGTGGCGCCGTGCGCGGGCCGTCGGGCGCCCGCTGGTCCCCGCCGGGCCCGTACCGGTGCGCGCTCCGGTCGCCGACTGCGGGCCATCGGGCGCGGAGGCGCGGCCGCGACTCCGCGCGGGAGGCGCCTGACGGCCGCGGCCGCGCGTAGGCCCACCTCTGGTGGGCGCCGCCTGCCCGGACTCCGCTGCGGCGCGACGGGCGGCGTAGGCGTCGCCGCGTCGGCAGGGCGCCCGACAGCAACCCCGCCGCGCGTACCGGTACGCCCCCCTGGTGGCCACCCGCCCGGGCCCCGTCGCGGCGCCGAGGCGCGCCCGCACCTCCGTCCCGGCAGGGTGCCCACCCGCCCGCCGGTCCGCAGCGGCCGGCCCGCACCTCCGTCCCTGCAGGGCGTCCGGCGGCCGCACCCCCCTCCACCCCTCCCCGGCGGCGCCGGGTCGCCCGAACCCGCCCCTTTGGTCTAGACCGCCTGCTACCGTCGGCCCGACGATCACGGCCGTCCGGACCGACCGGGCGGACGACGCCGGAGCGCGGCACCAGGACAGAGGAGGACCGGCATGGACCAGGCGTGGGGTGGAGGGGCGGAGACCCGGGCCGGTGGGGAGAGCCCGCGCCCCGGGGGCCGGCCCGCCACGCGGGCGTACATCGGGTCGTTCACGTCCGCCGGCGGACGGGGGGTGATCGCCGCCGACGTGGACGCGGCGACCGGCGCGTTGACCGTCACGGGGGCCACCGACGCCGTCGCCGACCCCTCCTTTCTCGCCCTCGCGGGGCCCGTCCTCCACGCCGTCTCGGAGACGGCGCACGGCGCCGTCGCCGCCTTCGACGTCACCGGCCCCGTGCCACGGCTCCTGGGTGAACCCGTCCCGGTCGACGGTGACAGCCCCACCCACCTCGCCCACCACGCGGGCCACGTCCTGACCGCCAACTACGGTTCCGGCAGCGTGAGCGTCGTGCCCCTGGCGGCGGACGGCGGCCCCCGGTCCGTCACCGGCGTACTGCGGCACGACGGCGGCGGGCCCCACGCCGGGCGTCAGGCCGGACCGCACGCCCACCAGGTGCTGCCCGCGCCCGGAGGGCGGTGGGTGGTGAGCGTGGACCTCGGGACCGACTCCGTACGGATCTGCGCGCTCGACCCCGCGACCGGCGCGCTGACCCTCCACGGGGAGACCGCGCTGCGCCCCGGCACAGGTCCGCGTCACCTCGCCTTCCACCCGTCCGGCGGCCACGCCTACGTACTGAACGAGCTGGAACCGACCGTCACCGTCTGCCGCTGGGACGCAGCGGCGGGCGTGCTCACGCCGCTCGGCGAGACCCGGGTCGTCCCCGACGGCACCCCCACGGGCCCGTGCTACCCCTCCGAGGTCGTGGTGGCACCGGACGGCCGCCACCTGTGGGCCGCCGTGCGCGGCGACGACACCCTCGCCGTGCTCGCCCTCGACGCCGACGGCGCGGGGGCCACGCTCGTCACGTCCGTGCCGTGCGGCGGTTCCTGGCCCCGCGACCTCACCCTCGACCCCACGGGGACGCGGCTCTACGCGGCCAACGAACGCTCGGGGGACGTCACCTGGTTCGACCTCGACCCCGCCACCGGGATCCCGGTCCGGGCGGGGGCGGTCGAGGCCCCGGCGGCGTCCTGCGTCGTCCTCGGCTGACCCGCCGAACGCGGCAGGGCCCGCACCGGAGAAGTCCGGTGCGGGCCCTTCGCGCGCCAGGAGCGGCGGACGCCGTCCGTCAGAGCGACGGGGCGCCCTGCGGCTGCTGCGGCAGACCGAGCACCGCCGAGTACTGGGACAGCACCAGCTTGCCGATGGCCGGGTACGCCCCCAGGGCCTCGGCCGCCGCGCAGCCCGCCTCCTTCGACGCCTCGTCGAGCAGACCCTCGGCCAGCTCCGGGCCGATCAGGTACGGGGCGAGGGCCAGCTGCGCCGAACCGGCGCCGCGCAGCTGCTCGGCCACGGAGGCGATGGACCCCTCCTGGTCGAGCGCGGCGGCCATCACCGGCACCGCGAGGCGGGCGGCGAGCAGCATGCCCGTGATCCCCGCCGCCTGCACCGCCTCCTCGCCACCGACCGTGGCCAGGATGATGCCGTCGGCCGCCGTGGCGACCGTGAAGAGGCGGGCGCGGTCGGCGCGGGCCAGGCCGGCCTCCGAGAGCCGCACGTGCAGGGCCTCCGCGAGCAGCGGGTGCGGGCCGAGGACGTCCGTCAGCTCGGCGGTGTTGCCGCTGTCCATGACCGCCTGGCGCACCTGGCGCATCAGGGCGCTGTCGGGGCCGGCGAGCAGCGGCACCACCACCGCGGCCGGGCCCTCGGGGGCGCTGACCTCGCGGCCGGCCGCCACCGCGATCTCGTACCGCTCGGTGCGCAGCCGGTCGGCCGCCGACAGGACGGTCGCGAGCGCCGGGTAGGCGACGTCGTCACCCTCGAGGAAGCCGACCACGGCCTCCAGGCCGGGCAGCTCGGAGCGCGCGATGCTGACGACCTCGTCGGCCAGCGCGCGTATGGCGTCGGACGGCACGCCGGGAACGGCGAGAACCAGCGCGGGAGCGCCCTCGGGCGCCGCCGCGGGTTCGGGGCGACGGTGCCGCCCGGACTGACGGGGGCGCGGCATTCGTACAGGCAGGCCGGAAGCAGGCCCAGTGGGGGAGCTCATGGCGCCGCATGCTACTGGTTTCGTACGACACCGGGTCGGGTGAGGTGCGGTCGAGCGCCTTCCGTCCCCATATGTCCGGTCCGAAGCGCGTGCACCGCCCCCCACCTGGGCGGATACCGTTCGGTCAGCCGAAAAGTCGCAGCAGTGACGGGTCCTCCGGGAGCCCCGGTTCGTCCCGCGCCAGCGCCGCGGCCAGCTCCACCGCCCCGTCCAGCGGATCACCCGCCGGAGCGACCGTCCTGGCGAGTGGCAGCCGCCGGGCGAGCTCGGCCCGCAGCGGTACGAGCAGGGGTTCGCCGATCTTGAACAGGCCGCCCGTCAGGGCGACGGCCGCACCGGCCCCGGGCGGGCACACCGCCTCGGCCGCCTCGGCCACGTGCCGCGCCGCCTCCGCCAGGACGGCCGCCGCCACCGGGTCCTCGGCCGCGCAGATCGCCACCTCCGGCGCGAAGGAGGCCAGGACCGCGGGCCGGTCGGTCCGCGGGTACAGCGTGCCCGGCAGGCCCTGCGCCGGCCCGAACAGCCGCTCCGCCCGGGCCAGCAGGGCCGTCGATCCCCCGCGCCGTCCGTCGTGGGCGCGCAGCGCCGCCTCCAGTCCCGCCCGCCCGATCCAGGCACCGCTTCCGCAGTCCCCCAGGAGGTGGCCCCAGCCGTCCGCACGGCGCCAGGTCCTCAGGTCCGTGCCGAGCGCGATCATTCCCGTGCCGCCCGCCACGACCGCGCCGGGCTTGCGGCCGAGCGCCCCCACGTAGGCGGTGACGGCGTCGCCCGCGAGGGCGAGCCGGCGGGCGCCCCAGGCGGCGGCGAGCGCTCCCGGCAGCTCGGCCCGCAGTTCGTCGCCCAGGGTCGCCATCCCGGCGGCGCCCACGACCACCGCCAGGACCGGCCGCCGCCCGGTGCGGGCGCGCAGGGCGGCGACGGCGGGGAGGACCTGCTCGAGGAAGTGCCCGGCGGAGATCCCGCCCGGGCCCGTCCGGATCGGCTCCCGCGAGGCGGCGCGCTCCAGGACGGTTCCGGTGCCGGCCTCGGCCAGGGCGAGACGGAATCCGGAGCCCCCCGAGTCGACGCCGACGACGAGCCCTCCGGAGGGCTCGTCCACCGGCCCCGTGGGAGCCGGCGCGACCACCTCCGGCAGTTCGGGCAGTTCGGGAAGCTCGGGAGCCACGGAGACCACGGTGCACCGTCCTCGGACTAGGGGAGCGGGGGAGCGGCGGGCAGTTCGGAACCCGTTGTCACTGTAGGCCGGTAGAGTGACGGACCGTGACAGCGCGACCCTTGAACGAACTGGTGGAGCCCGGCTGGGCGGAGGCCCTGAGCCCCGTGGCGGGACGGATCGCCGCGATGGGCGACTTCCTGCGGGCCGAGATCGCCGCCGGCCGTACGTACCTGCCCTCGGGGCAGAACGTGCTGCGGGCCTTCCAGCAGCCCTTCGACGAGGTACGGGTCCTGATCGTGGGTCAGGATCCCTATCCCACGCCCGGGATGGCGATGGGGCTCAGCTTCTCCGTCGCGCCCGAGGTGCGCTCGCTGCCCGGCAGCCTGGAGAACATCTTCCGGGAGCTGCACACCGATCTCGGCCTGCCCCGCCCGTCGAACGGCGATCTCACCCCGTGGACCCGGCAGGGCGTCCTCCTGCTCAACAGAGCCCTCACCACGGCGCCCCGCAAGCCGGGCGCCCACCGGGGCAAGGGCTGGGAGGAGGTCACCGAGCAGGCCATCCGGGCCCTCGCGGCCCGCGGCAAACCGATGGTCTCCATCCTCTGGGGGCGCGACGCCCGCAACGCCCGTCCGCTCCTCGGCGGGCTGCCGGCGATCGAGTCGGCGCACCCCTCCCCGATGTCGGCGGACCGGGGCTTCTTCGGCTCACGTCCGTTCAGCCGGGCCAACGAGATGCTGCTCGGCCTGGGCGCTCAGCCGGTGGACTGGCGCCTGCCCTGACCGGCGTCGCCCCGGGCCGCCCGGCCCTCGGGTCCCGCCGGGGACCGGAGAGCCGGAGAGGCGGGTGCCGGGTCACACCACCGCGGCTCTGACGCAGAGCACGTCGGGGAGGTGTTCGGCGAGCAGCTGCCAGCTGTCGCCGTCGTCGGCGCTCGCGTACACCTCGCCGTTCCGGTTGCCGAAGTAGACGCCCGCCGGATCGGCGTCGTCCGTGCAGAGCGCGTCCCGCAGCACCGTTCCGTAGTGGTCGCTCTCCGGCAGGCCCAGGGTCAGCGGCTCCCAGGTCGCCCCGGCGTCCGCCGTGCGGTAGACCCGGCAGCGGCGCCCGGCGGGGACCCGGTCGGAGTCGGCGGTGATGGGGAAGACGTAGGCGGTGTCGGGGCGGTGCGGGTGCGCGGCCACGGCGAAGCCGAAGTCCGAGGGCAGCCCCTCGCCGATGTCGGTCCAGGCGGCTCCGCCGTCGTCGCTGCGGAACACACCCCAGTGGTTCTGGAGATAGAGCCGGTCCGGGTTCCCCGCGTCCTGGGCGATCTTGTGCACGCACTGCCCGAACTCCGGGTCCGGATCGGGCAGGAAGACCGCGGAGACGCCCCGGTTCGAAGGATCCCAGGAGGCGCCTGCGTTCAGGGAGCGGAAGACGCCGGCGGTCGAGACCGCGACCGTCAGCGCCTCCGGCGTACGCCGGTCCGTGACGACGGTGTGCACGGCCTCGCCGCCTCCGCCGGGCACCCACCGGGAACGGGTCGGATGCTCCCACAGGGGCCGGACCAGCTCGAAGGTCTCGCCGCCGTCCGCCGAGCGGAACAGCGCGGCCGGCTCGGTCCCCGCGTACACGACGTCGGGGGAGTGCGCGGGCGCGGGATGCAGCTGCCAGACCCGCTCCAGGGACGTTCCGGTGTCCTCGGGGAACCGCACCGCCGGACGGGCCGGTTCCGTCCACGTCCTGCCGAGGTCGTCGGAGTGGAAGACCGAGGGCCCCCAGTGGGCGCTGTCCCCGCCGGCCAGGAGGCGCGGGACCGGCCGGCGGGTGTCGATGGCGACCGAGTACACCGCCTGCGCGGGAAAGTACGGATCGTCGTCGAACTCCCACCGGCCCGCGTGCCTGCGGCCGATGAAGAGACCCTTCCGGGTTCCCACGGTGAGGAGTACGTCGGGCATGGCTGCCACCTCCAGGACGCCGTTGTCGCGGATACGGGCCAGTCTGCACCCGGCCACCGACAACGACCTCCGCCGACACTCGCGCCCGCGGGCCGGGCGCGCCCCGGGGGTATCCGGTCAGATCGCCCAGGCGTACGGGGCCGGGGCGCCGATCGTGGCGCCGAGTTCGCGGGCCGCGCGGCGCGGCCAGGAGGCGTCACGCAGCAGCTCCCGGCCGAGCAGGACCGCGTCGGCCTCCCCGTTCGCGAGGATCTTCTCGGCCTGCTCGCTCTCGGTGATGAGCCCGACGGCGGCCACCGGCATGTCCGTCTCCGCCTTCACGCGGGCCGCGAACGGCACCTGGTAGCCGGGCCCGACGGGGATGTCGGCGGGGCCGCCGTTGCCGCCGGAGGAGACGTCGAGCAGGTCCACCCCGTGCTCGCGCAGCAGCCGTGCGAAGCGCACGGTCTCGTCGGCGGTCCAGCCCGCCTCGCCGAGCCAGTCGGTCGCCGAGACGCGGAAGAAGACGGGCAGGTCCTCGGGCCAGACCGCGCGCACCGCGTCGACGACCTCCAGCGCGAAGCGCGTGCGGTTCTCGAAGGAGCCGCCGTAGGCGTCCGTGCGGTGGTTGCTGTGCGGGGAGAGGAACTCGCCGATCAGGTAGCCGTGGGCGCCGTGCACCTCCACGACCTCGAATCCGGCGTCCAGGGCGCGCCGCGCGGCGTCCGCGAACCGGGCGACGATCTCCTGGATGCCCTCGGTGGTCAGCTCGGTCGGCGCCGGGTGGCCCTCGGCGAACGGGACGGGGCTGGGGCCGACGGGCTGCCAGCCGGGGCCGCCGGGCGCGACGGGGCCGCGGCCCTCCCACGGGCGCTCGGTCGATCCCTTGCGGCCGGCGTGTCCGAGCTGAATGCCGGGCACGGTGCCGTGCCGCTTGAGGAAGCCGGCGATCCGGCGCAGGCCCTCGGTCTGCGTGTCGTTCCACAGGCCCAGGTCGTGCGGGCTGATCCGGCCCTCGGGCGCGACGGCCGTGGCCTCGACCAGGATGAGCCCGGTGCCGCCGGTGGCCCGGGAGGCGTAGTGCGCGAAGTGCCAGTCGTTGGCGACGCCCGCGTCCGGTCCGGACACCTCGGCCGAGTACTGGCACATGGGGGCCATCCACACCCGGTTCGGAATGGTGAGGGACCGGAGGGTGTAGGGCTCGAACAGGGCGGCGCTCATGACGGACTCCGTTTCTGGGATGCCTCGATGACCTTCGTACGATACCCATCGTAGTACGGCAACTGTCAAACTACGAAGAGTCTCGTACAATGAATACCGTCCCGGATGAAGTGGAGCCGCGCCCATGTCGACCGCCGCCCCCAGCCCCCGCGTCCTCGCGCACCCCGACCGCGACGAGATCCGTCTCGAAGCGGTCCTGCACGCGCTCTCCGACGCCGTACGGCTGCGGATCGTGCAGGAACTGGCCGACCGGGAAGCCGCCCTGAGCTGCTCGTACTTCGACCTCCCGGTCACCAAGTCCACGACGACGCACCACTTCCGCGTCCTGCGCGAGAGCGGTGTCGTACGGCAGACGTACCAGGGCACCACCAAACTCAACGCCCTGCGCCGGGACGACCTCGACGCCCTCTTCCCCGGGCTGCTCGACACCGTCCTCGCCGCGGCCCTCGCCGACTCCGCACGCCGGGCGCTGCCCGGGCACGGCGCGGTCACATCGAGCGCATCCGGTTGATCTCGGCCGTCTGCTGGGCGATCACGTCGTTCGCCATCTCCTCCACGAGGACGTTGTTGCCCTCGCTCAGCACCTCGGCCGCCATCGTCACCGCGCCCTCGTGATGCGTCACCATCAGCTTCAGGAACAGCTCGTCGAAGGCGGCTCCCTTCGCTCCGCGCAGCTCCGCGAGCTGCGCCCGCGTCGCCATGCCCGGCATCGCGTGATGGTCGTGGCCGCTCTGCTCCCGCGGCCCGCCGTGGTTTCTCAACCAGCCTTCCATCGCGCCGATCTCCGGCCGCTGAGCCGCGGCTATCCGCTCGGCCACCTTCCTCACCTGGACGGAAGCGGCCCGTTCCGGCGCCAGGTCCGTCATCGTCAGGGCCTGGCGGTGATGCTCCACCATCATCTGGACGTAACGGAAGTCCGCGCCGTTCGGCCGCTCGTCGGGCAGCAGCCGGGCCGCCTCCTCCGGTGACATCCGCCGCGCCGGCTCACCGGGCTTCCCCGGCACCACCACCCCGGTACCGGTGGCGGAAGGGCCCTTCGAGGCATCGGCCCCGGTCCCCGACTCGCAGGCGGCCAGGGCGAGAACGGCGACGGCGGAGAGAACGGCGGCGACGGCGGTGCGCCGGTGACGGGTCAGCAAGGGGGCCTCCAGGGGGACGTGCGCTGCGCTGTCAGGGACCGTTCCTAGCACCCTTCGCAGGGTGGGCGATCGAAAACCTTCATGACATCTGTGTTGCCATCTGTTGAGATGTGCACGCCAGGGACGATACTGCCGGGGTCCAACACCCGTTCAGCACTGAACGGAACCCAGGGAGGACGGTGTGACATCGTTGCGTACCCCGCCTAGTCCGCGCGCGCGTCTGAGACGGCTCGGAGCGGCATCCGCCGCGGCCGGCCTGCTGGCCACGCTGCTCGCCACCGGCTCCGCGGTCGCCACCCCCGACCCCGGAGACGCCCCCGTCCAAGGCACCGTCTCCGCGGAGCAGGCCGCCGACGCGCGGGCCGCCATCCGAAGCGGTGAGATACCCGGCGTGGACGAGATCGTCCACACCGCGAACATCCAGCACCTGGCCAACGTCCCCAAGGGCGCGCTCAAGGGCGTCAACACCGACATCGCCTTCCAGGGCTCCTACGCCTTCGCCGGCAACTACGACGGCTTCCGGATCTTCGACATCAGTGACCCGAAGGCCCCCCGGAGCGTCGCCGAGGTCCTCTGCCCCGGCGCCCAGAACGACGTCTCCGTCTCCGGGAACCTCCTCTTCCTCTCCACTGACTCCTCCCGCAGCGACGACTCGTGCGCCAGCACCTCCCAGCCGGCCTCCGTCAAGGAGTCCTGGGAAGGCGTGAAGATCTTCGACATCAGCGACGTCACCGACCCGAAGTACGTCGCCGCCGTCGAGACCGCCTGCGGGTCGCACACCCACACCCTCGTCCCGCAGCGCAAGGACGTGTACGTCTACGTCTCGTCCTACTCGCCCAACGCGGCCTTCCCGGACTGCCGTCCGCCGCACGACGGCATCTCGGTCATCAAGGTCCCGCGCAAGGCTCCCGAGCAGGCGCGTGTCGTCGGCTTCCCCGTCCTCTTCCCCGGCGAGGGCCCGGACGGCGGCGGCAACCCCGGCGCCCCCACCAACCCCGGCGTCTCCAAGACCACCGGCTGCCACGACATCACCGTGCTGCCCGGCAAGGACCTCGCCGCCGGCGCCTGCATGGGCGACGGCATCCTCTTCGACATCGCGGACCCCGAGCACCCCCGGGTGATCGAACGGGTCCAGGACAACGTCAACTTCGCCTTCTGGCACTCCGCGACCTTCAACCAGAAGGCGAACAAGGTCGTCTTCACCGACGAGCTCGGCGGTGGCACCGGCGCCACCTGCAACGCCGAGGTCGGCCCGAACCGCGGTGCCAACGGCATCTACGACATCGTCGGCAAGGGCAAGAAGCGCGACCTGGTCTTCCGCAGCTACTTCAAGATCCCGCGCCACCAGGCCGCCACCGAGAACTGCGTCGCCCACAACGGCTCGCTCATCCCGGTCAAGGGCAAGGACCTCATGGTCCAGGCCTGGTACCAGGGCGGCGTGTCCGTCTGGGACTTCACCGACTCCGCCAAGCCGAAGGAGATCGGCCACTTCGAGCGCGGACCGCTCTCCGCCACCACCCTCTCCGTGGGCGGCTCCTGGTCCGCGTACTACTACAACGGCCACATCTACTCGAACGACATGGCCAAGGGCCTCGACGTGCTGAAGGTCTCCGACCGCCGCACGGACCCGGCCGCCCGCGTCCGCATGCACGAGCTCAACGTCCAGACACAGCCCGACTACTTCGACGACTTCGAGGACTGACCGGGCGCACCGTCCACGGGCCGGCCGAGCGGCGGCCCCACCACCGGCGTGCCGCCGGGCGGACCCCCGTCCGGCGGCGCACCCCGTTCCCACTCGAGCCCGTAACGGTGGAACAGCTCCGCGCGCAGCCGGGCCATCGGCATCGGCGCCCCCGGCAGCAGCACCGCCACCACCGCGCCCATCAGCAGGGCCCGCAACAGCGGATAGTCGGTGTCCACGTCCTCGGAGCCGTACCGCTCCACCGTGTCGCGCAGCAGGAAGGCGAGCCGCTGCTGCTCCTCGCACCGCACGAAGCCCTCGGCCTGAAGGATCCCCGCCATGTGCGTCCGCATCAGGGTCGGCCGCTCCACGGCCAGGCCCAGGATCGCGTCGATGGCCCGCGCCAGGCGCTCCCGGCCGTCCTGCGTGCGCGGCTCGCGCTCCAGCGCCTCCTCCAGCGTCAGATGCATCAGCCGGTGCACGGCGGACTGGAGGAGCTGCCGCTTGCCCGGGAAGTAGTACGAGATCAACCCGCGCGCCGAACCGGCCCGCTCCGCGATGTCGCCGAGCGTGGTCGCCTCGTAACCACGCGTCGACACCAGCTCGACGGTGGCCTCCAGAATCCGCTCGCGCGAACGCCTTCGGAGCTGCTCGTTGACCGATGGGCTACGCGGGGACATGCTGGACTCCTGCGTTGACTGGCTGCCAGCCAATATACTCAGCGCATGCCGCGCTCCGGCCGACCCGGTCGGAGTGCGGTCTGACCGTCTGTTCTGGGCGACACGGGGGATCGTCCAGAACAGGCGGTCTCACTCGTTTTCTCCCATTTTGCTCCGCCGTGGGGCCGGCGGCGGTGGTACGGAGCGGGGGAGGGGACGCGGGAAGCGGCGCTCGCTCCAGCGGTACGCGAGGACGGCCGAGGCGACCAGGCACCAGCCGAGCAGCCACCCGCCGACGACGTCCGAGGGCCAGTGCACGCCCAGATGCACCCGGGTCCAGCCGACGCCCAGGACCGAGACCACGGAGAGCCAGGCGACCGTGCCCCAGCCCCGCCACGGCTCCCGCCGGCTCAGCGCGAGCACCCACAGCAGCAGCCCGCAGGTCACCGTGGCCGCCATCGCGTGCCCCGAGGGGAAGGCCGCGTACCGCGCCGAGTCCACCGGGTCGGGCCATACCGGCCGTTCCCGCCCCACGGCGGCCTTGAGCAGGTGCTGGACCCCCAGGGCGACGACCGTGGTCACCGCCACCCATACCGCCCGGCGCCGCTCGCCCCGCCACCAGAGCACGAGCACCGCGGCCGCCGCCAGGGTCCGCATGGTCAGCGGGTCCCACACCCAGTCGCTGAACACCCGGGCGAAGGCCGTCACTTCGGGGTGGCCGACGGCGCTGCGGTGGAACGCCTCGGCGACCGCGCGGTCGAGGGAGAGCAGGGGTGGCCACTCGCCGGCCACCAGCAGCAGGCACAGCACGGCCAGGACCCCGGAGACCACGGCGGAGGAACGCATGCCCTGATCCTGCCCGACGATCGCCCCCGGATGTCCCTCCGCAGTGATCTCCGCGCGCCGGGAGGCCGGAACGCGTCGGTTCCGCCGCGAGCTAGCCGAGCGCGGCGAGACCGGGCACGAAGGCCACCAGGACCGGGAAGACGGGGACGAGCGCGGCGGTGGCGGTGAGGCGCAGCCGACGGCCCGCCGTCAGGCGGGGGGCCGCCGTGAGCAGCCGGTTCACACGCTGCGGAAGGTGGGCGTCGGGGGCCGGACCCGGCCCGAACACCCCGCGGTCCTCGTTGAGTCCGACCAGGGCCAGCGCGATCGTCAGCCGCCCGAACCGGCGCGAGGCCACGTCGTCGGCGGCCAGCTCCACCAGCCGGTGCATCTCGGCGCGGAAGGCCGCGAAGACCGGGACGCCGGGGAACCCGCCCGCGAGGGCGCCCGAGCAGTGCAGCAGCCAGTCGTGCCGGGCGCGCGCGTGCCCCTGCTCGTGGGCCAGCACGGCGTCGAGCTGACGGCCCTTGAGGCGCTGGAGCGCCGCGGTGGTGATGACGAGGCGGGGCGTCGCGCCGGGCAGCCACCAGGCGTGCGCCCGCTCGCCCTCGAGGACGACCAGCCGCTCTCCAGCGGGCTCCTCGCCCGGCAACAGCGGGGCACGCTCCAGGAGTTCGCAGCGGCGCTGCCGCCGGCGGGCGCGGGTCGTGCCGATCTCCCGGCCCAGCATCGCCCCGGTCCACACGCCGCCCGCGGCGAGCACGACCGCGAGCACCGCCGACCACGGCCCGTGCGTGGAGAGCGCGTAGGCCTCGACCACCGCGAGCGGGGCTCCCGCGAAGACCTGTCCCCGCACCGCCTGCCAGGCGGCGGCCGCGCTGAAGGTCATGGACAGGGCGAAGCTCACCAGGACCGCCGCCACCACGCACTGCCAGACCCACAGGGCCACCACGGGTTCTCGCTCGACCCAGTCGGCCCGCGCGAGCAGCCGCGGGGCGACGAGGGCGGTCACAAGGCCGAGCA
This sequence comes from Streptomyces sp. NPDC012827, assembly GCF_042900905.1. Lineage (NCBI taxonomy): Bacteria > Bacillati > Actinomycetota > Actinomycetes > Kitasatosporales > Streptomycetaceae > Streptomyces > Streptomyces sp. NPDC012827. The sequence goes on along the minus strand of NZ_JBIBBY010000006.1, from coordinate 227,780 downwards.
GGAGCAACGCGAGGGAGACCCACATACCGCCAGCCTATGAGCGGGGTACTACTCGGGGGTATGGACTCGCTCCGCAAGTGACACACGCCACGTTTGGGCGGTGCGCGGCCGTCCCCCGTCACGGCCGCGGCGAACGAAAGGCCATCTCGTCACAGCGTGACGAGCATGGCGAACATGGCCAGGCCCATGGCGAGCCGGCACACGAGGGCGAGCTCCGGCCGCAGCGTCCACGCGGCCACCCCGTCCCCGCCGCCGGCGCCCCCGCCCGCCGGCGCGGGCACGAGCCGCCGGCCCGCCAGGAGGACGTACACCGCGTAATAGAGGAGCAGCGCCCCCGTCAGGAGCGGGACACCTCCCGCGGCCGCGTGGCCCGCGTGCCCCCCGTGCGCGCCCGGAGCCGCCATCGCCACCGCCATGTACACCATGGCGAGCGAGCCGATCACGTGGTGCAGGTGGTGGCCGCCCCGCCGGACGCCCACGAGACCGTGCAGCGTCGCGGCGCCGAACACCGCCGCGTACACCGCCCAGCTCCACGACGGCGGGGTGAGGGCCGCGGCCGGCAGGGCCATCGCCGCCATTCCGAACCCCATCACCGCCTCGCCGCCCGCGGCCCGCCGCTCCTCCCCGGCGCAGACGCGGATCCGCAGCAGGCAGTAGGCCCCGCTCAGCGCGCACAGCGCCACCAGCAACCACCCCGACAGGGCAGGTCCGTGCACGGCTCATCTCCCCTTCGACGCCGTCCTCGCCCCCGGGTCCTCCCCTGGGCGCGCCCCGGTCTTCCCCGGCGCAGGCTTCCCCTCCCCGGACACGCACACGCGGGCGCACGGGTGCGTACAGACGTACGAGGGGCGCGCGGAGGGGCGCGTTAGGCTCGGGACGATCGCGGACGCCGATCGTTCAGAGCCCGAGGGGAGCCCGTACAGATGGACACCGCCACGTCCCACGAGACCGGCAGGATCGGCTACCGCGACGCGGTGCCGGAGGACGTGCCCGTGCTCGTCCCGCTCGTCGAGTCGGCCTACCGGGGCGACGCCAGCCGGGCGGGTTGGACCACCGAGGCGGACATCCTCCAGGGGCAGCGCACCGACGCCGAGGGCGTCGCCGCCGTCATCACCGACCCGCGCAGCCGGCTCATGGTGGTCGAGCGGGACGGCGAGGTCGTCGCCTGCTGTCAGCTGGAGCACCGGGGCGAGGCCGCCTACTTCGGCATGTTCGCCGTCCGTCCCGAGCTCCAGGGCGCCGGCCTCGGCAAGCGGATCATCGCGGAGGCGGAGCGCCGGGTGCGCGAGCTGTGGGGCGTGCGCGAGATGCACATGACGGTGATCTCGGTCCGCGAGGAGCTCATCGCCTGGTACGAGCGGCGCGGCTACCGTCGTACCGGACGGACGACCCCCTTCCCGTACGGCGACGAGCGGTTCGGCGTGCCCCAGCGGGACGACCTGGAGTTCGAGCTCCTGGTGAAGCCGCTGGTCTGATCCGCCGCTCGCCCGGGCGGCCTGCCGTGAGCGGCGGAAGAGTGGCCCTCCCCCTGGTCCACAGGAAAACCTTCGGTCGCCAGGGGGGTCGCACAGGATAATTTCTCTTGCCTGCTCTTGCGAGAGAGAGCCGTGCATGGATACGGTTCCTTGACGCAAGGTTCTCCTGTGGAGGAAGAGGCATGACGGAAATTCTTGTGCAGGACGTGACCGGTGGGGAGATAGCCACCGACGCCAAGGTGATCGACCACCCGGCCTGGGCCGAGCTCAAGAACGCGGTCGAGGAGATCCGCGTCTGGCAGCGCGCGGACGGTTCCATCGACTTCGAGGCCGAGGACGCCCCCTCGCGCTCCCTCGTCGAGCTGACCCTCGACCGCGTCACCGCCGCCGTCGAGCAGCTCTCCCCGCTCGTGCCGCACGACGCCGCCTACCACCGCGCGCTCGCCGCCGACCTGCGCAAGTGGGCCGAGAGCGGCTTCGCCGTCCCGGACTTCCTGGACTCCCTGCTGGCCTTCCGGCCGGCCGCCGGCCGCGCCGACGGCCTCCAGCACCTCGTCCTCTTCCCCATGTACACGCAGAACGGCAACCCGGACCGCAACCTCGAGGCCGTCGTGCTCCGCATGGTCTGGCCGGAGTGGCTCGCGGAGCTGGAGCGCACCCGCTACGACAACCCGCTCTTCTGCGGCATCACCTTCGAGGACTTCACCAGCGGGTACGACACCCACTCGGCCGTCCTCTTCCCGGAGACCATCGCCGTCCGCGAGGCCCCCGAGCGCTTCACCTGGGGCGGCATCTTCTGCGACCGCGAGGCCGCGCGCTTCCGCAAGGTCACCGAGGCCGCCGTCGACATCCTCGGCCTCGACCTGCCCGAGGACATCGCCGCCATGCTGGACGACCAGCAGCGCTGCGAGCAGGCCTTCGTCCTCTGGGACATGGTCCACGACCGCACCCACAGCCACGGCGACCTGCCCTTCGACCCCTTCATGATCAAGCAGCGCCAGCCCTTCTGGATGTACGGCCTGGAGGAGCTCCGCTGCGACCTCACCGCCTTCAAGGAGGCCGTGAAGCTGGAGGCCGAGGGCAACACGCACGGCCGTGACGTCCAGTACGCCGTCCTCTTCGACCGGATGTTCCGCTTCCCGGTCTCCGGTGACCGCAACCGCAACTACGACGGACTGGGCGGCCAGCTCCTCTTCGCGTACCTCCACCAGCACGACGTGGTGCGCTGGACGGACAACACGCTGAAGATCGACTGGAAGCGGGCCCCCGAGGTCACCAACCAGCTCTGCGCCGAGATCGAGACGCTCTACCGCGAGGGCATCGACCGCCCGAAGCTGGTCCACTGGTTCAAGGCGTACGAGCTCGTCTCCACCTATCTCGCCCCGCACCCGGGCTCGAAGTGGGCCAAGGGTCCCGACGCCCTCGACCTCTCCCTCCCGCCGCGCAAGCTGGTGGACGACGTGCTTCCCGACGAGTTTCCCCTCAGCATGTTCTTCGAGGCGCTCGCCAAGAAGCTCAAGGGCGTGATCGCCGACACCAAGGGCATCACCGCCGCCGACGTCGCGCCGACCGCGCGGGTCGCCGCGTGAGCGCAGTCACCGAGGACCCCCGGCACACGGAGGAGGCCACGCCCATGAAGGCGAACGGAAACGGCGGAGCGCTCGACGGCGCCGTCATCGCGGTCGCGGGCGCGGCCGGCCCCGCGGGCCGCGCGGCCCTGCTGCGTCTCGCCGAGGCCGGCGCCACCGTCGTCGGCTCCGACGCCGACCCGGCGCGCCTGGCCGAGGCGGTGGACGCCGCCCGGTACGCCCACGGCGGTGCCACGGTCGTCGGCGACACGGTGGACCTCCTCGACCTCGGCGCCACCCGCGACTGGGCGGCGAAGACCGAGAAGGAGTTCGGCCGGATCGACGGCCTGGTGCACCTCGTCGGCGGCTGGCGCGGCAGCCCCTCCTTCGCCGAGACCGACCTCAAGGACTGGGACCTCCTGGAGAAGCTCCTCGTCCGCACCGTCCAGCACACCTCGCTCGCCTTCCACGACGCGCTGCTCAGGAGCGGCGGCCGCGGCCGGTACGCCCTGATCAGCCAGGTGGGCGCGCACAAGCCGCAGCACAACAACGCCGCGTACAACGCCGGCAAGGCCGCGGCCGAGGCGTGGACCCTCGCCATGGCGGACTCCTTCCGCAAGGCGGGGGGCGACGAGGGCCCGCAGGCGGCGGCTGCGATCCTGGTGATCAAGGCATTGGTGCACGAGGCGATGCGCGCCGAGCGCCCCAACGCGAAGTTCGCGGGCTTCACCGACGTCAACGACCTCGCCGACGAGATCGCCGGGCTGTGGGACAGGCCCGCCCAGGAAGTGAATGGACAGCGTCTGTGGCTGACCCCCAAGCCGTGACCGCGGCCCTCGGCCCCAGGACCGACGCACGTCGTCACCACGACCCGTCGGTCCGGGGCTTCGCCAGCGACAACTACGCCGGCGCCCACCCGGAGGTCCTCGCGGCCATCGCCCTCGCCAACGACGGCCACCAGGTCGCCTACGGCGAGGACCAGTACACCGAGCACCTCCAGCGCATCATGCACAGCCACTTCGGTCCCTCGGCCGAGGCCTTCCCCGTCTTCAACGGGACCGGGGCCAACGTCACCGCGCTCCAGGCGCTCACCGACCGCTGGGGCGCCGTGATCTGCGCCGAGTCCGCGCACATCAACGTGGACGAGGGCGGCGCGCCGGAGCGCATGGGCGGCCTCAAGCTGCTCACCGTGCCCACCCCGGACGGCAAGCTCACCCCCGAGCTGATCGACCGGCAGGCCTGGGGCTGGGAGGATGAGCACCGGGCGATGCCGCAGGTCGTCTCGATCACCCAGAACACCGAGCTGGGCACGGTCTACACCGTGGACGAGATCCGCGCGATCGTGGACCACGCCCACGCCAAGGGCATGAAGGTCCACCTCGACGGCGCCCGCATAGCCAACGCGGCCGCGTCCCTGAACGTGCCCATGCGGGCGTTCACCAACGCGGTGGGCGTCGACGTGATCTCGTACGGCGGCACGAAGAACGGCATGCTGTTCGGCGAGGCCGTCGTCGTCCTCAACCCGGACGCCGTCAGCCACATGAAGCACCTGCGCAAGCTGTCGATGCAGCTCGCGTCCAAGATGCGCTTCGTGTCCGTGCAACTGGAGGCGCTGCTCGCCAAGGACCTGTGGCTGCGCAACGCCCGCCATGCCAACGCGATGGCCCGCCGTCTCGCGGACGGCGTGCGAGCCGTCGACGGGGTAGAGATCCTCTACCCGGTCCAGGCCAACGCGGTCTTCGCCCGCCTGCCGCACGAGGTCAGCCGCCGGCTCCAGGAGCGGTTCCGCTTCTACTTCTGGGACGAGGCGGCAGGCGACGTGCGCTGGATGTGCTCGTTCGACACGACGGAGGACGACGTGGACGCCTTCCTCCAGGCACTCAAGGAGGAGATGGCGCGCTGACCGCCACCCCCTTCGCCTCTGCATAGGTATGCGGCCGGTTGGAAAGTCATTGATTTCCTCCGGCTGCACACCTATGCTCACCGCGCATGGAACTCGTCCAGCAGAACCCCGACCTCTCCGCCTATCTGGCCCCCGGTGAGGCCGTGGATCATGAACACCCGCGGGTGCGCGAGGCCGTCGCACGCCTCTCGGGGCTGCATCCGGGCGCCTACGCCTACGCCGAAGCCGCCTACGCGTTCGTCCGGGACGCCATCCCGCACTCCCAGGACGCCGGCGACCCGCGCGTCACCTGGCGCGCCTCCGACGTCCTGGCGTGGCGTACCGGCATCTGCTACGCCAAGTCGATCGCCTACGCGGCGCTGCTGCGGGCCCGTGGCATCCCCGCCGCCCTCTGCTATCAGCGCCTCGCGGAGGACGACGGCTCCGGGGCGGTGATCCACGGGCTGGTCGCGCTGCGACTGCCCGGGGCGCTCGGCTGGGCCCGTCAGGACGTCCGGGGCAACAAGCCGGGCATCGACGCCCAGTTCTCCCTCGATCGGGAACGGCTGGCGTGGACCGTCCGTCCGGAGTTCAATGAAGTGGACTACCCAGTGCTCTACACTGAACCGCATCCGGTGGTCCTGCGCGCCTTGAAGGGCGCGCCCGACCGGCCGCACCTCTGGCAGACCCTTCCTTCGGAACTGTGACGTCCCGAAGACCGAACGGCGGAACATGACACTCACGCTCACCGTCTCCGACGAGGTACGCGCCCTCGTCCCCGGCTTCACCCACCTCGCCGTCGAGGCCCGGGGCCTCGTCAACGGACCCAGCGACGCGACGAGTTCGGCGCTCCTGGACGAGGCGGTACGACGCCTCACCGACCATCTCGGCGGGCGGACGCCGGACCAGGATCCCCATGTCGCCGCCTGGCGGTCCGCGTACTCCGCCTTCGGCGCCAAACCCTCCCGCACGCGCAACTCGGCCGAGGCGCTGGCCCGCAGGGCCCTCACGGACGCCGGGCTGCCCCGGATCAACCGGCTCGTCGACGCCTACAACGCGGTCAGCGTCGCCCACCTGATCCCGGTCGGCGGCGAGGACCTCGACAGGATCCGGGGCGGCATGAGACTGGTCCGGGCCACCGGCGAGGAGCCCTTCGTCACCGTGGCGGGGGGCGAGGACACGGTGGAGCACCCGGAGCCGGGTGAGGTCGTCTGGTGCGACGAGGCCGGGGTCACCTGCCGCCGCTGGAACTGGCGCCAGGGCCCCCGGACCCGGATCGACGAGGAAACCACGGACGCTCTGTTCCTGCTGGAGGCGCTTGCCCCGATGAGCCGCGACGCACTCCTCGCCGCGGGCGCGGAGCTGGCCGGGTCCCTGCGGAAGGTCAGCCCCGGGGCGCGGATCACCGTCCGCGACCCGGCGTGAGAAGGCGGCGCCCGCCCGCGCCCCGGTGGGGCGCGGCCGGGCCCGGGCCCCGGGCCGTCCTCGCCCGCGTCAGCCGGCTTCCTTGACCTGGGCCGGCGTCGGAGCCGTACCGCCCAGGTGCGCCGGGATCCACCAGGTGTCGCCGGCGTCCTTGGGGCGTACCGGGTAGGCGCGCTGCGCCGCTTCCAGGAGCTCCTGCACCCGCTCGCGCAGCCGCCGGGTGATCGCTCCCGCGTACTGGTCGGCGGGAGCCTCCACCGGCTCACCGACCCGGATGGTCACCGGGATGTGGCTCCGCCGGAAGTTCCGCGGCCGGCCCTTGGTCCAGATCCGCTGCGTACCCCACAGGGCCATCGGGATCAGCGGTACGCCGGCCTCCTGCGCAAGGCGCGCGGCACCGGACTTGAAGCTCTTGAGCGTGAACGACTGGGAGATCGTCGCCTCGGGGAAGACCCCGACGATCTCCCCGGCCCGCAGGGACTCCAGCGCGTGCTGATAGGCGTGCTCGCCCTGCGAACGGTCCACCGGGATGTGCTTCATGCCGCGCATCAGCGGCCCCGAGATCTTGTGCCGGAAGACCGAGTCCTTCGCCATGAACCGCACCAGGCGCTTCTGCGGGAGCGCCGCGAGTCCGGTGAAGATGAAGTCCAGATAACTGATGTGGTTGCTGACGAGCACAGCACCGCCGGTCTTCGGGATGTGCTCCGAGCCCTGGCTGTCGATCTTCAGGTCGAGCGCCTTGAACAGGGTCTGGGCGGCGCCGATGACCGGACGATAGACGAGTTCTGCCATGGGAAGAGGAACCCCTTCTTCAATGCCTGGGGAGGGCTCTCCCGGCGAAGTTACGCGGCCGTAGGTTTTCGGCTTTGGGCAGATCGTGCCCCAAGTACGGCGCCATAACCAGTCCACGTGGCGTCCTAGGGGGAGATTCTCGTCACGCCGGGTCCCCGTGGCGGGAAACGAACCCTCCCGTGCGAGGCTGATCAGCGGGAATCGTGAGCGCGCGAAAGACGCTGACCAGGTCAGGACCCCGGGCACGCCCCGGAGTCCGGCCGACGGCCGAAGACGTGACCAGGGAGAACAGGGAGAAGGGGACGGCATGACGGAGGTACTGGGGCCGGAGGCGCTCGGCGCCGCGCTGGGGGAGCGGGCCACCCTCGTCCAGTTCTCGACCGCCTTCTGCCAGCCCTGCCGGGCCACCCGCCGCACCCTCGCCGAGGTGACCGCCATGGTGCCGGGCGTCGGTCACGTGGAGATCGACGCGGAGGAACGCCTCGACCTCGTCCGTGCCCTCGGCGTCACCAGGACCCCCACCGTCCTCGTCCTCGACCGCTCCGGCCGCGTCGTCCGCAGGGCGGCGGGACAGCCGCGCAAGGCCGATGTCATCGCCGCGCTCGGAGCGGCCGTCTGACGCCGTGACACTCCTCCCACATCCCGGTACGCACTTGACTGCCCCGACCACGCGTCGTCACCCTGACGGGGTGCCTCACGAACTCCTTCTCCACCGCCGGGTCCACCTCGACCTGGCGCGCCACGCGAGCGCGTGCTGTCCGGGTGTCTGACGCCCCCAGGACCTGCCGCACGCCGCCCCCGAAGAAGGACAGTTCCATGACGGCTTCCCCCGAGCTCCGCACCGTGCCCGCCCTCGGTGCGCCCCGGCAGGCCTCCCCCGATCTCCTCCGCTCCGTCTTCCGCCGGCACGCCGCCGGCGTCGCGGTCGTCACCGCGCACGGCGAGCGCCCCGTCGGCTTCACCGCCACCTCGCTCACCTCCGTCGCCGCCGACCCCCCGCTCCTCTCCTTCGGGGTGGGTACGGGCTCCTCCAGCTGGCCCGTACTGGCGGAGGCCGGGCACGTCGGCGTCCACATACTCGGTGAGCACCAGCAGGACCTCGCGGCCACCTTCGCGCGCAGCGGCGCCGACCGCTTCGGCGGGGGGACCGGCTGGAGCCGTGGGCCCGAGGGCGTGCCGGTGCTCGACGGGGTCCTGGCCTGGCTGGTCTGCCGGGTGATCGCCCGGGTGCCGGCCGGCGACCACCGGATCGTCATCGCCGAGGCGGTCGCCGGGGACCCCGGCGGGGCGGGCCGGCCGCTGCTCTACCACCAGGGGCGCTTCAACGCGCTGCGCGACTGAGAGTTCCCGTACCCGGGGCACTCCGGGCGTTGGCAAGGTCACATGCCTGAGCGCTTGCTCAGCGGTAACGAACTGGGTGTACTGACGAGTAATATCTCGGTGGGGCACCGGACGCCCTGACCGGAAACCCGCCCTTCAGGCGCCTATGCTGCGAGCAACAAGGCAGCCCAGTTATGACGATGCAGTAGGAGAGCCGGCGTGAGCTTGAGGATCGTTGTCTGTGTGAAGTACGTGCCCGACGCCACCGGCGACCGGAAGTTCGCGGACGACCTGACGGTCGACCGTGACGACGTCGACGGCCTGCTGTCGGAGCTCGACGAGTACGCGGTCGAGCAGGCGCTGCAGATCGCCGAGGAGGCGGACGACGCCGAGGTCACCGTGCTGACGGTCGGCCCCGAGGACGCCAAGGACGCGCTGCGCAAGGCGCTGTCCATGGGCGCCGACAAGGCCGTCCACGTCGAGGACGACGACCTGCACGGCACCGACGTCATGGGCACCTCGCTGGTCCTCGCCAAGGCCATCGAGAAGACGGGCTACGACATCGTCATCGCCGGCATGGCCTCCACCGACGGCACCATGGGCGTCCTGCCCGCGATCCTGGCCGAGCGCCTGGGCGTCCCGCAGGTCACCCTGCTCTCCGAGGTCAAGGTCGAGGACGGCAAGGTCACCGGCCGCCGCGACGGCGACGCCGCCTCCGAGCAGCTCGAGGCCGCGCTCCCGGCCGTGGTCTCCGTGACGGACCAGTCGGGCGAGGCCCGCTACCCGTCCTTCAAGGGCATCATGGCCGCGAAGAAGAAGCCGGTGGAGTCCCTGGACCTCTCCGACCTCGACATCGAGGCCGACGAGGTCGGTCTGGCCGGCGCCTGGACCGCGGTCGACTCGGCCGCCGAGCGTCCGGCGCGCACCGCGGGCACGATCGTCAAGGACGAGGGCGACGGCGGCAAGCAGCTGGCCGAGTTCCTCGCGAGCCAGAAGTTCATCTGAGGCTCGCGCGAGCCCCCAGACCGCCCCCTTTCGTTCGCAGGAGAAGTCCCATGGCTGAGATTCTCGTCTACGTCGACCACGTCGACGGAGCCGTCCGCAAGCCCACCCTGGAGCTGCTGACGCTGGCCCGCCGCCTCGGCGAGCCCGTCGCCGTCGCGCTGGGCAACGGCGCCGCCGACACCGCCGCCGCGCTCGCCGAGCACGGCGCCGTGAAGGTCCTCACCGCCGACGCGCCCGAGTTCGCCGACTACCTCGTCGTCCCGAAGGTCGACGCGCTGCAGGCCGCCTACGAGGCCGTCTCGCCGGCCGCCGTCCTGGTGCCCTCCTCCGCGGAGGCCAAGGAGATCGCCGCCCGCCTCGCCGTCCGCATCGGCTCCGGCCTGATCACCGACGCCGTGGACCTCGAGGCCGGTGACGAGGGCCCGGTCGCGACGCAGTCCGCGTTCGCCGCCTCGTACACCACCAAGTCCCGTGTCTCCAAGGGCACTCCGGTCATCACGGTCAAGCCGAACTCGGCTCCCGTCGAGGCCGCCCCGGCCGCCGGCACGGTGGAGGCCCTGTCGGTGTCCTTCGGCGCGCTCGCGACCGGCACGAAGGTGACCGCCCGCACCCCGCGCGAGTCCACCGGCCGCCCGGAGCTGACCGAGGCCGCGATCGTCGTCTCCGGTGGCCGCGGCGTCAACGGTGCCGAGAACTTCGCGGTCATCGAGGCGCTCGCCGACTCGCTCGGCGCGGCCGTCGGCGCCTCCCGCGCCGCCGTCGACGCCGGCTGGTACCCGCACTCCAGCCAGGTCGGCCAGACCGGCAAGAGCGTGTCGCCGCAGCTGTACATCGCCTCCGGCATCTCCGGCGCGATCCAGCACCGCGCCGGCATGCAGACGTCGAAGACGATCGTCGCGATCAACAAGGACGCCGAGGCGCCGATCTTCGACCTCGTCGACTACGGCGTCGTGGGCGACCTCTTCGAGGTCGTCCCGCAGCTGACCGAGGAGATCAAGACCCGCAAGGGCTGATGACCTGCGGTTCCAGTGGTCCCGGGGGCCGCACGGCGATCTGTCGCCGTGCGGCCCCCGGCCGTTTCGGACAACCATTGACGCGAGTCCCGGCGGACTACTAACTTCGCTATACGGATTGTTGATTCCGTGCAGCGGAAAACAGGAGGATGTGGGATGGGTCAGCAGGAGAAGGTGTCGACGAGCCTCGCGGGCGCGGTCAGCGAGGACATCAGCGCCTCCCTCGCCGCGGTGGACGCCGAACTCGACCGCCGCTACCCGGGCGACCCCGGCACCCGCCAGCCCGTCCACACCGTCTACGTCCCCGGCAACCTCTTCGACGCCGGAACCATCCGCTCCTGGGGTGACCAGGCGCTGGCCGCCCTCGACGAGCACGCCCCCGACGCCGCCTCCTTCGCCGCGGTCCTCGGCCTCTCCGACGACCTCGCCGAGGACGTGTACGGCCGCGTCCGCGCCAAGCTGGAGCGCGAACCGATCGAGGACCTCCGCGTCGACTTCGAGGACGGCTACGGCGGCCAGGACGAGGACCAGGACGCCGCCCGCGCCGCCCGCCTCGTCGCGGAGGCGTACGCCGGCGGGACCGCCGCCCCGTACATGGGCATCCGCATGAAGTGCATGGAGGCCGCCGTCCGCGACCGCGGCATCCGCACCACCGACGTCTTCCTCACCGGCCTCCTGGAGAACGGCGGCCTCCCCGACGGCCTCGTCCTCACCCTTCCCAAGGTCACCTACCCCGAGCAGGTCTCCGCCTTCGTCCGCCTCCTCGAGGCCTTCGAGCAGGCCCACGGCCTCGACGCCGGCCGCCTCGGCTTCGAGATCCAGATCGAGACCAGCCAGGCCATCCTCGCCGCCGACGGCACCGCCGCCGTCGCCCGCATGATCGGCGCCGCCGAGGGCCGCGCCACCGGCCTCCACTACGGCACCTTCGACTACAGCGCCTGCCTCGGCGTCTCCGCCGCCTACCAGGCCAGCGACCACCCCGCCGCCGACCACGCCAAGGCGATCATGCAGGTGGCCGCCGCGGGCACCGGCGTACGGGTCTCCGACGGCTCCACCAACGTGCTGCCCGTCGGCTCCACCGCCCACGTCCACGAGGCCTGGCGCCTGCACTACGGCCTCACCCGCCGCGCCCTCGCCCGGGCCTACTACCAGGGCTGGGACATGCACCCGGGCCACATCCCCACCCGGTACGCCGCCGTCTTCGCCTTCTACCGCGAGGGTTTCGAGACCGCCGCCAAGCGCCTCTCCGCCTACGCCAACCACGCGGGCGGCGACGTCATGGACGAGCCGGCCACCGCCAAGGCCCTCTCCTCCTACCTGCTGCGCGGCATCGACTGCGGCGCCCTCGACACCGCCGAGGTCGACGCCCTCACCGGCATGACCCGGGCCGACCTCGCGCGCTTCGCCGCCCCGCGCCGCGGTGACCTCACGGCGACGGCGCAGTAGACCGCGCGGGCGGGCGTGGCCTTCCCGTTCGCGGCCGCGCGGCAGCGCCTCCCGCCGGGGGCGCCCCGTCCTGACGACGGCCCCGGCCGCCGGGCGGCGCCGCCGCTCGGCAACAGCGGCGTAACGGCCGGGCGGCCGACGCCGGAGCCGCCACCAGCGCCCCGTACTCTGTGACGCGTTGATCGTGGACGACAGGGAACGGGGCATCGGTGTCTTCGGCTTCGGGGGAGTACGAGCGGCTGGCCGGCCGCTACCGGATCGTGGCGCAGCTGGGCCGCGGCGGAATGGGCGTCGTCTGGCGTGCCGTGGACGAGGTCCTCGGCCGCGAGGTGGCCGTCAAGGAACTGCGCGCCTACAACGACTCCTCGGGTCCTGAACTCGCGGACCTGCGCCTGCGGATGCAGCGCGAGGCGCGGGCCGCGGCGCGGGTCCGGCACCCCGGGGTCGTCGCCGTCCACGACGTGACCGAGCACGAGGGCCGTCCCGTCATCGTCATGGAGCTGGTCGACGGCCCCTCCCTCGACGGCGTCCTCGGCGAGCGCGGGGCCCTCGACCCCCGGGAAGCCGCCGGGATCGGCGCCGCCGTCCTGGAGGCGCTGGCGGCCGCCCACGACGCCGGGGTGCTCCACCGCGACGTGAAGCCCGGCAACGTCCTCCTCGACCGGGGCGGCCGGGTCGTCCTCACCGACTTCGGCATCGCCACCATGGAGGACCCCGGCGACGGCTCCGCCACCCACCTCACCCGCAGCGGCGAGATCGTCGGCTCCCTGGACTACCTGGCACCGGAGCGGGCCCAGGGCCGTCAGCCCGGCCCCGCCTCCGACGTGTGGGCCGTCGGCGCCACGCTGTACGCGGCGGTCGAGGGGGCCTCCCCGTTCCGCCGTACGTCGACCTGGTCCACCCTCAACGCCATCGTGGTCGAACCGCTGCCCGCATCGCACCGGGCGGGCCCCCTCGCACCCGTACTGCGCCTCCTCATGGAGAAGGACCCGGACCGCCGCCCCGACGCGCGGACGGCGGCCCGCCTGCTGGCGGCGGTCGCCGAGGGCCGGGAGACCCCCGGCGCGGACCCGCACGGGCACGACGCCCCCACAGCGCCGAACACGCCGCACGGACAGGGCGCGGAGGGTTCGCCGGCCTCGCCGTACGGTGCCGGTGCGCCCGCCGGCTTCGGCCCCGCGCCCCTCGGCGGCCCGGACAGCGGAGGCTTCGGTCCCGCGCCCGTCCCGTCGCCCGGGAGCGGCGGCTTCGGCCCCGCACCCCTCGCCGGGCCGGGCGGAGGTGGCTTCGGACCCGCCGGCCCGGCGGTTCCTCCGGTCACCGGCCCCGGCCTTCCCGGACCCACCGGGCCCGAGACGGCCCCCGCGCGTCCCGCGCCCCCTGCCGCGAGGAAGCGCTCGACGCCCCTGATCGCGGCGGCCGTCGCCGCCGTCCTGCTCGCGGGCGGCGGCGTGACGTACGCCCTGGTCGAACGCGAGACCGCGGCCCCGGCCGGCCACGTCGCCGGCGGCCAGGTCCCGCCCGCTCCCGGCGAGGACCCGGGCCGCGCCCTGGACGCCGGCTCCCTCACGCCCGGGGCGAGCGCCACACCCCCCACCGTGACCCCGTCGACGACCGGCACCACGTCGCCCGGCGCCTCCGCCACGACGCCCTCGCCCTCGACCTCCGCCCCCTCGGGCCCGCCCGTCCCCGGCAAGGGCGCCACGGCCGGCGCGGGCACGGACGGCGGCACGGGTTCCGGCGGCTCCGGCGGCACGGACGGCACCACCGGGGGCGCGGGCACGTCCGGGGGCGGCACCGGCGGGACGAGCGGCGGTACGACAGGAGGGGCGACCGGCGGTTCGACCGGCGGCGCCTCCGGCGGGACCTCCACCACGGGCGGCGGCTCACCCACGCCCCAGGCACCCGCCTGCCACCCGCGCGCCGACGGCCGCTACGACTGCACCGTGTGGCGCACCGAGAAGACGTACAGCCAGGACGGCACCCCCCGGGGCATCCTCAACGCGGGCGTCAACTACTTCTCCTGCCAGGCCGACCTCGGCCGCCGCGAGACGTCCGGCCAGTGGACCAACGTCTGGTGGGCGAAGACCGACGACGACAGCGGCAACACGGACGTGTACTTCAGCGTCGTCTACATCCAGGGCGGCGACAACGACGCGCCCGTGCCGGGCCTGCCCGTCTGCTGATCGGGCGGGGACCCGGCGCCGGGCCGCCGGTCAGGCCGGCGGCGGGATCTCGCCCGAGCCCCGGGGGACGAGGGTCGTACCGAGGACCGTGCGGGCCGGGGGCTCGTCGGCGCCGTCGAGGCGGCGGAAGAGGCGCTCCGCCGCCGTGCGGCCGAGGGCGGCCGCGTCCTGGGCGACGACGGTGATGCCGAGCAGGTCGGCGAGTTCGATGTCGTCGAAGCCGACCAGGGCGACCGGCCGGGGCCGCGCCGCGAGGGTGCGGACCGCCGTCACGGTGACCCGGTTGTTGCCCGCGAACAGGGCCGTGACCGGCTCGGGCGCCGCCAGCATCTCCTCGACCGCGCCGCGGACCCGCTCCGGGTCCGTCGGACCGAGCGACACCCAGGCGTCGTCGACGGGCAGGCCCGCGTCCTCCATCGCCGCCCGGTAGCCGCGCAGCCGCTCGGCGGCGGTGTGGATGCGGGGGCGGTCGCCGACGAAGCCGATCCGGCGGTGGCCCTGCGCGACGAGGTGAGCGACGCCGTCGCGCGCGCCGCCGAAGCTGTCCGAGAGGACGGCGTCGGCCTCGATCCGCCCGGCCGGGCGGTCCACGAAGACGGTGGCGACACCGGCGCGGATCTCCGGTTCCAGATAGCGGTGGTCGCCGCCCGCCGGGATGACGATGAGACCGTCGACCCGCCGGGCGCAGAGCGCCAGCGCCAACTCCTGCTCCCGCTCCGGGTCCTCGGCGCTTGATCCGTTGATCAGCAGGGCGCCGTGTGCGCGGGCCACCTCCTCGACCGCGCGGCTGAGCGGCCCGTAGAACGGGTCGGCGAGATCCTCCAGGACCAGCCCCACGGTGGCGGTCCGTCCCTTGCGCAGCACCCGCGCGCTGTCGTTGCGGCGGAAACCGAGCGCCTCGATGGCCTCCTGCACCCGCCGTTCGGTGTCGGGGGTGACGCCCGGTTCGCCGTTGACGACCCGGGAGACCGTCTTCAGGCCGACACCGGCCCGTGCGGCGACGTCCTTCATCGTGGGCCGGTTTCCGTAGCGGCGGTCGGGGCGGCGGGCGGTCTCGGCCACGGTGCGCGGTTCCTCCGGTCGGTCGGGGGCGGGGCGGGCGGCCCCATCGGGGGCCGTCCGGTCGAGCATAGGGCCTGGACAACGTTGTCACGACGGGACAGACTGTACGGAGCACCTTTCCGTCCCCGTTCCCGCCGCCGACTGGAGACCGCCCGCCCATGCACACCGACTCCGCCGCGGAACCCCGCCTCGCCGGCGGCCCCGCCCCCGGTCTCGTCGCCGCGCTCGACATCGGCGGCACCAAGATCGCCGGCGCGCTGGTCGACGACACCGGGCGGATCAGGGCCCGGGTCCAGCGGCCGACGCCCGCGCGGGAGGACGGCGAGACGGTGATGAAGACGGTCGAGGAGGTCCTCGCCGGCCTGGCCGAGTCGCCGCTCTGGTCGGGAGCCGGCGCGGTCGGCATCGGCAGCGCGGGCCCCGTGGACGCCTTCCGGGGCACCGTCAGTCCCGTGAACGTGCCGGGCTGGCGCGACTTCCCCCTGGTCGAGCGGGTCCACCGGTCCACCGGCGGACGCCCCGTCACCCTCGTCGGCGACGGTGTGGCCATGACCGCGGCCGAACACTGGCTCGGTGCGGCCCGCGGGCACGACAACGCCCTCTGCCTGGTGGTCTCCACGGGCGTCGGGGGCGGCCTGGTCCTCGACGGCCGCGTGCACCCGGGCCCCACCGGCAACGCCGGTCACCTCGGGCACATCAGCGTCGACCTGGACGGCGAGCCCTGCGCCTGCGGCGGCCGCGGCTGCGTCGAACGCCTCGCCAGCGGGCCGCACATCGCCCGCCGTGCCCTGGAGAACGGCTGGCGCCCCGGCCCGGACGGCGACACCTCCGCCGCGGCCGTGGCGACCGCCGCCCGCGCCGGCGACCCCGTCGCCCTCGACTCCTTCGACCGCGCCGCCCGCGCCCTCGCGGCCGGCATCGCCGCCACGGCGACCCTCGTGGAGGTCGACATCGCGGTCGTCGGCGGCGGCGTGGCGGGCGCGGGCGAGATCCTCTTCGGCCCCCTGCGCCGTCACCTCGCCACGTACGCCGCGCTCTCCTTCGTCCGTGGCCTGACGGCCGTTCCGGCCCGGACCGGCACCGACGCCGGGCTCCTGGGCGCAGCGGCGGCGGCCCGTACGCCCCGCTCCTCCGCCGCGAGCTGACGGAGCGGGCCGGTCCGGTCCGCGCGGGCTCCCGCCGGGCGGGCGCCCGGGAGCCGGGGGCGTGCGCCCGGCGGGGGCCGGTTCCAGGGGCGCGCGTACCGGCGTGCGAGGGGGCGCCCGAGGACCGCGCACGCGCCGGTGCGGGGGGCGCCTGCGCCGGTGGGACCCCCACGGAAGCGCCGCCGGAGGCCCGGCCGGTGGTTTCCGTGGCAGGGTGGTGCGGGCAATCCACTGGGGGCCTGTCGACAAAGGGGGACACGTGATCGTCTGGATCAACGGGACGTTCGGCGCGGGGAAGTCCACGACCGCGCGTGAACTGGTCGGACTGATCCCGCACAGCACCGTCTTCGACCCGGAGCACGTCGGCGGGGCCCTGAGCACCCTGCTTCCGCCCCGGCGGCTCGCCGAGGTCGAGGACTTCCAGGATCTGCCCATCTGGCGCCGCCTGGTGGTCGACACCGCCGCCGCCCTGCTCGCCGAGGTCGGCGGCGTGCTGGTCGTCCCGATGACCCTGCTGCGGCAGGAGTACCGGGACGAGATCTTCGGCGGGCTCGCCGCCCGCCGCATCGACGTACGGCACGTCCTGCTCGCCCCGGAGGAAACGATCCTGCGGAAGCGGATCGACGGCCGCTCCGAGCACGGTGACCCCGAGGCCGACGCGCGGGTACGCCGCTGGTGCCACGGCCACATCGCTCCCTACCGGGAGGCTCTCGGCTGGCTCACCGCCGACGCGTACACCGTCGACAACTCGTCGCTCACCCCGGCCGAGGCCGCCCGGGCCGTCGCCGACGCGGTCCTGGCCGGCCGGGCCACGCCCTGCGGCATCGTCCAGACACCCGAGCCGACGCGGGAGACCCTCGCCGCCGGTGTCCTCCTCTTCGACGCGCAGGACCGCGTCCTGCTCGTGGACCCCACCTACAAGCCCGGCTGGGAGTTCCCGGGCGGTGTCGTCGAGTCCGGTGAACCGCCCGCCCGCGCCGGGATGCGGGAGGTCGCCGAGGAGATAGGACTCCACCTCGACGCCGTACCCCGGCTGTTGCTGGTCGACTGGGAACGGCCGAAGCCGCCCGGCTTCGGCGGGATGCGCCTGCTGTACGACGGCGGCCGTCTCGACGCGGCCGACACGGCCCGCCTCCGCCTCCCGGGAGCCGAACTGCGTGCCTGGCGCTTCGTCACCGAGTCCGAGGCCGCCGACCTCCTGCCCCCTGTCCGCTACGACCGCCTCCGCTGGGCCCTGCGCGCCCGCGAACAGGGCACGGTGCTCAACCTGGAGGCGGGCGTACCGGTGGGCTGACGGGCGGTCCGGCCGGCAGGGGCCGGCTGAGCTCCGGGCCCCCGCCGACGCGGCCCGGTGCTCAGGCGGTCGCGCTCGCGGCAGCCGCCGCCAGCTGGTCCGCCGCGTCCGAGGTCACGGGCGCGCCGTGGCCGCAGCACAGCACCGAGGGCCGGAGCCCCGCGAGGCGGCGCATCGAGTCCAGGGCGAGCGCCCGGTCCACGTGGAAGACGCCGAACGTCACGCCCCGCACCGACGCCACCGTGTCCCCGGCGAGCAGGACGCCGTGCCGGGGGAGGTGCACGGCCATGGATCCGGGCGTGTGACCGGGAAGGTGGACGGCCACGGCCCCGTCGCCGAAGCCGAGTTCGTCACCGTCCTCCACCTCCCGGTCGACCCGCGTGGGCGGCGCCTCCGGGACGGTCAGACCGTGCTCGTACAGCGGGATCTCCCAGTCGAGCAGGTCCGGCTCGGGGACCGGTGCCTCGCCCCGGACCACCGGGGCGTCCAGGCGGTGGGCGACGATCTCGGCACCGTGCCGGTCCGCCAGCTCCTGCGCCGCGCCCACGTGGTCCCGGTGGCAGTGGGTGAGCACGATCCGCCGCAGCGCGTCCGGGTCCAGGCCCGCCGCCCGTATCGCCGCCGTCGTCCGGTCCGCCGAACCGGCCCAGCCGGCGTCCACGAGCGTCAGCTCCGTGTCCGGGGCCCCCTGTTCCGGCCCGCCGTCCCGCCACAGATAGGCCTGGCCGATGGTGAAGTCGAGCAGATGCAACCGCGGGGTGATCCTGGTGAGTTCCATGGGGCGAACCTACGCGTCCGCGCGGGTCCGCCCCCCGGTTCTACGCTCTCGGCGAGCTTCGCCCAGCGCGGAACCGCCGGTGCAGCTCCGCCGCCCGGCGGTTCGTCAGGCTCGCTTCGACCGGGCGTAGTTGACGAGGAAGTGCGCCTCGGCCACCGACAGGCGCTCCAGCTCCTCCGGCGAGACCGACTCGTTCGGCGCGTGGATCTGCGCCTCCGGCTCGCTCAGACCGATGAGCAGGATCTCCGACTCCGGGTACAGCGAGGCCAGCGTGTTGCACAGCGGGATCGACCCGCCCATGCCCGCCGCCTGCATCTCCTGGCCCGGGTACGCGATCCGCATCGCCTCGGCCATCGACGCGTACGCGGGGCTCGACGTGTCCGCCTGGAACGCCTGGCCCTGTCCGACCTGCTCGAAGCTCACGCGCGCGTTCCACGGGGTGTGCTTCTCGATGTGGGCGTACAGCAGCTTCGTCGCCTCCGCCGCGTCCTGGCCCGGCGGCACCCGCAGGCTGATCTGCGCGCGGGCGGTCGACGGGATCGACGGCGTCGCGCCGGCCACCGGGTGGCAGTCGATGCCGACGACCGTCACGGCCGGCCGGGCCCAGATCCGGTCCGCGACCGTGCCGGTGCCCGGCAGGTCCACGCCGGACAGCACCTTGGCGTCCTGGCGGAAGTCCTCCTCCGGGTACTGCAGGCCCTCCCACACCGTGTCGTGCGCCAGACCGTCGACGGCCGTGGCCCCGGTCTCGTCCCGCAGCGAGTCCAGCACCCGGATCAGCGCGGCCAGTGCGTCCGGGGCGGCGCCGCCGAACTGCCCGGAGTGCAGGTTGCCCTGCAGGGTGTCGATCCGCACCCGGATCATCGTCATGCCGCGCAGCGTCGCCGTCACCGTCGGCAGCCCCACCCGGAAGTTGCCCGCGTCGCCGATGACGATCGCGTCGGCGGCCAGCAGCTCGGGGTGCTGCTCCGCGTACCGCTCCAGGCCGCCCGTGCCCTGCTCCTCCGAGCCCTCGACGATCACCTTGACCGTCACCGGCACACCGCCGTTGGCCTTCAGGGCGCGCAGCGCCAGCAGGTGCATCACGACGCCGCCCTTGCAGTCGGCGGCGCCGCGCCCGTACCAGCGGCCGTCACGCTCGGTCAGCTCGAACGGCGGGCTGAGCCAGGCGGACTCGTCCAGCTTCGGCTGCACGTCGTAGTGCGCGTAGAGGAGGACGGTCGGCGCGCCGGCCGGACCGGGCAGGATGCCGTACACCGACTGCGAACCGTCGGGGGTGTCGAGGAGCGCGACGTCCTCGAAGCCCTCGGCCCGCAGCGCGCCGGCCACCCAGTTCGCGGCCGCCTCGCACTCGCTGCGGGGGGCCACGGCCTCGTCCGCCACCGACTCGAAGGCGACCAGTTCCGCCAGCTCGGCCTTGGCCCGCGGCATCAGGGACCGGACGGTCTCGGCGATCGGGTGGGAGGTCATGGGCACGCTCCTGGTGGGTGCGACGTTACGACGGTGTGGAGGCGTTCGGCGCATGTCGTGGTACGTCGAACGCACCGCCGATCCTACGGTGGGGCCCCGGCTACCGAGCCGTAGGATGCGGACAGAGCAGACCACCGGTCGGATCAGGAGCAGAAGCACACCGTGAGCAGCGAGCACGCAGAGAACACCGGTCCGGAGCACACCGATCCCGTGGCTGCCGAGCCCGCGGGCACGACACCCGATCCGGCGCCCGGAGCGGGGCAGGAGAGGGAGGCCGTGCGGGACGCCGACGCGGCGGACGGGACGTCAGCGGACCGGATCTGGGACGTCGTGGTCGTCGGCGCCGGTCCGGCCGGCGCCTCCGCCGCCTACGCGGCCGCCGTCGCCGGGCGCCGGGTACTGCTCCTGGAGAAGGCCGAACTGCCCCGCTACAAGACCTGCGGCGGCGGCATCATCGGTCCGTCGCGCGACTCGCTCCCGCCCGGTTTCGAACTTCCCCTGCTGGACCGGGTGCACGCCGTCACCTTCTCCCTGAACGGCCGCTTCGCCCGCACCCGCCGTTCGCGCCGGATGCTGTTCGGCCTGGTCAACCGGCCCGAGTTCGACGCGCAGCTCGTGGAGCACGCCCAGAAGGCGGGCGCCGAGCTGCGGACCGGGGTCGCCGTGACCCGGGTGGAGCAGCACGGCCCCGCCGTCCCCGACCGGCGTACCGCCGCCGTCGTCCTCGCGGGCGGCGAGAGAGTCCTCGCGCGGGCGGTCGTGGGCGCCGACGGCAGTGCCGGCCGGATAGGCGCCCATGTGGGGGTGAAGCTCGGCCAGGTCGACCTCGGTCTGGAGTCGGAGATCCCGGTCCCGCCGTCGGTGGCGGAGGACTGGAAGGGCCGCGTCCTCATCGACTGGGGCCCCATGCCCGGCAGTTACGGCTGGGTCTTCCCCAAGGGGGACACACTGACGGTCGGCGTGATCTCGGCGCGCGGCGAGGGCGCGGCCACGAAGCGGTACCTGGAGGACTTCGTCGCCCGGCTCGGCCTCGCCGGCTTCGAGCCCACGATCTCCTCCGGCCACCTGACGCGCTGCCGCACCGACGACTCGCCGCTGTCCCGGGGCCGCGTCCTCGTCTGCGGGGACGCGGCCGGACTGCTCGAGCCGTGGACCCGTGAGGGGATCTCGTACGCGCTCCGCTCCGGCCGGCTCGCGGGTGAGTGGGCGGTACGGGTCGCCGAGGCGAACGACGCGGTGGACGCCCGCCGGCAGGCGCTCAACTACGCGTTCGCCATCAAGGCGGGCCTCGGCGTGGAGATGGCGGTCGGGCGCCGGATGCTCGCCGTCTTCGAGCGGCGCCCGGGGCTCCTGCACGCGGTCATCACCGGTGTCCGGCCGGCCTGGAAGGCCTTCACCGACATCACGCGCGGTTCGGCCACCCTCGGCGGCATGGTCCGCTCCAACGGCCTGGCCCGCCGGGCCCTCGAGGTCCTCGACCGCCGGATGGACACCTCGGCGGGCCACGGTCCGGCAGGGCGCGGCGTCCCGCCCCGCGCGCAGGACGGCTCGGAGCGGTCCGGGGACGACGGGAGCGGCGCGAAGGGGCAGGACGACGGGGTCGCCGGGAGCACGGGGACCGCCGGGACGACGGGGGACACGGGCACGGCGGAGAACGCGTAGGGCGGCGCCGCCGGGAGCGGGGCCCCGCGGACCGGCCCGAGCACGCCGGGCGGGGACGCGCGCACCGGGCCGCCCCCGGGCAGTCCGGGGTACGGGCGGGGGCGTGTGCACAGGCCCGCCCCCGCGCAGTCCGGGGCACGGGTCCGGGCCGGTGCCCGCGGGCGCGCGACCGGGCCATCGCCGGGGCGCCGGCGCCCCGGCGTACGCGGGCGCGCGTCGAGGCGTGACCGGTCGTGGAACCGGACCACGGCCGGGCCCCTCGCGGCTCGTCCGGCGACCTGCCCGGCGCCCCCGGGCCCCGTCCTCCGAAGGCCGACGCCCCGCCTCCGTACCGGAGCGGGGCCCACGCGCCCTCCGTCACCGAGAGTTCCGGCCGGACGGGCGCGGAGGCGGCGTGACGGGTGCCCCGTGGGGGTGGTCGTCGGCGGAGGTGATGTTTGCTCTCGTCCTTCGCGGACACTCGCACCTCACACCCGCCGCACGTCAGCGGCTCTGCGTCACGAAGGGCAGTCGCATGACCACGTACACGACCAGTACCCGTCCCGCGCGCGTCCGGCGGCGGCGTTCCGTGAGCGCCGGCCTGCTGGCGGCCACGGCCGTCGCCGCCCTCACTCTCAGTGCCTGCGGCGACGACGGGGACGGGGACGCCGCCCCCGCCCCGAGCACGACCGGCGCCGCCTCGCGCCCCGCCGTCTGTGAGGACCTGGCCGGTCTCAAGGGGCACGCGTCGGAGATGTCCCGGCTCGGCCCGTCGTCGAGCTACGCGGACATCGAGGACCTCCGCGAGGACATGAGCGGAGACATGGAGGACATCCGCGAGAGCGCCAAGGAGCCCGGCGGCGCTGCGGTGGACACCGGCAGGCTGGACAAGGTGTACGGCAAGTTCAACCAGACCGTCGACGCGCTCGACGACGACCGGATGTCGTCGGAGGGCCGGCTCAACCAGCTCAAGCCGCAGCTCGCCGAACTGACGAAGGCCGTCACCGACTCCGAGCGCGCCGCGTCCTGCTGAGCGCGGCTCACCCGGGGCGGCTGAGAGATCACACGGCCGAGGGCCCGGGGCGAACGCGCCCCGGGCCGGAGCGGCTTCGCGGATTCCAGGGGCGGGTCCCGTCGGCGGATGGGACCCGCTTCCTCGTGCCCGCCCGCCCCGGACGGCTCAGGACCAGGTGATCGCCGACGTCTCGCGCCACAGGTCGGCGAGGTCCGGGTCCCCCGTCAGCGTCACGGCGTCGGCGGGCAGCCGGTTCCAGAGGTACAGGTAGAGCAGGTCGGCGGTCCCGCTCAGCTCCGTGTCGGCGGCCGGCTCCCCGAAGGTGGCGCCGGGTTCCACCGCGGTCCGCTCGGTGCGGGGCGCGTCGCCGGAGAGCCGCACCGCCCACACGTCACCGGTGTCGGTGGCGCGTACCCGCAGGAGGCGCGGTTCGGGAGTCCGTACGCGGCTGCGGTCCCGGGCGTGGAAACCGCGCAGCAGCTCGTCGATGCCGTCGGCCGCGAGAACCGGGTCGACCATGCCGGGGCCCGTGGGGAGCGCGGACTCGGCGTCGGCGCGGTGCACGGTCGTCTCGTGCGCCTGCCGCCGCGCCCAGAACGCGAGGGGCGACGGCGCCGGCAGGAAGGTCCAGCAGTCCAGCCCCTCCGGCGCCGCGCGGAGGGCCGCGACGAGACCGTCCAGTCCCTCGCGGTAGTGCGCGAGCAGGGCGTCGCCGTCGAGCTCCGGCTCACGTGGGGCGGGGTGGTACGAGGTGTGCCCCTGGGCCACGAAGGCGGTGGCCCAGCGGTGCACGGTCGTGGTGTGCCGCAGCAGGTCCCGGATCCGCCACCCGGGGCAGGTCGGCACCGGCACGTCGGGGCCCGCCTCGGCGGCGGCCTCCGCCAGGGCCCGTCCCGCCGCGTCCAGCGCGTCGATGTGCTCCGCGACCTTCATCGTCCCCTCGGGGGCACTGCTTTCCTCGATCATGTCCATGGCCCGGATTCTGACAGCCGTGGCGCGCGGCGGAAGAGGCGAGCCGTGATCCGTCTCAGGCCTCGGACACGGGCGGGGGCGGTGGGGCCGCCGAGGCGGGCGAGGTGGTCAACCGGCCGGGGAGGTGCCCGCGTTGCGCGCTCCGTAGCCCATCACCGCGGCGCCGGCGGCCAGCGCGGCGACGGTGGTGAGTGCCACCGGCAGGGAGAACCAGTCGGCGAGGAATCCGATCGACGGGGGGCCCAGCAGCATCCCGCCGTAGCCGAGGGTGGACGCGGTCGCCACCCCGCCGGGTCCGGCGAGGGCGCCCGCGCGGGCGACGGCGACCGGGAAGATGTTGGCGAGCCCGAGGCCGGTCACCGCGAAACCGAGCAGTGCGGCCCACACGGTCGGTGCGAGCGCCCCGAGGAGCATGCCGGCGGAGGCGGTGATTCCGCCCGCGACCAGGGTGCGGGTCTGGCCGAACCGCTCCAGGAGCAGCGTGCCGGACAGCCGCCCGGCGGTCATCGTCAGGGCGAAGACGGAGTAACCGGCCGCGGCCACGCCCGGGTGGGCGTGCAGGTCCTGCGCGAGGTGCAGCGCCCCCCAGTCGGCCAGCGCCCCTTCTCCGTACGCGGTGCACAGCGCGATCACCCCGAACACCAGCACGGTCCGACGGGTTGCGGGTGACGGCGTGGTGGTGGGCGCGTCCGGCCGGGACGGCCGTGCTTCCGGAGGGGCGGGGCAGGGGTGGCGCAGCAGTACGGGCCCGGCGGCGGCCGTCAGGACGAGCCCCGCGACCGTGAGCCCGAGCAGGTGGGCGGTGGGGGAGAGGCTGCCGGCCAGGAGACCGCCGATCCCCGCCCCGACCATGCCGCCGAGGCTGAAGGCGGCGTGGAAGCTGGGCATCACCGGCCGCCGCAGGGCGGCCACCAGGTCGACGGCGGCGCTGTTCATCGCGACGTTGATGCCGCCGTAGGCGGCGCCGAAGACGAGCAGGACGAGGCCGAGCGTGAGCGGCGAGCGTGTGAGGGCGGGCAGCGCGACGGAGAGCGACAGGAGGACGGCGGTCGCCACGGTGACGGCGTGACTGCCGTGACGGCGGCAGAGCCGCCCGGTCAGCGTCATCGTGATCACGGCGCCGGCGGACACGCCGAGCAGCGCGAGGCCGAGGTCGCCGGCCGTCGCGCCCGTCTGCTGCTTGACGGCGGGGATCCGGACCACCCAGCCGGCGAAGAGGAAACCGTCGAGGGCGAAGAACAGGGTCAGGGCGAGGCGGAGGCGGGACAGGGAGCGGGCGGCGGTGTCTCCGCCGAAGCCCCCCGAGGCGGCCGTCCGTACTTTGTTTAGTAGCGGCACAAACTCAGGATAGGGGCCTCGGGGTGCCGCTTTCAACCGGCGGGACGGGAAGGGCCGGGCACGGGCCCCACCGCCCGAGCCGTCGGCACCGGGCCCCGCCCCGCCGCGGCCCCACCCGCCCCCGGACCGCGAGGGCCTGCCGATCATGGGAGACTCGCCCCCATGAACGGCAAGGCGACGACGACCCGCACGCGGCTGGACCGGGGACGCAGCGCCCTCGGGCCCGCGTTGGAACTGGTGCACACCGGCCGGGCGCCGACCCGGGCCGTTCTGACCGCCGAACTCGGGGTGACGCGGGCCACCGCCGGGGCCGTCGCCGCCGAGCTGGAGGCGCTCGGTCTGATCCGGGTCGACTCCAACCCCGGCGCCGCCGCCGGCTCGCAGGGCCGCCCCTCGCACCGGCTCGCCGTCGACGAGAAGGGGCCCGTCGCCCTCGCCGCCCAGGTGCACGCCGACGGCTTCCGCGCCGCGCTCGTCGGCCTCGGCGGCACCCTCGTGGCCACCGCACCCGGCTGCGTCACCGTCTCCGCCGACCCCGCCCAGGTGCTCGGGGCGGTCGTCGACGCGGGCGCGGCGCTGCTGCGCGAGACCGGACGCCGCTGCGTGGGCGCCGGTCTCGCCGCTCCGTCCGCCGTCGCGGAACCCGAGGGCACCGCGCTCAACCCGCTCCACCTCGCCTGGCCGGCCGGGGCGCCCGTCCGGGAGATCTTCGCCGAGCGGGTACGGGCCGCCGGCATCGAGGGCCCCGCCTTCACGGGCAACGACGTGAACCTCGCCGCGCTCGCCGAGCACCGCCACGGTGCCGGCCGGGGCGCCCGCGACCTGCTCTGCGTGGCCACCGGCCACCGCGGCGTCGGTGGCGCGCTCGTCCTCGACGGCCGCCTCCACACCGGCAGCGCCGGCCTCGCCCTGGAGGTCGGACACCTCACCGTCAATCCGGAAGGGCGCCCCTGCCACTGCGGCAGCCGCGGCTGTCTCGACGTCGAGACCGACCCGCTGGCCTTCCTCACCGTCGCCGGGCGCGACCCCGGCCCCGAGGTGTCCCTGCTCCAGCAGGCGCGCGACCTGCTGCGTACGAGCCCCGACGATCCGGGCGTACGGGCCGCCACCGAGGAACTGATCGACCGGCTCGGCCTCGGCCTGGCCGGTCTGGTGAACATCCTCAACCCGGACCGGATCATCCTCGGCGGCCTGCACCGTGAACTCCTGCACGCCGACCCCGAACGCCTGCGCGCCGTCGTCGCCGACCGCAGCCTGTGGGGCCGCAGCGGGGGCGTGCCGATCCTGCCGTGCACCCTCGACCACAACAGCCTCGTCGGTGCGGCCGAACTGGCCTGGCAGCCCGTCCTCGACGACCCCCTCACCGCCCTCGGGCGCGAACCGGCCACCCCCTAGGTGTATTGACCCGCAGGGTTGTTGACGCGGGTGATGGGTGGGTGTCCGTTGAGTGCGGTGTGGCAGCGGTGGTGGTTGTAGGTGTGGAGGAAGTCTGCCAGGGCTTCGGTGCGCTCGGTGTTCGAGGTGTAGGGCCTCAGGTAGGCCCATTCGTCGAGGAGGGTGCGGTTGAAGCGTTCGACCTTGCCGTTGGTCTGCGGTCGGTAGGGGCGGATCTTCTTGTGGGCGATTCCGGCTGCGGTGAGGGTCTGGGTGAAAAGCTTGGATTTGTAGCAGGCGCCGTTGTCGGTCAGGACGCGTTCGACGGTGATGCCGTGTGCGTTGAAGAACGCGTTGGCGCGTTGCCAGAAGGCGATGGCGGTGTGCTGGCGTTCGTCGGGCAGGACCTCGCTGTAGGCCAGGCGGGAGTGGTCGTCGACGGCCGAGTGGATGTAGCTGTAGCCGATCACCGGCGCGCAGTTCTTGCGTGCGGTGGTGGTGGCCTGGCGATTACGGTCGCCGGCGGTCCTGCCGACGGTTCGCCAGCCGCCGGCGTCGGGGATGTTGCCGAGCTTTTTGATGTCGACGTGGACCAGTTCGCCGGGCCGGGCCCGTTCGTAGCGTCGGATCGGTTCGCCGGTGGGCCGGTCGAGCCAGGCGAGGCGGTTCAGGTTGTGCCGGCGAAGGATGCGGTGGACGGTCGAGGCGGGAAGGCCCAGGATCGGGCCGATCCGGGCGGGGCCGAGCTTGCGCTCGGAACGCAGGCGGCAGACCCGGGCCTCCAGGGCGGCGGAGGTCCGGTGCGGTGTCGTGCGGGGCCGGCTGGAACGGTCGTGCAGGCCCGCGTCGCCCTCACTCCGCCAGCGGCGGACCCATTTGTGGGCAGTGGGACGGGATATCCCCATCTCCGCGGCAACATGCGCGACGGGACGGCCCGCCAGGACACGTTCGACCAGTATCCGCCTGCCGTGAACGGTCAGCCGGGCATTACGGTGGGACACGAAGACCTCCGTGCGGTGAAGCCTAGACACCTCCACCACACCGGAGGTCTTCGCCATGATCAAGACCAAACCAGTGTGTCAACAACGCTCGTGAGCAATACACCTAGGCCGTGTCTTTCGGATCTTGCCGGGCTCGCGGCGCCTGGCACCGCGCCTTGCTGCGTTGTCGTCGGTCGCCGATGCTCCGCATGGACTCCCTCCTCCGCCTTGCGATGCACGGCGCCAGACGCCGCTCCCTGATCCGGCCTGATCCAAAAGACACGGCCTGGCCCCGTTCACCGCGCGGCCGTGAGACGATCACGGTTCACCGGTCCGGCTCCTTTCGCCCGCGCTTGCGACGCGCGGAGAAGCACGGGCCGTTGCCGTGTCCATGGTGGGGGCATCGGTAGGATCCGTGAACGGGGGGCCGTTTCATGCGCACCACACAGCCGGAAGCCCGCGTCGACGCGACGAACACCCTCTTGGTCGCGCCCGCGCCGCCGCGGGACCACGACCTGGTCAGGGACTTCCTCGGAGCCACCGTCACACCGGAGGAGCTGGCCTCCGGCGTGACCGACCTCGCGGGGAAGACCGTATACGTGTGGGGCGACGCATCCGCGGTCGACAGCCGCCGGCTCGCCGCGGCCGACCGGGTGTTCGCCGTACGGGAGCCGTCACACGGTGACGACGAGGAGGCCGGCGGGCCCTGGACCTCCGTCGGGCCGGGCCGGGTTCCCCTCCGCGTCCACGGAGCCGGCGTGTACTACCGCCGCTTCTTCGCTCCCGGCGACGACCACTTCGGACGGATCCGTGCCGAGCACGCCTTCCAGTCCCTCACCGAGTCCACCAAACCCGGAACGGCCCGCCGCAGCGGCATCTACCTGACGCCCGTCACGCGCGACGGCGACGCACTGCGGTTCCGCCTGCTCCGGTGCTCCACGAATCTCTCGGGGCCCACCGAAAACTTCCGCCCGACCGACACGCGCATCGTCGAGGCTCTGAACCGCGAGGCCGCCACCGTCTTCCGGGGCCAGGCACCGCTGAATCACGTCCTGGCGCAGATCTACCCCAACACCCGGGCCACGGCGGAGCGCAAGCAGTCCAAGGCCAGGATCTCGGCACACGCCGACAAGACCAAGGACATGCCGGCCAACGGCATCATGGCCTTCTGCACCTTCTACGACGGGCTCGACAAGGTGAGCCCCCTGGCGGATGACCCCTTCGACCTCGGGGTGAAGGCGATCAGCGCCCTCACCCGACTCCACTTCCGCCTCAAGGAGCCGGCCGAGGACAGCGACGGGCTCGCGCTGCCCCCGCAGTTCACGCTGACCCTCCACCCGGGCTCCGTGTTCCTCATGCCGCTGTCCACCAACCGCCTGTACACGCACGAGATCCGGCCCTCGGCCCTGGACGCCGACAAGCTCCCGACCCGCCTCGGATACGTCGTGCGCTGTTCGAAGACCGAAGCCGTGCACAGAGACGGCCGGACGTTCCTCGAAACGGCCGGAGGAAGGGTCGGGCTCGGACCGCCCACCCCCGACGGCATGAACGAGCTGCGCCGGCTGTACGCCGAGGAGAACAGGAGCTCGTCCTTCGTCGACTACGGCGACGCGTTCCGCTTCAGCATGAACTCGGGAGACTACCTTGCCCCCCTCGTCTAGCGCCCGGGACGGCGTCTTCTCGCGCGCCCTGCCCGCCGAGGAGAACCTCTTTCCCGAACTGTTCGCCTCGGTCCGCTGGGAGGACGTGGGAAAGGGCCGGCGGGGCGCCGTACTCACCAGGCCGGACGAGGCGGGCGGTGTACCGCTCGTCCGTACCACCACGCGCTACGGCAGCCCGGCTCAGCGGTTCCGTGACGTGCACGAACGGCTGGCGCGGCGGATCCAGGAACACGCGGCGATTCCCGTCGGCTTCAACAACGCGCTCATCGAGACGTACACGAACGCGTACGCGACCATGGGCGGTCATTCGGACCAGGCCCTCGACCTGGCCGACGACTCGTACATCGCCGTCTTCTCCTGTTACGAGCGTCCCGAAGCGAGCCCGCCGAGGAAACTGATCTTCGAGGCGAAGGAGCCCGGGGAAGAGACGTTCGAGATCCCCCTCGACCACCACGGCGTCGTCGCCTTCTCCCTCGGCACGAACAGGCGGCTCAGACACAGGATCGTCCTGGACCCCGCCCGCCGGGCGGCGGAGAACCGGTGGCTCGGAGTCACGTTCCGCACGTCGAGGACGCTCGTCGGCTTCCGGGACGGATGCGCGTACCTCCCCGGCGGCGCGCGTCTCGCGCCGGCCGACGACGAGCAGAGGCGCGCGTTCTACCGGCTGCGGCGGCGCGAGAACGAGGAGACGGACTTCCTCTGGCCGCCGCTGAGCCACACCCTCAGCGAGAGCGATCTGCTGCCGCCCGTCTGACCGCGGGGCCTGCCCCGCGCGACGGCGGGCCGCTCCCGGCACCGGGGCGCGGGGCGGAGCGACCGGCGATCACGACATCGCCTCTCCACCCTCCGCGTCGTGCCCCGGACGGCTGCCCGCGCCGTCCGCGGACAGCCTCTCCCGGTGCTTCCCGTGGTGCCACAGGACGTGGACGACGCGGAGCACCCCCAGCACGCCGCCGATCACCGCCCCCGCGGCGACCAGGGACTTCTCGACGGCCCTCGGCAGTTCCCAGACCGCCGCCGGGCCGGCGATCGCGGCGAGGACGAGAGCGGCGAGGAGGACCGCGCTGAACAGCGCGTAGCCGATCTCGACCGTGATCGCGTCCCGTTCCGCCTGAGTCCGCCGTCTCGTCGTCATGACGGAAGTGTCCCATCACGGGCGCCGGATGTCGCCGACGGCCGGCCGCCACCGGACTCAGGCAGTGGCCGGCGGGGTGCCGCTCCCGCTCTCGACCAGGGCGGCGAGACGGTCCAGGGCCATGCGCAGGCCGGTCTCGTTGTCGGCGGCGGGGATCGCGTCGGGGACGTTCTCGTGGAGGACACGGACCTCCGTTCCGCCCGGGAGGGGGACGAGGAGGGTCGTCAGGGTCATCGTGCCGGTGAGGGCGGGGTCGTCGGTCTCGAACTCGACCGCTTCCACGACCCGTTCGTCCGGGACCAGTTCGACGAAATGGCCGTGGTACGTGTCCGTGCGCGCGTCCGACTTGCCGGCGCCGTCCGGCGTGTCCGCGCCGTAGGTGAGCGAGACCCGGAAGGCGCCTCCCTCGCGGGCCTCGAAGACGTGCACCTCGGCGGTCATCCCGTACGGCACCCGCCAGCGGGCGACCGCCGCCGGATTCAGGAGTGCCCGGTAGACGGCCGACGGCGGGGCCGCCACGCGGCGGGAGACGCGGGTGGAGTACATCCCGCCAGGCTACGGCGCCCCGGCCCTCCCCGCTCCCGGGAACCCGCGCCTCGGGGAACCCCGCTCCCTGACCGTCCCGCCCGCCCCCCGAACCCTCCCCCGCTCCCGGGAAACCCCGCGCGCGGCAGCCCGGTCACCGGTTAGCGTTCCGGATCATGAGCGACACCAGCCTTCCTCCCCGCCTCGGCGGCCTCACCTTCCACGGCCCGCTCTCCGAGGCGCGGGCCGCCCGGCTCGTCGACCGGATCGCCGCCGCCGCACCCGCCGACGTCCTCGACATCGGCTGCGGCTGGGGGGAGTTGCTGCTGCGCGTCCTCGACGCCGCCCCCGGCGCCCGGGGCACCGGGATCGACATCGACGCGGAGGACCTCGCCCGGGGCCGGACCCTGGCCCGCGAGCGCGGACTCGCCGACCGCGTCACCTTCGTCGAGGAGTCCGCCCTCGGCACCGGCCGCGGCCCCGTCGACGCCGTCCTCTGCCTCGGGTCCAGCCAGGCGCTCTGCGACCCCGGGCAGCCGCACGACCCCGCCGCGGCGCTGCGCGAACTGCGGCGGCTCGTCCGCCCCGGCGGGCGGGTCGTCCTCGGGGAGGGATTCTGGGAACGCACCCCCACCGAGACCGAGCTGGCCGCCATGTGGCCCGGCGCCCGGGCCGGCGACCACCTCTCCCTCGGCGCGCTCGTGGACCTGACGATCGAGGCCGGCTTCCGGCCCGCGTGGATCGAGCGGGCGAGCCGGGACGAATGGGAGGAGTTCGAGTCCGGCTACCGCTCCGACACGGAACTGTGGCTGGCGGCGAACCCCGGCCATCCCCTCGCCGCCGAGACCCGTGAACGGGTCGACCGGCAGCGGTCCGGCTGGCTCAACGGCTACCGGGACATCCTCGGCATCGCCTACCTCACCCTCGTCGCCACCGCCTGAGCCCCCGTCACGCCGGGCGAGCGGGTTCCTCGCGGCTCGGGCCACGGAACCGGCCCGCCCGGCGGGACCGGACGGGCCGGGTGAGGGGCGTCCCCGAGGCGTCCGTCAGCGGACCGCCGCCGGCGTGCGGGCCGGGTCCGGAGGACTGCTGAGGGGCGCCGCCGGGGTGCTCAGAGGCACATCGGGGAAGCGGCCGTACGAGACGAAGGGGCTCTCGGCGAGAGGGCCGGCGCAGCCCTGGACGGCCTCGGCGGTGACACGGGACGGCGTCGGGGCGGCGGGGGCCGTGAGGGTGAACCACACGACCTTGCCGTCGGTGCCGCACGGGCGGACGCCCCAGCTCTCACTGACGGCTCCGACGATGGCGAGGCCCCGGCCGGAGGTGGCCAGCTCCTCGAACCCGTCGAGCCCGGCGAAGCGTCCGGGGGTGGTGGGAGGAAGCCCGGCACCCGCGGTGGACCCGGTCGCGAAGCCGATCGGCTCCGGGATCCGGGGGTCGTTGTCCCGGACCGAGACGGTGAGGCGGTCGAGCAGCAGTTGCAGCTCGACGGTGCAGCGTTTGTCGGGCTCCGCGTGCCGGTGGACGTTGGACAGCAGCTCGGTCACGCCGAGCGCGGCCTGTTCCACCAGGGCGTCGAGATGCCAATGGCGGAGATGGGCGGAGACGATGCGGCGGATCTGTCCGATCCGCGACGGCAGGGCGTGAAGCTCCACCGCGTAGTACCTGCTCGGCTCGCTGATCACGGCGGCGACTCCCCGAAGTTGTCGTAAGAAGACGAAGATTCGGATCTGTCATGCGTACAGCAGGCGGCGACCGGAACGCTCTGTCACCGCCGGTGAACCCTCGGTGAGGTGGTTCCAGCGTGAACCACCCGTCACCCCGCCGCAACTCGCGGCCGGGAGCGGGCAGGCCTGATCCCCGGACGGCACCACGGTCACCCCTGCCCCGGAGGGCGCGCGAGAGGTACGCGGGCGGCGCCCACGCCGTCGCCGCGGGGCGGCACCGGACCGGCACGTCGGGCCGGTCCCGCCGACCGCCCCGGACCGCCCGGCCTCAGGACTTCCGGCCCGCCGCCCGCCTGAGCGCCGCCAGGAAGCGGCCGGACCGCTCCGTCCCCTCCGCCTCACCTCCGTCCGTCGCCGCCCGGTCCATCGTGAGCCGGTAGCGCGTGCCGTTCACGGTCGCCACGGCCTCGTCCGACGTCGCGAACCACGGGCGCCCGGCCCGCACCTTCGTGACCGGGGCGCTGTCGATCTCGCTGCCGTAACTCGTCAACAGCGCGAGCCGCCCGTCCTCGATCCGTACCTCCCCCGCGCGCGTCAGTGAGCGCGGCCACCGCGCGATCCGTACACCCCTCGCGCTGAACTCGGGCTTCGCCATGCCGATCCGCCCCTTTCACCCGGTTGCGGCTACCAGTGTGCCGGGCCGTTCGCCACCGCACCAGTACGCCGCCCACAAGTGATCCCTATGGCGCCCCAAAGGCAACGTTTGCCCAGGTGAGAGGGGTATCGTCGGCCTGGGGAGACCCCCGGTGCAGCACATGAGGAGTGGGACGGATGAACACCACACGGAACAGCGCGACCCCTGCGCCACCGATGACCGCGCCGACGACGGCCACCGACACCTGCACGGCGACGCCCACCGTCGACGTCGACCGCAGCGACCCGGCGTACCGGACCTGGCTGAAGGAGGCCGTCCGCAAGGTCCAGGCCGACGCCAACCGCTCCGCCGACACCCACCTCCTGCGTTTCCCGCTCCCCGAGCGGTGGGGCATCGACCTCTACCTCAAGGACGAGTCCACCCACCCCACCGGCAGCCTCAAGCACCGCCTCGCCCGCTCGCTGTTCCTCTACGGGCTCTGCAACGGCTGGATCCGGCCCGACCGGCCCGTCATCGAGGCCTCCAGCGGCTCCACCGCCGTCTCGGAGGCGTACTTCGCCAAGCTCGTCGGCGTCCCCTTCATCGCGGTCATGCCCCGCACCACCAGCTCCGAGAAGTGCCGCCTGATCGAGTTCCACGGCGGCAGCTGCCACTTCGTCGACGACTCGCGCACGATGTACGAGGAGGCCGCGGCGCTCGCCGAGCGCACCGGCGGCCACTACATGGACCAGTTCACGTACGCCGAGCGCGCCACCGACTGGCGCGGCAACAACAACATCGCCGAGTCCATGTACCAGCAGCTGCGCCTCGAGCGGTACCCGGAGCCGGCCTGGATCGTCGCCACCGCCGGGACCGGCGGCACCTCGGCGACCATCGCGCGCTACGTCCACTACATGCAGCACGACACCCGCATCTGTGTCGCCGACCCGGAGAACTCCTGCTTCTTCGACGGCTGGACGCAGGGCGACCCGCACGCCACCGCCGACCGGGGCTCGCGCATCGAGGGCATCGGCCGGCCGCGCATGGAGCCCAGCTTCGTGCCCGGCGCCATCGACCGGATGATGAAGGTGCCCGACGCGGCCAGCGTCGCCGCCGTCCGCGCCCTGGAGGGCGCCATCGGCCGCAAGGCGGGCGGCTCCACCGGCACGGGGCTGTGGAGCGCGTTCAAGATCGTGGCCGAGATGGTGGCGCAGGGCCGCACCGGCAGCGTCGTGACCCTGATCTGCGACCCCGGCGACCGCTACCTCGACAAGTACTACTCGGACGCCTGGCTGGCCGAGCAGGGGCTCGACATCGCCCCGTACGCCGCCGCCGTCGAGACCTTCCTCGCCACGGGCGCCTGGCCGCAGTGACCCCTGGCGGACCCGGGCCCGGATCCGTCCGCACGCGCGGTGAGCCACGGCGAGGCGGCCGGGCCCGGGCACGGTGGACCGCCCGCGCCGGGCGCGGACGCCCGGGCCGCGGCCGTCGGGGGATCCGGCCCGCGCCGTACGCGGACGGGTCACCCGGCCCGCGCCGACGCGGCCCCCTGCCCGGGGACTCAGTCCCGCAGCAGCCCGTCCAGCGCCCTGCCGAACAGCAGCCGCCCCGCCGCCGCGGACACCGGGTCGAGGAACCGGGGCACACCGCGCACGGACAGCTCCTCCGTCCACCGCACCCGCGAGCCGCCACCCGGCAGCCCCGCGACCTCGATGAGCGCCCAACCGCGCACCACCCGGCCGGACTTCTCCAGCCGGCACACCCCCGGCCGTCCGCCGGCGGGCGGCTCCCAGCGGGTCACCTCCATCGGGTCGTCGAAGGCCAGCCTCCCGATCCCCGTCCGCGCGGTGAAACGCGTCCCCACCCGGTTCGCACCGGGCGTCAGCACGCGCGTCCGGGTCAGCGGCACCCGGCGGCCGTGCGCCGGCCAGTCCGTCAGACGGCGCCAGACCTCCTCCGGCGGCAGGGGCACGGCCCGCCCGACCCGGAAGGGGGTCACGCCTGCTCCTCGCCCGCCACGACCAGGCCCGGTACGTGCTCCAGGACCTCCGCCCGGAGGTCCGCGCCCAGCCCGCGGTCGGTGACCCAGGTGTCGACCTCGTCCAGCCCCGCGAAGGAACTCAGGCCCACCGTCCCCCACTTGGTGTGGTCGGCGACCACCACCACCCGGCGGGCCGAGCGCATCAGACACCGGTTCGTCTCCGCCTCGGCCAGGTTGGGCGTGGAGAGCCCGGCCTCCGCGGAGAGACCGTGCGCGCCCAGGAACAGCAGGTCGAAGTGGAGGGACCGGATCGCCCGGTCCGCCACCGGACCGACCAGCGCGTCCGACGGCGTCCGCACGCCACCGGTCAGGACGACCGTCGGCGCCCCGCTCCGGGCCTCACCGCCGCTCCCCGCCGGCCGCGCCTCGTGGAACACGTCGGCGACCCGGACCGAGTTGGTCACCACCGTCAGCTCGGGCACGTCGACCAGATGACGCGCCAGGGCGTACGTCGTCGTCCCGCCCGACAGCGCGACGGCCGAACCGGGCGCCACGAGCGCCGCCGCGGCGCGGGCGATCTCGTCCTTGGCGCTCGGCTCCAGAACCGACTTGGCCTCGAAGCCGGGCTCGTGCGTGCTCGCCTCGACGACCGGCACGGCCCCGCCGTGCACCTTGGCCAGCACGCCCTGGCGGGCCAGGACGTCCAGGTCCCGGCGGATCGTCATGTCCGAGACGCTCAGCCGGCGGGTCAGCTCGTTGACCCGCACGCCGCCTCGCCGCCGTACCTCTTCGAGGATCAGGGCGCGCCGCTGCTCCGCGAGGAGGTTCTGGTTGTCAGTCACCGCCGGGGCCGGTCCTTCCGCAGGAGACAAGGGGATGGGCGTCGGATTCGGTGAGAGGCGTGCGCGCGGGCACGGCACTCCGCGATCCTGTTCCCGACGACGCATCCTCCCATCCACGAGAGGAAGTCCCTCAGTGTCCCCTGCCACACCCGCCCCGGACAGCGGGGGCGCGGCGCTCGAACTCCTCGTGCACGGAGTCGGCGGAGCCACCCCTCAGGACATGCTCGACGACCCCAGGACCGTACGGGTGACCGGCGACCGGACCGCCGCCGTGTACCGGCGGGTCGAGGACCGGCACGCGGAGCTGAGCCCGGAGCGGTTCGCGGCCGGACCCGTACCGGAGGCGTACTGCTGGTCCAACCTCACCTCCGGCGACGGCGCCCGGGCGTTGTGGCTGCTGCTCCTGCCGTTCATGGTCGTCAACCTCGCGCACTGGATGCGTCCGCCCGCCCGGGGCCGCCGGCCCGGCCTCGTCCGGCTCTACGCGGTCCTCGTCCGGCTCGTCGCCCTGACCCTCACCGTCCTGCTCACCGCCGCGGCCTGCGAGGTCGCGCTCGATCTGACGGCCTGGCAGTGCGCCGGCGCCGCCGGCTGCGCCGACGCCCACTCCTGGCTGGGCTTCCTCTCCGTGGAACGCGGCGGCTGGTGGTCGCAGCCGGGCCGCCGGCTCGCCGCGGCCGCCCTGCTGCCCACCGCCCTCGTGGGCCTGCTCTGGTACCTCTCCCACCGCACGTGGAGCGCCTACGAGGCCCAGCGCCCGCCCACCGGCCACGACGACCAGGCCCCCGCACCCTCCGCCGCGTCCGCCCCCGGCTCCGGCTCCGCGCCCACGCCCGGTCCCGACGGGGGCCGGGCCGCCCGCCAGGAGCCGCGGCCCCCGCTCGGACGCCCCGGGTTCTGGTACGGGCGGCGCATCGTCGCCCGGCTCCGCGCCGCGCACACCGCCGCGGGCTTCCTCACGGTCACCGCCGCCCTCCTCGCGGCGCCCGGCCGGCACGACACGGGCGCGCGAGCGGCCCTCGGCGCGGCCCTCCAAGTGGTCCTCGCCCTCCTGGCGGTGATCGTCGTGCGGGTCGTCTGCCGCCGGGGCCGCAGCGAACACCGCCTGGACCTGCGCCTGGAGCGGGCCCTCGTGGCCTGGCTCCCCGGCGCCTCGCTGGCCCTGCTGGTGCTCGCCGCCCTCCACTCGGCCTGGTCCCGCCCCGGCAGCGTCTCCACCGGCACCCTGCCCGGCGACGCCTTCTTCGGCTCCCTCACCCTGGTGCAGGGCGGCCTCGTCGTCGCCCTCGGCGCGGTCGCCCTCCTCCTGCGCCGGCCGCCCCGGAACGCCGGCCCGCACCCGGGCGCCACGGACGCCGACAGCGGCGGCGCACGCTCCCGGACCGTCCTGCGCGGGCTCGGCGGCCCCGCCGTCGCCATGCTCGCCTGCGCGCTCGGCGGGGTGATGTCCGGCGGCGTCGCCCAGCGCGTCGCCGACTGGCTCGACGGCCCGGCCACCCCCGGCATGGGGGAGGGCCCCCTGATCGGCCCGCCCGTGCTGCTCAGTTGGCAGGCCTCCGTCATCCCCGTCCTGATCCTGCTGCTCGCCGTGCCGGCGGCCGTCCTCGCCGTCCGCACCGCGTGCGGCGCCCGGCGACTGCGGGCCGTCGTGGAGGCCGACTACGCGGCCGAGCGCGGGGCCGAGCGGCCGGACCCGGTCCGTACGGCGCGGATCGCGGCCTGCCGGGCCCGCGCCTCGCTCACGGACGCGGCGCCGGTGCTCGTCGGTGTCGTCTCCGCCACCGCCCTCCTCCTCGGCGCGGCGTCCGTCGTCGGCGCCTGGGCCAGCGGCAACGTGCCCGGCCGCGCCTTCGACGGCGCGCACCCCGCCGTCGCCTCCCTCGCCTCCGCCACGCAGGCCCTGGGCTCCTGGATGGTCGGCTTCGGCTTCCTCCTCTTCGTCACCTGGGGTCGCCGTGCCTACCGGGACGTCTCCGCCCGGCGCACCATCGGCATCCTGTGGGACGTCGGCACCTTCTGGCCCCGCGCCGCCCATCCCTTCGCCCCGCCCTGCTACGCCGAGCGGGCCGTGCCCGACCTCACCTGGCGGATGAGCTCCTGGACCCGGCGCACCGGCGGCAGGCTCGTCATCTCCGGCCACTCCCAGGGCAGCGTCCTCGCGGCGGCCGCCGTCTGGCAGCTGCCGCCCACGACCCGGGGCCGGGTGGCGCTCCTCACCTACGGATCGCCCCTGGAACGGCTCTACGGGCGCTGGTTCCCCGCCTACTTCGGGCCCGAGGCGCTGCGCGGCCTGCACCGCACCGTCGACTGCTGGCACAACCTCCACCGGGCCACCGACCCCATCGGCGGGCCGGTCCTGGTCCCCGCCGAGGACGGCAGGCCCGCCGTCGACGCGCCCGTCCTCCTCGATCCGGTGGCGTACGGACGCACCCGCGACCACCCGCTGCCGGAACCGATCCTGGGCCACTCCGACTACCAGGCCGATCCCGCCTTCGCCGAGCACCGCACCGCCCTCCTCGACCGGCTCCTGCCGGCCGTCCCCCGGCAGCGCGACCCCGCCGAGCGCGCGGACCACTCCGGCCGTCCCGGCCACCCCCGGGCCCAGCCGCCCGACCGGCCCCACCCGCCGCGGTGACCCGGCCGGCCCCCGACCTCAGGGCAGGTCCGGCAGATCCTCCGGATACAGCAGCGTCAGGTCGTCCGTGCTCGCCTCGGTGAGCGCGGCGACCCGGCCCGCGTGCCGCTCCACCATCGACTCGAAGGTCTGGCGGGCCGTGCGCCCGTTGCCGAACGCCGGGCCCTTCGGCAGCTTGGTGAAGTACGTCAGGAGCGCTTCGTCCGTCCCCGGCGCGAGCCGGTACTCGTGCTCGTCCGCCTGCTGCCCGACGATCCGCAGCAACTCCTCCGGCTCGTAGTCCCCGAAGGTGATGGTCCGGGAGAAACGCGAGGCCACACCCGGGTTGACGGTGAGGAACCGCTCCATCTCGGCGGTGTACCCGGCGACGATCACCACGACCGCGTCCCGGTGGTCCTCCATCAGCTTCACCAGCGTGTCGATCGCCTCGCGCCCGAAGTCGCGCCCCGAGTCCTCCGGCGACAGCGCGTACGCCTCGTCCACGAACAGCACCCCGCCACGCGCCCGGTCGAACGCCTCCTGCGTACGGATCGCCGTCGAGCCGATGTGCTCACCGACCAGGTCCACCCGGGAGACCTCCACCAGGTGCCCCCGCTCCAGAACGCCCAGGGAGGCCAGGATCTCGCCGTAGAGGCGCGCCACCGTGGTCTTGCCCGTGCCGGGGTTGCCGGTGAAGACCAGATGACGGCGGACGGACGCGGCCTTCAGGCCCGCCTCCTGGCGCCGCCGCCCCACCTCGATCATGTTGATGAGCGTCCGCACCTCGTGCTTGACGCTCTCCAGGCCCACCAGCGCGTCCAGTTCGCCGAGGACGTCCTTCGAGGGGCGCGGCTCGGCCACCGGCGTGGCGGCCGGCTCCGCCGGGGGAACGGTGGCACGGGGACCCGGCACCGTACCGAGCAGCCCGGCCGGCGCGGGCGCGCCCGTCAGGACCGCTCCGCCCGCCGCAGCCGCCGCGCCGGTCCCGCCCGGCCCGGCGTCCGGCACGGAGGAGCGGACCGCGCTCTCGTCGCCGGTGCACTCCTCCGCGACCACGCCCTCCTCGGGGAACTCGTACCCGCCGCGCGCGCACCGCTCCGTACGGCACCGGCGCAGAGCGGTGCGGCAGCCGTCCGTGACGTGGAAGCCGTAGCCGCCGCTGCCCGTGACCCGGCAGGCGACGAAGGACCCACGGCCCTCCGCCGACACGTAGAACCCGGCCTCGGCCGGATTCGTCACCACGCACCGCTCGATCGTCGGATCGGCGCCCTTGGTGACGATGACCCCGGTCTGCACGGCGTCGATCGCGCAGCCGTTCAGGGTGCCGCCGCTGCCGTGGTCGCGGAACCAGGCGCCGGTGGACGCCTCCCGGATCCGGCAGTCGTCGAGCTGCGCGGTCGCCCCGTCGCTGACCGACACCGCCGTGTTCCGCACCTGCGACAGATCGCTGTCGACCACGTCCACGCGCGAGCCCCGGTCGAGCACGAAGAGGGCGTCCGGTACGTCGTGGACGCGGCAGGCGTCGAGCACGGCGGTGGCCCCGTCGCTCACCCACACCGCCGGGTAGTCGCCCGTGCTGTCGTGGATCTCGCACTGGTCGGCGTCCACCCGGGTGCCCGGGTCCCACACGGACAGGCCGTTGCGGCCGAAACGGCGCACGGTCGACCGGGTGAGGGTCAGGACCGACCGGGACCGCAGGTCGACCGCGTTCTCCGGCACGTCGTGGATGTCGCAGTCGGAGAGCGTCAGCACGGCGTCGGTGTCCAGGGTGATGCCGTCCGCCGTCGTGCGGTGCACCGAGGAATCGGTGAGGTGCGCGGCGGCGCGGGCCGCGATCCGCAGCCCGGCGCCCTTGATCTCGTACACCTCGCAGCCCACGCCCTCCAGGCCGCTGCCCTCGCCGGTGACGGCGATCCCGGCACCGGAGGCGTGGTGCACCCGGCAGCGTTCGAGGCGCGGATGCGCGCCGCCGTGCACCGAGACCCCGGCCTGGCCGGCGCAGACCACCTCGCACTCCTCGAAGACGCCGCCCGCCCCGTCCACCACGGCGATGCCGACGCCGGCCGGGTTGTCGACCGTGCAGCGGCGCACCGTCGGCCGGGCGCTGCCCCGCACCTCGATGCCGGCGGCGGAGCGGGTCATGATGCGCAGGTCCAGGAGCTCGGGCGTGCCGTCCTCCACGAGCACCGCGGGCGCCGCCATGTCCTGTCCCTCGATGTGCAGGTCCTGGAGGATCACCGAGGCGCGTACCGTCAGCGGGACCCCGTCCGGCGGCGCGATCCGCACCGGACCGGCCCCGCCGTCGGCGCCGCGCAGGGTGACCGCCCGCCGCAGCACCAGGTTCTCCCGGTACGTGCCGGGGGCAACGGTGAGGACGTCACCGTCCCCCGCGGCCTCCAGGGCCGCGGCGAGGGAGGGGTACTCGCCGGTGCGGCGCCGCCACCGCGACGTGCCGGTGTGCGTCACCTGGACCGTGCCCTGTGCCATGGGTGTGCCCTGCCCCCGCCTCGTGCCTCGTCGCTGAACCGGTGCCCACCGTAGCGCGCCCGGCCCCTGGGGGTTGACGGGTCGTCGGGGCCCACTCCCACGGGTGGCGCGGGGCATGGACGAAAGGGCGCGCGGGCCGGGCCCCACCGCGCGGACGGGCCCGGCGCGCGGGCTCGCCGGCCGGCTTCCCGTGCCCGGACGCGAGGCGCCCGATCACCTGCCCGTGCCCGTACGCCCCCAGTCGGGACCGGCCCCGGCCCACGCCCGGTCCAGCTCGGCGTACCGCAGCCGCGTCAGTCCCCGTACGACCGTCCGCCGGGCCGCCTCCACCGCCAGACCGGCGAGGACGGCGGCCATCAGCCCGCCGATGACGGCGTGGGCACGGGCGGTGTCCGCCCGCATCGGGGGTGCGACGGGGGCACCCCGCCGGTCGGTCCAGATCGGCAGCACGTCACCGGGAGCGGCGGAGCGGCGGACGGTGGTCACCGTGCCGGTACGCGCCGAGCCGTCGGGCGCGGTCCAGCGTGCCACCACCACCCGGCGCGCCCGCTGCTCGCCGGAGGTGTCCCCGGAACCGGGCCCGTGCGCGGGGCGGTCGACGGGCCGCACCACGCGGGCCGTCACCGGCAGCCGCTGCTCCCGCTGGGCGCGCAGCGTGCGGTCGAGGGAGGCCTGCGCGGAGGAGCCCGCGGCCCAGCCGGCCAGCGGTACGGCGACGCACAGGAGGACGAGCGCCACCAGGGCGGTCCACGCCTCGATCAGATCGGTGGTCCGGCGCAGGGGATTGTGCCGCCAGCGCCAGAGTCCGGTGGCCGCGCGCACCTGGGGACCCCCTCGTTCTCGGCCGCTCCTCCTGACGAGTGTGCCCCCGGGGCCGGGTCCGCGCCCGCCGGACGCGACGGAAACCGGTGAGGGTGCTGTGCAGGCCGTGCCGGGTCAGCCGAGGATCGTCACCGGGTCGCCGACGCGGATCGTGCCGGTGGTGTCCGGGATCAGGTTCTGGCCGAAGACCAGCCGGCCGTCGAGCTTGCGATGGCGGGCGAGGGTCCGCAGGGGTTCCTTGCCGCGGGCGGCGGTGGCCTGGTCGGTGGTGGTGACGACGCACCGCCCGCAGGGTTTGGCGACGCGGAAGGTGACCTCCCCGACGGCGAGCCGGGTCCAGCCGTCCTCCGCCCACGGGTCCGTGCCCTCCACGACCAGGTTCGGCCGGAAGCGGTCCATGGGCAACGGGCCCTCGTCGGCGTGGTCGCCCCGCGAGAGGAGGGAGTTGAGGGCGTCGAGGGAGGCGGTGGTGGTGACGAGCAGCGGGTAGCCGTCGGCGAGGCTCACGGTCTCGCCCGGCCGGGCGTACCCCGGCTCGATCGGCCGCCGGTGCTCGGGCGCGTCCAGATGCACCAGACGGACGCGGTCCTCCAGGTGGTCGGAGAACCAGGCGTCGGCGGCGGCGCCGGCCGGCACGGCCTCCACGGCCGTGTCGAAGATGTCCACGGTCACGGTCGACCCGGGCGCCGGTACGCCGACGGCCAGCGCTTCGCGGCCGGGCGCGGACAGCACGATGCCGCCGTCCGGCTCCTGTTCGGCCGTGGCCAGCGCCATCCGGGCGTGCCGGCGCTGGGTCACGACCTTGCCGTCGCCGTCCACGACCGCCCACCGCCGGTCGCCCGCGAGCCCCCAGGGCTGCACCTCGGCCTCGTCGCGCGCCAGGGCGCGCAGCGACTTCACCGGGTGGACGTGCAGGGAGCGGACAGCGGGATGCGACATGCGCCCATCCTGCCAGCCGTCCCCTCGCCGCCGCGGGCCGACGGGCGAAAAGGTGTACGAAGGGCGGGAGCGGGGCGGGTGCGGCCGGAGCGCGTCGGGGCGAGGGCGGGCGCGCCGGGAGAGCCCGGACGCGCCCGGTGGTCCGCTAGTAACCCCCGCCGTGGTACGGGCGGTTGTACGGGTCCTGGTACGGCGCGGGGGCCGGGACGGGGACCTGGGCAGGGACGGGGCGCGGCGCGGCCGGGCGCATCGCCTCGTACCCCGCGGGGGCGGGCCGGGGCGGCTGGGGGACCTGGCCGCCGGGGTAGCCGCGCGGGGGAGCCTGCTGCTGCGGGATGTACGGCGCGGGCGCGTGCTGCAGCGGCACGGGGGCCATCTGCGGCGCCATCTGCGGCTGCGGGTAGCCGTAGCCTCCGCCGTAGGCGGGAGCGGGCTGCGCGGCGGACGCCGGGGGGAGGGCCGGCAGCGCGGAGGGGAGCGCCGGCAGGTGGGACCCGCTTCCGGAGAAGCTGTTTCCGGCGAAGCCGCTGCCGGAGTCGTAGGCGGCGGGCACTCGGATCGGGGCGATCTGAGGCGTGCCCCGCTCCGCGACGAGGGAGTCGTAGATCGGGGTGTCCGGGAAGGACGGCGCGGTGTGGTAACCGCCTCCATAAGAGGAGCGGGGGGAGGTCATGGCCATAAGTTAAGCCCACGATGTGCCGGTTGGGGAGCCTGGTTTGGCGGTTATTTGACGGGCTTCTCGCGCGTCCGGATCCGCAATCCGAGCGAACATGGCAAAAACGGGCGGCCGGCTGTCCCAAGATCGCGTAAAAGCCGAGTTGGGAGGGGGTTACCGGCGGGTCGCCCGACGGTGTCTCACCCCGGTGTGCCCGGCATGAAGAACGCATAAAGAAATGGCCCCGGAAGAAATACGGCCCGGGCGCGGCGCTGAAATGATCATGGGCATGCTCGAAGACAATCACCCGCGCGCGCGGCGCGTGCGCACGCGCCGAAAGGGCCGCACTACTCACCGTGGCGGAAAGCGTATTCTCCGGCGTACGTCCGCCCCTTCCACGCCGCCCCCAGGCCCCGGTGGTGCCGCACCGCCGAGTCCACCGTCATCAACAGGTAGAGCAGGGCGGTGAACGGGAGCAGCGGAGCTCCCCACGCCGACAGCCCGTAGTGACGGAGCATCGGGACGTACGTCCCCGCCATCACCGCCCACGCCGCCGCGCCCGCCGCCGCCGTCACCCCGTCACCGGCGAGGAGGCCCGCCACCGAGGCCACCGGCGGCACCAGATACACCAGCGCCAGTCCGGCCACCGTCCCCAGGAGCAGCGACGGGCGGTGCCGCAGCTGCGCGTACGCGCTGCGGGCCACCATCCGCCACAGGTCCGAGAGCCCCGGGTAGGGGCGGACGCTGTCCACCCCGTCCGCCAGCCCCAGCCAGATCCGGCCCCCGGCCCGGCGCACCGCCAGCGCCAGCGACACGTCGTCGATCACCGCCCCCCGGATCACGTCCGGCAGCCCCGCCGCCACCGCCGTCCCGGTCCGCAGCAGCACACAGCCCCCCGCCGCGGCCGTGGCCCGCGGCCGTTCCCGGTTGATCCAGCGGAAGGGGTAGAGCTGGGCGAAGAAGTAGACGAACGCCGGCACGACCAGCCGCTCCCAGCCGCTCGTCACCCGCAGCCGCGCCATCTGCGACACCAGGTCCAGGCCGTTCCCCGTGGCGGCCGCCACCAGGCGCCGCAGACTGTCGGGGCGGTGCGCGATGTCCGCGTCCGTCAGGAGCAGGAACTCCGGCCCGCGCGCACGGGCCCGCGCCATCCCGTGCCGCAACGCCCACAGCTTGCCCGTCCAGCCGGCCTCCGGTTCGCCCGGGGACACCACCGTCAGCGGGAGTCCGCCGTGCCGGGCGGACAGCTCCACCGCCAGCCGGCCCGTCCCGTCCGTACTTCCGTCGTCCACCAGGAAGACCTCCGCCTCGCCCGGATAGTCCTGCCCGAGCAGCGACGGCAGGCTCAGGGGCAGGACGGCCGCCTCGTCCCGCGCCGGAACCACCACCGCCACCCGGGGCCACCGCGCGGGGGCGGCGCCCCCCGGAGGCAGCCGCTGGTCCGTCCGCCAGAAGAACCCCCGGCCCAGCAGCAGCCAGACCCAGACGACGAGCGAGGACAGCGCGAACCAGGCAAAGGTGCTCATTCGCCGCAGTCTGCACCAGATCGGTGGCCGCATACGGCCCATCGGCTAGGGTGACCGGGTGAAGATCGCGCTCATGGACTCCGGAATCGGCCTGCTCCCGGCGGCGGCCGCGGTGCGCAGGCTGCGGCCGGACGCCGCGCTGCTCCTCT
Organism: Streptomyces sp. NPDC012827; assembly: GCF_042900905.1. Lineage (NCBI taxonomy): Bacteria > Bacillati > Actinomycetota > Actinomycetes > Kitasatosporales > Streptomycetaceae > Streptomyces > Streptomyces sp. NPDC012827. Next base: position 182,962 of record NZ_JBIBBY010000006.1, on the reverse strand, counting down.
CCAACGACCCCGACGGCATGCCGTGGGGCCCGCGCACCCCCGAAGACCTCACCGCACGCGCCCTCGACGTCGCCCGCGCCGCCGCCGCGCACCACCCGGACGCCCTCATCGTCGCCTGCAACACCGCCACGGTCCACGCCCTCCCCACCCTGCGCGCCGAGCTGGAACCCCGTATCCCGGTCATCGGCACCGTCCCCGCGATCAAGCCCGCCGCGGCCGGCGGCGGCAAGGTCGCCATCTGGGCCACCCCCGCGACCACCGGCAGCGCCTACCAGCGCGGTCTGATCCGCGACTTCGCCGACGGCGCCGAGGTCACCGAGGTGCCCTGCCCCGGGCTCGCCGACGCCGTCGAGCACGCCGACACCGGGGCCGTCGACCGGGCCGTGGCCGCCGCGGCCGCCCTCACCCCGCCGGACATCCGGGCCCTCGTCCTCGGCTGCACCCACTACGAGCTGGTCGAGGACCGCATCCTCGCCGCCCTCGCCCCGCGCCGCACCGGGGGCCTGCCGCCCATCGTCTTCCACGGCTCGGCCGGCGCCGTCGCCGCCCAGGCGCTGCGCCGGATCGGTGCCGCGCCCGACCCCGGCGCCCCCGCCGACGGCACCCTCTCCGTCCTCCTCAGCGGACGCCCCGGTGACCTGCCCGCCACCGCCCTCACCTACCCCGAGGGCCGGCTCCTCGCCCCCAGGGCGGCACTGCACTCCTCCTGACCGGCGCCCGTGCCCCGCCGCGCCGTACGGCCCCGCCCTGCGTACGCTGCCCCCATGAGGGAGCAAACCGGACACAGCCGCGTCGACGGCGACGCCCCCGGCCGCACGGTCCCCGCCCGCGGTGACGACGTGCGCCCGCCCGCCGTCTGGACCGGCCGGGCCACCAACCGCTTCCAGTGGATCGCGGCCCTCGCCGGCGCCGCCTGCATGGCCCTCGGCGTCACCCTGGCCGTCGAGGCGCCCTGGACCTCCGGCGTCGCGGCGCTCCTGATGGCGGTGATCGGCTGCGTCGCCGCCGGTCTGCTCGTCCTCTTCGGCACCCTCGCCTTCGTCCACGTCGCCGTGAAGGTCGACCACCGGGCGATGGAGGTGCGGTGCGGTCACATCGGCCTCCCACGCCGCCGCATCCTCCTCTCCCACGTGGTGGGCGCCGAGTTCGCCCCGCGCGTCACCCCGCGCCAGTGGGGCGGCTGGGGCTACCGGTGGCGCCCCGAGATGGGCACCGCCGTGGTCGTCCGCAGGGGCGAGGGACTCGTCCTGCGCCTCGGCGACGGCCGTACCTTCACGGTCACGGTCGACGACGCCGAAGCGGCGGTCCGGGTCATCCGCGGCCACCTCCGCCCCCCGTCCGCCCCGTCCGCCCCGCCGGCCCCGCCCGTCACCCCGACGGGCGCCTGAGCCCGTACGGGAGCGGCCCCCGGCCACGCGAGCCGTGCCGACAGGCACGCCCCGTACACTCCGCAAGGTGAGCACCACCATCACCACCGCCCCCGCGTCCGCAGCCGACAGCAGCCCGTCCGCGCCGGTTTCCCGGTGGCGAGGGCTCCTGCGGCCAGGGGCGGCCCTGCTGTCGGGCCTCCTGCTGTACCTGAGCTTCCCGCCGCGCACCCTGTGGTGGCTCGCGCTGCCCGCCTTCGCGCTGCTCGGCTGGACCCTGCGCGGGCGGCGCCTGCGCGCCGGGTTCGGACTCGGCCAGCTCGCCGGACTCGGCTTCCTGCTGCCGCTCCTCGTCTGGACCGGCGAGGAGGTGGGCCCCGTGCCGTGGCTGGCGCTCGCCGCCGTCGAGGCCCTGTTCGTGGCCGCCGCCGGACTCGGCGTCGCGGCCGTCTCCCGGCTCCCCTGGTGGCCGGTCTTCGCCGCCGGCGTCTGGGTCCTCGCCGAGGCGGCCCGTGCGCGGGTGCCCTTCGGAGGCTTCCCCTGGGGCAAGATCGCCTTCGGCCAGGCCGACGGCCTCTTCCTCCCGCTCGCCGCCGTCGGCGGCACCCCGGTGCTCGGCTTCGCCGTCGCCCTCTGCGGCTTCGGCCTGTACGAGACGGCCCGCCTGCTCCACGCCCGCCGGAAGCCCACCGCACCCGGCGGTGACGGCCCGGCCCCCGGCGGCGCCCCGGACGCCCCGAGCGCCACCCGCTCCCGCACCGGCGCGCGGGGACCGCTCGCCGCCGCCGCGCTCGCCGTCCTCCTCCCCGTCACGGGCGCGGTCGCCGCCCTGCCCCTCGTCGACGACTCGGCCGAGGACGGCACCGCCACCGTCGCCGCCGTCCAGGGCAACGTGCCCCGGCTCGGCCTCGACTTCAACGCCCAGCGCCGCGCCGTCCTCGACAACCACGCCGCCCGCACCCACGAACTCGCCCAGGCCGTACGGGAGGGCCGGAAGCCCCGGCCCGACTTCGTGCTGTGGCCCGAGAACTCCTCCGACATCGACCCGTACGCGAATCCCGACGCCGCCGCCGTCATCGACGGCGCCGCCCGCGCGATCGGCGCCCCCACCGTCGTCGGGGCCGTCGTCGCCCCCGAGACCGGCAAGCTCCGCAACACCCTGATCCAGTGGGACCCCCGGCGCGGCCCCGTCGCCACGTACGACAAGAGGCACGTCCAGCCCTTCGGCGAGTACATCCCGATGCGGTCCTTCGTCCGGATCTTCAACAGCGACGTCGACCGCGTACGCCGCGACTTCGGCCCCGGGAACCAGGTCGGCGTCTTCGACCTCGCCGGCACCCGGGTCGGTCTCGCGACCTGCTACGAGGCGGCCTTCGACTGGGCCGTGCGCGACACGGTGACCCACGGCGCGCAGCTGATCACCGTCCCCAGCAACAACGCGACCTTCGGGCGCAGCGAGATGACGTACCAGCAGCTCGCCATGTCGCGGGTGCGGGCCGTCGAACACAGCCGGTCCGTGGTCGTCCCGGTCACCAGCGGGGTCAGCGCGGTCATCCGGCCCGACGGCGAGATCGTGGGCCGCACGGCCATGTTCACCCCCGACGTCCTGGTCGAGAAGGTGCCGCTGCGTTCCTCCCGGACCCCGGCCACCCGCCTCGGCACCCTGCCCGAGGCCCTGCTCGCGGCCGTCGCGGCGGCCGGCCTCGGCTGGGCCACGGCACGCGGCCTCCGGGCCCGCCGGGGACGCGCCGCCGTCTGAGGTCCGCCCCCGGCGGGGACCGTCGCGCGAGGACCGCCGGGAGCCGGAGACCGGAGGGGCGCGGTCCACGCCCGGGCCGGCTCCCGGACATCCCTTAGGGTCGGGAGCCATGGGCACCCCTGACTTCATCCGCGCGCTGCGCGAGACCGCCGGCAACCAGCTCCTCTTCCTGCCGGGGGTGACGGCGGTCGTCCTCGACGACCGGGGCCGTGTCCTGCTCGGCCGCCGCGCCGACAACGGCATGTGGGCCCTCGTCGGCGGCATCGTCGAGCCCGGCGAGCAGCCCGCCGACTGCGCGGTCCGCGAGGTGTACGAGGAGACGGCCGTGCACTGCGTCCCCGAGCGGATCGTGGTGGTGGAAACCCTCCGCAAGCCCGTCGTCTACGAGAACGGCGACATCTGCCAGTACATGGACGTGACGTTCCGCTGCCGGGCCGTCGGGGGCGAGGCGCGGGTCAACGACGACGAGTCGACCGAGGTCGGCTGGTTCGACGTGCACGCCCTGCCGGAGATGAAGCGCTTCTCCCACCACCGGATAGAGAAGGCGCTCGCCGATGAACCCACATGGTTCCGCACCACAGCATCGGACTGAACTGTAGGTCCGACACACATCGGTGGGGGAGTGGCCGCTTCATAGGGTGCGGAGCATGAGCGCCCCCACCACCCGCCCCGGCCCCCCGGCGGACACCTCCGCCCCCCTGCCCCGGGCCGCCGGCCTCGCCCTCGACCTCACCGGCCGCACCGCGCTCGTCACCGGCGCCGCCGGGGGCATCGGGCGGGCCTGCGCCCTGCGCCTGGCCGCCGCCGGGGCCCGGGTCAGAGCCGTCGACCGGAGCGCCGAAGGCCTGGACGCGCTCGGTGAACGCGCCCTGGGGCTCACCGGAGCCGTCGAGCCGCTGCTGCTCGACCTCACCGACCTCGACGCCGCCGAGACGGCCGCCGCCGGCGCCGACATCCTCGTCAACAACGCCGGACTCCAGCTGGTCCGCCCCATCGAGGAGTTCCCGCCCGACGTCTTCCACACCGTCCTCACGGTGATGCTGGAAGCACCCTTCCGGCTCATCCGGGGTGCCCTGCCGCACATGTACGCCCAGGGCTGGGGCCGGATCGTCAACCTCTCCTCGGTCCACGGGCTGCGCGCCTCCGCCTTCAAGTCGGCCTACGTGGCCGCCAAGCACGGTCTGGAGGGCCTGTCCAAGACGGCCGCCCTCGAAGGGGCACCCCACGGCGTCACCTCCAACTGCGTCAACCCCGGCTACGTCCGCACCCCGCTGGTCGAACGGCAGATCGCCGACCAGGCGGCCGCCCACGGCATCCCTCCCGAGCGGGTCCTCTCCGACGTCCTGCTCAAGGACTCGGCACTGAAGCGGCTCATCGAACCGGAGGAGGTCGCCGAGGCCGTCCTCTACCTCTGCACCCCCCAGGCCTCGTTCATCACCGGCACCTCACTCACCCTCGACGGCGGCTGGACCGCGCACTGACACCGCCCCCTCAGGCCCCCGGCGGGCCGGTGCTCCGGCGAGGCCGTCCACAGGGGTGGTGCGACCACACGTTCGGCAGGTATCCCTGTGTCCATGTCCCACGCACACGTCTCCTACCTGGAGCTCCTCGCCCGAGGAGCCGCACCGGAGGCATACGACCGGCCCGTGCTCCTCGCCCGCGCGAGCGGCGCGGGCCCGGAGGCGCTGGCCGAACTCGAAGAGGCCAAGCAGCTCGCCCTGCGCGTCCGCGCCGAACTGGAGGGCCGCAGGCGCCGCGAGGCGGAACTCTCCGCCCTCTTCGCCACCGCCCACGACCTCGCGGGACTGCGGGACCTCGACGCCGTGCTGCGCGCCATCGTCCAGCGCGCCCGCGCGCTCCTCGGCACCGAGGTCGCCTACCTCAGCCTCAACGACCCGGCGGAGGGCGACACCTACATGCGGGTCACCGAGGGCTCCGTCTCCGCCCGGTTCCAGCAGCTCAGACTGGGCATGGGCGAAGGGCTGGGCGGTCTCGTCGCCCAGACCGCCCGCCCGTACGTCACCGACGACTACTTCGACGACGCCCGCTTCCAGCACACCCGGACCATCGACACCGCCGTCCGGGACGAGGGGCTCGTCGCCATCCTCGGCGTCCCCCTCACCCTCGGCAGTCAGGTCATCGGCGTCCTCTTCGCCGCCGACCGCAGGGCGAGGGTCTTCGAACGCGAACAGGTCGCCCTGCTCGGCTCCTTCGCCGCGCACGCGGCCGTCGCCATCGACACGGCCCACCTCCTCGCCGAGACCCGTTCCGCCCTCGCCGAGCTGGAACGGGCCAACGACATCATCCGGGAGCACAGCGGCGTCATCGAGCGGGCCTCCGAGGTCCACGACCGCCTCTCCGAACTCGTCCTGCGCGGCGGAGGCGTCCACGACGTCGCCGAAGCCGTCTCCGAAGTCCTCGGTGGAACGGTCGAGTTCATCGAGACCGGAACCGCTACGGGGGCCGGCGCGGCGGCTCCGGGAACCGAGCGCCGTGCCGGCGGCCACGCCGTCCGCGAGGGCGACGACTGGGTGGCCGCCGTCGCCGCGGGCGGTGAACACCTCGGCGCACTCGTGCTCCACGGACAGCCCGACCTGGACCCCGTCGACCAGCGCACCCTCGAACGCGCCGCGCTCGTCACCTCCCTGCTCCTGCTCGCCCGCCGCTCGGCCGGCGAGGCCGAACAGCGGGTGCGGGGCGAACTCCTGGACGACCTCCTGGACGCCCCCGACCGGGACCGGCGCCTCCTGCGCGAGCGCGCCGCCCGCCTCCGTACCGACAGCACCGCTCCCCACGTCGTGCTCGCCGCCCGCGTCGACCGGGCCGGCTCGGAGCCCGCCCCCGGGGACCGGCCGGGCCCCGGCACACCGGCCGCCGGCCGCGACGGCACCGGGGAGGACGGCGCCGACCGCCGGCGGCTGTGGTCGGCCGCCTCCCACCTGGCGGCCACCCGCCACGGGCTCGCCTCCGCCCGCGACGGCGGTACGGTCCTGCTGCTGCCGCTCGGGCCCGGCGAGAGCGCCGCCGACCTCGCCCGCCGGACCGCCCGGCACCTCGGCGGCACCCTGCGCGAACCGGTCACGGTCGGCGCCTCCGCCCCCGTCACCGCGCCGCTCGACCACCCGGACCGGGTGGCCGGCGCGTACGCGGAGGCACGCCGCTGCCTCGACGCCCTCCGGCTCCTGCACCGCCAGGGCCAGGGCGCCGCCGCCGAGGACCTCGGCTTCCTCGGGCTGCTCCTCGCCGACAACCGGGACATCGACGGTTTCGTGGACCGCACCGTCGGCGCCGTCGTCGCCTACGACCGGCGGCGCGGCACCGACCTGGTGCGCACCCTGGACGCGTACTTCGCGAGCGGCATGAGCCCGGCCCGTACCAAGGACGCCCTCCACGTCCACGTCAACACGGTCGCCCAGCGCCTGGAACGGGTGGGCCGGCTCCTCGGCCCCGACTGGCAGTCACCGGCCCGCGCCCTGGAGATCCAGCTCGCCCTGCGCCTGCACGCCCTCGCGGCCGCCGTACCCGCCCCCTGACGAACGGGCGGGGCCCCGTGGTCCGCTCCGGGCGAGCGGACCGCAGGGCCCCGGGACGCCGCCTTGGCGGTCAGACCTCGGCGCGGACGGGCCGGTCGGCCGCGGGCTCCTCGTCGTCCCCGGCGAGGTCGCTGTGCCGGGTCTCCCGGGCGCAGGCGATGGCCACGACGGTGAGCAGCGCGGCGGCGATCACGTACAGCGCGATCGGGGTGGGACCGCCGTAGCCGTCGAGGAGCGCCGTCGCGATGAGAGGGGCCGGCGCGCCCGCCGCCACCGAGGAGAACTGCGCGCCGATGGAGGCACCGGAGTACCGCACCCGCGTCGCGAACATCTCCGAGAAGAAGGCGGCCTGCGGGGCGTACATCGCCCCGTGCAGGACCAGACCGACGGTGACGGCGAGGAGCAGGCTCCCGAAGGAACCCCGGTCGATCAGCGCGAAGAACGGGAACATCCAGAGCCCCACGCCGACCGCGCCGATCAGGTACACCGGGCGCCGGCCCCACCGGTCGGACAGGGCGCCCCAGAGCGGGATCACGGCGAAGTGGACGGCGGAGCCGATGAGGACGGTGTTCAGGGCCGTCTGCTTGGAGAGGCCGACCTGGGTGGTCGCGTAGACCAGGATGAACGCGGTGATGACGTAGTAGGAGATGTTCTCCGCCATACGGGCGCCCATCGCGATCAGCACATCACGCCAGTGGTGGCGCACCACCGCGACCAGCGGCATCTTCTCGACGGCCCCGGCCGCCGCCTTCCGCTCCTCGGCGGCGGCGAGCGCCGCCTTGAAGACGGGCGACTCGTCCACCGACAGCCGGATCCAGAGACCGACGATCACCAGGACGCCGGAGAGCAGGAAGGGGACGCGCCAGCCCCACGAGACGAACGCCGACTCCGACAGCAGCGCGGTCAGCGCGGACAGCACCCCGGTGGCGAGCAACTGCCCGGCGGGCGCCCCGGTCTGCGGCCAGGAAGCCCAGAACCCGCGCCGTTTCGCGTCCCCGTGCTCCGACACCAACAGCACGGCCCCGCCCCACTCGCCGCCGAGCGCGAAGCCCTGCACCAGCCGCAGCGCGGTGAGCAGCAGCGGCGCCGCCGAGCCGACGGTGGCGTGCGTCGGCAGCAGCCCGATCGCGAACGTCGCCCCGCCCATCAGGAGCAGGCTCAGCACGAGCAGCTTCTTCCGCCCGAGCCGGTCCCCGTAGTGCCCGAACACCAGCGCCCCGAGCGGCCGGGCGGCGAACCCGACGGCGTACGTCAGGAACGAGAGCAACGTCCCGACGAGCGGATCCGACTCGGGAAAGAACAGCTTGTTGAAGACGAGGGCTGCGGCGGACCCGTAGAGGAAGAAGTCGTACCACTCGATGGTCGTACCGATGAGACTCGCGGCGACGATGCGCTTGAGGGAGCCGGGCGGGGTCGGGGCGGTTCTTGCGGCGGCCATGTGCACCACTTCCAGGCGGGTACGGGGACGTTTGCGTGTCGCCACACCGTAGGAAGACGCAGGTCAGGGGCGTATGTGGTGGGACACCATAGTTCGACCCGGCATGGTGCGCGCGGCCGCCATGAGCCGGGGCACGGTGCCGCACGGGGCGCCTTCGCAACCGCAGCGGCGGCACCACCGGTGCGGCTCGACGACGCGGCAGGCCGAGGCCGCCTGGACGGGTTCGCGTCGCTGCCCGGTGACTCCGAGGCCAAGCTCTCCGAGCCGGCGGAACGCGGTCAGGCCGGGGGCGGGCGAAGGCGGCCCTGCCCCCCTCCCCGGCCGCCGCACCGGCCCTCGCCTGCCTGCTCGAGTTCTCCACTGTCAGTGATGGTCTGCTGCCGCGTGTCGGGGCAGCAGCGGGGTGATCGCGGCGGCCAGGGCGAGAATCACGGCGATCACGACGAGGCTGAGGGGCGCCGCGTCCGTGTCTCCGGTGTCGGTGGCGAGTGCAAGGAACATCGTGGACACCAGGGCCGCACCAGTGGCGTTGGCGATCTGCTGCAAGGCGTTGAGCGTGCCCGAAGCGCTGCCCGCTTGCTGCTCGTTCACGCCGCCCAGAGCGGTGCTGAACAGCGACCCGAAGCAGCAGCCCATTCCGAGTCCGGTCACGAACAGCGGGACCGTCAGAACGACCGGGAGGCCGGGTGCGGCCACGATGATCGCAAGCTGACCGAGGACTCCGAGAAGCGTGACCACGCAACCGGCAAGGACCAGCCTCCGGCCGAGGCGCTGGATGTGGTCTCGCGCCCGGAACGAGGTGATGATGATCCCGAGCGACAGCGGGGCCATGATCCCGGCGGCAGCAAACGGGGTCAGCCCGGCGCCTCGTTGCAGATGGAGCGACACCACGTACAGCAGCCCGGCGACAGCGGCGAAGTACACGGTGCCGACGGTGACACCGGCCACGAAGCTGCGGATGCGGAACAGGCTGGGTGTGAGCAGCGGCGTACGGGAATGGCGCTGCAGCAGCACGAAGCAGGCGATCAGGACGGCGCCGAGGACCAGCGCAGCGATGGGGACCGGTCCCCATCCGGTGTCACCGCCGGAGATCAGGCCGCCCATGACGCCGACCAGGCCAACCATGAGCACGGCGGAACTGAGCGGGTCGATCCGCACCGTCCGGTCGGGGGTGCTGCGCGGAAGGACGCGCGGTCCGGCGATCAGGAGCGCGGCGCCGATCAGCCCGCTGATGAGGAAGATGGAGCGCCACCCGGTGCCTGCGATGTCGGCTTGGACGAGCAGACCGGCGAGCACCGGTCCACTGATCGAGCCGATCGCGAGCAGCGGCCCGAACAGGCCGAAGACACGTCCGAGCTGTTCGCGGGGGAACGTGTTGAGCAGGATGCTGAATCCCTGCGGGATCAGCAGGGCGCCGAACGCGCCCTGGACGAGGCGGAAGCAGACCAGAACGGCGGGCGTCCATGCCACGCCGCACAGCAGCGAGGTGGCGGTGAAGCCGGCCAGGCCGATCAGGAAGGTTCGCCGTTGTCCGAACCGGTCGCCCAGCCGGCCGCCGATGACAAGCAGCGACCCGAGTGCGAGTGCGTAGCTCAACCCGAGCCACGAGACCAGGGCATCCGACGTGCCGAGATCGCGCACGATCACCGGGGAGGCGATCGTCGTCACCGTCGAGTCGATCATGTCGAGCAGGTCTGCCGCGATGACGACCGCGAAGACCAGCCACCGACCCCGCTCGGATCGGTGAACCCCTGCGGCGGCAGCAGTGGAGGAAGTGTTTTCAGGCATGGCACAGCACGCTTCCCGAGGAAGACAGACCGCCACCTGGCGGCCGTGCTGGCCGGAAGTCCCGACACGCTCACGAGCGGAGCGCTGCACCTTGCGGCAGGAACGCTAGCAGGTCCCCCGGCCGCAGGGCCATGGTCGCCCGGTTCCACTCCCCGTCCGACGAGAAAGGGGCGATCACATGGGACCTGAGCGTCGACTCCACGGTCTGCCGTAACCACCGGCATGCGGCCGCAGCCCAAGGAAGCGCGACCTGCCCGGAGGGTTCACCACCAAGCTGCACCCGGCCGTCGAACAGGGCCAAAGCCCATGCCGGTCCTGGGTAGGGTCTGCGCTGTGAACCGCGGCCACCGCGTGATCTTCGGTCTTCACACACCGATGACAACGGTGACCACACCCGTCTCCACAGCGTGTCAGACTCGCGCAACGGCGGTCTGCCGTCCTGTCTCCGGAGGACTTGTGCAACGTGGCGAAGTCTGGTGGGTCCAGTTCGACGAGCGGAGTTTGGTCGTACTGCTGTCGGGAGACGACCCGTCCGGGATCCGGGCGATGCAGGTCGTCGCTCCGGCGGGCGTCGACATCAGCGGTCTGGGCATCGAAGTGAAGGTGGGCACCGGTGAAGGCGTGCCGTTCGAAGGCGTGCTGCGGCTCGCGTTCCCGCGTCCAGGCCTTACCCCTTGCACGTGGCTGACCACTGTGTCACGGGACGACCTGATGGAGCGGGCGGCCGTCCTGTCCCCGGCGAAGCTCAGCGAGATCGACGATGCCCTCCGACTCGCTGAACAAGCGCAGGAGCAGACCCCGGCGACGACCGCGAAGCTCAGTGCGATGAGGGACGCCCTCCGTCGCGGTGAACTCGGGTAGACGGAGATGAAGCCGAGGGCGTGGGCGGCCTGGGCCGGACGGCCGAGGCCGCCCGGCTGCCGCCTCGGCGCCCCTCGCCATCGAGATCACGATCCACGGCTGGAGTACCGCGGACATGCGCTGATCACAGCGGTGCCCGGCCCCGGACCCGGGGCCGGCCCGCTCAGCCGGTTGCCGTGCCGAACCACTCGGACAAGCGCGCGAGGAGTTCCCGCTGGTCCTCGCCGACCCACGCCACGTGGCCGTCGGGGCGCAGCAGTACGGCGGGTGCGTCGAGTTCCTCGACGGGGTCGACGACGTGGTCGACCCGGTCCTCCCAGCCGGCGACCGAGAGGTGGCCGGTCCGGTCGAGGAGGAGGCCCCGGCCGGTGTGCATCCGTTCGTAGAGGCGACCGTGCCGCAGTGGCATGTCGCGCAGCCGCCGGCCGAGCAGTTCGTGGCCTTCGCCGAAGTCGTAGCGGACCGCGATGGCGGTGATCTTCTCGATCAGGTAGCGGTTCACCTCCTCGATGTCCACCAGTTCCGCCAGCAGGCGGCGCACCGCCTGGGGACCCGGCTCGGTCGACATCAGCTGGATCTGCGCGCGGGTGTTGTCCAGCACGTCGGCGGCGACCGGGTGCCGTTCGGCGTGGTAGCTGTCGAGCAGTCCTGCCGGTGCCCAGCCGGCGACCGCGGCGGCCAGCTTCCAGCCGAGATTGAAGGCGTCCTGGATGCCGAGGTTGAGCCCCTGGCCGCCGGTCGGCGGGTGGATGTGCGCCGCGTCGCCGGCGAGGAACACCCGGTCGACGCGGTAGCGCTCGGCCTGCCGGGTGGCGTCGCCGAAGCGGGACAGCCAGCGCGGTGAGTGGGCGCCGAAGTCGGTGCCGGCAACGGTCCGGAGCTGCTGCCTGAACTCCTCCAGGGTCGGCGTGGCGGTACGGTCCTCGGCCACGCCCTCGGCGGGCACGACCACCCGGTACACACCGTCGCCCAGGGGCATCGTGCCGAATCGCTGCTGGGTTCTGCGGACTTCCGCCATCACGGCGGCCAGTTCCACCGGCGGCGTGGTCAACTCCATCTCTCCCAGCAGGGTCTCGACCCTGGAGGGCTCACCGGGGAAGGCGACACCGAGCAGCTTGCGCACCGTACTGCGCCCACCGTCACAACCGACGACGAAGCGCGCACGCATCCCGGTGCCGTCGGCCAGCTCGACGCTCACCCCCTGGCCGTCCTGGCTCAGCCCGACGACCTCGCAGCCGCGCCGGATCTCGGTACCGACCTCGACGGCGTGCTCGGTCAGGAGCCGTTCGGTGATCTGCTGCGGGATCGCCAGGACGTAGGAATGAGCCGTGTCCATCCACTCCGGCCACGCCTTGCCGAGACCGGCGAAGAAGCCACCGGCGGTGATCTGTCGGCCGAGCGGCAGGAACCGCTCGAGAAGACCACGCTGTGCCATGACCTCGATGCTGCGTACGTGCAGGCCCTGGGCGCGGGACTGCCGGGTCGGCTCGGCCTCCTTGTCCAGCACGAGGACCCGCACCCCGTGCAGCCGCAGCTCACCGGCCAGCATCAGGCCGGTCGGTCCTGCGCCGACAACGATCACGTCGATCATTTCATCGCTCATTTCCTGGGGTCCCGGCTTCGTCGGCCGGTGACGCACGCGTGCATGTCGTAACTGTCATGTGCATCGTGCCAGTTCACGTGCGGTCTCCCGGCCGGCCTGTTCGGCCGGTGTCCGGCGCGGGACCGGGCAGAGGAAGCCGACCCGTGCCGAGGAGGAGCTTCGCGGCCACGGCCGCCCCGTCGGTGCGGATCGTCGCGGCGACGGCCTTCGCGCGTGCCTCCGTCCCGGCGGTCAGAACCGTACCGAGCGCGGCCGACAGGGAGTCGAAGGTCGGGGTGGGACCGTCGTGTGCCGCTCCGATTCCCAGTTCGGCGACCCGGGCGGCCCAGTGCGGCTGGTCCACGAACTGGGGGACCACCACCTGGGGCGCGCCGGCCTTAGCCGCGGTGGTCGTGGTGCCCGCGCCGCCGTGGTGGACGACGGCGGCGACGCGGCGGAACAGCGCCTGGTGGTTGACGTCACCGACGGCGAGGCAGTCGTCCGATCCGTCGACGGGCCCCAGGCCTGCCCAGCCGCGGGAGACGAGGACGCGGCGGCCCTGCGCCCGGGCCGCCTCGACGGTGATCCGGGCGAGGTCGGTGGCCGTGCTCATGGGCATGCTGCCGAACCCGACGTACACCGGAGGGGTGCCGGCGTCGAGGAACGCCTCCAGACCGGCGGGCAGGGGGCGAGCGTCGGGCAGGATCCACGCGCCGGTCTGCACGAGGTCGAGGTTCGTGATCTCCTGCCACGGGCCCAGGACCGGGTCGACCGCCAGCCAGGGCCGTTCGGTGAAGACGTGGTCGCGGACGTTGACCACCGGCGCCAGGCCGATCGCCGCACGGTGCGCGTTCAGGGGACGGAGGTACAGGGCGTCGACCTTCTGAGCGTCCAGGTCCCACAGGGCCTGGTTGTCCGTCATGCCGGGTGGGGCCGGCGGGCCCGGACGCGACGACGGCCGGTAATGCGCCGAGGGCATCTCGAACGGATGGAAGCCCGCGTACACGTAGCGTATGCCCCGCTTCTCGGCCACCGAGCGGGCGCCGGCCGGCATCAGACCGCTCGCCACGAGCACGTCACAGTCCTCGGCCGCCCGGGCGACCGTGTCGAAGTGCGCGGCGACCAGCTCCGCCGCGAACGCGGCCGCGTCCGACGGCGGTGCCCCGGTCCGCAGCGCGCGTACGTCCCGGCCGAAAGGGACCAGCTCCGCGCCGACACCGGCCACCAGTTCCGCGAACTCCTCGTCCGGCGGCGCGCAGACGCGCACCTCCGCCCCGTGGTGACGCAACTGCGCCGCCAGTCCCGCGAGCGGCGCGATGTCGCCGCGCGATCCGTACGCCATCAACAGCACACGCATGTCGTCCTTCTCATCTCTGTGGAGGCCGGCCTGGGCCGGTGCTCGAGGCCTGCCGGGGCCGCGGCGCCGCCAGGGAGTCAGGGGTCAGCGAGCCCAGGGCAGTTCACGGGTCCCCTCGGTGCCGGGTACGGAGGCCACCCCGTCCGCGCGCATGGAGACGTGGGCCTCGGCGTGCTGCGGGGCATGGACGCGGCGGACGAGGCCCGGCGGCAGGATGAAGGTGTGTCCGGCCGGAACCTGCTCGGTGCGGCCGTCGCAGGTCACCGCCAGGGCGCCCGCGGTGACCGTCCAGACCTGCTCGCGGTCGACGGAGTGCTCGGGGCCGGTCGCGCCGGCCTCCATCACGACCGTCCAGGTGCTGAGTTCGGCGCTGCCGCGGCTGGGCGCCGCCAGGCCGGTCATGGTGGCGTTCGGGGAGACGGTGACGTCGTCGGGCGAGGGAACGATCACACGCAGGGCGGCGGGGCTTTCGTGACCGCCCCCGTCGGGGGCGGTCACGGCCCGTTCGACGAGCTGGACGACGACCCCGTTGGGGTCGGTCAGCCGGAACGGCCGCTCGCGCAGGAACTCCTGTCCGGGAGGCGTGGTGACGGGGGCACCCGCCGCGCGCAACCGGGCCTCCTCCGCCGCCAGGCCGGTGACCGTGAGCGTGAGGACGAGGCCGCCCGCCTCGCGGTCCCGCCGGCCGGTGGGGAGAACTTGCGTACCCCTGCGGAGCAGGACGACGTCGACGGCGGCGTCGTCGCGGGTCAGCGAGCAGACTCCGTCGTCGGCCATGGCCACCTGGTAGCCGAGGTGGGTGCACAGGAAGTCACGCGAGGCGTCGACGTCGGCGACGGTCAGGGAAAGAGTGGAGGCGGACACGCGCACGGAAGCTCCTCGGAAGGTGCGGGCGGGGGAGTGGGTGGGACGGAGGGAGGAGGGCAACCGCTCAGGCGGCGGGCAGGTCGAGCTGGTATTCGTGGGTGCTGCGGTGGAAACGGAAACCCAGCCGGCGGTTCACGGCGAGCATGTGGGTGTTGTCCTGTGCGTTGTCGGTCTCGATCTCCACGATCTCGGGGTGCTCCGCGCGGAGCCTGCGCACCATCGCGGCCTTGACCCACAGCCCGAGACCCTGGCCACGATGAGCGGGCACCACGACGGTGTCGTACTGCAGGGCCCGGCGGGTCTCGCCGGCCCGGATGACGATCTCGGTGTATCCGGCCATCTCCCCCTCGCCGAGCGCGGCCGTCGTCAGCAGCAGGTCACCGCGATCGGCCAGCACTTCGGCCATGGCGCGGACGCGGTCCGCGGTCCAGGTCCGGCTGCCGTAGTCCATCTCGCCGGTGGGCATGTCGTTCATCGCGTTCTTCGCCGCGGCGAACGCCTCGGCCAGCTCGTCGGGAACCGTACCGGTCCAGACGACCAGCTCGTGACCCGGGTGCTCGACGTCGGCCTCGGCGTCGTCGGCGTCCGCGACGTCGAGCAGCAGGTGATCGAGCGCCAGTACGCGCCGGAAGCCACGCGCCGCGCAGAAGGCGCCACTCGGTCCGTCGCCCGGCGCGGCGGCCACCAGGCTGCGACGCCGGTCGGCCGTCGCCGCCCTGACCGCTGTGGCCAGCAGGTGCGAGCCCACCCCCGAGCGCCGCCGCTCCGGGGTGACGTGCAGCTCCAGCTCCGCCAGGTGGCGTTGCCCGGACGAGGTGAACAGCCGCAGCCCGGCCGCGCCGAGCACCGCACCGTCGGCGGCGCGGGCCAGCCACAGTGATCGGTGGTCGTCCCGGCCCGCGACGGCGAGTCGGGCGTGGACCTGTTCGACGGTGGGCAGGGGCTCCTCGGGCAGATCGTGGGCGAGCGAGGCCGCCACGACCGTGTGCCAGTCGGTGGCGTCCGCGGTCGAGACCTGGC
Organism: Streptomyces sp. NPDC012827; assembly: GCF_042900905.1. NCBI lineage: Bacteria > Bacillati > Actinomycetota > Actinomycetes > Kitasatosporales > Streptomycetaceae > Streptomyces > Streptomyces sp. NPDC012827. The sequence continues at coordinate 167,390 of NZ_JBIBBY010000006.1, read as the reverse complement.
TGAGGGGAACGATGTCGATCAAGGGGGACTCCTCGCTGAGGATGGTGCGGATGCGTCGGGGCGCGGGCCGGGACATCGGGTTCGGTCCGTCCGGCGGGAAGGCGTCCTGGTGTGCGTTCAGGTCGTCACGTTCCTTCAGTCGGTGTGGCGCACGAGCGGCCAGTCGATCTCGACGCGCGCCGCGGTGGCCAGGTAGGCGGTGAACACGCCGAGCGCCACATGGGCGATGACCTCGACGACGTGCCCGTCGGAGAGGCCGGCCCGCCGCGCCGTGTCCAGGTGCGCGTCGGACACGACGCCGTGGTTCCGGACCACCACGGCGGCCAGGTCCAGGACGGCGGCGGCCCAGGGGTCCTCGGCCTCGCCGTGCCGTGCGCGGGCGGATTCGGCGCTGGTCAGCCCGGCCAGTCGGGTGCCGCGGAACGCATGCACGGACAGGCAGTAGTCGGATCGGTTCTCCTGCGCCACCAGCAACGCGATGCGCTCGCGCACACCCGCCGACAGGGTGCCCTCCGCGCTCAGGGCGCTGACGACGCCTACGTATCCCTTCAGTACGGCCGGGCTGTTGGCCATCACCCTGGTCAGGTTGGGAACGACCCCCAGTACCTGGTGCGTGGCGGTGAACAGGGTCGCGGCTTCGCCGGTCGCCTCTTCCGGATCGACGGTGTGGAGGTGCATGCCGGCAACCCTGCCGGGGGGTCTTGATACATTCCCGATGCTTCTTCGATGCGCGCGCCGACGACCCCCGGAGTGACGGAATGCGGTTCAGGATCCTCGGCCCGGTGGAGGTCGTGGCTCCCGGCTCGGACGCTCCCGGCCTGGCGCCCCGTCACCGGGCGGTGCTCGCTTACCTGTTGTTGCACGCCGGCGTCGCGATCAGTACCGATCGCCTGGTCGACGCGATGTGGGGGCCACGGCCGCCGGACTCCGCCCGCGCGCAGATCCAGACCACGATCGCCGCGATCCGCCGGATGCTGCGCGCATCGGAAGCCGACCGGATGCTGGCCACGCGGCCGGCCGGATACGTGATCACCCCCGAGCCGGGGCAGCTCGATCTGGACGAGTTCACCAGCCTGATCGCCAAGGCGCCGGCCGTCTCCGACGACCCCGGGGACATCGCCGACCGGATACGTGCCGCGCTGGCGCTGTGGCGGGGAGAGCCGCTGGCCGGCATCACCGCCCCTTACGTGGAGAGCGCGAGAGCACGCCTGACCGGGCAGCGGCTGACCGCCGTCGAACGCCTGGCCGAGTTGGAGCTGGCCCGGGGGCGGCACGAGGACCTCATTGACGAACTGTCCGTCCACACGGCGGCGAACCCGTTGCGGGAACGGCTCTGCTGCCGGCTGATGCTCGCCCTGCACCGCGCCGGACGCCAGACCGATGCCTTGCACGTGGCCAGAACCTTCCGGTCGACCCTGGCCGAGCGGCAGGGACTGGACCCCGGCCACGCGTTCAACAAGCTGGAACAGGACATCCTGCGCGACGCCCCCGACCTCCGGCCGCCCGTCACCCCACCGGTCACCGCGCCCGCGCAGGCCAGGCCGCAGGGAGGCAACTTCCTGCCGTACGACGTCCCGGACTTCACCGGACGCGAGGGCGAGCTCGACGGGCTGATCCGCCTGTGGTCGAGCGACAGAGGCGGTGTCGTGACGATTTCGGCGATCGACGGCATGGCCGGGGTCGGCAAGACGACCCTCGCGGTCCACGCGGCTCACCGGCTCGCGGACCACTTCCCGGACGGACAGCTCTTCGTCGATCTGCAGGCGCACACCGCAGGCCAGGCGCCCCTCGACGCCGGTGCCGCGCTCGCATTGCTCCTGGGCCAACTCGGCGTACCCGCCTCCCTCGTACCGGCATCGGTCGCCGATCGCGCGGCACTGTGGCGGTCCGAACTTTCCGGCCGCCGGGTGCTGGCCGTGCTGGACAACGCCCTCGGCGCCGACCAGGTCCGCCCGTTGCTGCCCGGCGCCTCCCGCGCCCTCGTCCTGATCACCAGCCGCCGACGGCTGACCGACCTGGACGGGGCCCAAGCCCTGTCCTTGGACGTGCTGCCCGCCGCGGACGCCGTGGAGCTGTTCACGGCCATCGTCGGCGAACGGGCGTCCGCCGAACCCCTCGCCGTCCTCGACGTCCTGCAGCTGTGCGGATTCCTGCCGCTGGCCGTCCGCATCGCCGCCGCCCGACTGCACCACCGTCCCCGCTGGACCGTCGCCCACCTGGCCGGCCGTCTCCGTGACCAGCGCCGCAGGCTCTCCGAGCTGGCCACCTCGGAGCGCGGGGTGGCAGCGGCGTTCACCTTGTCCTACGAGCAGTTGACCGCGGATCAGCAACGCATGTTCCGGCTCCTGGGTCTCCAGCCGGGCCGTGACATCGGCCCCGAGGCGGCGTCCGCGCTGGCCGGTCTGCCGCTCGACGAGGCGGAGACCCTCCTGGAGGACCTGTTGGACGCCCATGTCGTGGCTCAGCACCAGCTCGGCCGCTACACCTTCCACGACCTGCTGCGCGAACACGCCCTCGCCACCGCGGCCGACCAGGAGCCCCCGAGTGCCCGGCGCGAGGCCCTCGGCCGGCTGTTCCACCATTACCTTCACACCGCGAGCGAGGCCATCGACCACCTTTACCCCGAGGGCAGGAACCGCAGGCCGCGCATCCCCGCGCCGGACGCCCCGGCACCGCCCCCGCAGGACGAGGCCGAGGCGATCGCCTGGCTGGACGGCGAACGCGCGAACCTCATCGCGACCGGTCAGTACGCGGCCGAGCACGACTGGCTCACCCACACCAGCCACCTGGCCGCCACCCTGCACCGCTACCTGCTGGGCCACGCCCATCAGGCCGACGCGCAGGCCCTCCACGAACTGGCCCTGCGAGCCGGCCGCCGGAGCGGTGACACGGCCGCCGAAGCACGCACGCTCATCGATCTCGGCGAGGTGCACTTCTGGTGGCACGGCGCCCACGAGCGAGCGGCCGAGCACTACCGGCAGGCCTTGGACCTCGCTCGCGGGACCGGCGACCGGGGCGCCGAGGCCCGCGCGTCGGCCGGCCTCGGCACCGTATCCAGGCGGCGGAGGGAGTACGACCGGGCCCACGAACACTGCGCACGGTCCCTCGTGCTCTTCCGTGAGCTCGGCGACCGTGGCGGCGAAGCCAGATGCCTGACCGATCTCGGCGTCATCCACGAACGGAGCGGACGGTACGAGGACGCCCACGAGTGCCACAGGCAGGCGCTGCGGGTGTACCGCGAGACCGGATCCCGCATCGGCGAGATCATCGTGCTGAACAACACCGGACTGCTGTACCAACGGCAGGGCCACTACGAAGAGGCCCGGCGCCGCCATCACGACGCCCTGGAACTGAGCCGCAGCTCCGACTTCCCCGGCGACGAGGCCGAGTCCCTCAACGCCCTCGCCGAGGCGGCCCGTTCCATGGGTGACCTCGACCGGGCGGCGGTCGAACACGACGCCGCGCTGACCCTCGCCCGCGAGTTCAGCTACCGCCCCGAACAGGCCCGCGCGCACCACGGTCTGGCCAAGGTCCACCGTGACCTCGACCGCGTCGACCTCGCCCACGACCACGCCCGACAGGCCCTCGACCTGTACACCGCCCTCGCCCTCCCCGAGGCCGAGGAGATCCGCACCTTCCTCACCGACCTGGCGCCGACCGCGGACGGGTCCCAGCGGTCGGAGACACCCGCCGCCCCCCGGCAGACACCTCCACCGACCGTGCCCGTTCCCTGACCGCACGAGCCGCACGAGCCGCACGATCCCTTCGGCCCGGCACGGTCCGCGCCGCCGCCATGAGGGGCCGCTCAGCGCGTGGCGTCGGCAGGGCCGTCCTCTCCCTCGTCCTGGGCGGACGGCTGCGGCGAGGGGGACGCGCCCGCCGGTCCCGCCGGGGGCCGGTCGGGTTCGGCCGACGCGTCGTCGGGCGTGTAGCCGCGCGGTTCGGCGGTGGACAGCAGGAAGGCGAGCTCCTGCGGGGTCAGATCACCGACCGGGACCCGGTCGTCCTGGCTCATCGTGCGTCACTCCTCACTGTGCGCCGGCCGGTCGGTCCGGTGGTCCGGGGGGTCGAGCAGTTCCAGTACGGCGACGTCCTCCGCCCGCACGTACAGGCCGGAGGTGCTCCCCACCCTGGCGCCGAACGTGCCGTCGGCCGCCATCCGGTAGGCGGACTCCAGGAACAGTTCCGGCCCCTGCGGGTAGGACGTCGCGTACGACTTCGTGCCGTACCAGCCGCCGACCCAGGTGCCGTCCTTCAGCCGGATCCTGACGAAACAGCCGCCCCGGTCCCGGAACATGTGGTCCCAGGCGGTCGGGGTCCCCCGGTACCGCGCCCGCAACCGCCGCTGTTCCGCCCAGGACACCGCCAGCGCGCCGAGCGCGGGGACGGCGAACAACAGGACGAGGGCGTGCAGGGCCGCCTCGCGCGTCCGGTCGGGAAAGCTCTCCGGCCGCAGCAGCGCGACGAGTTCGCCCCCGCGGACCAGGAAGTACAGGCCGTCCAGCACGACCGACGCCGTGAGCGCCCGCAGGAGCCGGTGGCCGAGGTCCGTCTCGCCGGGGACCGGACCCCGCCGGTGCTCGCGTACGAACTGGTAGACGACGCCGGGCAGAAGGGCCACCACCATCAGCACCAGCTGGATCACCGATGAGGGTGGTTGCATCGCATTCGTCACCTTCCGCGAGGGCGCGTCCCTGATAGTGGACAGGCTAGTCGGACGAGGGTACGGACGTGGGGGGAGCCGGAGATGCGGCGGGATCCGGGCCAGGTGGTGGCCGCGTTCATCGGATGGGTCGAGGAGGTGCTGGCGGCGCGCGACCGGGAGCGGCTGACCGACGACGAACTGGACCGGCAGGCGGCGAAGGCCCTCCGGCGGGCGAGGGGCAGCTATTCGCTCTGCGCGACGGTCTTCCGTACGCTGTCCGTCCTGCACCGGGAGCGTGGCCTCGCGCTCGACGGCGCAACGGCGGCCACGCACCACGATCTGGCCCTGCTGTTCCTCCACTCGCGGTACGCGGAGCGGCCGTTGGCCCTGTTACGGGAGGCGGACACCCTGGCCGGCGGCCGCCACCGGCCGGGAATCCGGCCGCGGCGCGGTGACCAGCGGCCGTTCACGGAGTACCTGTCCGGGAAGCGCACCCTGGTGGCGCAGCGGGGCGGTGTGCCGGGCGACGACGTGCTGCGGGACGCGCGCATGCTGTCCGAGGCCTTGCGCGACCCGTACCTGAAGGCCGACGTGGACGCCTTCCTGAGGTCGCTGGGCGCGGAGCCTCCGAAGCGGCCCGCACCTTCTCCGAAGGCGCCTTCCGCGTCCCGTACGGCCTCCGCCCTCTCCTCCGGTCCCACGGCCGCGGGGGCGGCGCCGCCCGCGCCACGGCCCCGGGTCCCCGGGCCGTCGGCGGAGCCCTCGCCGGCGGACCGGGACGAGGATGCCGCCGAGGAGACGTGGCGGGAGGGGATGGTCGCGCTCGCCCGGATCGCCCGTGGCGGATCGCCCGACGCGCCCGAGGCGGCGTCCCTGCTGCGGGAGTTCGGGACGCGGGCGCTGCGGGAGGCGGACGAGCAGGAGGGCCTGTACCACCGCACCGATGACCTCCACGCGCTCGAGCGGGCGATGAGGAGCACGAGCAGGGCGTCCCTCTGCGCCGTTCTGGCCGGCGACACGATGGGCGCGCTGGGGCACGGCATGAACGTCGGACGGCTGCACGCCGTGCGCTTCGCCCGCCTCGGCGTCTGGGACGACATCGTCCACGCCGTCGGCAGCATGCGCACCGTGATCGCGCAGCTGCCGCCGGACGACCCCGTCGAGGTGGGCTGCCGGATCCAGCTCGCCGTCACCCTGGCGGCCGCCCAGGAGCACATGACCGCCGTGTACGGGACGCACGGCGGTACGGAGAACGCCGACGCGGCCGTCGCCGAACTGCGCGAGGCGCGCCGGCTGGCCGAGCGGGGGATCGTTCCGCCCGGCGACGACGATCTGCCCGCGACGGTCCTGGTCCATCTCGGCCACGCCCTGATGTCCCGGGCCGTCGTCCAGGTCGCCGCCGACGCGGCGGAGCGGGATCTCGCCGAGGGGCTGGAGCTCCTTGACCGGGCCGCCGTCCTGCTCGGCGACGGAGGCGACGATCCCGACCGGCCCCTGGTCCCCGGCCGGGGGGCGCCGGGACGCGCCGAGGTCGTCACCCTGCTGCGGTTGTACCGGACGCAGGGGCGGCTGCTGCGCGCCGTCGCCGACGGCGACGTCACCGGCGCCGAGGAGGTGATCGCCACCGTGCGCGAGCGCATCCGTACCGGCGGCGACCCGCTGACCCGCCCGCAGTGGCAGACGCTCCTGGGCAACGCCCAGGTGTTCGCGGCCGCGTCGGCGGGCCGGAACGCCGTGGATCCGTCGGTGCCGGCGGTGCTGCGCGAGGCCGCGCGAGGACTCGACGGTCACCAAGGGCCGCAGCCTGCCCTGCGCGCCGCTCGCCTCGCCGCCTCGGTCGCGCTGGGGCAGGGCCGGTGGTCCGAGGCCGCCGAACTGCTGACCGGGGCGCTGGAACGGATCCACGACCTGCACGGACACGGCATTCCCGGCTCCGCACGGCGCGCCTGGCTCCGACAGGGACGCGATCTGACCGGCGACCTGGTCTCCTGCCTCGTCGCCCTCGGCCGCGAGCGGGACGCGGTGGTCGCGTTCGAGCGGCACCGCGCGGTCCTGCTGTCGGAGGTCCTCGGCGAACGGGTGGACACGGCGGGGCTCGACGAGGCCGCACCGGACCTCGCGCGGGCCCACCGGGCGGCGACGCGGGAACTGCGCCGGTTCGAGGCGGGTGCCGACGCGCATCGTCCCCATCACCCCGAGCGCCGCCGCCGGCTGCTCGGCGAACGTGAACGGGTGGCCGAGCGCGTCCGGGCGGTCCGGGGCTTCGAGCGGTTCGGGCAGGCGCCTCGGTACGAGGATCTGACGGCGGGCGGAGAGCAGGGGCCGACGGTCCTCCTGAACGTCGGCTCCCTGAGCGGTCAGGCCCTGATCCTCCAGGACGGTGACGTGTCCGCCGTTGCGCTGCCGGACATGCGGCGGGACCGGCTGGAAGGGGCGACCGGTGCGCTGCACCGGGCGCTCGCCGCCGCGGAGAAGGCCCGCGCGGACCGCGACGGCTCCGCGTACCTGCGGCACCAACGTGCGGTCGGATCGGTCCTGGAACAGCTCTGGGACGCGGTGGCGGCTCCGGTGTGGGAACGGATCGGTGCCGGGGAGACGGCGGGGGAGGCACCGCGGCGGGTCTGGTGGGTGCCGTCCGGGCCCCTGTGGTTCCTCCCGCTGCACGCGGCGACGGCAGCCGGGGGACCGTCCCTCACCGACCTCGCCGTCTCCTCGTACGCCCCCACCGTGCGCATGCTGCGGCTCGGCCGCCGGCGCGCGCCGGGCCGTCTGCGCCGTCCGCTCGTGGTCAGCGTCCCCCACGCGCCGGGCGCGGCACCGCTGCCGGGCGCCGCGGCGGAGGCGGACCTGCTGCGGGACCTGGTGCCGGGAACCGTGGTCCTGGAGGGGCCGGAAGCCACCCGCGACGCCGTGCTCGACGCCCTGGGCCGCCACCCCTGCCTCCACTTCGCCGGGCACGGGATCAACACGCCCGACGGCACGCTCCTCCTGCTCCACGACTGCCTGGAACGGCCCTTCACGACCCAGGACGTGCTGGACCGGGATTTGCCCGGCGGCGACCTCGCCTACCTGTCCGCCTGCGAGGCCGCGCAGACCTCCGTGCTGCTGCCCGACGAGGCCACGCACTTCGGTGCCGCCCTGTCGGTGGCCGGTTACCGGCACGTGATCGGCACGCTGTGGCGCGTCGACGACGAAGTGGCGCTCGGCGCAGCGGAGAACTTCTACGGTCGGCTGGCCCGCGCAACGGTCTTCGATCCGGCCCTCGCCCTGCACGAGACGGTACGCGCCTTGCGCACCGCCTACCCGAGCATGCCGGGCCTGTGGGCGGCGCACGTCCACATCGGTCCGTGAGCCCGTGACGGAAGCGGGGCGACCCGTCGCGGTCAGGTCAGGAAGTGGGCCGGTACGGCCACCGAGAGCAGGAGACCCGCGGCGGCCATCACCTTGGCGGCGGCCGGCCTCCGGCGCGGGTCCGAGCCGAGGGCCAGGAGCAGGTGGAGCACCGAGGGGAAGAAGACGAACATCCCGGCCATGGCGCCGACGAAGGACCAGAACAGCAGCACCGGGGCGAGACAGCCGATGAGGACCGCGAAGCCGGTCCGCCGGGCGTGGAGGACCAGGGGGAGGGCGATCACCACCATGGTGAGCACGGCGGCCGGCAGGTCGACGTACCCCTCGGCGGCGGCGACGACCACCGCGGGCAAGGGGGTGAGCGCCGCGAGCACGACGAGCCCGAACTGCCATGGATGAATGCTGTCCCGCGCCGTGCCCGGCATGACCCCGCCCCCCGGTTCGGTTACTTGAACGCGTTCAACTTACCTCAGGGCGGCGCCGGCCCGGTCGCCGGGGCGGGAGCGGCGTACAGGACGAGGTTCTCGTCGTACTGTCCGGCCTCGGGGTCGTAGTCACCGGCGCAGGTGAGGAGGGCGAGCCGCGCGGGGCCGGCCGACGAGAAGAGGTCCTCGGGGAGTTGGGTGCGCGGATAGGTCCGGCGTGCCGTCACCCGGTAGGCGTGCACCCGGCCGTCGGCCGAGTTCACCTGCACGCGGGTGCCCACGCCCAGTGCGTGGAGCGCCTCGAAGGAGCCGGGGCCCGCCGGGGTGTCGAGGTGCCCGGCCAGCAGGACCGTCCCCCGTGCCGCACCGGGCGCGGCGCCCAGCGCCCACCAGCCGGCGCTGTCGCCGTCCTCCGGGAGGTCGAGGCCGCCCTCACGGGTGGCGGCCACGGCCGCGACCGTGACGTGCAGCCGGTGCGGCCCGCTGACGGCCAGGGCGACCGGCGGCGAGGGCGGCGGCGCCGCCCGGCCCGGGCCCTGTGTCCGCAGGGCGACGGGCAGGGCCCCCTCGTCCCGCACGGGGCGGGAGTCGAGGAGGGTCCAGCCCGTCGCCATCAGCACCCCGCCGGCCACGACCGCCACCACGGCGCAGGCCTGGTGGAGTCGAGCCACGTCCGGTCAGCTCCCGCCGGCCGCCCGGCGGCGCCCGCGCAGGGCCCACCATCCGGCGCCGGCCGTGAGCAGTAGACCGCTCGCCAGGGTCGCCCCGGCGAGGGCATCACGGTCGTTGGCCGCGGCCGCGACGTGGCCACCGGAACCCGCTCCGACGGTCTTCGGCGCCTTCGCCGCGTGACAGGTTCCGGCCCGCACCATGTCGAGGTGCATGGCCACGACCGGCCGGGCCGAGCGGGCGGCGGCGAAGACCTCGCTGTTCCGGCCCTCCTCCAGCTCCCGGTCGATCAGCGCGAGCGTCTTGGTGTGGGCGACCTCCTGGTCGGCCAGCCAGGCGGCGTCGTAGGCCGGCGTGCCCGCCTTCGCACGGACCGCCGCCAGCTTCCGCTCGTCCTCCGGCGCCGGACCCGCGGGCAGGGACACGCCCAGCTTCGCCGAGAGTGCCGTCGTGGCCGCGTCGAGCTTCCGGTGGTCGCGCACCAGGGCGGCGCCGACCGTCTTCACACACTCCGTGGTCGCGTTCCTCTGGGCGTCCTGGCCCGCGGCGATCTCGGCCAGGTTGCCCTGGTGCGCCGCCTTGAGGAACGTCCTGTCGTGCTCGCCGAGCTCGGCCGCCAGGGCCTGCGGCGCCGCGAGAAGGGTCGCGGCGGCTATGAGTGCGGTGGTGGACGACATGACACTGATCCGCATGGGGTTCTTCCTTTCGCCCGGGGAGCGTCCCTCGGGCACGTCGTACGGGCGCCTCGATAGCACCTGTGTACGAGGCTTCCCCGCACGACACTCCGGAGCGTCACCGTGTCATCGCATTTCGCTACAACGGGTGAGTGGCCGCGCCGTCCGGTGCGGCGACACGGCCGCCTTCGCCCTGCCGTTCTCCGGCTTTCGCGCCGTCGGCCGCCGGCCGGCCTGCCCGCGGTGACCGCGGCCGAACGGCCGATCGGCCGTACCCTCCCGGTCCGGCACGGGGCGGTGCCGGACCGGGGACCGGTTACCTGTCAGAGGCCGTTGGTGAAGACCAGCCGGTTGGGCGAGGTCGGGCTGACGGACCGGAGGACGTCCTTGGTGGAGCTCCGGTCGAGCCAGGCGGCCACGTCCGCGCTGGAGGAGCTGGGGTTGGCGGCGAGGTAGAGGGCGGCGACGCCCGCGACGTGCGGCGCGGCCATCGAGGTGCCGTCCAGTGCCACACTGCCGCCGCCCAGCTTGGCGGACTCGATGTCCTGGCCGGGGGCGTAGAGCGACAGACACGGTCCCCAGTTGGAGAAGGAGGTCTGCTCGTCGTTCCGGTTCGTGGCACCGACCGTGAAGGCGCCGTCGGCGCTCGCGGGGGAGACGCCGCAGGCGTCGGCGGCGCTGTTGCCCGCGGCGGCCACGGGCAGCACACCACTGGCGTACAGGGCGTCGGCGGCGTCGTTCACCGCGGCGGAACGCTGGCCGCCGAGGGAGGCGTTGACGACGGCGGGCTTCACCGCGTTCTTCGCGATCCAGTCCATTCCCGCGATGATCCCGGCCCAGTCGCCCCTGCCGTCGCACCCCAGCACCCGGACGCTGACCAGCGAGGCCTTGCGGGCGACACCGTACGTGTCGCCGCCGATCGTCCCGGCCACGTGCGTGCCGTGGCCCTGGCAGTCCGCCCCCGCACGGCCGTCGCTCATCGCGTCGAAGCCGAACGACGCCCGCCCGCCGAACTCCGCGTGCCCGTAGTCGATCCCCGTGTCCAGCACGTACGCCCGCACACCGGCGCCGTCGCCGGCCGTGGTGAAGTCACCGTCCAGCGGAAGGGCCCGCTGGTCGATCCGGTCCAGGCCCCAGCTCTCGGCAGGGGCCGCCGGGCGGCCGCCCGCGCTGTTCACCACGACCTCGGCGTTCTCCTCCACGGCGGCGACCAGCGGCGACTTCCGTACGAAGTCGAGCTGCGCGTCGGTCAGGGTCGCCGCGAACCCGGAGAGCGCGGTCCCGTACGTGAACCGGGGTTTGGTCATGAGCGGGATCCGCGACACGAACGCCGACGAGTCCGCGCCCTCCTTCAGCGTGACGATGTAGCTGTCCGGGATCGGGACACCGGCGGTCCGCGTCACCGGGACGGGCACCCGCCGTTCTTCCTGGGCGGAGGCGCCGGGCAGGGCCAGCACGGGGGTGAGGACAAGAGGGACGGCGAGTGCCGCGCAGCGCGCGATCAAGCGCATGGAGTGCTCCCACGGTGAGTCGGTTTCCTGGGCGGACGGGGGACCGGCACCCGCCGGAGCCGCTCCCCGCGTCCCCGCACCGTTTCGGCAACTCCGGCCCGCCGCTGCACTCCCGACCGGCCACCCGGCCCACACGCCTCCGGCGGCGAACCTCCAGGTCACACCCCCGTACGCACCCACCGCCCGCACCCGCAGAAAGGATTAATCACAACCCCGCCAAGCCTCCGGCCGCCCTCGGCGCGCCGGTGGCCGGATTTCACCCGTAGGTTCGACGGCCGGACGCCCCGTTCGCTCGTACGGGGGAGGGGCGGCGGGAGCGCGGGGTGCAGCCGCCCGTCGTACGCCGGGCCGGGCGCGTCTCCACCGGCTTCGCGCGGCTCACCGCCCGGCCGCCACCGCCGTCCGATCAGTCACCGCCCGGCAGGTCCAGCCGGGCGGCCTCGGCCCGGTCCGCCGCCTCCCGTGCCCGGTCGAGAGCCCGGTCCGCCGCCTCCACCGCGCCGTCGGCCGCCGTCACGGCCTCCCGCGCCCGCCGCGCGGCTTCCTTCGCCCCCGCGAGTTCGCGCTCCAGGCGCTCGACCCGGCCGCCCGCGTCCTCCGCCTTCGCGGCCGCCGTCCGCCGCCGCTCCCGGGCACCGTCGCGTTCCCGCTCCCGGCGCGTGACGACCGCCGCCGCCTCCCCGGCCGTCGCGCGGGCACGCTCCAGCGCCCGCAGGCGCCGCGCCTCCCGGCGGCGCTCGGCGTCATCCGGCGCGGGCTCGGACGACGACCGGCGCTCGGTGTCCTTGCCCGGTCCGGGCCTGGGCCGGGACCGCCGCTCGGTGTCCCCAGGCGCGCGCCGTGACGGCGACCGCCGTCCGGGACCGGGCTTCGGCGCGGGCGCGGGCGCGGAGCGGGGCGGCAGGGCGTCCGGGGTGACGACGCCGAAGCCGACCGCCGCTTCCGGCACCTTGGCAAGGCGCCCCCGGGACCACTGCTCGGCGACGTCCGGACGGGCGAGCACGGCGTGCAGCGTCTGCTCGATCTCGGCCAGGACCGTGTCACTCACCGACTGCCCCGCCTCGCCCGCCAGCTCCGCCGCCGTCCGGGCCAGCGCGGTCACCAGCCGGTGCTGCTGACGGCTCGCCGTCCGCAGCTGGGCGCCGTCGAGCGAGCGGTGCGCCTCCCGCAGCATCTCCCCGAGGCGCAGGAGCTCCCCGGCCCGGTCCGGCTGCCGGCGGGCCAGCAGGTTCGCCGCCCAGGCCGCGAGCGTGGGACGCCGCAGGGCCGCGATCGCCTTCGCCGCCTCCGGGTCCTTCACCCGGCGCGCCTCGGCCGCGTACCGGTCGCGCGCCGCCGTGAACGCGCCCGGCGTCAGCCCGTACAGCTCGTCCGTGACCTCCTCGACGTCCACCCGTCCACCTTGCCCCGTCCTCCGAGGCCCCACCGGCCCGCGTCCGCCAGGTGCCCGCCGACATCACCCTCCCCGCCGTGACGGACCCACCGGCGAGTACCCGTCACGGCGGAGCGGAAAGGGCCTGGGCCGAGCCCGTGAAGTCGCGCCCGGCACCTGGCCTCTTCCCCGGAGCCCTTCGGGCCCGGGAGACGCTCCCGGCGTCACCGGTCACCCGCACGCCCGGTACGAGGGCGACCCGGTCGTCCCCCGGGCCCCGCGGCCGACGCCGTTACTTTCCGGACTTGCCCTCGCCCATCGTGCGCCGGATCGCGTCCCGCGTGCGGTCCATCAGGGCCGCCACCGGCCCCACGGCGAGGTTCGCGGCGGCGCTCTCGACACCCGGATGCGGGTGCGTCGGCGCGGTGGCCTCCGCCGCACGGACCGCCTTCGCCAGCAGGGTGAGCCGGGCCGGTGAGGTGGTGCGCCGCAGCAGCGCGAACTCGTACCGCTCCTCCGCCCGCGCGTGCACCAGGACCGCGTGCACGACCTCCTCGGCCGTCTCGTGCACCGCGAGCAGGCGCACCGGACGCCGGAAGGCGGCCGTCCCTCCGGAAGGGGGAGGCGGCCGCCGCGCGTGGGGACGGGCGCAGTGGGTAGCCGCCATGAGCCGCGGCACCACCACGGGGAGACACGACCGTCACGAGGAGCTGAGGGCCATGGTGATCCACATCGAGCGGGGGCTGAGGCCGCGCGTCTCGGATCCGTCCCACGTCCTGCGTCAGGGAGTGCACGACCAGATCCTGGGTCTGCTGATGTTCGCGGTCGGGGTGCTGCTCCTGGTCATGCCGATGATCACGGAGACGGGTCCCAAGGACGCGCAGATGAACGAGCTGCTGGTCGGGCTGGTCGTCGCGTTCACCGCGGGGTGGCGCGTCTACCGGGGCGCGGGGCTGTGGTCCGACGCCGTGATCGGTCTCGCGGGCGTCTGGCTGATCGTCTCGCCGTTCGTCCTGGATCTCCAGAACACGGCGGTCCACACGGCCGACCGCATGCTCGCGTTCGTGACCGGCGGCGTCCTGGTCGTCCTGAGCCTGCTGTCCCTGGCCGTCTGGCGCCTCGACCGCAAGCGCACCGGCCGTCCGTAGGCGGCGGGCCGCCGGCCGCGACGGGGAAGCGCCCCCTCCCGGACGACCGGGAGGGGGCGCCGCGCGCGGGGCGGTCAGGAGGTCGGCGGGTACGGGGCGTACTTCAGGCGCCGGGCCAGGTGGGCGGTGTTCGCGGCGAGGGTGCGCGTGGCGCGGGCGGTGGCCTCGGGGACCTTGTCGAGGTCCTGGTAGTCCGTGCCCTGCATCGCCTCGCCCACCCAGTAGGTGACGGCGTTCGCGGCCAGGGTGAAGCCCACGTCGTTCAGGCCCTGGAAGAGATCGGCGCTGACCTTGTGGGCGCCGTCCTCGTTGCCGACCACACAGACCGCGGCGACCTTGCCGAACGTGAGCAGCCGGCCCTCGTCGTCCGTCTCGGAGAGTTCCGCGTCCAGGCGTTCCAGGACCCGCTGGGCGATGCTGGAGGGGTGGCCGAGCCAGATGGGGGTCGCGAGGACGAGGATGTCGGCGCCCATCACGGTGTCCCGGATCTCCGGCCAGGCGTCGCCCTCACCCATGTCGAGCTGTACGCCCGGCCGCACGTCGTGGTCGGCGATCCGGATCGTCTTCCCCGTGACCCCGTGCTCGCTCAGCGCGGCCATGGTCTGCTCGGCGAGGAGCTGCGAACTGGAGGGGGCCGGGGACGGGGACAGCGTACAGACGAGCGCTACGGCCCGCAGGGGCGTGGTGTCGGTGGGTTCCATGATGGTCCGGATACCCCTGGTTCGGCGGGGCATCCCGGATCTCTTCATGACGAACCGGGTTATCTCACACCCGGCGGGCTTGCTCCCACGCCCCCGCGTACTGCCATGCTTCGGGTATGGCGGATGTGACGCAGGAGAGCGACGACTTCTTGGCGCGGGTGAGCGCACGGCTGCCCGGCGGCTGCGCTCGCGCCGGGGAGGCCCTGCCCGGGGCGGAGGTGGAGCGGGCGAAGGGCGTTCTCATGGCGCTGTCCGGCGCCTCCGCGGAGGCCGCCGAGGCGGAGCTCGTACGGCGCGCCGTACGAGCGGGCCGCTCCCTGACCGACGAGGTCAGGACGCTGCTGGCGGGCCTGCGCCCCCACGAGGCCGCCCCGGGAACCGGACCGGAGGTCCCGCTGGCGCTGCCGCCCGCCTTCGGGCCGGTCCCCGACCCCCTCGGGACGGCGGCGATCGCCCCGTGGGCGGCCCCGGGAGCCTTCGAAGGGGCGGGCGAGGCCGGGGAGCCCGGAGCGGAGGGCGGGGTGGACGGAGCCACCGTGCGCCTGTTCGAAGCACTCCCCGGAATGGTGGTTCTTCTCACCCCGCTGCGCGGCCCCGACGGGGACGTGACCGACTTCCGCATGGACGCCGCCTCGTCCGGGGCCGTCGACATCTTCGGCGTCTCCGGGCGGGACCTGATCGGGCGGCGGCTCCTGGTGGAGTACCCGCACCTGCGCGGGACCCCGCTGTGGGACGGCTACCTGACCGCGCTCGCGACCTCCACGGTCTGGAGCGGCGACCCCGTCGAGATGGAGGACGCCGCCGGCGGCGTCGTACGTCTCTCGCGGTTCTCGGTGCGCGCCGCCCCCTGGCGCGGACGGCTGGTCCTGTCCTGGATCCGGCTCAACGCCGACGCACGTGACCAGCGGCGGCTCGACATCATGCAGCGGCTCGGGAACCTCGGCTGGGCCGACTGGGACGTGGCCGCCGACACCGCCACCTGGTCCGAGCAGGCGTACGTGATCCTCGAGCGCGACCCCGCCGACGGCCCCGTGACACTCGCGGGGCTGTCCCGCCTCGTCGCGGGGGAGGACGCCGCGGGCCTGGAGGAGGACGTACGGCTCCTCCTCGCCGACGGCACCCCGGTCGACCGGACCTGCCGGATCGGCGCCCCGTCCGGGCTCCGGTACGTGCGGCTCGTCGCCGAGGCGGAACGGGCCGCCGACGGCACACCGATCGAGGTGCGCGGCTTCCTGCAGGACGTGACCGCCACCAAGCGGGCCGAGCAGGAGATCCTCGCGCACGAGCGCAACGCCCACCTGCAGCTCGGCCGGCTGCGCGCCGAGCGGGCGCTGGCGGCCCGGCTGCAGGAGGCGCTGCTGCCCATCGCGCAGCAGACCCGCACCCTGGCCGGGCTCCAGGTCGACGTCGCGTACCGGCCGGCCGAGCAGGGCCTGAACGTGAGCGGCGACTGGTACAGCGCGGTCGAGCTGCCCGACGGCAGCGCGCTCCTGGTCCTCGGGGACGTCGGCGGCCACGGCCTCGACTCCGTCGCCACCATGGCCCAGCTCCGCTTCACCGCCAAGGGCATGGCCGTCACCGGCACGCCGCTGCCGGACATCCTCGCCCGGCTCAACACGGTCCTGCTGCACACGGCGGACGGCCACATCAACACCGCGACCATGATCATGGCCCGCTACCGGCCCGACACCCGCCGCCTCTCCTGGGTGCAGGCCGGTCACCTGCCGCCGCTCATGATCCATGACGGCCTCCCCCTGATCCTCGACAGGCCCGCGGGCGTCCTCCTGGGGGCGACCCCCGACCCCGTCTACACCGAGGCGGTCGTCACCCTCGACCCCGGCGACGAGCTGGTCCTCTACACCGACGGCCTCATCGAGAAGCCGGGCGAGTCCCTCGACGACGGCTTCGCCCGTCTCACCGCCACCGCGGCGGCCACACCTCCCGGCGTCAACCTTCTCGACCATCTGCTCGCCCGGCTCGACGCCCCCGGCGGCCGGCGCGACGACATCTGCGCCCTGCACGTCCTGGCCGGCGCCTGAGGGGACGGCGCCTTCCGCACCGGCAGGTTTCGCGGCGCGGGGCCCGGTCATACGGACCTTCCCGGAAGTGACGATCACTCGGAAAGGAGCCGTCATGGCGGCCGACGAGAAGACGCGGGCCAAGGGCGAGAAGATCAAGGGCGCGGTCAAGGAGGAGACCGGACGCGCGCTCGGCAACGAACGGCTCACCGCGGAGGGCCGCGCCGAACAGGCCCGCGGGGACGCCCGTGAGGCCAAGGAGAAGACCAAGGACATCTTCAAGCACTGAGCCGCACGACCGGCACCCCCGCGGTCCCGCCCCTCCCGTAAGGGGCGGGACCCGCGTCGTACGGGCCGGCTTCCGGCGGTGGAAGTGGTGGGGGCGCGGAGCCCCCACGGGAGGACCGCGCCGCGCGGGGGCCGGCGCCGGGACGGTGCCACGGGGGACACGGGCGGGGAAGCGTCGACGAGCAGGGGAGGGGCTCCGGTGACAACGGCCGACGAGAACAGGGGCGCGCCGAGGCGCGGCTCCGCGGCGACGGCGCGGGATGCGGTGCTGGCGGTCGGGCTGGTCGGCATATGCGGCGGCGGCCTGGCCCTCTTCCTCCGGACCGCCGACCTGGCGGGGACCCCGGGAACCGGCTGGGGACTGCCGCTCGCCATCATCGCCGTGCTCGCCGTGGGAGTGGTCATGGCCCGCTGGGGCGTGGCCCCCGCCCGCCGCCGCCCGCCGCGCGCCGGGCCGGCGGCGCCGCCCGCCGACCTCCCCGAGGTCGGCGCCGACGCCCTCGACCACGCCGAGGCGGATCCCGACGGCTTCGAGCACACGGTCGCCGCGCTCTGCGTACGGGACGGCTGCGCCACCGTGGAGGTGGTCGGCGGCGCGGGCGACCTCGGCGCCGATGTCGTGGCGACGACCGCGGACGGGCGGCGCGTGGTCCTGCAGTGCAAGCACTACGCCGAGGACCACCGCGTCGGATCCCAGGACCTGCAGAGGTTCGGCGGCACCTGCTTCACCGTCCACCAGGCCGACGTGGCGGTCCTGGTCACCACCAGCTCCTTCACCGCCCCGGCCCTCGACTACGCCGCCACCTGCGGGATCGTCTGCGTCGACGGCGACGCGCTCGCCGCCTGGACGGAGTCGTCCGCGCCCCCGCCCTGGGAGGACTACGCCCGCACCGGCGCGGACGCGGCCGGCGACCGGGAGGCGGACCCGGCATAGCCCCGCTCCCGCTGGCCCTGCCCGGTGGCCCCGGGCGTGCTGCCCCGGGGGCCGACGCCGCTACTCCTCGGACCCGGTCCGGCCGGGCGCCGGAGGAAGGCTCCGGGGGCCCACGCAGCGGGCGCCGGTCTCCTCGACGCGGCGGCGCAGTTCCCGGTCGGCCGTCACGACCAGACACGGCCGGCCCCGCGCCGCGCGGGCCAGCTCGGCGATGAGGTCGTCACCGCTGCCGGGCGCCTCCTCGACGCGTACTCCCGGCACCGAGGCGACACCCCGGGCACGCCCCTCCAGCACCAGGACGATCTCGTACGGGCCGGGGTACGGTCCGTCGACGGGCCCGCCGGCCGCGGCGAGGCGGTCGCGCAACCGCTCGGCCGCCCCGCGCCGGTCGCGCCACCAGCCGTCCGGAACGGATCCCACGACGTTGGCCCCGTCCACGACGAGCAGCGGACGGGGCTCCGGGTCCTCAGCGTTCATGCCCCCAGCATGTCAGCCCCGCCGCCACCTCCGGCCGGCCCGGCCGGGTCACCGCGCCTCGCGGATCCGCAGCAGATAGGCGGCCGTCACGGCCACGGCGCGGTCCTCGTCCCGGGCGAGCTCCACGAGGGCGTCCGAGGCGGTGGCACTGGGGATGTCCGCCAGCGCCTGCGTGAGCCGGACGCGGGCGGGCGCCGGCGTCGCCCCGTCGGAGAGCCGGGCGAGGAGACCGCCGGCGATCCGGTCGGCCGCCGCCGTTCCGGCGGCGAGGACGCTCAGGGTGTCGGCGGCGTCGGTGTCCCGCATCCCCGCCACGATCATGTCGAGGAGCTCCGGCACCGCGGCGGCCGCCCCCCGGGCGCCGAGGGCCAGGGCCGCGTGCCCGCGGACCACGGCGTCGGCATGCCCGAGGGCGTCGCGCAGCCGGTCGGCCGGTTCGTCCCCGGGCAGGGCGGCCAGCGCCAGGACGGCGCGTTCCCGCACGGCGGCCAGCGGCGAGTCCAGCCCCTCCGCGAGCAGGGCCGTCCCACCGTCACCCGCGCGGGCAAGGGCCCAGCGCAGCGCCCCGGCGACATTCAGCTCGGTCTCCGCCAGAACCGCCTCGACCAGGGCCTCCACGGGCACCGGCACCTCGTCGACGGAGGCGAGGGCGGCCCGCTGCCGGGCGCCGGGGCTGTGCGACCGCAGGGCCTGGAGGAACGCCACGGCCTGCAGGACGTCGTCCCAGGCGGCGGGCTCCGCGGCGTCGATCCGGCGCAGCCGCGTGAGCAGCTCGGTCTCCGCCGCGATGCGCTCGCGTGTCTGCCGGATGAGGTCCTCCACCAGCGCGGAGGGCGCGAAGGCGGGGTCGTCCAGGGCGCGGCCGATCTCCCGCAGCGACAGCCCCAGCGAACGCAGGCTCTCGATGTGGAAGATGCGCCGGATGTCCTCGTCGGCGTACTCCCGGTAGCCGGTGCCCGTCCGGCCGGAGGGCCGGACCAGTCCGAGCGATTCGTAGTGCCGGAGCATGCGGGCGCTGACCCCCGACCTCCGCGCCACCTCGCCGATCAACACGTCCTATTCTCCTTCCCGCCCGGTCCCGCCCAGGGCCACGACGCGCTTCGCCTCCTCGATGGCGAAGGCGAATCCGGTGTCCGGGTCGCGCAGCAGCCGCTCGGTGGCGAGCGCGTGGGCCCGGGCGGCGGGACCGGCGCCCGCCGCCGCGGCGCGCACCACCGGCAGCACGCCCTCACCCAGCCCCACCAGGGCCCGGCTCAGACTCAGCTGCGTCTCGTGTCCGCCGCGCCCGAGCCGCGTGGCCAGTGTCTCCGCGAGACCGTTCTCCTCGCCCTCCGGTACGAGGACGACGGCGGCCCGCCAGGCGCTCCGGGCGACCTCCTCGTCGCCGTCGCACAGCAGGGCCCGGGTGATCGCCGGCCAGGCCCGTCCGTCCCCGATCTTCGACAGGGTGTGCAGTGCCTGGCTCCGTGCCTGCGTCCGTTCCGACCGCAGTTCGCGCAGCAGCGCGGGGAGCGTCAGCGCCACGGGGTGGCGGGTCAGCGCCCAGGTCAGCATGTCGCGGACGTAGAACTCGCTCTCCACCGCGCACCGTTCGACCAGCGGGCCGACGAACCGGTCCGCCGGCTCCGTCCCCACCGCCATCGCCGCCCGCAGCCGCACGGACGAACGGCCGTCCTCCAGGCCTCGCAGGGCGTCCTGGCTCGTCATGGTCATCGGGACCACCTCCTCCGCAGCAGTGAAGGGCTTGTCACCGTGTCAAGGTCAAGCGACGGGTGCCTGCCGGGGCGGGGGAGGGGACCGGGGCCCGGTCAGAAGGTGCTGGGAGGCAGCGGAAGGGGCAGGCCGGGCAGGCCGTCGATGCTGCGGGCGATGTGTTCCTTCTTGGCGAAGTACGCGCTCAGCGAGGCGTCGTCCTCGCGCGCGAAGCGCCGGCCGTGCAGGTCGCGGTCCTCGTCGTACGTCATGAAGGGCACGCCGTAGCCGCAGGAGTCGCGGACGAGTTCGGCCGTCACCACGATGATCGCGCGCAGCCCGTGCGCGCCCGGGTCGATGTCCGGGAAATGCGCGAGGAGCTCGGCGAAGCGCGGGTCGTCGCGGAAGACGGGCTCGCCCCGGCCGTGCACGCGGACGATGTTCGGCGGCCCTTGGAAGGCGCACCACATCATCGTGATCCGGCCGTTCTCCCGCAGGTGGGCGACGGTCTCGGCGGTGCTGCCGGCGAAGTCGAGGTAGGCGATCCGCTGCTCGTCGAGCACCGCGAAGGAACCCTTGAGGCCCTTCGGGGAGAGGTTGACCGTGCCGTCACCGGCCAGCGGTGCGGTCGCCGTGAAGAAGATCGGCTGCTGCTCGATGAAGGCACGCAGACGCCCGTCGATACGTTCGTAAGTCTTTCCCATGCCTAAGGATCATGCAAGAAAAATGTTCGCCTGTCTCACGAAATCCGGTCGTTCGGCGGGCCGGAAACGCGAACCGGGGCCCGCACCGGTGTGGTGCGGGCCCCGGCCGGGGTGCCTGGGTGATCAGGCGGGAACGATGTTCTCCGCCTGCGGGCCCTTCTGGCCCTGCGTGACGTCGAACGAGACCCGCTGGCCCTCCTGGAGCTCACGGAAGCCCTGGGTGGCGATGTTCGAGTAGTGGGCGAAGACGTCCGGGCCGCCGCCGTCCTGCTCGATGAAGCCGAAGCCCTTTTCCGAGTTGAACCACTTCACGGTTCCCTGTGCCATGACATTCTCCTTCTGTAGGCAGAGGCCCCATCCGGAGATGCCGGAAACAAAGAATGCGCCTGCGGAACTGCATTCCGGTCAGGCGCACACAGGTTCATGGGTACCAAAACTGCAACTCCCGTAACCGTAACACATCCCCGCCGCTCCCCTCACCGAGGGGAGCTCCGCGTATCGCCGGAGTGACGGGCGCCGTCAGGCGGCGGCCCGAGGGTCGCCGGGCGCGCCCGCGGAGCCGCGGGTGCGCCGGTCGAAGGTGAGGATGCCCGTGAGGCCGATCCGCAGGAGGGCGCGCAGTTCGACGTGCAGGGGCACCTTCGCGTCGGCGCTCCGGGTCCAGCGGTAGAGAAGGCCCAGGTAGGCGTCCCGGAGCATGTTGCCGGCCATGGCGGGGTCGACGTCGCGGGCGATCTCGCCACGGTCCTGTCCCGCGGAGATGACCTTGGTGAAGACGTGGCCGGCGTAGTCGGGCTCCTCCAGGAGCGGCTGGCCGGACTTGACCCACGCGGTCAGCATCACGCGCGTGAGGTCGTGCTCGGTCTCGTTGAACTCGGAGAGGGCCGCCATGCAGCGCTCCAGCTGGACGGTGACGTCGTCGTCCTCCCGGGCGAGCGAGTGCTCCATGAAGGCGCGCAGCTTGTCCCGGCGCTGCTCGGCCCACGTGGTGACGAGGTCTTCCTTGCGCTGGAAGTGGTTGAAGAAGGTCCCGCGGGCGACGTCGGCCCGTTCCGTGATCTGGTCGATCGTGGTGCGTTCGTATCCTTGCTCCGCGAAGAGCTCCAGCGCCGAGGTGTACAGGCGGTCGTGCACGTGCTGCCTGTTCCGTTCTCTTCTGCCGGGCGGACGCGTCTGCTGGGATTCCTCAACCGTCATCGGCTCTCTCTTTCTCTCGGCCCCCGTCGAGACGTCTCCCGTGAACTCTCCGGTACGGGCGGGGCGCGCGTCGGCCGTCGCGCCGGACGGGCCCTCCACGGGTCCCCGTGTTTGTACCATAGTCCATCGATGGATTGTGGTGCTAGAAGGGGGGCGGGGGAGCGGCCGCACCGCGCGGGAAGGCGCGGCCGCTCCGTCCCTGGATCAGCCGATGTCGGCGGCGATGCTGGCCGCGCTCTCGTCCCCGAGCAGGCGGCTGGCCGGGATCTCCACCCCGAGATCCTGCCGCAGCGTGTTCTTCAGCTGAATGGCCATGAGGGAGTCGAGGCCCAGGTCGCGCAGCGGACGGCGCGGATCCACCCGGTCCACGGTCGTGCCGAGCACCCGCGCCGTGTGGATGAAGAGACGGCTCACCGACGGCGTGCCGGCCCGAGTCCCTCCCGCCCCCGGCTCCTGCGGCCGGTCGGCCGGTTCCGCCACCGTGACCGGTGCGTGCGGTGACACCGGCTCGCGCGGTGCCACCTGCTCGTGCGCGGCCGGCGCGCGCACCAGGCGCACGCCCCGGAAGTCGGCCAGCACGCGTCCCTCCGGCGAGGTGAGCAGAAGGTCGCAGTGGACCCGCTCCGCGCCGGCGCCGCCGGTGCAGCGCGCCGTGCTCCAGACCTCCCCGCCCGGCTCCCCGGCCAGCAGGACGCTCTCGAAGGAGAGCGGCAGGTACGCGGCCCCCGCCCCCTCGGGGCCCGGCCAGGCGCCGGCCATCACCAGCAGCCCGGCCTCCAGGGCCCCGCCCGGGCAGGACGCCGGTATCCGCAGACGGGCCACCGCCTCGTTCTCGCCGCGCCACAGCTGCTCCACCGCGCGCAGCTCGGGCGCCACCGTGTATCCACGGGCCCCGACCTCACGGTAGAAGTCCCCGCCCGGCACGTACGTGCCGCAGCGGGCCAGCGCTCCGTCCCGCTGCCCCGGCCCGGGTTCGTACGACGGTACGGTCCCGGCCCGCGCCGTCCCCGTCACGCACGGCACCGCTCCACCGGTCCGGCCGGAGAGCGCCTCGACCGTGAAGCGCACCTCCCCCCACTCGGCGGCCTGTTCGAGACGGATCCGCAGACTGGTGTCCCCGGCGTCGGCGAGGTCCGGCAGCGCCTCCCCGAGCCGGACGTCCCGCAGCAGTACCGCCGCCTCGCCCGTGAGGTCCCGTACCGCCTCGGCCACCGCGTGGAGGTGCACGGCGGGCGGGACCGGCGAGAGCCCGCGGACCGACACGCCTCTGCCCAGCCGGTCGACGCCCAGGCGGGAGAGGCGGACCCGGCGTTCGGAGAGGACCGCCCCGGTCGCCCCGGGCGCCGCCGGCGCGGGGGAGGGCACCCGGCCGGCGCCGTGTCCGTGGTCCGGTTCCGGGCGGAACTCCTCGGTGTCCCACGGGTACCGCGGCAGCGGCACCCGGGTGCCGCCGCCCGCGCCGTACCAGCGCGCCCAGTCGACCCGTACCCCCAGGCAGAACGCCCGGCCCACGGCCCGGACGGACGCCCGCCCTTCCGCGTGCCCCCGGGTCAGCGTGGACACGGCCTTCGGCGGAGAGCCGAGCGCCCGCTGCGCCTCCGTGACCGCCTGGGACAGCAGCGGATGCGGGCTGACCTCCACGAACACCGCGTCGTGCTCCTCCGCGATCCGGCGCACGGTGTCGGCGAAGCGCACCGGCCGGCGCAGGTTGTCCACCCAGTACCGGGCGTCGAGTTCCCCGTCCCGCACCGGCGCGCACCGGACGGTGGAGAACATCGCGGTGCGCGGTGCGGCCGGCCGCACCCCGGCGAGCCGGTCGAGGAGGTCGTCGCGGATCTCGTCCATGACGGGGGAGTGCGAGGCGACGTTGACCTTGACCGGCCGGCAGAGGACACCGCGCGCCTCCAGCTCGCGGGCGATCCCGTCGAGCACCGTCACGTCGCCCGCCAGCACCGTGGCGCACGGCGAGTTCTCCACCGCCACGCAGACCTCGTCGCCGTACCCGGCGAGGAGGTCGTGCGCCTCGGCAGGCGAGAGCTCCGTCGCGAGCATCGCGCCCCGCCCGGCGAGCCGCTGCATCAGGGTGCTGCGCCGGCAGATCACCCGGGCCGCGTCCCGTACGGACAGGGCACCGGCCACGCACGCCGCGGCGGTCTCGCCCATGCTGTGGCCGACGCACAGGTCCGGTTCCACGCCCAGGGCCCGCCAGTGGGCGGCCAGCGCGACCTCCACGGCCCACAGGACCGGCTGCACGACGTCGACGGCGTCGGGCAGCTCCGCCTCCTCGTCCAGGAGCCGGTCCACGACCGACCAGCCGAGCTCCTCGCGCACCGCGGCGTCGCACTCCAGCAGGGCCGCGCGGAACGCCTCGGAGGTCGCCAGGAGCTCCCGCCCCATGCCGTGCCACTGCGAGCCCTGACCGGGGAAGACGAACGCCGCGGGGCGGGGGCCGGCGAAGCCCGCCTCCTCGGTTCCGCCGTCGGGGGTCGATCCGTCCGCCGCCAGGACCCGCAGCACGCCCGCCAGTTCGTCGTGGGAGTCACCGACGGCCCAGAGGCGGAAGGGCAGTGCGTCCCGGCCGGTCGCCGCCGAGCGGCACAGCTCCCGCAGGTCGTGGCCGCGGCCCGCGCCGCCCGGCTCCAGGTGGGCGGCGTACCGGGCGGCCAGACGGCGCAGGGCCCGGGGGGAGCGGGCGCTCAGCACCAGCAGGTGCGGGCGGGCCGTCTCGGCCGGAGCGGGCGCGGAGGTGTCCGGCACCGTGGTCGCGGCCCGCGCCCCGGGCGCGTCCGGGGCCGGGACGTACGTACCGATCACCGCGTGGGCGTTGGTGCCCGAGAGGCCGAAGGAACTCACTCCGAGCACCGCGCGCCCGCTCCGGCGGGGCAGCGGGGTGTTGCGGTCCACCACCCGGACCGGGCTGCCGGGTGCCGTGAGCGCGCTTCGGGGGGACGTCAGATGCAGTGAGGCCGGGACGAGGCCGTGCCGGGCCACCAGGACCGCCTTGATGAATCCGGCGATGCCCGCCGCGGCCTCCGCGTGGCCGATGTTGGTCTTCACGGAACCGACCAGGACCGGCTCCCGTACGTCCTCCCCGTCGCCGCCCAGCGCCTCGGCCAGCGCCCGCAGTTCCACGCCGTCGCCGACGGTGGTGCCGGTGCCGTGCGCCTCCACGTAGTCCACCTGCGCCGGTGTCACGCCCGCGCTGCGCCATGCCGCGCGCAGCATGGCCGCCTGCCCCGGCACGGCGGGCTGGAGGAGCAGACCGCTGCCGTCGCCGTCGTTGGTGACCGCGCTCCCGAGCAGCAGCGCGTGCACGGGGTCGCCGTCGGCGAGGGCGTCGGGGAGCCGCTTGAGGAGGACCGCGCCCACGCCCTCGCTGCGGACGAAGCCGTCCGCGGCGTCGTCGCCGAACTTGCAGCGGCCGTCCGGCGCGAGCATCCGGCCCTGGGAGTAGGCGATGGCGTCCGTGGGGGCCAGGATCGCGTTGACGCCGGCGGCGACGGCGAGGTCGCACTCCCCGGTCAGCAGGCTCTGGCGCGCGGTGTGCACGGCGACCAGCGAGGAGGAGCAGGCGGTGTCGAGGACGAGGCTGGGGCCGCGCAGGTCGAAGGCGTGGGAGACGCGCCCGGCGGTGACGGCGCGGAGCCGGCTGCCCGCCATCGCGCGGACGTCCGCCGAGGCCGGCGCACCGGTCGTCTCGCCGTAGTCGGCGGTCGCCTGGCCGACGAAGACGCCGGTGGTGCTGCCGCGCAGTGAGGAGGGGGGGATGCCGGCGTCCTCCAGGGCCTCCCACACGACCTGGAGGAGGAGGCGCTGCTGCGGGTCCATGGCCCGGGCCTCGCGCGGCGAGATGCCGAAGAAGGCGGCGTCGAAGCCGAACAGGTCGTCCAGGAAACCGCCGTGACGGGAAATCAGCTTGCCCGGGGTCGCGGGCTCGGCGTCGTACCAGGCGGAGACGTCGAATCTGTCCCGTGGGACCTCCGCGACGGCGTCGGTGTTGTCCACCAGCAGTCTCCAGTAGTCCTCCACCCCAGCTGCCGAGGGGAACCTGCACCCCATGCCGATGATCGCGATCGGGTCAACCGTGTTCACTCGAAGGCCTTCCTGACGGTCCAGCGGTCCAAAACTATACCCAAGGGCAAATTTGTTCTGGAGTCTTTCATGTGACGACCTGATGAGCGGAGTGTTACGCCGGAGTGAGCGGCGAAGGCAGGCCACTTGACCGGCTTTTGGGACGTCCTTGACCTGGCCTGTTCCCTCGGCGGCGAGGGCGAGTAAGGCATGCTCCATGGGCTCCGGTCAACTGTTGAACTCAAGTCCATGTTTGTGCTTCAGTGAGCGGGCCGAGAGGCGGCCCCGCGGATCCCGCGCCGGTCCGCCGCCCTCGTCCGCCCTGCGCGCGGCCCCGCCCCGCGTCACCCCCACCCCCTCCATCCCTCACCCCCACCACGAGGAGCAGGCATGCTGAACACCAGGAAGCTCGGCCGACAGGGCCTGGAGGTCTCCGAACTCGGCCTCGGCTGCATGGGCATGAGCCAGTGGTACGGCGCCACCGACGACCGCGAGTCGATCGCCACCGTCCACCGGGCCCTCGACCTCGGCTACACCCTCTTCGACACGGCCGAGGCCTACGGCCCCTACGACAACGAGGTCCTTCTCGGCCGCGCCCTCGCCGGCCGCCGCGAACGGGCCGTCATCGCCACGAAGTTCGGCTTCCCCATGAAGCTCAAGGACGGCAGCACGGCCGAGGCCGACAGCCGGCCCGCGCACATCGTGGAGGTCGTCGAGGCCTCCCTCCGGCGCCTCGGAACCGACTACATCGACGTGCTCTACCAGCACCGGGTCGACCCCAAGGTGCCGATCGAGGACGTCGTCGGCACCATGGCGGAGCTCGTCCGGCAGGGCAAGGTCCGCCACATCGGACTCTGCGAGGCGGGCGAGAACACCATCCGGCGCGCCCACGCCGTCCACCCGCTCTCCGTCGTCCAGAGCGAGTTCTCCGTCTGGGAGCGGAACCTCGAGGACGGCATCCTGCCGCTGCTGCGCGAACTCGGCATCGGCCTCGTCGGGTTCTGCCCGCTCGGCCGCGGCTTCCTCACCGGCGGGGTCCGCCGCGCCGAGGAGTACCCCGAGGACGACTTCCGCCACCACGACCCCCGCCTGCAGGGCGCCAACTACGACCAGAACATGGTGATCGCCGCCCGGGTCAGGGAGGTCGCGGAGCGCCACGGACTCACCCCCGCGCAGCTGGCCATCGCCTGGGCGCTCCACCAAGGCGACGACATCGTGCCGATCCCCGGCACCAAGCGGCGCACCTACCTGGAGGAGAACACGCGCGCCGCCACCGTCACCCTCGACGCCGCCACCCTCGCCGAACTCGACGGCGCCGTCCGCGCCGGCACGGTCGCGGGCCCCCGCTACAACGAGCGAATGATGGCGTACATCGACCGCTGAGCCTCCGCCTCCCGCAGCAGCAATCCGGCACGGCCGGACCCCGACCTCTCAGGAGCAGCAGTGGAGACATCCCCCATACCGTTCTGGCAACAGCGCTGGCAGGAGCGCCGCTCGCCCTTCGCGGAGGAGTGCCGGCAGGCCCGGGACGCCCTCCTGGCCGACCTCAAGCAACCGGAGGCGGCCCAGCGGCGCGTGCTCGCCGACGTCATCGACGTGAGCGCCGGCTCGGTCCACTGGAAGGAACGCGGCTACAGCGCCGTGGCCGAGAACCACGACCTGTTCCGCACGGTCCTCCCCGTCATGCGGTACGAGGACTTCGTCCCCGAGATCGAACGCGAGACCCGCACCAAGGGCGGCGTGCTGACGTGCAGCCCCGTCCTGCGCTGGTTGAAGACCAGCGGAACAACCGGCGTGCCCAAGCGCGTCCCCTACACCCTCCACTGGCTGCTCACCTACCGCATTCCCGCCATGAAGGCGATGTGGGGCACCTACCTGGAGCACCACCCGGAACTGCTGGCCCACCCGTACGCCACCCTCGACACCCAGACCGTCCGCGAGGACGTCTTCGACTTCGTGCACGGCATCGGCCACCAGGCCGTCAGCAACCGGCACCCGCGGATCAACAGCCACGACTGGAACCCGCCGTGGTACGAGTCACCGTGGTTCGGGCCCGACGTGCCGAACACCCATGAGGGCCGCATGTACCACCGGCTGCGGCACCTCGTCGGCAAGGACCTCCACACCATCTCGGCCATCAACCCCAGCACGCTGATCTCCCTGCGCGACCTGCTCGCCGAGCACGGTGCCGAGCTGGTGCGCGACCTGCGCGCCGGGACCCTCGAAGGCCGGCCGTACGGCGCACCGGACGAGGAGGCCGCCCGGCACCTGGAAACGGTGCTGCGCGACCCGGACTTCAGCCTCACCGACGTGTGGCCCTCCCTCTCGCTCTACACCTGCTGGCTCTCCGCCTCCGCCGGGCTGTACGCCGCCAAGCTCGACGCCGTCTTCCCCGGCGTGGCCAAGCTCCCGTTCATGAGCTGCGGCACCGAGGGCGTCACCACCATCCCGGTCGACGACTCCCTGCACAGCCAGCCGCTCGCCGTCGGCCAGGCGTTCTTCGAGTTCGTCCCCGCCGACGTGCCGCTCGGTGAGCTGGTCGAGCGCGGCGAGCCGGTGGAGACGCTGCTGTTCGACCAGGTGGAGCCGGACCGCGACTACCACCTGATCATGACGCAGGGCAACGGGCTCTACCGCCTGTGGACGGGCGACATCTACCACGTCGACCGGATCGTGGACGGCACCCCCTGGGTCCACTTCGTGCACCGCGCCGGCATCTTCCACTCCTTCACCGGCGAGAAGATCACCGAATCGCAGGTCACCCAGGCCATCGAGCGGGGCCTCGCCGCCCACGGGCTCGGCACCGGCCTCTACATGTGCGGACCGCACTGGGGCGAACCGCCCCACTACATCGTCGTCACCGAGGCCCCCGAGCCGTCCCCGGCACTGGACCTCTCCCTCTCGGCCGCCGTCGACACCGCCCTGCACGACATCAACATCGAGTACGCCTCCAAGCGGGACAGCGGCCGGCTCGGCGCCCTGGAGGTCGTCACCGTGCCGCACGACGCCATCACCGCCTACATCGAGAGCCGCCGCCAGGCCGGCAACGCCACCCAGTACAAGTACAAGCCGTTCCAGCAGGACATCGAGTTCGTCGCGGCCGTCACCGGCCGCTGAAGGGGGGAACGCGGAACATGATCGAGACCAAGAGGCCACCGCAGAACATCCGCCGCGAGATCATCGGACTGCCCGTCGACGGCGCCGAACTGGCCCTGCACCTGTGGCGGCCGCGCGGACCGGTGAAGGGCGCCGTCTTCTACTTCCACGGCCTCCAGTCGCACGCCGGCTGGCTGTGGGAGGTCGGCCCCCAGTTCGCCGACAACGACATCGCCTTCTTCGTCCTGGACCGGCGCGGCAGCGGTATCAGCGGCGGCCCCCGGCACGAACTGCCCGACGCCGACACCGTCCTCGCCGACTACGCCACCGCCGTCGCACACGTACGCGACACCATCGGCGACGACATCCCGCTCTCCCTCTTCGGCCACTGCCTCGGCGGCTCCTTCATGGCGGCCCTGATGCACCACCCCGACTTCACCACCCGCTACGACGCCGCCGTCTTCTGCTCCGCCTGGCTGGGCAAACTGCACGCCACCCTGGACGACGAGCAGCGGCGCCGGCTGGCCGCCGAGACCGCCACGGACCTGTGGGACGCCGGACTGCGGTCCGAGGACTTCACCGACGAGCCGCGCCACCGCCACTTCATCGACCACGACGACCTGGCCGTCCGCGCCCTCACCCGGCGCTCCCGTGCCACCCTCCTCGCCCTGGAGGAGCTGTACATGCGGCCGAGCCGCACCCTGCCGCCGGTCCCGGCCGCCTTCGTCTCCGGCATCGCCGACCCCCTCTGCGACCTCGACGACGCCCGCCGCACCTTCCTGCGGATGACCGGCAGCCACGGCGCCCTGCTCCAGTTCGCCACCGACAAGCACTACCTCTTCTACACCGGCGTACGGGAGCGGCTGGTCGACTGGGCGTCCACCTTCACCCTCCTCCAGGGGCTGGACCGCGATGCCTGAGGACGCCGGGGCCACCCTGTACCGGGTGCGGACGCCGATGGCGGTCGGCTTCGACCACCCCGCCCAGCGCCGCACCCGCGCCGACAGCCTGCTGCTGCGGCTCGACGCCGGCGGGACGAGCGGCCTCGGGGAGTGCGCCCCCCGCGCCTACGTCACCGGGGAGACCACCGCCTCCGTCACCGAAGCGCTCCAGGACGTGCCGATGGACGCCGTCCTCCACCGGCTGCGGACCGACGACCCCGCCGCGCTCCTCGCCGCGCTCCTGGACCGGGGCTTCTCCGAGACCTTCGGCGTCCGGGGCGGCAACAACCTCCTGTGCCTCCTGGAGACCGCCGTCCTCGACCTGCTCGGCCGCCGGCTCGGCCTCGGCGGGGAAGGGCTCGTGCCCCGGGACGGCGCCCCCGCCGCCCGCCCGGCGGCGCTGCCCGTCTCCCAGGTGCTCGACCTCGGCCTGGACGTCGAGGAATTCCTCGACACCCGCGGGCCCTTCCACTTCGTCAAGGTCAAGGCCTCGCGGGACATCCGCCGCGACCTCCGCACCGTCACCGCGATCCGCGCACGGCTCGGCGACCGGGTTCCCGTCCTGGTCGACGCCAACATGAGCTGGACGCCCGAGGAGGCCCCCGGTCACCTCACCGCCCTGCGCGACCACGGCACCGACTACGTGGAGGAGCCCCTCGCCAAGGGTTCCTGGGCGGACCTCGCCCGGCTGCGCGCCCTCGGCGGTCCCCGCCTCATGCTGGACGAGTCCGTCTGCACCCCGGGGGACCTCATGACGGCGGTCGCGAGCGGAGCCTGCGACCTCGTCAACATCCGCGTCGCCAAGAACGGCGGACCGGTCACCGCCGGGAAGATGATCGACCTCGCCCGGCGCGGCGGCCTCGCCTTCCAGATCGGCGTCCAGGTCGCGGAGGTCGGACCGCTGATCACCGCCGGTCGCGCCCTCGCCTTCGCCCACGCCGACGCGGTCACCGTCGAAGCCGGCCAGTCCGACCGCTTCTTCCCCGAGATGGTCGTCTCCCCGCGCCCCGCCGTGGACCGCGCCGCCAACACCGTGAGCCCCCCGCCCGGCCCCGGATTCGGGCTCGAACCCAACGCCCACGCCGCGCCCTGGGCCGTCCTGCGCCACCGTGCCGGCGACCCGGCCGGGTGGCGGGCCGCCGCTCCCGGAGGGCCGGACGGCCACCACGGCGCGGAGCCCCAGGACCGCCGCCCCGCGTCCCGTACGAAGGAACACGCATGACGACCACCTACTTCTCCGACCTCGTGGTCGAGTTCCTGCACCAGCAGGGCATCGACAAGGTCGCCTTCAACCCCGGCGCCTCCTTCCGCGGCGTCCACGACTCCCTCGTCCACGCCGACAACGCCGGCATCGCACCCGGCATCGTGATGACCTGCCACGAGGAGATCGCCGTGGCCGTGGCCCACGGCTACCACAAGGCCAGCGGCCGCCACATGGGCGTCCTCGTGCACGCCAACGTCGGTCTCCTGCACGCCTCCATGGCCGTCTTCAACGCCTGGTGCGACCGGGTCCCGCTGTTCGTCCTCGGCGGGAACGGACCCGTCGACGCCGGCAAGCGCCGCCCGTGGATCGACTGGATCCACACCTCGCAGAACATCGAGTCGGTCGTCAAGGACTACGTGAAGTGGTGCGACCAGCCCGTCGGCCAGCGCGCCACCGTCGAATCCCTCTACCGCGCCTTCAAGCTCATGAACACCCCCATGCACGCCCCCGTGTTCGTGGCGCTCGACTTCGACGTGCAGGAACAGCCCCTGGAGGACGGTGTACGGCTCCTCCCGGCGAGCGCCACCGAGCCGGCGCGGCTGCCCGCCCTCGGCGACGAGGACCTGGACGACCTGACCCGCCGGCTGCTCGACGCCCGGCTGCCCGTCCTGGTGGTCGACTTCTCCGGCCGCGACCCGGGCACCGTGGCGCCGCTCGTCGCGCTCGCCGAGGCCCTCGGCCTGGCCGTCGTCGACCGCGGCAACCGCATGAACTTCCCCACCACCCACCCCCTCAACGTCAGCCACACCGGCACCGACCTGCTCGCCGAGGCCGATCTGGTCGTCGCCCTCGAGGTCCAGGACCTCGTGGGCGCCCTCGGCGCCATCCTCCCGCTCACCGATCAGGGCACCCCCGCCAACGGCGCCGACCTCGTCACCATCGGCTTCAACGAACTCCTCACCAGCAAGTGGGCCGCCGACTACCAGCAGTTCGTACCCGTCACCCGGGCCGTCGCCGCGGACACGGCGGGCACCGTCGCCGCCCTGCGCGCCGCCGCCGAGGACCCGGACGGTCCCTTCGCGGCCCCCGCGTTCGTGGAGCGCCGCGAGGAACGCGCCAAGGTGTTCGCCGCCCGGCACACCGAGGCCCGCGCCGACTGGGCCCGGCAGGCCGAGGAGACGAAGGCCCGGCCCCGGATCCACGTGGCCGGCGCCGTGGACGAGATCCACCGGGCCGTACGGGACGAGGAGTGGATCCTCACCAACACCGGCAGCCTCACCATCGACGGCTGGGTGAAGAAGCTCTGGCCGCTGGAACGGCCCGGCAGCTACCTGGGCCTCAACGGCGGCGGCGGTCTCGGCTACGGTCTCGGCGCCTCCATCGGCGCCGCCCTCGCCCACCAGGACGGCCCGGCGCTCTGCGTCGACCTCCAGGCCGACGGCGACCTCCTCTACACGCCGAGCGCGCTGTGGACCCTCGCCGCCTACGACGTCCCGCTCCTGGTCGTCGTCATGAACAACCGCCTCTACCTCAACTCCACCCAGCACGCCGCGCGCATCGCCGGCCGGCGCGACCGCGACATCGACCGGGCCCACATCGCCACCAGCTTCTACGACCACCCCGTCGACTTCGTGACGATGGCCCGCTCGTACGGCATCCACGCCCTGCCGCGCGTGGAGCGCATCGACGCGGTCGCGCCCGCCGTACGCGAGGCCGTCGCCCACATCAAGGAGCACGGCAAGCCGGCCCTCGTCGAGATCCTCATGGAGTGAGCGCCCCCGCGCGCAGGACCCCGCGCGCCGAACCCCCGCCCCCCTCACGTACGTCCTCCAGGAGGCACCCACCATGACGGTGGTCTTCGAATGCGTCCACGACAACCGGCGGCACCTCGGAACCGGTGTGCCCGACGACGGAGCCCCGCTGCTCCTCCACCCCCTCGGCGACGACACCCTGGCCGGCCTGCTGCGCGGCACGGACGGCTCCCCGGAGGCCGTGTCCACCGTCCTCGCGGAGCGCGGCGCGCCGGTGAAGGTGCCGGCCGCCGAGCGCCACCGGGTGCGCATGCTGCCGCCGCTGCTGCCCGACCACCCGGGCGACGCCCTGGTCAGCGGCTTCATGATGACGCACAACGTGAAGGTCGACGCCGAGGTCCCGGACCAGCCGAACTGGTTCGTCAAGGGGCTCGGGGACGTCCTGAAGGTGTCCGGCGAGCCGCTGCGCGTGCCCGGGGACGCCGTGGCGGTGTGCGAGGAGGCCGAGGTCGTCCTCGTCTACACGGGCGACGAGCACGGCGTCCCGCGCTACACCGGCTACACCTTCGGCAACGACGTCACCGACATCGGCCGGTTCAAGCGGCACCCGGGACACCTGTCGTACGCGAAGCTCTGCGACGCGGGCGTGGCGCCCTGGCTGCACCTCGGCCCGCCGCCCCGCTCGGTGACCGGCGAGGTCACCGTCGAGCGGGACGGCGCCCCGGTGTGGAAGGGCCCCTTCACGACCGGCACCGACGCACTCCACTACGACCTGCCCACGATGATGTCCCGCCTCTTCGCGCACGAGGCGCTGCACCGCCCCGGCCGGACGCACTACGTGTACATCGGGGCGGACCGGGGCAGCTTCCACGCCGGCTTCCGCACGGCCGACGGCGACCGGGTCACGATCGACGTCGCGAGCCACGGCGTACGGCTCTCCCACACCCTCGCGTGGACCGGCCGGCCGCAGGCCGGCCCGGGGCGGGAGTGAGCGCCGTGACGGTCACGGCCCCCCAAGGCGCGGGGAGCGGCGTGGCCGCCCCGGCCGCCCGCCGGCTCAGCGACATCGAGGCCTCGTTCGCCTGGACGCACGCCCTCATGCGCGGAACGACCCAGGTCACCACCCATGTCACCGTCCGCGGCGACCTCGACCCCGCCCGTCTGGGGGAAGCCGTCCGGCGATGGGCCGCCGCGCTGCCGATCCTGTCGCTCCGCATCGACGAACGGCCCGACGGCCTGTGGTTCCGCCCGGAGCCCGGTGCCCCGCCCCCGCCCGTCCGCACCGGCGTGCCGGACCCGGGCACCAGCCCCGACGACGTGCTGCGCGAAGAGCTCAACGACGTCCTGGACACCGGCGGTCCGCTGTGGCGGCTGCGCCTGGTCCGCGACCCGCGCGGCGGGTCCGCGCACCTCTACTTCACCCGCAACCACGCCATCTCCGACGGGCATTCGACCGGCGCCGTCCTCCGGTCCCTCCTCGACCTGCTGTACGGCCGGGGCGAGGGGCCGGGCAGTCCGTACGACGTGGGCCGCCCGGCGCCCAACGCGGACGAACTGCCCTGTCCGCCCCCGGCGGCCGGGACCGGCACCCGGCCGGACGGTCCGGAGGTGCCGGCCGCCGGCGGCCCCGCACCGCTGCCGTTCGCCGACCACCGGCCGTGGGATGAGCGGGGCACCGACATGGTCCCGCTGGCCTTCACGGCGGAGGAGAGCCTCGCCGTACGGGCCTGGTGCAAGGAGCACGGCACCACCGTCAACCAGTTCTTCGCGGTGGCGCTCGCCGCCTCGTTCGCCCAGGTGACCGGCCGGACGGAGATCTCCTTGTACACGGCCGTGTCGCTGCGGCGGCGGTACGCGCCCCCCACTCCGCTGCCCGACGTGGGCTGCTTCATCAGTGTCCTCCCCGTCCCCCTGCGGCTCGACGGCGACGACCCGGTCCGGCAGGCACGCGCCTACGCCACCGCCCTGGCGCGGGCGGACGCCGCCTGGCGCCCGCCCCGGCGGGACCACGCGGAGATCCGCCGTGCGGTCGGAAACCTGGCCGCCGCCCGGTCCTCCCCGGGGATCTGCCTCACCAACGTGGGCGTGGTCGATCCGGCGCTCGGCCCGCACGCGGGCCGGGTCACCGGATTCCGGACGGTCGTCAACCGCACGGGCGCCAACTACGGCACGGTGCTCCATCTCGGCACCCTCCACGGAGCTTTCACCGCCACCCTCGCCTTCGGCACCCCGAGCACGGACCCGGCGACGGTACGGGGCGTGGCGAAGGCCCTGCGCGACCGCGTGCGCCACCCGGGACGCGCGGCTCCCTAGGGGGTGTCCTCGTCGCCGGAGCGCAGCACCAGGTCCAGCAGGCCGGGGAAGCGGGCGTCGAACTCGGCGCGCCGCAGCCGGTTGAGGCGCTTGGGGCCGGCGTCCCGCTGCTCCAGGAGGCCCGCCTCGCGCAGGACGGCGAAGTGCCGGCTCAAGGTCGCCTTGGTGACGGGCACGTCGAAGCTGCCGCAGGCCCGCTCCCAGTCCGCGGCGCCCGCCAACTCCCGTACGAGGGTCCGCCGTACGGGGTCGGCGAGTGCCGTGAGGGCCGTCTCCAGGGGGACGTCTGCGGGGTCCGCGTGGACCGGGGGCGGGCGGTGCCCCGCGGGCTCCGCCGCCCGCCGGACCTCCTTCCGCTCCCCACGTGCCGTCCGCCCCGTCCGCTCTTCCGATGCCGTCATACCGGCCGCTCCGTCCCGCTCCGGCGATCCGTGACACGGCCGTCACGGATTGCAGAGTGTTCGATGATCTGCGTACACTCAATCATGTTCGTCTATGGACGAACACTCTAGCGGAGCCGGTGACGTCCTGCCCGGACCGACCGCCTCCCCCTCACCCCTCCACCCGTCCTCACCGGCCGCCGCACCCGGCGCGCAAGGAAGGAAGACCCGTGACCCCCACCCCGACACCCCACGCCCGGCCGGGCCTGACGCTGTTCGCGGCCTGCCTCGGCTTCGTGGTCGTCATCCTGGACGTCAGCGTCGTCAACGTCGCCACCAAGGCCCTCGCCGAGGACTTCGGGAACAGCCTGTCCGGCCTGGAATGGGTGATCAACGGCTACACCCTCACCTTCGCCGCCTTCCTCCTCACCGCCGGCTCCCTGGGCGACCGCTTCGACCCCAAGCGGATCTTCATCGCGGGCTTCGGCCTCTTCGCCCTCACCTCCCTGGCCTGCGGCGCCGCCCCCTCACTCGTCACCCTCATCGTCGCCCGGATCGTCCAGGGCGTCGGCGCGGCGATGATCGTGCCCTCGTCCCTCTCCCTGGTGAACACCAACTTCCCCGACGCGGCCGGACGCACCCGCGCCGTCAGCCTCTGGGCGGCGGCCGGCGGACTCGCCCTCGCGCTCGGCCCCGTCGTCGGCGGCGTCCTGGTCGACTCGCTCGGCTGGCGGTCCATCTTCTACGTCAACGTCCCCATCGCCGCCGTCGGCATCCTCCTCGTCCGGGCCTACGCGCTGCCCGCCACCCGCACCCCCGCCGCCGGCGCGCCGGCCCGCCGCTCCCTCGACCTGCCCGGCCAGATCCTCGCCGTCCTCGCCCTCGGCGCGCTCACCGGAGCGATCGTGGAGGCCAACTCCCAGGGCTGGACCTCCCCGCTGGTCCTGAGCTGCGCCGCCGTCTTCCTCCTCTCCCTGGCCGCCTTCCTCGCCGTGGAGCGCCGCAGCGCCGACCCGATGCTGCCGCTGCACCTCTTCCGCCGGAGGGCGTTCAGCTCCACCTCCCTCATCGGCGTCCTGCTCAACTTCTCCTTCTACGGCCTCATCTTCGTCTTCAGCCTCTACTTCCAGCAGGTGTGGGCCTACTCGCCGCTCGGCGCCGGACTCGCGTTCCTGCCCATGACCGCCGCCATCATGGCCGCCAACCTCGCCTGCGGACCGCTCGTCAAGCGCTACGGCGCCCGGGCCGTCCTCCTCACCGGCAACACGCTGGCCGCCGTCGGCTACCTGGCCACCGTCCCGTTCGTCGACTCCGCCTCGTACCCCGTCATGATCGTCCAGTTCGTCGTGGCCGGCTTCGGCATCGGCCTCGTCGTGCCGTCCATGACCAACGCCATGCTCGGCGCCGTCGACCCCGCCAACGCGGGCATCGCCTCCGGCGTCCTCAACGCCTCCCGCCAGCTCGGCGGACTGATCGGCGTCGCCGTGATGGGCCTCCTCGTCGGCCAGGCCTCCGCCGGTCACTTCCTCTCCGGGCTGCGCGCGGCCCTCGTCTGGGCCGTCGTCGCCCTCGCCGCCGGCGCCGTACTGAGCGCGACGGGCATCCGCAGGCCCGAGCAGGCCACGGTACGGGCCCCCGGGGCCGCCGCCCGCGCGGCCGCGGACGCCCGCTGACACCGCCGCACCGCACCGCCCCCTCTCGCCGAAGGAGCTCTTGTGCCCCACCTCGTCCTCGAATACTCCGGCAACGCCCGCGACCGCGTGGACCCCGCCGTCCTCTTCGCCGAACTCCACCCCGTCCTCGCGGAGGCGGGAGGCTTCCGCCTCCAGGACTTCAAGAGCCGCGCCGTCCGCATGGACCGGTTCTTCATCGGCGACGGCACCCGCGAGCAGTCCTTCGTCAACCTCGACGTACGGACCTTCGCCGGCAAGTCCCCCGAGAGCCGGGCGGCGATCACCCGGGCCGCCCTGGACGTCCTCGCCCGCGCCTTCCCCGCCACCCTGCGCGAGACCGCCTGCGACATCTCGGTCCAGATCACCGAACTGGACCGCCCGAGCTTCGCCCGGACCCGCTCCGGTGACGACGGGGACGCCCACCGCGCGGCCTGACCGCCGCCCCGCCCCTTCCCCGTACCCAAGCCCCTCCCTCACGTACAGGAGCAGACCCCTCATGAACAGCTTCACCGGCCGGCGCGTCCTCGTCGTCGGCGGCACCTCGGGCGTCGGACTCGCCACCGCGCGGGAGTTCACCGCCCGCGGCGCCGACACCGTCATCGCCTCGCGCTCGGCCCGCAAGGTCGACACCGCCCTCGCCGCGCTCACCGCCGGCGGCGGCAAGGCCACCGGACTGCCCCTCGACATCCGCTCCGACGACGAGGTGGAGCGCTTCGCCGCCACCGCCGGAACCTTCGACCACGTCGTCGTCACCGCCGGCGAGACCCCCATGGGCCGCGTGGACACCCTGCCGCTCGCCGACGCCTACGCCGCCATGGACAGCAAGTTCTGGGGTGCCTACCGCGTCGCCCGCGCCGTCCGCGTCGCACCCACCGGCTCGCTCACCCTGGTCTCCGGCTACCTCTCCCAGCGGCCCGGCCGGGCCTCCGCCCTGCAGAGCGCCATCAACGCCGCCCTCGAAGCCCTGGTCCGCGGCATGGCCCTCGAGTACGCGCCGCTGCGCGTCAACGCCGTCTCGCCCGGCCTGCTGCGCACCCCCCTGTGGGAGGGCCTGGACGACGCCGACCGCGAGCGGATGTACGAGGCGGCGGCCGGCCGGCTGCCCGTACGGCGCGTGGGCGACCCGGACGACGTCGCCGAGGCGGTGCTGTTCGTCGCCGGGAACGCGTACACGACCGGGACCACCCTGTACGTCGACGGCGGCGGCATGATCGCCTGACGCGACCCGCCGTCCGGGGCGGCGTGGACGCGCCGGGCCCCACGGACCGAGGGCCGCGCCGCAGCCACCGCCCGGGCCTCAGCCCGTGAGGCCGTCGGGCGTCCGGTCCGGGGGAGCCGTCCGCCCGCCGCCCCGCCGCTCCTCCGCCGTACCCAGGCCCGCCGTCTCTGCCGCCTCGGCCAGGACCTCACGGAGCATGTCCACCGTCAGCCGGCCGGTGAACACATTGCGCTGGCTCACGTGGTAGCAGCCGAACAGGCGCAGCGGCGCGCCCCGCCCGTCCGCCGGCGCGAGGGCGGTCCGCGTGCCGTGGCCGAACACCGGCCGGGGCCGGGGCACCGCCCAGCCCGCCGCGCCCAGGGCCGGCAGGGCCGCCTGCCAGCCGAAGGCGCCGAGGACGACGACGGAACGGACCGTGGGACGCAGCAGCTCCAGCTCGCGGGCCAGCCACGGACGGCAGGTGTCCCGCTCGCCGGGGGTGGGCCGGTTCGCCGGAGGGGCGCAGTGCACCGGCGACGTCAGCCGCACCCCGTACAGCTCCAGACCGTCGTCCCTGTCCTCCACCGTCCCCCGGGAGGCGAGCCCGAGCTCGTGCAGGGTCGCGAACAGCACGTCGCCCGCCCGGTCCCCGGTGAACATCCGGCCGGTCCGGTTCCCGCCGTGCGCCGCCGGCGCGAGCCCCACGACCAGCAGGGACGCGTCCGGCGGACCGAAGCCGGGCACCGGACGCCCCCAGTACGTCCAGTCACGGAACGCCGCCCTCTTGACGGCGGCGGTCTCTTCCCGCCAGGCCACCAGCCGCGGACACGCCCGGCACTCCACCAGCCGCCCGTCCAGTTCCGTCAGCGTCGCGGCCCCGGGGGCCTGCCGGGCGGGACCGGGAACGGCGAAGGACATGCGGGGCCTGCTTTCGCGGATCGTCGGCGGGCACCCGCGACCGGCGCGCCCGTCCCTCCAGTTGTACGAGGTCACCACCGCCCCGCACAACACGCCCCCGCCGGGCGGGGCTCGTCAGCGCTCCAGCAGCCCCATCAGCGCGCGGGCCGCCGGGCTCGTCGCCTCCGGGGCAGGCAGCAGCGCCACCGTCTCGTACACCGCCCCGCCCGTCCCCAGCAGCGGCAGGGCGCGCAGCGAGGGCCGCTTGTGCCGGAAGTGCGCCGGTACGGCGGCCACCCCCAGGTTCTCGTCCACCAGGTCCAGCAGACTGTGCACGTCGTTCACCTCCAGGGCCACCGAGCGGCCTGCCCCCGCGGCGGCGAACGCGGCGTCCGTGGCGCGGCGCGGCCCCCACCCCGGGTGGAAGTCCACGAAGACCTCCCCGGCGAGGTCCGGCGGCGACAGCTCCGCGTCCGCGGCGGCGAGCGGATGGTCGGGGTGACACAGCAGGGTCATCGGCTCGGCCGCCAGCGGCACCGGCCGCACCTGCTCCGACTCGGCCCCCGCCCGGTAGGCGAACGCCAGGTCCAGCCGCCCCGCCGCGACCTCCTCGGCCAGTGCCAGGGAGCCCTCCTGCCGGAGCCGGATCTCCACGTCCGGATGGCGCCGCCGGAACGCGGCGAGGAGCCCCGCCACCGGCACGCCCGCGATGCACTGCTCGGTACCGAGGGCGAGCGTGCCGCGCAGGACACCCTGCACCGCGGCCACCGCCTCGTGCGCCGCACGCACCTGCGCCAGGACGCGTTCCGCCTCCACCAGCAGCGCGCGCCCCGCCTCCGTCAGCGTCACCCGGCGGGTGCTGCGCACGAACAGCGGCGCCCGCAGCTCCCGCTCCAGGGCCCGGATGGAGGCCGACAGACCCGACTGGGACACCAGGAGCCGTTCCGCCGCACGGGTGAAGTGCCGCTCCTCGGCGACGGCGACGAAATGCTGGAGATGGCGCAGTTCCACGGGCCTCAGCCTAGGGGGTGTCTCGCCTCCACATCCCTGTACCCTGCCCCCCCCGCCCCACCCATGACCACATAGGGCACGGTCTCAGGATTCCCTCTGCCCATCACCCGAACGGCACGGGACGGCGCGCGGCGTCCCCGCGCCTGATTCACCACTCTGTGTGCATGAGGACGTGGGAAGACAAAGGACGGTGGCTCCTGCTGGCGGCGGGCCTCTGTGCGACCGCGATCGAACTGGGCGCGTTCGGGCTGGCAGACGTTTCGAACGCCCTGACGTATGCGGGAAGGCTCAACGGTGTCGTCTTCCTCGCGGGAGCGCTACTGGAAGTGGCGGCCGTCGTCGCTCTGAACATCCGCCGGAAGTCGAGCACGGCGAAAATCTCCGGCGTAGTGGTCCTCGTGGGTGCTCTGGTGTCCCTGCTGGCGAACTTGGTTCTGCTCATCCTTCAGCTGGACGGCTGGAGCTACACGCACTACCTCTGGGTCTGGGCACTGCTTCTGCCGTGGTCGCTCTGGGCT
Source organism: Streptomyces sp. NPDC012827 (assembly GCF_042900905.1). Classification (NCBI taxonomy): domain Bacteria; kingdom Bacillati; phylum Actinomycetota; class Actinomycetes; order Kitasatosporales; family Streptomycetaceae; genus Streptomyces; species Streptomyces sp. NPDC012827. The sequence goes on along the minus strand of NZ_JBIBBY010000006.1, from coordinate 126,531 downwards.
CTGTGGGAGCTGTCCCCGGAGGTGTGGAGCCACATCCCCCACGCCAAGGGCATCGCCGTAGGTGTGATCATCACAGGCGTCCTCGCCGTCGCCAACTTCACGTACACGCAGATCTACCAGCCTTACACCTCGAAGGCCATGCTCACGAACTCGGTTGAGTTCGGGAAAGCGACCGTGACCGCTGAGGGTGTCAGCGTGCCGGTACGCCTGCGGACCCACAACACGGGACAGGTGGGCGTGTACGTCCTGGGCTCCCTGTATCAGGTGAGTGGGAGAAGCCCTTCGCTCGTCCCGACCCCGCGGAACTCCTCGGATTGGTTCCACGACTTCGGCAGTGGGCAGCGGGACTTCATGCGGTACACGAGCGTCAAGGAGAAAGGCTATGAACTCCTTGCGCAGGGCCAGTTCATCAGCAGGTCAGGGCCGGTGTTCGTCCTGGAACCCGGCGCAGAGGTCATGACCGAGAAGATCGTCCAGTTCCCTGCCGGAGCAGACTTCGAGGTGCTGGGTGCCACCGCGAACGTCACCTTCGTACGGAGGGACCGGGTGAAGATCATCGACAACTACGCAACGTCCGGTCGCAGTTCCTGGAACAAGAAGTACACGTGCTGCTCCGAGTACGTGGCGCCGCCGTGGGTCGCCAAGAAGGGCGTCGTCCACACCATCCGCTTCCGGTCAGGCATTGTCCACAGCAACGCCCTCCTGGAGAACACCAGGGCTCCGCACTATGTCACGCTCTGGTGGGTTTTGAACGAGCCTTCGCTCGAATCCGCCTACGGTCCGGAACTCAAGGCCCTGATCGGGCCGGAGGGCGCCCAGAACAGCGAGCCGACCCCGCCCGAAGTGCGGCAAATGAAGGAGCGGTACGGCTTGGCCCATGCTCCCAGCGGAACCGTGCAGAAGGCCATGGCGGAACTGCTCGAGCCGGAGGCGGACGGTCATTGACCCGGACGTCTCGCGTGACCGTGGCTGATACGCCCTACCGATGACGTGGTCGAAGAGAAGAGTGCGGTGTGCAGCGCCTGCCGGCCCGTGGGGTGGGGCCGGACCGGTCTGCTGACTGCCTCTCCGCTGGTCAGTGGCAGGGGTGGCGTCCGTAGGGGAGTGATGGATCGTCGTTTCGTCGCTCCCGTGGAGGTCGCGGATGCCGTCGATTGTCGGATTGCTGAACAGCACGAGAACAGCTACTGAGAAAGCCTGGCACTGAATCCCATCGGATTCTCCTGTTGGACCGATCCCCGCCCCCCACGGCAGATTGGGTCCCCGGCCCGGCCTCCGCGCCCGGCCCGTGCCTCCCCTCCCTCACCCCGTGGAGCCGTGTTGTACACCGCACACCCCGATCGCTACGCCGACCTCCCGTACCGCCGCACCGGACGCAGCGGTCTGAAGCTCCCCGCGCTCTCCCTCGGCCTCTGGCACAACTTCGGCCCCGATCGCCCGGCCGACCTCCAGCGCGCCGTCCTGCGCCGCGCCTTCGACCTGGGGATCACCCACTTCGACCTCGCCAACAACTACGGCCCGCCGCCCGGCGCCGCCGAGACCGCGCTCGGCGGCTTCCTCAGGACCGACTTCGCGCCGTACCGCGACGAGCTCGTGATCTCCACCAAGGCCGGTTACCTGATGTGGCCCGGGCCGTACGGCGAGTGGGGCTCCCGCAAGTACCTGTTGTCCTCGCTGGACCAGAGCCTGCGGCGGCTCGGCCTCGACCACGTCGACATCTTCTACTCGCACCGCTACGACCCCGACACCCCGCTGGAAGAGACGATGGGCGCCCTGCACACCGCCGTCCAGCAGGGCAAGGCGCTCCACGTCGGCGTCTCCAACTACCCCGCCGAGCAGACCCGTGAGGCCGCCCGCATCCTCGCCGGCCTCGGCACCCCGCTCACCGTCCACCAGCCCCGCTACTCCCTGCTCGACCGGCGCCCCGAGGACGAGGGCCTGCTCGACGCACTCGACGAGCTGCGGATCGGCTCCGTCGCCTACTCCCCGCTGGAGCAGGGCCTGCTCACCGGCCGCTACCTGGACGGCATCCCCGAGGACTCGCGGGCCGCGAGCGACAGCCCCTTCCTGAACCGGGAGGCCGTCACCGAGGACCTCGTGGCCCGGCTGCGCGGCCTGCACGACCTCGCCGCCGCCCGGGGGCAGAGCCTCGCCCAGCTGGCCCTCGCCTGGGTGCTGCGCGGTGGCCGGGTCACCTCCGCCCTGGTCGGCGCCAGCCGCCCCCAGCAGCTGGAGGAGTGCGTCGCCGCCGTGGGGAACCTCGCCTTCGACACCGAGGAGCTGGCCCGTATCGACGCCCTCGTGCGGCCCTGACGCGGAGGGCCGGCGCGCCCGGGCCTGCCGCGAGGGACGGGCCGGGCGCGCGGGGGTGTCAGTCGAGGGGGTCGAGGGTCAGATACGCGTTCTGCGGCCGGGCGTCGTGGACGAGGGACTCGTGCGCGCCGACGTCGTCGAACGCGAAAGCGTAGGCCTTGCCGTCGGCCGTCCTGGCGTGGACGTGGCGCGCGTAGTGGTTCGTCACCGCGTCCTGGTAGAAGCCGGCCGGGCCGGTGTCGGGCTGCTGGGGGTTGGTCAGCAGTGTCGAGCGGTTGAATCCGGCGCACAGGGTGCGGGAGAGGGGGCCGCGCACGGCGTCGTTGGGGGCGTCGAGGTGCTTGTGGCAGCCGAGGACGCTGTCGGAGTCGGGTTTTCTGAACGAGGTGACGACCTGGCCCGAGCCGTCGGTGAAGTTCATGACGCCACCGGAGACGCGGCCGTGGTACCTGATGTGGGGCTGGTGCGCGAAGGGCGTGACGGTGAGCGTCGACGAGGCGTACTTCGACCAGACCCGGTCGATGTAGTCGTCCAGGACTCCCGCGGACAGGGAGCCGGCTGCGATCCCGTGCCCGGGGGCGAGTGCCCGCAGGACGGTGCCGTCGGAGCGGGTCTGGACGAGGTTGCCCCAGCCGCCCGGCTGGGCGCGCAGGGCCGCGAAGAAACCGCGGTAACCGCCCGGCCGGAGGCGGCCGGTGGACGCGGTGGTGCCGTCCGCGCGCTTGACGCCCACGGCGTAGGGGACGGAGAACATGTCGACCTGGGTGCTGTTGATCCACAGACCGGCGTCGTTCAGCGTGTACTCGGACCAGTTGAAGAGGATGTCGCGGTTGGGGTCGGCCGGGTTCTGGACGGCGGGCTGGACCAGACCGCCGGTGGTGAGCTTGAAGACGAGCTTGCGGCCGTAGCTGAAGTAGACCCGTCCCGAGAACTTCGGCATGCGGATGGTCAGCGTCCGGCCGTTCGCGGGGCCGGCGATGGAGGCGTCCGGTGCGGGGGTCGGCGGGTTCCCGCCGGCGGGCCAGGGGTGGAAGGTACCGGAGGCGTCCGCCCAGCCCTGGCGGCCGGTCGAGAGTTCGGTGCCGATGTTGTAGACGTACACCTGGTCGGTGCGACCGGAGTCGTTGCTGATCGTCAGCGGCACGGTGTCCGGTACGGCGGCCCGGACGGCCGGGGCCGGGGCGGCGACGGTGACGCCGGCGGCGAGCAGGGCGGCGGCGACCAGATACGCCGACAGGGCCCTGCGGGGCCGTATGCGTGGGGGCATGTGCGACTCCTCGGACGTGGGGATTCCGGAGGACGGGCGGGACCCGGCTCGTGGCAACGGCCGACGCCCTCCCCGTAGCTGTGAGAGCGCTCTCAAATCCTCGCCAGAATGAAGGTGCCGTCGCGCGCATGTCAACGGGTCCGCGAGGGTCACTCCGTCGCTTTCGAGCCGGGAGTGGGCGAAGGAGGGCGCTGGGGAAGTGGTGACCGATTCTGGTATGGACCTGACAAGGCGGTGCCGCTAACGTGACGCCGGACGCTTCTGAGAGCGCTCTCAGCACTCGACTCCCCCACCTGGAGGTCTCGTGAAACGCCCCGCCGCCCTGCGTACCGCCCTCGCCGCACTGCTCCTGACCACCGGCCTGGGCGCCGCCCACGCGGGCACCGCACAGGCCGCTCGGGCCCCGGAGCGGGCGGCCTCCGCGCCCTCGGCCTCCGCCGGACTGCTCGACGCCATGCGGCGCGACCTCGGGCTGACCGCCGCCGAGGCCGAGGAGCGGCTCCGCGCCGAGAAGGCCGCGACGGCCCTGGAGAAGCCCGCCCGGGAGGCGGCCGGTTCCGCGTTCGCGGGCTCGTGGTTCGACCCGGCCACCGGCCGGCTCGTCGTCGCGGTGACGGACCGCGACGAGGAGGCCGAGGTCCGGGCACTGGGCGCCGACACCCGGCTGGTCCGGCACGGCGCCGCCGCGCTCGACCGCGCGAAGGCCCGGCTCGACGCGCTGCGCGCGCCGGCGGGAGTGGCCGGCTGGCACGTCGACCCCCGCGCCAACAGCGTCGTCGTCACGGTCGTCCGGGCCGAGCGGGAGAAGCCCGCCGTCCGCGCCTTCGTCGACCGGGCCCGGGCCGGTGGCCCCGTCACCGTCGCCGAGACCGCCGAGGCGCCGCGCACCTACGCCGCAGGCACGGTCGGCGGGGACCCGTACTACACCGGCAACGTCCGCTGCTCCATCGGTTTCTCCGTCCACGGCGGCTTCGTGACGGCGGGTCACTGCGGTCGCGCCGGAGCGGCCGTACGCGGCTGGGACGGCTCCGCCATGGGCACCTTCCACGGCTCCTCGTTCCCGGGTGACGACTACGCCTACGTCGGCATCCACAGCGGCTGGTGGACCGTGCCGGTGGTCCTCGGCTGGGGGACCGTCCCCGACCAGCTCGTACGCGGGTCGGCCGAGGCCCCCGTCGGCGCCTCGATCTGCCGCTCCGGCTCCACGACGCGCTGGCACTGCGGCAGGGTGCTGGCCAAGAACGAGACCGTGAACTACAGCCAGGGCGCGGTGCACCAGATGACCAAGACCAGCGTGTGCGCCGAGGGCGGCGACTCGGGCGGGTCGTTCCTCAGCGGCGACCAGGCGCAGGGCGTCACCTCCGGCGGGTGGGGCAACTGCTCCACCGGCGGCGAGACCTGGTTCCAGCCGGTGAACGAGATCCTCAACCGCTACGGGCTGCGCCTCCACACCGCCTGACGGCCCGGCCGGTCCGCACCCGCGCGGCCCGGCCCGGCCGGAGCACGGCACGGGCCGCCGCCGGGGCCCTTCCGGGAAGGACAACGGAAAGGGCCCCGGTGCCGCGAGCGCGCGGCCTCCGCTCCCGCCGGAACGGGCGGCTGCCCGGAGGGGTGCCTCGGAGCGTGTCCGGGCAGCGGGGCCGCCCGCCCGAGAGGCGGGGGCTGCGGCGTCCGGTGCTCGGGGTCCCCCCGGGCCTTCCGGGCCCGGGGAGGATCGCGAGGCGGATACGAGGCGTACCCGGGTGATCCCCACGACGCCGGGTGCGCCTGCCGTGCCCGAAGGGCCACGGGACGGGGCGCGCGTGCCGCGCCTAGTGCCGGTCGAGCGGACCCCACGCCCCCACCTGCCGGGCGATCTCCTCCTCGGCCTGCTCGATGACCTCCGGCGCGATCCAGCCCAGCGGCCGCACGTCGCGCACGAGGGGCTCGTTGTCCGGGCCCCGGGCGGCCTCCCGGCCGTGCAGCAGCCAGGGCCGGACCACGCCGTTCCTGATCCTGGGCAGGTGCGAGTAGTCGTACAGCCGCCGCGCCGCCCACGTCCGCAGCGAGCGGTCGCCCCACCACTCCTCGACGTCCAGGGGATTCGCGGAGAGGCCCGGCAGCTCGACGCCGGTGAGTCCGTCCCGGCTCGTCGGTCCCGCGAGATCCACGTACGGGCCGAGGGACCACCGCACGTACAGATGGCGTCGCGAGGCGATCAGGTCGGTCAGCTCGTCCAGTGAGGCGATGGTGGGCATCGCGTCCAGATGATCGGGCGTCCGGTGCATGAGCGGCGACTACCCGGTGAGGCCCGCTCCACTCGGCCCGATCGCGTGACTCGGCTCGCGACCGGGCCGGAAACCCCCTGCTCCGGCGGCCTACGGCCCGGCGGTCACCGGGTACGCCGCCGTGTCATCCCTGCCGGCTCAGGTGAGGACCACCGGCAGGTCGAACAGGTCGTTCTGCGTGACGACCGGCTTGTTCCGCAGCTCCCCGCGCGGCACCGCGAGCCGGAGCTCCGGGAAGCGGGCGTACAGGGCGGGCAGCGCCACCGAGGCCTCCAGCCGCGACAGGGCGGCGCCGGGGCACACGTGCGGCCCGTGCCCGAAGGAGATGTGACGGTTCGGGCTCCGGGTGACGTCGAAGTCGCCCGCCGTCGGGCCGTGCTGTGCCTCGTCCCGGCCGATCGCGCCGAACGACACGATCAGCGCCTCGCCCTCCGGCAGCACCCGGTCCCCGACCTGGACGTCCTCCCGGGCGAACCGGAACAGCACGTGCGAGGTCGGCGTCGACCAGCGCAGGGTCTCCTCGATCACGTTCTCCCAGGGCACCTCGCCCTTGAGCACCAGGGCCCGCTGCTCGGGGTGGGTCTCCAGGGCGACGACGGCGTTCACGATCAGGCTGATGGTCGTCTCGTGGCCCGCCGCCACCATCAGCTGGAGGGTGTTGGTGATCTCCTCCGTGGTGAGCCGGTCGCCGTCCTGCGAGGCCTCGATCAGCGCGCTGGTGAGGTCGTCACCGGGACGCTCCTTCTTCGCCGCGACGATCCCCGCGAACAGGGCGCCCAGGTCCGCCATCATCGCCGGCACCTCCTCGGGCGGCGTCTGCGTCGAGAAGAACTTGTCGAACAGCGTCTTCATCCGGGGGTGGTCCGCCGCGTCGACGCCCATCAGCTCGCCGATCACGTTCATCGGCAGCGGGTAGGCGAACTCCGCCTTCAGATCCACGACCTCGCCCGCCGGCCGCTCGGCCAGCCGGTCCAGCATGCCGTCGGTCAGGGCCTCGATACCGGCGCGCAGCCGCTCCACCCGGCGGGCGGTCAGCGCCTGCGCGACCAGGGTCCGCAGGCGCCGGTGCTCCTCGCCGTCCACGGTCAGCATGGACCGGCCGGGGTTCGCGAGTCCGATCAGCGGCCAGTCCTGCGGTATCTCGCCGCGCCGCCACGCGCCCCACACCTCGATGTCCTTGACCAGGCGCGCGTCGGTGAGCAGCCGGCGCGCCTCGGCGTGGCGGGTGACGGCGAAGCAGGGCACCCCGCCGGGAAGGACGACCCGCGCCAGCGGACCGGCCGCGCGCAGCCGGGCGCTCTCCCCGTCGAGGTCCGAGACGAACGGGTCCAGGGTGATCACACCGGTCCCACCGGTCTCACCGGCGGCACCGGACGCGGCGGGGTCGAACGGGCAGCTCACGAGAGGCCTCCCAGGGCAGGGGTCGGGGTGTACGTCACGGGCAGCGCGGTCAGGCCCCGTAGCCAGGGCGAGGGCCGGCGGGTCAGGCTGTCCTCCGGTACGGCGAGGTCCACGTCCGGCAGCCGGTCGAGCAGCACTTCGATGCCGGTCCGGGCGATGGTCTCGGCGACCTCCTGCGCGGGGAACGGGCAGCGGTGCTCGCCGTGGCCGAAGGAGAGGTGGGCGTTGTTGCCGCCGGTGAAGGCCCCGGCGTCGGCCCGTACGTGCGGATCGGCGTTGGCGGCGGCCAGGCCGAGCAGCAGCAGGTCGCCCTGTGCGATCCGGCGTCCGCCGAGACGGGTGTCGCGCGACGCCCACCGGCCGGCGACGTTCTGCGTCGGCGTGTCCTCCCACAGGACCTCGTTCATCGCCTCGCCGACGCTGTGCCGGCCGCCGGAGAGGGAGGCGGCGAACCGGTCGTCGGTGAGCATCAGGCGCAGCGAGTTGCCGATCCAGTCGGCGGTGGGCTGGTGTCCGGCGGCCATCATCACCATGAGGTCCTGGGCGACCTCCTCGACGGTGAACCCGGCCGTGTTGCCCAGCATCCGCGAGGCGACGTCGTCGCCGGGGCTCGCGGCCTTGGCGGCGAGCAGCGCACCCATCGACTCCGCGAGGTGGCGCTGGCCGTCGAGGGCGCCCGCGCCGCCGTTGATCATGCCGTTCATGGCGGTGACCAGGCCCGGGCCCTGCTCGTCGGCAAAACCGTAGAGCGCCGCGAGGACACGGACCGGCAGCAGCACGGCGTACTCGGCGATGAGGTCGCAGGCCCCCTTGCCGCACAGCGCGTCGATGAGCTCGTCCGCGTACCGCTCGGCGAGCTGCCGCAGCACGAAGGGGTCGACGGCCTCCAGGGCGCCGGAGACGACACCGGCCCGCTCGCGGTGCCGCTCGCCGACGGTGTAGAGGATCGACGGCTGCTTGCGGCCGATCATCGGCAGCAGCGGCCAGTCCGCCGGGATGGAGTCCCACTGGTTCCACAGGTCGGAGTCGCGCGAGAAGAGGACCGGGTCGCTGGTGACCTGGTGCAGCTCGCGGTAGCCCAGGACCAGCCAGGCGGGGACGTCGCCGTCGAGCAGCACGGGCGCGACGGCTCCGTGCTCCCGCCGGATCCGCCGGTACAGCTCCAGCGGCTCGGTGTGGAAGCGGGGGCCGCTCAGCGGGACGGGCGCGGACGCGGGGTGGGTCACGGGGTGGGCTCCGGGATCGGCTGTGGTTCCGAGGCGACGACGGTCCGCAGGTGCTCGACCAGCGAGATCAGGACCTGCTTGCTGGACTCGCGCGACCGGGCGTCGCAGAAGACCAGCGGGACCTCGTCGGCGAGGTCGAGGGCCTCGCGGATCTGGGCGGCGGTGTACGCGGGGCCGCCGAAGTCGTTGCAGGCGACGACGAACGGGGTGCCGTGGTGTTCCAGACGGTCCACGGCGTACCAGGAGTCGGCGAGCCGCCGCGTGTCGACGAGCACGACGGCGCCGAGCGTCCCGGAGAACAGCCGGTCCCACAGGAACCAGAACCGCTCCTGGCCCGGCGCGCCGAACAGGTACAGGACGTTGTGCGCGTCGAGCGAGATCCGGCCGAAGTCGAAGGCGACGGTGGTGGCCGTCTTGGCGGTGATGCCGGCGGTGTCGTCGACGTGCTCGCCCGCCTGCGACATGGTCTCCTCGGTGTTCAGCGGGCGGATCTCGCTGACCGACCGGACCAGTGTCGTCTTGCCGACGCCGAAGCCGCCGGTGACGACGATCTTCAGCCCGTTGTCGGCGGTGCTGCTGAGGTGCCGGTCCTGGCGCGGCGGCTGCCGCTGTTCAGAGGTTTCGGAGTCCAACGAGCACCTGCTCCAGGATGTCGTGATCGGGAAGGCGGTACGGGGCGGGGCGCGGGTGCCGTGCGCTGATCCGGCCCGTGTCGTGCAGGTCGGCCAGGAGGATGCGGGTGATCGAGACGGGCAGCCCGAGGCCCGCCGCGACCTCCACCACGGCCGTCGGATAGCGGCACATGCGCAGGATCGCGGCGTGCTCGGACTGCATGCCGGGGACCGGGTCGCTCTCGGCGACGATCAGCGTCACCAGGTCGAACGCGGTGGAGCCGGCGCGGGTGCGGCCTCCGGTGAGGGTGTAGAGCCGGTCGGGGGACTCGTCGCGACCCGGCCTGACGCGGCTCATCCCCGGGGCCTCGCGACGAGGTGCTCGCCCAGCTGCTCGACCAGCTCGGTCATGTTGTGCCCGACGAGGCCGGCGTCGGCGTCCTCGTCCGCGATCAGGGCGAGGTGGGCGCCCTCGCCGGCCTCGACGATGAAGAGGATGCCGCCGTAGAACTCGGCCATGGCGGAGCGGACCCCGCCGGTGCCGTCGCCGAACTCGACCGAGGCCCCGTGCGAGAGGCTCTGGATGCCGGCGGCGATGGCGGCGAGCTGGTCGGCCTGGTCGACGGAGAGCCCGGGCGTACGGCAGAGCTTGAGGCCGTCGCGGGAGAGCACCAGGGCGTGCCGGGTTCCCGGGGTGCGTTCCAGCAGCCCCTCCAGGAGCCAGCTCAGCTTCTCGTCGGTGGTGGTGCCGGTCATGCGGGACTGCCTTCCGGATACGGGGGGTTCGAGGACGGCGGCGTGGTCGGTGCGGCCGTCGCGGCGGAGGGAACAGGGGGAGCAGGGGGAGCGGACGGGGCCGAGGAGGTCTCGGGGGCGGCGGGGGCCTGTGGGGCCTCGACGTCCTGCGGGGCCTGTGAGGCCTCCGGGACGACTGGTGTCTCCGGGGCTCCGGCCGGCTCGGGACGGTCGTCGTCCGGGGCCGGGACCGTTCCCCGTACGGCGCGGTGGAAGCCGCCGAAGCGGGCGGAGGTCCTGGCCGCCCCGCCGGTCCGGGGAGCCGCGTCCCGGGCCGGGGTGGGGGACGGCTCGGCGTGCTTGAGGTGCGCGGCGAGTGTCCGGCCGCGCCGCCGGCGGGGGAGGGGTGCCTCATCCGTTCCGTCCGGGTCCGGCTCTCCCGTACCGCCGCCGGCCCGCGCCGCGGGGGAGTCCCGAGGGGCCTCGTGCCGGGGCTCCGGATCCGGCGCCGCAGGGGTGGCCCGGGGGGAGGGAAGGGCTCGCGCGCCACCGCCGGCCACGGGCAGCGGGGCCCCGCCCGCCGGGGCGGCGGCGGCCTCGGGGGAGCGGCTGATGAGCTCCTGCGGGATCATCAGGACGACACCGGTGCCGCCGCGCGCCGAGGGGCGGAACGACACGGTGAGGTGGTGCTTGCGGGCCAGCCGGCCGACCACGTGGAGGCCGAGGCGGGTGCCCGAGAGGCCGGCCAGGTCCTGCGCCGCCGCCCCGACGGCGGCTTCCGCCCGGCGCAGCTGCACGTCGCTCATCCGCAGGCCGCTGTCCTCGACGGTCACGACGACGCCCGCCGGCACCTCCTCCACGTACACGTGCACCTCGGCCGTGGGAGGCGAGAAGTTGGCGGCGTTGTCGAGGAGTTCGGCGAGCGCGTGCATGACGCCCTCGGCCGCGTGCCCGGCGACCGCGGCCTCGCAGTGCGAGTGGAGCCGTACGCGCTGGTATCCGGCGATGCGGCCCATGGCGCCGCGCAGGATCGACTCCATGACGATCGGGCGTGCCCAGCGCCGGCCGGACCGGGCGCCGGTGAGCACCGCGACGGAGTCGGCGAGCCGGCCCGCCTGGGCGGTGCGGTGGTCGAGGTGCAGCAGGTCGGTGAGGACGTCCTCGTCGGCGTGCCGGTGCTCCATCTCCCGCAGGTCGGCCATCATGCTCGTGGCCAGCGCCTGCATGCGTCCGGCGGCGTTCGCGGCGGCGGCCATGGCGGCGGAGCGGGCGGACTCGGCGCGGCGGAGCCGGTCCCGGAGCCGCTCGGTCTCGGCCCCGAGGCCGGCGGTGATCCGCTCCCGCTCGGCCTCGTGGGAGCGGAGGAGCTCCTCCACACGTGCCGCGTGCGCGGCGGTCGCGGCGGCCGTCTCCGCCTCGTGACGCTCCTTCAGGGCGGCGAGCTCGCGTTCGGCGGCGGTGGTCCGCTGGGCGGCGTACGCGTCCTGGGAGGCGACCTGCGCGGCGAGCCGCTCGGCCTTCCTCGCGAGCGTGCGCGCCGTGCGCCCGTACCAGGTGACGGCGAAGGCGGCGGCCGACAGCAGGACGACGCCGCAGACGGCGAACCAGCCGAGCGCGGGCCTGACCCCGGCCGGCGCGGCCGACACCGCCGCGGCCGCGAGGGCTCCTCCCGCGGCGGCCGTCAGCAGAGAGGCGGTCAGGGCAGGGCGGAAGGGGGTGGAGGACGCCGACATCAACCGACTCTCAAGCGGGCGCTGGTAAGGGTTCGCGCTCGCACTATAGAGGCGCTCTTGATCAGTTCGGAACTCTCCCGATCGGATCACTGTTCAGTGGTGCGCATGTTCTTGCACCCTGTCGACACTTTCTGATCGCCCGTCGGGGCCACGGTCGCCGTCCGCTGCCGAGTTATCAAGAAACCTTGCACAAAAGGTCATAGCCCTGTGAAGGCCCTTTGATTTGCACTCGTCAATCAGTCAGGGTTTCGAACAAGCCGCCGGAGCGCTTCCGCCCGGTGGTTCAACCCCCCACAAACCCTGATGAGGAGACCCCTCTCGATGACAACTCACAAGCGTCCGCGCCGTTTCCGCGCCCTCGCCGTTACGACCGCGATCGCCGCGGCGGCCGGAGTGACCGTGGCCGTCGGCCCGTTCGCGGGTGCGGCTCCCGCGCCCGCCGAAGGCACCGTGTTCGGGCTCGGCGCCCCGAACGCCGTGGCCGGCAGCTATGTCGTGCTGCTCGACGAGACCACCGACAAGGCCGGCAAGAGCCGGCTCGCCCAGGAGTACGGCGGCACCCTGCGCCGCAGCTACGACTCGCGCGTCAACGGCTTCTCCGTCAACAACCTGACGGAGACGGAGGCCAAGCGGCTCGCCGCCGATCCGGCGGTCGCCAAGGTCGTCCAGAACCGGATCTTCAGCATCAAGGCCACGCAGGAGAACCCGCCGTCCTGGGGGCTGGACCGCGTCGACCAGGCCGACACCGCGGGCGACCGGAAGTACACGTACCCCGACAACGCCGGTGAGGGGGTCACCGCCTACGTCATCGACACCGGCGTCCGCGTGAGCCACCAGGACTTCGGCGGCCGCGCCTCGGACGGCTTCGACGCCATCGACAACGACAACACCGCCCAGGACGGCAACGGCCACGGCACCCACGTCGCCGGCACCATCGCCGGTGCCACCCACGGCATCGCCAAGAAGGCCAAGATCGTCGGCGTGCGCGTCCTGGACGACAACGGCTCGGGCACCACCGAGCAGGTCGTCGCCGGCATCGACTGGGTCACCCGCAACCACCAGGGCCCGTCCGTCGCCAACATGAGCCTCGGCGGCAGCGCAGACCCGGCCCTCGACGAGGCGGTGAAGAAGGCCATAGCCGCCGGTGTCACCTTCGGTGTCGCCGCCGGCAACGAGTCCGCCGACGCCGGCCAGGGCTCCCCGTCCCGCGTGCCGGAGGCCATCACCGTGGCCTCCTCCACCAAGGACGACCAGCAGTCCGACTTCTCCAACTTCGGCTCCGTCGTCGACCTGTACGCCCCCGGCTCGGAGATCACCTCCACCTGGAACGACAGCGACACCGGCACCAAGACCATCTCCGGTACGTCGATGGCCACCCCGCACGTCGTCGGCGCCGCCGCCGTCTACCTCGCCGGCCACCCGGACGCCACCCCGGCCCAGGTCGCCGCGGCCCTCGTCGGCGGAGCCACCGCCGACAAGATCGGCAACGCGAGCCCCGGCACCGCCAACAAGCTCCTGAAGATCGTCGAGTAACCACCCGCGCCCGCACCACCGGCACGCGCACGCCCCGGACGGAGCCGACCGCGCCGCACGACCGGCGGACACCGTGCCCCCCACCACCGGCACGGCGCCACCGGCACCGGACGACCGGCCGGCTCCGTGCCACGACGGCCCGCCGCGCCCCCCGAGGGGCCGCGGCGGGCCGTTCCGCGTCCCGCGACGGCCGCGGCGGGACGCCCGGGTCCCCGCCGGTCTCAGCGCCCGGACGGGGTGAGCAGGACGAAGTCCGCCCCCGCCGGATCGACGCAGACGGCGAGCCGGCCGACTCCTTCCGCGTCCTCCGGGCCCATCTGCAGGCTGCCGCCGTGGTCGGTGACCCGGGCGACGGCGGTGTCGCAGTCCGTCACGTCGAAAACCGGGTGCCAGTAGGGCCGCCCGTGGGTCAGGACGAGATGCTCCTTGGGAAGCTGCATCACACCGCCGTGCATCCGCTCGTCGGGCAGGCTCGCCGGAGTGACCAGCGCGTACGTGCCCCCGCCGCCCGGCAGCTCCACGTCGTCGAACCGCCAGCCGAGGACCGTGCCGTAGAACTCCTTGGAGGCCGCCGCGTCGCTCGTGTACAACTCGGTCCAGGAGAGCGAGCCGGGCGCGTCCACCAGCTCGACGCCCTTGTTCGTCCCCGGCTGCCAGACCGCGAACTGCCCGCCCAGCGGGTCGTTGAACTGCGCCATGCGCCCCCAGTCGCCGAGATCCCTCGGCCGCACCCGCACGGCGCCGCCGCCCTGCTCGACGGCCCGGGTGGTGGCGTCCGCGTCGGTGACGGTGAAGTAGATCATCCAGGCCGAACGGGCGCCTTCCTCGGTGAGCCGGCCCAGTCCGGCGACGGTCTTCCCGTCCTTCCGGAACACACCGCCCTCCTCCTCCCCTTCCGCCATGGCCTCGTAGTCCCAGCCGAGCACGGCGCCGTAGAACGCCGCCGCGGCGGAGACGTCCGGCGCGCCCAGATCGAGCCAGCAGGGTGAACCGGGTGCGAAGTCGGTGGTGATCACGGTGTGGGTTCCCTTCCGCGGACCGTAGGTGCACCCAGCGTGACACCCGCCACTGACATCCGCCCGCCGGCCCGCCCCCACCGGGGTGACGCGCGGCCCCGGCCGGGGGAGGGCGCAGCGCTGGTCGGTACGGACGCGGAGTGGCACGCTGAGGAGAGGTCCGTGCCGACGACACGGGAGGACCGAATGGGACGTGACGTCCCGGCGCGGGAGTTCACACGGGACGACCGCCGCCGGTTCCGGGACAAGACCCACGCCTGCCTGGACGTCCTCGCCCGCATGCTGCGCGAGTCACGCTTCGACGCCGAGCGGCCGCAGGTCGGTCTGGAGATCGAGCTGAACCTGGTGGACGACCGGGCCGAACCCGCCATGCGGAGCGCCGACGTCCTGGAGGCCATGGCCGACCCCGCCTGGTCGAGCGAGCTGGGACGGTTCAACCTGGAGATCAACATCGCGCCCCGGCGGCTCACCGAGGGGGGACCCGACTCCTGGGAGCGCGAGATCCGGGCGGCGCTCGACCACGCCGAGGAGAAGGCCGCCGCCCTCGGCACGCACCTCGTCATGATCGGCATCCTGCCGACGCTGGAACTGAAGGACGTGGGCGCCGCGGCGCTCTCCGAGAACCCCCGCTACCGCCTGCTCGACGAGCAGATCTTCGCCGCCCGCGGCGAGGACCTGCTGATCGCCGTGGACGGTGTGGAGCGGCTCCGTACCTACGCGGACACGATCACCCCGGAGGCGGCCTGCACCAGCACCCAGTTCCACCTCCAGGTCGCGCCCGAGGAGTTCGCGGCCCACTGGAACGCCGCCCAGGCCGTGGCGGGCGTCCAGGTGGCGCTCGCCGCGAACTCCCCCTTCCTCTTCGGGCGGGAACTGTGGCGCGAGACGCGCCTGCCGCTGTTCGAACAGGCCACGGACACCCGCCCGCACGAGTTCAAGGAGCAGGGCGTCCGGCCCCGCGTCTGGTTCGGCGAGCGGTGGATCACCAGCGTCTTCGATCTCTTCGAGGAGAACACGCGGTACTTCCCCGCCCTGCTGCCCCTCTGCGACGACGAGGATCCCCGCCGGGCCCTCGACGACGGCCGGACCCCCGCCCTCGCCGAACTCACCCTCCACAACGGCACGGTCTACCGCTGGAACCGCCCCGTCTACGCGGTGGTCGACGGCGTCCCGCACCTGCGGGTGGAGAACCGGGTGCTGCCCGCCGGCCCCACCGTCGCCGACGTGCTGTCCAACGGCGCCTTCTACTACGGCCTGGTCCACGCCCTCGCCGAGGAGGACCGGCCCGTCTGGTCGCGGATGTCCTTCGCCGCCGCGGCCGACAACCTGCACGTCGCGGCGCGCCACGGAATCGACGCCGAGCTGTACTGGCCCGGCACCGGCCAGGTGCCGGTGACCGAACTGGTCCTGCGGCGCCTCCTGCCGCTCGCCCACCGCGGTCTGGAACAGCTCGGCCTGGACACGGCCTGGCGGGAACCGCTCCTCGGGATCATCGAGCAGCGGTGCGTCACCGGCCGGAACGGCGCCGTCTGGCAGACGGAGATGTTCCATCACCTCCACGACGCCGTCCACGCCGGCCGGCACGAGGCCCTGCGGCGTATGACGCGCCAGTACATCGACTTCATGCATCTGAACGCCCCCGTGCACACCTGGCCGGTCGACTGACCGCGCCCCGCGTCACCCGTTCGGGCGGACGGGCGCCGAATATGCCATACGCATGCTTCAGCGGTCCTACGGTGACGACCGCGCCGGTGCCGACGGCCGCGCCGCGCACCGCACAGGAGGGGCTCACCATGACCGCACACGCCGCCACCGCCGGGGCGCCGGACGACCTGTCGTCCGGCGTCTTCCTGCACCCCGACTGGTTCGAGTCCGGGTGGATCTTCGTTCTGCCCAAGCACCAGTCGTTCCTGCTCGCCCTCTTCCTCAGCACGGCCGTACGGCGGGGCCTGACCGGCACCCTCCAGGAGGTGGCCGGCCAGGTCGGCGCCGACGGGCTGCTCGACCGGCTCGGGGGAAGCCTCGACGCGCCCGTGCGCTGGCTGGAGCCCGACGAGCTCGATGGGCTGGGCGAGGACGGCGAGGACCCCGCCGAGGAGGAGGCCGGGATCCGCGCGGAGGCCGAGGCGTCCCGCGTCGCCTGCGAGGAGGCCCTGCGCGCCGCGGGCCTGCCCCTGCCCACCACGGTGCGCGGCCTCGCCGAGACCATGACGGCGCTGGGCATCGCGTCGCGCCAGGACGGCGTCTGGGTCATGCCCGAGCGACTGCCCCTCCCGGAGGACGTCCTCCCCCTGCCCGACGACCTGCGCGCCCGCCTCGGCGCGCTCCGGCACGACCAGGCGGTGGCCCCGGCCGAGCGGGCCCTCGTCGCCCACCTCACGGACGGCCTCGGCCACCCCGCCGAGGTCTTCACCTCCATCGACCGCCTCGCCCGCGCGCTCGACCTGACCGAGGACAAGGTCCGCGGCGGACTCCAGCGGCTCGTCGACGCCGGCGACGCCCGCCTGGAACGCGGCCTGCCCCGCGTCGGCACCGCCCCCGGCGACCTCGCGTCCCACGAGCGCTTCCACCTCGTCCCGGACTGGGACCACTTCCACGCCCACCGCGTCCACGTGCACAGGGTGTGACGCGCCCCGCCGGGAGGGCGTACCCGGCCGGCCCGGAACCGACGACGGGGCGGTGCGCGGCCGGAGGAAGATCCCTACGCTGCACGGGTGCATTCCTACGATGAGTTGACCGCGCCGGAGCGCGCACTGTGGGACGCGTTCCCCGAGGGCCGGCGGGTGGACCTGCGGACGGGGACGCCCGAGGAGGACCGGGTCCTCGACGGCGGACGGTGGGGACCCGAACGGACCGTACGGGCGGGGGTGATCGCCGCGCTGCTCCTGGGCGCCCCCTCGGAGCACCCGGGTGTGGTGGCGCGCCTGAGACTCACCGGAGCCCGCATTTCCGGCCGCCTCGACCTGTCCGGCGCGGAACTGACCCACTCCCTGTGGCTGGAGACCTGCTGGTTCGACGAGCCGGTGAGTCTTCTCGGCGCGTCGACCCGGACCCTGGTGTTCACCGGCAGCCGGATCCCCGGCGTCGAGGCCGACGCGGCCCGCGTCGAGGGCACCTTGTCCCTGCGGCACGCCGTCGTGGAGAGCGGCGCCCCCACGCCCTTCAGCCCCGTGACCACCGCCCTGTCGCTCACCGACGCCCGCGTGTCCGGCGCCCTGCTCCTCAACGGGGCCCGCCTGCTCGCACCCGGCGGATGGGCCCTCTCGGCCGGCGGCCTGGCCATGGAGGGAGGCGTCTTCTGCCGGAACGGATTCGTCGCCCAGGGAGAAGTCCGACTCGTGGGAGCCCAGTTGCCGGGCACCCTCGTCATGCAGGGCGCCCGGCTCGAGGGCGGTGGCCCGCGCGGAGCTGCCCTCGTCCTCGACAACGCCCGGGCCTCCTCGCTCGCCTTCTCCGAAGGGTTCACCGCGCACGGCACGGTACGACTCCGAGGTGCCCAGGTCACGGACGCCGTCACCTTCACCGGTGCCGTCCTCGGCGGCCCGGCCGGGGGCGACGGAGACGCCCCGGCCCTCGTCGCCACGCACCTGCAGGCCGTGGACCTCGACCTCACCTTCGCCCGGCCCCCGGGCGGCACCCTCGACCTGCGGGGCGCCCAGGTCGCGTACCTCCACGAGAACGAACACAGCTGGCCGGAGCGGGTGCGGCTGGACGGTCTCGTCTACGGCTCCGTCATGACGGCGGACGCGGACGGAGAACGCCACGAGGCCGTGGGAGGCCGCGGATCGGTGGCCCGGCGCCTGGCCTGGATACGCAGCAGCCCCGGGTACAACCCGCAGCCGTACGAACAGGTCGCGGCCTGGTACCGCAAGGCCGGGCACGACGACGACGCACGCCGTGTCCTCCTCGCCAAGCAGCGACACCGCCGCCGCACCCTGCCGGTGGCGTCCCGCGCGTGGGGCCATCTCCTCGACGTGACCGTCGGCTACGGATACCGCCCCTGGCTGGCCGGCGTCTGGCTCCTCGCGCTGACCCTGCTGGGCACCCTGTCCTTCCGTACGGCTTCCCCCAAGCCGGTCAAACCGGGTGAAGGGGCCCCGTTCCAGCCCCTCGTCTACACCCTCGACCTCCTGGTCCCCATCGGCGGCCTGGGCCAGCGCACGGCCTGGTACTGGACCGACGGCGCTCTCCAGGGACTGGCCTACCTCCTGATCGCCTTCGGCTGGGTCCTCACGACCGCCGTCATCGCCGGCGTCACGCGCACCTTGCAACGGAACTAGCCGTTCTCATCGGCATGAGCGACGAAAGCGTGATCACAGTCGAGGTCAAGGGCTGTCTCTGGGAGGGCGAGGCGCTCGGCCGGTCGCGCGGCGGGCTGACCAGCACGATTCACATGACCTGTGACGGCCGTGGCCGGCCCCCTCGCCTCCACCCTGACCGGCGGGACCGTCAACGACTGAACCCAGTTCGAGGCGGTCATGGACCGGCTCCGCGTCGCCCGCCCGGGACCGGGCAGGCCCCGGACCCGGCCCGAGCGGGTGGTCGCGGACAGGGGCTACTCGGCCCGCAAGATCCGCGCCCATCTGCGTCGGCGCGGCATCGCCGCGACGATTCCGGAGCGGATCGACCAGCATCCGCCGCGGCGAGACACTCCGCCGCTTGGACCGGGCCTCCTACCGGCGGCGCAATGTCGTCGAGGGCTGCTTCAGCCGGCTCAAGCAGAACCCGGCCCTGGCCACCCGCTACGCCAAACGCTGTCCATTTCCAGGCCATGGTCTCCCTCGCCTGCCTGTGGCTCTGGCTCCCATGGCTTTCCGGACACACGGTAGTCCGCGTCAACCGAGGCCAGGCGTCTGCGGGCGGCCAAGTTGTTCGACCAGAGACGTTCGGGCGTTGAGACCGCGCGGACGGGCGTCAGCGAGGAGGGCGTGCGGCGGTGGAATCGATCTGGTGGCACGTCCTTGACGCCGCAGAATCCTCCCGCATGCCTGCGGCACCGCCTGGGCGAAGCAGACCGGTCCTCCGCCGCACCGAAGGGATGCCCTGGGCCCCGGCCCCCTGATCTCGGGCACGGCTTGGCCGCGGACCCGGTGGCGGGAGCATCATCGGGCCGCGGCAGGCAACAAGGAGCCCATGACGACCGACAGCGGCGGGACCGCAAGACGAAAACGGCTCCTGTGGCTCGTGGCCGTACAGACCCTCGTGATGGCGGCGCTGGGACTGCTGATCACCCGCGTGGTCGCGGTCGGCGGACTCCTCGCCCCGGACGACACATTCGTCCGCGTACTCGCCGCGCACCGGGGGCCGCCCGCCGACCGAATCTCGCGCTGGCTGTCCGTGCTCGCCGACACCCCGGCCGTGGTCGGAGTGACCCTGCTGTGCGTCCTCGCGCTGCTGCTGCCGCCCACCCGACGCTGGTCCGAGGCACTGTTCCTGGGCGGATCGGTCGCGGTGCAGTCGGCCGTCTTCCTCTTGGTCGCGGCCGTCGTGGACCGGCCCCGCCCCGACGTCCCGCGGCTGGACGGAGCCCCGCCCACCTCCAGTTTTCCCTCTGGCCACGTCGGCGCGTCCCTCGCCCTGTACGGAGGACTGGCCGTCCTCGCCCTGACCCGGACCCGCAGCCGCTGGCGGTACCTCGCGGCCGGGATCCTGCTGCTGGTGCCGCCGGTGGTCGGGCTGTCCCGGATGTACCGGGGCATGCACCATCCCTCCGACGTGGTGGCCGGCCTGCTCAACGGAACCCTCACGCTCCTCGTGCTCGGATCGGTCTTCCTTGCCGGCCGCCGCGTCCCTGGCCCCTACACCGCCGAGTCCGGCGACGTCCCCGGTCCCGTCACCGCCGAGGCCGCGCGACAGGATGGCGGCCGGGCCGTGGTGGTCCGCCATCCCCATGCCTGTCCCGACGAGCTGGCCGCGCGCGTCCAAGCCACCCTCCTCCGGCACGGCCTCACCGACCAGCGGTGGATCTCCACCGGCCCGAACCGGCCCTGCGGCGACCTCGCCGCGGAGCTCGCCACCGACGGCGCCGACCTGGTCGTGGCCTGCGGCGGCGACGGCACCGTACGCGCCTGCGCCGAGGTGGTCGCCGGATCCGGCGTCCCGCTCGCGCTCGTACCCTGCGGCACCGGCAACCTCCTCGCCCGCAACCTGGGCCTCCCCTCGGACCCGGACAGGGCCCTCGAAGCGGCCCTGGACGGCGGGTACTTCGACATCGACACCGGACGGGCCTGGGGCGACGGCCTGGCACCGACGCTGTTCACGGTCATGGCGGGCGCCGGCTTCGACGCCGCCATGATCCGCGACGCCTCTCCCGCCCTCAAGGCCAGCCTGGGCTGGCCGGCATACGCCTTGGCCGCCACCCGGCATCTGACGGAGCCCCGCATGCGGCTGACGGTGCGACTCGACGGAGGCCGCCGGATCCGGCGGCAGGCCCGGATGGCTGTCATCGGCAACGTCGGCACGCTCCAGGCAGGTCTGCGTCTGCTGCCGCGGGCTCGGCCGGACAGCGGGCACCTGCAACTCGTCCTGTTCGACCCGCAGGGCCCGGCCGGGTGGCTGGCCGCCGCCGCCCACATCGCCGGCCGTCCGCTGCGCCGCACCCCCGCCGCCACGGACGGCCCCGTCGCCGGCGGTGCACTGGAGTACTTCAGCGCCACTCGCATCGACATCCGCTTCGCGCGGCCCCGCGCCCGGGAACTCGACGGCGAGACCCTGCCCGACGGTGCCCGGCTGACCGCCGCCGTCGAGCCGGCCGCCCTGCGCCTCCGGCTGCCCCGGCACCCCGCAGCCCCCCGGCCCTCGCCCGCAGACGTCCGGACGCCCGCGCTCCGGCGGGCGGGAGCCGCCACGGGGCCGCCCGCCGACGCGCGGGCGCCCGCCCCCCTCCGGGCTGCTCGCACCGCAGGCCGCTGATCCACCACACAGTCAGGAAACCGATGGGAACCGCGACCCGGGTGCCGCAGCAACGTGACGTGCGGGGCGAAGAACTGTCCGGCGACGAGGCGTGGGCCTCGCTGCGCCGCTACGGCGGCTGGCGCCTGGCCCGGGACTCCTTCGTACGCTTCCGCTATGCGGACGGCTTCAGCCACTCTCGCGCACTCGCCCTCCAGACCGTCCTGTCCCTCGTGCCGCTGGCCATCGCCGCGATCGGCCTGTCCGGGGTGTTGCACACGGAGGGCATCGGACGCGTCGCCGAGCTGACGATCAGTCGGCTCGCCAGCGGACCGAGCCAGGAGATGGTCGACGAGGCGCTGGCCCAGAGCCGGCGGCACGCCGGCGAGGGCGGCCAGGCCGCCCTGTGGCTGGGCCTGCTGTTCTCGGTCACGAACGTCACGACCGGCCTGTGCCAGGTCGAGCGCGGCGCCAACCGCATCTACGGCAACGAACGCGACCGGCCGTTCCTGCACAAGTACTTCCGCGGCCTGGTCATGGCCGTCCTGGCCGGACTCCCGCTGGGGCTGAGCTTCGTCCTCATCGTGCTCGGCGCCGACCTGACCCACGCCTTCGCGGAGGTCTACGGCCTGGACCCGGCCGCCACCCGGGCCTGGGGCCTGCTGCGCGTGCCAGTCGGCATCCTGCTGGCCGTGCTGGCCACCAGCGCGATCTTCCGTCTCTCGCCGCGCCGTGACCAGCCCGGCTACACCTGGCTCGCGTTCGGCGCCGTCGTGCACCTGCTGCTCTGGCTGACGGCGACCTGGGCCTTGAGCCTGTACGTCGGCGCGAGCAGCTCCTTCACCAGTGTGTACGGACCGCTGAGCGCCGTCATGTCGCTGCTGCTGTGGTCCTACCTCACCTCGCTCGCCCTCTTCCTCGGCCTTTCCTTCGCAGCCCAGTTGGAGGCCGTACGCGCCGGCACGAGGGAACCCGTCAGCCGGGACCCGGGCGTCTGACGTATGCACCGCCGCCGTTCCCGTTCCAGACTCAGACCCAGCCCTCACCCCAGGTCCCCAAACCGTTCCCGTTCCCGATCCCGATTCCGAGGGGAGGCTGCGCCCCATGGCACAGCGCCATATCCGGGCACTCCTGTCCCGACGCGGCGGGCCCGACGCGGCCTTCGGCCGGAGACTGGTGCTGGCGGTGGCGGCCACGGCCGTGGCGGCGGTGCCCTTCACCCTCGCCCTCGTGCTCGTCGAGTCCGGGTGGCCGCCGCTGCACCGACTCGACCGGGAGACCGCGGAGGGGATGCACCGGGCCGCCCTCGCCCGCCCGGTGCTGGTACGGCTTCTGGAGTTCCTCACCGGTGTCGTGTGGGACCCGGTGACGATGCGCCTGCTGGTGGCCGCCCTGGTGATCTGGCTCCTGACCCGCCGGGCCTGGAGGCTGGCGTCCTGGGCCGGCGTCACGGCCACGGCCGGCGGGCTGATCGGCGTGCTGGTCAAGAACGTCGTGGAGCGAGCGCGCCCGCACCTGCCGGACCCCGTCTCCCACGCACCCGGCTTCTCTTTCCCGTCCGGCCACGCCATGACGGCCACCACCTCCTGCGCCGTGCTGCTGCTTGTCCTGCTCCCGCTGGTCCCGCCGTCCCGGCGGCTCCTGGCCTGGGCCCTGGCGGCGATCAGTGTGGTCGGCGTCGGCTTCACCCGCGTCGCCCTCGGCGTGCACTGGGTAAGCGATGTCGTCGGGGGCTGGCTGCTCGGACTGGCCGTGGTCACGGCGACCACCCTCGCCTTCGAGTCGTGGCGGGCAGACACCGGCCTACGGCGCACCGACCCGGCGGAAGAGGGCCTGGAACCCGAACTCCGCTCCACCTCTCCCGAACCCGACATCGGCCTGCGCCAAAGCTCCGACGGGGGGCCCGTCGGTCGTTCCCATGAGGCTCCCGATCGTGGAAGGCGCACCGGTGACCGCAGAGAACGAGACCGAAGCCGAGGCCGCCGAGCAGTCTGAACCACGGCCTGCGGGGCTGGTGGACACCTGGCTGATCAACGAACTGGAGTCCCGTACCTAGGGGGTGTCCGGCCGTCTCCGCGGCCGGCGGCCGGGGAGACGTCGGGCCGCGCGGCCCTGATGTCCGCCGGGTTCGGCGCCGCCTGTGGTAGTGCCTTACCGGACACACGGGATTTTTCCCGTATGAGCGGCGAAAGGTGCAGAGGTGGTACAGGGAGAGCGGGACCCGGACGGAGGCGGTGCGGGCGCTGGCCGGCCCGGCCGGAAGGGCGGGGGTGGCGAACGGGAGCACCGGTTCAGGGGCCGGACGCCGGGCGGGGACTGGGGGCGGGTGGTGACCGCCGACCTTCCCGGTCTCCCCGAGAGCCACCGGCGGGCGCGGACCGACCGGATCGTGTTCGGTGTCACGGCCGTGCTCACCGTGGCCTTCGTCGTGTGGGGGGCCACCGCCACGGGCGCCCTGGAGCGGGTCTCGGGAGACCTCCTCGACGGGCTCATCCGCAACGGCGGATGGGCGTTCATGCTGGCCGCCTCCGGCTTCGTCGTCTTCGCGCTGTGGCTGGCCGTCAGCCGGTACGGCCGGATCACCCTGGGTCAGGAGGACGAGGGGCCCGAGTTCCGCACCGTGTCGTGGGTCGCGATGATGTTCAGCGCCGGCATGGGCATCGGGCTGATGTTCTACGGAGTGAGCGAGCCGCTGGCGCACTACGGCACCCCGCCGCCCGGCACCCGCCCCGCCGACTCGGCCGAGCGGATGGAGACCGCGATGGCCACGACCCTCTTCCACTGGACCCTGCACCCGTGGGCGATCTACGCGGTCGTCGGGCTCGCCATCGCGTACTCCACCTTCCGCCGCCGACGGCGCCAGACCATCAGCGCCGTCTTCGTGCCGCTCATGGGCGAGCGGCGGGCGTACGGCGGTCCCGGCCGGTTCATCGACATCCTGGCCATCTTCGCCACCCTCTTCGGCTCCGCCGCCTCGCTCGGTCTGGGCGCGCTCCAGATCGGCAGCGGCTTCAGGGAGCTGGGGTGGATGGAGAAGGCGGGCACCGGACTCCTCGTGGCCATCATCGGCGTCCTGACCCTGGCCTTCGTCCTCTCCGCGGTCTCCGGGGTGGAGAAGGGCATCCAGTGGCTCTCCAACACCAACATGGTCCTCGCGGCGGTCCTCGCCGTCTTCGTCTTCGTCGCGGGCCCCACCGTCATCGTGCTCGACCTGCTGCCCACCTCCCTCGCCGCCTACCTCGGCGACCTTCCGCAGCTGGCGGGCCGGACGGAGGCGACGAGCGGCGAGAACATCCACGCCTGGCTGGGCAGCTGGACCGTCTTCTACTGGGCGTGGTGGATCTCCTGGACCCCGTTCGTCGGCATGTTCATCGCCCGCATCAGCCGGGGGCGGACGATCCGGCAGTTCGTCGGCGGGGTCATCCTGGTGCCGAGCTCCGTCAGCCTGGTCTGGTTCGCCGTCTTCGGCGGTACGGCGATGCGGCTGGGGGAGAAGGGCGAGCTGGCGGGGGAGACCACCCCGGAGGGGCAACTCTTCGGTCTGCTCCAGCAGTTCCCGGTCGCCGGGGCCATGAGCCTGCTCGTGATGGTGCTGGTCGGGATCTTCTTCGTCTCCGGCGCCGACGCGGCCTCGATCGTCATGGGGACGCTCTCCCAGCGCGGCGCCTTCGAGCCCACCCGTCCGGTGGTGGTCTTCTGGGGCGTGGTGACCGGGGCGGTCGCCGCCATCATGCTCCTCATCGGCGACGGGCAGGGTGACGCCCTCGCCGGCCTGCAGAACCTCACCATCCTGGTGGCGGCCCCGTTCGTCCTGGTGATGCTCGGCATGTGCGTGGCGCTCATGCGGGACCTGCGGCACGATCCGCTCATCGTGCGGGGGGAGATGGGCGAGGAGGCCGTCGAACTCGCCGTGATCGCCGGGCACCAGCGGTACGACGGCGACTTCGAGCTGCGGATCGGGCCCGGGTCCTCCGGGGCCACGGCCACCGACGCCGGGGGTGCGGCCTCCCGCCCGGGATCCGGGCCCCCGGGCTCCTCGCCGGCCGACTCCGGTTCCACCCCGGGCACCGGCGGCTCCTGACCCTTACCCGGCCGCCTCTCTCCGGAGCGGCGGCCGACCGGTGCCGCCAACTCCGCTTGTGAGCACGGCTCCTGAGGGGTTGTCAGTGCAATTTCACATTACTATGTTACATCGCACACGCTGTGACGTGTCTTCGTCAACATCGTGCGTACCGCGACAGTTCTCGCCCCCTCGCGGGGCATTCCCCCACACACCCAGGAGTTCTGTTGTCCCTCCGCAGACGTGCCCGCACGGCCCTGCTCGCCTCGGCCGTGACCGCCACCCTCCTCGCCTCCGCGGCCCGAACGGCCGCCGCCCCGGTGGACCAGGACGCCCGCCCCGCCCCGGGGGCGCAGGCGTCCGCGGCCCCGGCGCCCACGCCGGCGCTCCGCGGCTCCCATCCCTTCGACGAGGTCGAGCGCCTCGCCACCGCGCCCCGCAGCGGGCTCGGACCGGCGCCCGCGCCGGGCGGCCACGCCGCGGGCCGGGTGCCCGGCCCCGCGCCGAGCCCCGCGACCGCCCGGACGGCCGCTCCTCCCCGTACCACCGCCGGCGTGCCCTGCACGCTCGAAGGGATCACCCGCCTCGGGCCCGAGGCGTTCGCCGACTTCCTCGCCGACCCGGCGGTCACGGCCGACGGCTGTCTGCGCGGCCTCGTCTGGAGCTGGGACGCCCGGCTCGCACCCGTGATGTCCGACGCCCACGTCCAGGCCGTCTCCCACCGGGCGTCCGGCCTGGCCGCCACCCACGACGGCCGCAACTCCACCCACCTGGAGGAGATGTTCACCTACCTCCACGCGGTCGCCTACCACGACTTCTCACGCGACGAGATCGACACCACCGACGCGCCCACCACCCAGGCGATACGCCAGGCGGTCGCCGGTCTCGGCGCCGCCGCCCGCACCTTCGACACCACGAAGAGCAACGCGAACACCCTGCGCGAGGCCCTCCACGCCGCGAGCGGGCCGGGCCTGCGCCACCACCAACTCGGCCTGATCCCCAAGGTCCTGGCCACCATGGACGCCGCGCACCCCGCGACGCACCACGACCCCGCCTGGGCGGGTGCGGCCCTCGCCGGCCTGTCCGTCAACTATCTGGGCACCTACCCCGGCAACCGCGACACCGCCTTCCATGCCGCCGTCGCCGCCGACCCGGCCTACCGCGCGGCCTTCCGGGCCTTCGCCCGCCACGCCCACCTCAAGGACACCGCCAACGAGTGGGTCGCCCGCGACGCCCTCGGCGAGTACGGCCGCTTCGGCCAGATCGACAGCCTGAGGACCGCCGTCGTCGCCGACCTCGGCCCCCTGCTCTCCCCTGTCGTGGAGACCTTCGGCCGCGGCAGCGAACCCTGGGCCAAGGTCGTCTCCTGGCTCAACGTCTACGAGGCCTGCGCGCCGTACGGGGTGTGCAAGGCCGACATCGAGAAGCAGCTGTTCCCGCACGCGTACAGCTACGACAACGGCGCCCTGAAGGTCCGCACCGGACTCGACAGGGCCACCGTCGACCAGCTCTACTACGCGAGCAAGCAGGTCAGGGCGCAGTTCCACCGTGTCCTCGGCGCCGAGCGGCCGCTCGCCGGCGACCCGCACAGCAGCCTCAACGTCGTCCTCTACACCTCGCGCGCCGACTACGAGACCTACCACCCGCTCCTGACCGGCATGGGCACCGACAACGGCGGCATCTACATCGAGCGCGGCGCCACCTTCTACACGTACCAGCGCCGCGTGCCGCAGGACTCCTCGCTGACGCTGGAGGAGCTGTTCCGCCACGAGTACACGCACTACCTCAACGGCCGCTTCGCCGTGCCCGGGTTCTTCGGCGAGGGGCCCTGGTACCAGGGCGACCGCACCACCTTCATGGACGAGGGCACGGCCGAGTTCTTCGCCGGCGCCACACGCGACGACGGGATCGCCGTCCGCAGGTCGCTCGTCCGCTCCGTGATCGCCGACACCGCCGGCGGCGGCCCCCGGATGACCCTGCCCCAGATCCTCAACGCCACCTACGACGGCGACGGCTTCCGCTTCTACAGCTACGCCGGCACGTTCTTCGAGTACCTCTGGACCGAGCGCCCCTCCCTGCTGCGCGAGATGTACGCCCACCTGCGCGCCGACGACGTACGGGCCTACGACGCCTGGCGCACCCGGCTCGGCGCGGACGCCGTGCTGCAGCGCGGCTACGACCGCTTCCTCGACGAACAGATCGCCAAGGTGGACGAGCTGTTCGTTCCGGACACCACCTACACGCCCAACGAGCGGCTCCGCGACGCGGAGCCCGGTGCGGTCAGGTCGTCCTTCGCCGCCGCCACGTACATGAACCCGGAGTGCGTGCAGAACGGTGACCCCGTCAAGCGCCGGTTCGTGTGCACCGGACGCGTCACCGCCAACCTGGCCGACGCCGCCGACCAGGACCGGATCTTCCGCGACATGTCCGAGACCGTCGACCGTTTCATCCTCGACCGGGCGGGCGCCGCCTCGAACAACCTGGCCGACATGAACTGCAGCTTCGGACCGGTGGAGGTGTGGGCGAACAAGCGGGCGGGAACGGCGAGTTACCGCTGCGAAGGTCCGCTGCGCAGCTGACGCCGCCCGCACGCCCTCCCCGGCGCGAGGGCCTTGGCAAGCTCAGTACCATGTGAAATATTACTGAGGTGCCCACGAGACCCGTGAGACCCACGCGCCGGACCCCGTCCGTCACCCGGGAGGCCCCGGACGTCATCGTCGTCGGCGCCGGAGTGGTCGGCGCGGCCTGCGCCTTCCATGCCGCCCGCGCCGGCCTCACCGTCACCGTCGTCGACCGCGGTGCCGTCGCCGGAGGCACCACCGGAGCGGGCGAGGGAAACCTCCTCGTCTCCGACAAGGAACCCGGACCGGAACTCGAACTCGCCCTGCTCTCCACCACGTTGTGGGCCGAGCTGGCCGAACTCCTGCCGGACGACATCGAGTACGAGGCGAAGGGCGGCCTCGTCGTCGCCTCCGACGACACCGGGCTGCACGCCCTGCGCGCCTTCGCCGCCCGGCAGGAGAAGGCGGGCGTCACCCTCCGCGCCGTCCCGGGCGACGCGCTCCACGACCTGGAGCCGCACCTCGCCCCCGGACTCGCGGGCGGCGTCCACTACCCCCAGGACGCCCAGGTGATGCCCGCCCTCGCCGCCGCCCGGCTGCTGCGCGCCGGAGGCGGGCGGATCACCCTCCGGCTCGGCACGGAGGTCACCGATGTCCTCACCGGCCCGGACGGCGCCGTCCGGGGCGTCCGGACCACCGCCGGCGACCTCCACGCCCCTCACGTGGTGAACGCCGCCGGCACCTGGGGCGGCGAACTCGC
Source organism: Streptomyces sp. NPDC012827 (assembly GCF_042900905.1). NCBI lineage: Bacteria > Bacillati > Actinomycetota > Actinomycetes > Kitasatosporales > Streptomycetaceae > Streptomyces > Streptomyces sp. NPDC012827. The sequence goes on along the minus strand of NZ_JBIBBY010000006.1, from coordinate 98,157 downwards.
CCGGCTCGCCGGCGTCCACCTGCCCGTCCTGCCCCGCCGGGGCTTCGTCCTCGTCACCGAACCCCTGCCCCGGCTCGTCCGGCACAAGGTGTACGCCGCCGATTACGTGGCCGACGTCGCCAGCGACTCCGCCGCGCTCCAGACCTCGGCGGTCGTCGAGGGCACCCCGGCCGGACCCGTCCTCATCGGCGCCAGCAGGGAACGCGTCGGCTTCGACCGCACCCTCTCCACCGAGGCCCTCCGCCGCCTCGCCGCCGGCGCCACCGCCCTCTTCCCGGTCCTCGCCGGCGCCCGCGCCCTGCGCACGTACGCGGGCTTCCGCCCCTACCTGCCCGACCACCTGCCGGCCATCGGACCCGACCCCCGCGTCCCCGGCCTGCTGCACGCCTGCGGGCACGAGGGCGCCGGCATCGGACTCGCCCCGGCGACCGGGCTCCTCGTCACCGCCTGCCTCACCGGCGCGCGGCCACCCCTCGACCCGCACCCCTTCCGGCCCGACCGGTTCCCCGCCGGCACGCCCTGAACCGCGCCCGTACCGTCCCGAGAGGAGGGCCCGTGTCCCCTACCCCCGCCGGCGCCCGGCCCGAGCCGTTCACCATCACCTTCGACGGCCGGCCCGTCCCCGCCCTGCCCGGCCAGACCCTCGCCGCCGCCCTCTGGGCCGCCGGCATCCTCACCTGGCGCACCACCCGCGTCGGCGGCCGGCCGCGCGGCGCCTTCTGCGGCATCGGCCAGTGCCACGACTGCCTCGCCACCGTCAACGGGATGCCCAACCGGCGGGCGTGCCTCGTCCCCGCCCGCCCCGGCGACGCCCTCACCACCCAGGAAGGACACGGCCATGACCGTCCCGGCAGCTGAACCCGACGACCCGGGCATTGAGAGCCCGCACCCCGCCACGGACGCCTCCGCCGATCCGTACGACCTGGTGGTCATCGGCGCCGGCCCGGCCGGCCTCACCGGCGCCGTCACCGCCGCCGAACTCGGCCTCACCGTCGCCCTGGTGGACTCCGCCGCCCGGCCCGGCGGCCAGTACTACCGGCACCCCGCCCCCGCCCTGGGCGCGGGACGGCCCCCGGCGCCCCACCACGACTGGGCCTCCTTCACCGACCTCGGCCGCCGCCTCGCCGCGAACCGCACCCTCACCCACCTGCCGGAGCACCACGTCTGGACGGTGGTACGGGAGTCGGACGGCACCTGGACGGCGCACGCCGTCACCGGCGCGGACGGCACCGACGGCCGGCCCGTCCGGACACGCGGGCGCGCCCTGCTCCTCGCCACCGGCGCCCACGAGCGCCACCTGCCGTTCCCCGGCTGGACCCTCCCCGGGGTCGTCGGAGCCGGCGGAGCGCAGGCCATGCTCGGCGCCGGTCTCGTCCTGCCCGGCCGTCGTGTCGTCGTCGCCGGCAGCGGGCCCCTGCTGCTCGCCGTCGCCGCCTCCCTGGCCGCCGCCGGCGCGCGGGTCCCCGCCGTCGTCGAGGCGGCCGGCTACCTGCGGTACGCGCGGACCCCGCGCGTCCTCGCCGCCAACCCCGGCAAGGCCGCCGAAGCCCTCACGTACAGAGCCGGCCTCCTCCGGCACCGGGTACGGCTCCGTACGCGCAGCGCGGTGACCCGGGTCCACGGCACCGAACGCGTGGAAGCCGTCACCGTCGCGCGCCTGGACCGCGACTGGCGGCCCCTGCCCGGCACGGGCCGCCGGATCGCCTGCGACGCGCTCGCCGTGGGCCACGGACTCGTCCCCCAGATCGAACTGGCCACCGCCGTCGGCTGCGCCACCCGCGTCCTCCCCGACGGCACCCGGGGCCTGGCCCTCGGCGCCGAACAGGAGACCTCCGTGCCCGGAGTGTGGGCCGCCGGGGAGACCGGCGGCGTGGGCGGGGCCGAACTCGCCCGCGCCGAGGGCGAGACGGCGGCCCGCGCCATCGCCGCCCGCCTCCTCGGCCGGCGGGCCGACCCGGAACGGACCGCCCTGCTCCGGCGCCGCGGGGACCGGCTGCGCGCCTTCGCGGACGCGATGGCGGCCGCCCACACGCCGGGCCCCGGATGGGCCGGGTGGCTCACCGACGACACGGAGATCTGCCGCTGCGAGGAGGTTTCCGCCGGGCGGGTCCGCGAGGCGGTGACCGGCCTCGGCGCCCGGGACCCCCGCACCGTCAAGCTCCTCACCCGCGCGGGCATGGGCTGGTGCCAGGGCCGCATGTGCGGGACGGCGGTCGCCTGCCTCGCCTCCCGCGGCACCTCCGCCCCGCCGCCCGACCGCCGCCTGCTGGCCGTGCCGGTGCCGTTGTCGGCCCTCGCTGCGGGGGAGGGGGAGCCCCCGGGGCCGGGGTTCCCGGAGGTCCGGGAGGTCGCGGAGGATCCGGAGGCACCGCGGGGCCCGGAGTCTCCGCCCGCCCCCCGGCCGCCGGACTCCCCGCGCACCCCCGGTCCACCCGGGGCCCCTCCCGCACCCCGTCCCCGCTCCACCCCCTGAGACGCGGCGGACCGCCGTCCGCCCCCGCCCTTCGCCCCCCGAGGAGAACGCCCGACATGACCACCGCCACCTGGAACCCCGAGCGCCCCTGGCGCGGCATCATGGTCGCCACCGCCCTGCCCCTGCGCGAGGACCTCTCCGTCGACCACGACGCCTACGCCGAGCACGTCGCCCGGCTGATCGCCCACGGCTGCGACGGCGTCGTCCCCAACGGATCCCTCGGCGAGTACCAGACCCTCACCGATGACGAACGCGCCCGCGTCGTCCGCACCGCCGTCGAGGCCGCAGGCGACGGCGCCCGCGTGATGCCCGGCGTCTCCGCGTACGGCAGCGCCGAGGCCCGCCGCTGGACCGAACAGGCCGCCGAGGCCGGGTGCGGCTCGGTGCTGCTCCTGCCGCCCAACGCCTACCGGGCCGACGAACGGGCCGTCCTCGCCCACTACCGGGACGTCGCCGACGCGGGCCTGCCCGTCGTCGCGTACAACAACCCGATCGACACCAAGGTCGACCTCACCCCCGCCCTCCTCGCCCGACTCCACGTCGACAGCGGCATCGTGGCCGTCAAGGAGTTCAGCGGCGATGTCCGGCGCGCCTACGAGATCGCCGAACTGGCCCCGGAACTCGACCTGCTGATCGGCGCGGACGACGTCCTCCTGGAACTCGCCACGGCCGGCGCGGTCGGCTGGATCGCCGGCTACCCGAACGCCTTCCCCGCCGCCTGCGCCGCCCTGTACCACGCCGCCGTCCGGGGCGACCTCGCCACCGCCCTGCCGCTCTACCGGTCCCTGCACCCCCTGCTGCGCTGGGACTCCAAAACGGAGTTCGTCCAGGCCATCAAGTGCTCCATGGACCTCGTCGGCCGCCGCGGCGGACCCAGCCGCCCGCCCAGGCTGCCGCTCACCGCCGAGGACCTGGCCGCCGTACGGACCGCCACCGAGAAGGCCCTCGCCGACGGGCACCACTGACGGTTCGCACAGGGCCCGCCGCCCCCGCACCGCCCCACCCCTCCCCGTAACGCACCGCCCACCGAGAGGAACCCCGTGCGCACGCGTCATGTCTTCCACGCCGTCGACTCGCACACCGAGGGCATGCCCACCCGCGTGATCACCGGGGGCGTCGGCGTCGTCCCCGGCGCGACCATGGCCGAACGCCGGCTGCACTTCACCGAACACCTCGACCATCTGCGGACCCTCCTCATGTACGAGCCCCGGGGCCACGCGGCGATGAGCGGCGCGATCCTCCAGCCGCCCACCCGGCCCGACGCCGACTACGGCGTCCTCTACATCGAGGTCTCCGGACTCCTCCCGATGTGCGGCCACGGCACCATCGGCGTCGCCACGGTCCTGGTCGAGACGGGCATGGTCCCGGTCACCGAGCCGGTCACCACCGTCCGCCTCGACACCCCCGCCGGCCTGGTGAGCGTCGACGTCCAGGTCAGCGGCGGCCGGGCGACGGCGGTCACCCTCACCAACGTGCCCGCCTTCGGCGTCGCCCTGGACCGGACCGTGGACGTGCCCGGGCACGGCACCGTCCGCTACGACCTGGCCTTCGGCGGCAACTTCTACGCCTTCGTCTCCCTCGACGACCTGAAACTCCCCTTCGAGCGGGACCGCAAGGACGACCTCCTCACCGCCGGACTCGCCGTCATGGAGGCCGTCAACGCCTCACCGGACCGGCCCGTCCACCCCCTCCACCCCGAGATCGCCGGGCTCAAACACGTCTACCTCGCCGCACCGGGCTCGGACGCGCGCCACTCGCGCCACGCCATGGCCATCCACCCCGGCTGGTTCGACCGCTCCCCGTGCGGCACCGGCACCAGCGCCCGCATGGCGCAGCTGCACGCGCGCGGCGAACTCCCGCTCCACCAGGACTTCGTGAACGAGTCCTTCATCGGCACCCGCTTCACCGGCAGGCTCACCGCCGAGACGGAGGTCGGCGGGGTGCCGGCCGTCGTGCCCACGGTCACCGGACGCGCCTGGATCACCGGCACCGCCCAGTACTTCCTCGACCCGGACGACCCCTTCCCCGCGGGCTTCCTCCTGTGACCGCCGGCGGCTCCGGCCGGGCCGGCGGCGTGACATCGTACGGTGGTCACGTTCACCGGACCGAAGGGATCACCACCGCCATGGGGCACCTGACCCGACGCGACCTCAACGCCTCTCGCGAGCGGCTCCGTGACCAGGTCGCCCACGCCCTGCGCGCCGCGCTGATCTCCGGCGAACTCCGCCCGGGCGTCGTGTACTCGGCGCCCACCCTCGCCGAGGACTTCGGCATCTCCGCCACCCCCGTCCGGGAGGCGATGCTCGACCTCGCCCGGGAAGGCCTGGTCGAGCCCGTCCGCAACAAGGGCTTCCGGGTCACCGAGGTCGACGAACGCGACCTCGACCAGTACACCGAGATCCGCGCGCTCATCGAGATCCCCATGGTCGGCCGCATCACCACGACCGCGGCCCGTGAGGACCTGGAGGCCCTGCGCCCCATCGCCGAGGACATCGTCCGCGCGGCCCGCGCCCACGACCTCATCGGCTACCTGGAGGCCGACCGGCTGTTCCACCTGAGCCTCCTCGGCCTCGCCGGCAACGAGCGCCTGGTCGAAACGGTCGGCGACCTCCGCAAGCGCTCCCGCCTCTACGGCCTCACCGCCCTGGACGAACGCGGTGACCTCGTCCCCTCGGCCGAGGAACACCTCGAACTCCTCGACCTGATGCTCACCGGCGACGCCCCGGCCGCCGAAGCCTGCATGACCCGCCACCTGGGCCACGTCCGCTCCCTCTGGGCGGACGGCACCGGGCCGGCCTGAGCCCGGCCGTCAGCAGGCCGCTGAAGCACCGCCGTCCACGTGCGTCTCGACACCGACCCGATAGCGGGTGCCGACGCGGAGGTCCCGGCGGTCGCCGTGGCCGTTCTCGGCAAGGCGCTCGGGGGTGAGGAGGACGACGGCCAGGGTCGTGCCGTCCCGGGTGAAGCACAGGTCGCCGGGCCGGGACCCGGAGGACGGGATCCAACCGTCGCGCGACGCCGCCGTCCGGTAATGCGCGGCGACGGCCTCCCCCGTGCCGGAGAAGACGTACGTACGGTCCGCGTACAGCACGACGTCACCGCTGTCCGCCCAGCATCCCGCATCGGCCTGCTCGAAGCCCCGGGGCACCGTCGCCCCGGCGGGCCGGGAGTCCAGGATGCCGAGAGCCGCCAGCTCCCTCACCCGTGCGCCGGTCCCCTCGCAGTCCGCCGCGACGGATTCCACGAGCGCGCAGCCGGTGAGGGCACCGGCCGCGAGTGCGGTGGTCAGGAGAAGGGACAGTGCGTGGGCGGAACGGCTCCGCCGAGGCGTGGAGGGCAGGACGGGCTCCAGGTCGAAGTAAGGGGGAGGCGGGACGCCGCCGGAGACAGGGGGAGCCGGGGCGGCGCGGCCGGGTCTCACGTCCGGAGGTACGAGGCCCCGTTGAGGTCCAGGACGGTGCCGGAGGACCATTCGGCGGCGGGGGAGGCGAGCCACAGGACGGCGTCCGCGATCTCCTCCGGTGCGGCGACCCGGTGGAAGGGGCTCTGCGCGCGGATCGCGTCGCCCTCGGGGCCCTGAAGGCGGGCGGCCACCCGTTCCGTCGCGAAGAAGCCCGGTGCGACCGAGGCGACGGCGATGCCGTAGGGGGCGAGGGAGACCGCGAGCGACTGGCCGAGGGCGTGGACGGCCGCCTTCGTCGCCCCGTACGCGGGATGGTCCGGCTCACCGCGGAAGGCGCCGCGCGAACCGACGTTGACGATCCGGCCGCCGTTTCCCGCGTCGATCATCCGCCGCGCCGCGAGATGGCTCAGATGGGCGGTGGCCAGCAGGTTCACGGACACGTGCCGCTGCCAGACGGCCACCCACTCCTCGTACGAGGTCTCGGGCAGCGGGTGCCGGATGTTCACGGCCGCGTTGTTCACCAGGACGTCGATGCCGCCCAGCGCGTCCGCCGCGGCGTCGGAGAGTTCCGCCGCGCCGGCCGGATCCGTCAGGTCCCGCCCGATGAGCGCGTGCCCGCTGCCGGCGAGGGACGCGTACGTCTCGCGGGCCTCCTCCCCGCGCGAGGAGTAGTGGACGGCGACCCGGTCGCCGTTGGCGGCGAACGCCCGGGCCACCGCCCGGCCGAGGCCCCGCGACGCCCCGGTCACGAGCACGCGGCGGCCTGACGCGGGCAGCTTCATGACGGTGCCCCTCTCCCTCCGGACGGCGACGGCCGGACGGCTGCCCGGCCCGTGATCACGCATTCTGCCGGTGCCCCGGGCGGGACCGCCGCCCGGGTGGCCGCGGGGCCTGGAGAGGGAGCGCGGCGGTCAGTCCAGCTTCTTCAGCAGCTCGGCGGCGAGCGGAGCGGACGACGCCGGGTTCTGGCCGGTGATCAGAGTGCGGTCCTCGATCACGTACGGAGCCCACGGCTCACCCGTGCTCACCTCGAGGCCCGCGTCCACGAGCCGGGTCTCCAGGAGCCACTTCGCCCGGTCGGCCAGACCGCCCTGGGTCTCCTCGGCGTTGGTGAACGCGGTCACCCGGTAGCCGGCGAACGCGTTCGCCCCGTCCTCGGTGGTGGCGGCCAGCAGCGCGGCCGGACCGTGGCAGACGATGCCCAGCGGCTTGCCCGAGCGCAGGATGTCGACCAGCAGCCGGCCGGAGACCGCGTCCACGGCGAGGTCCTCCATCGGCCCGTGCCCGCCGGGGTAGAAGACGGCCGCGTAGTCGTCGAGGCGTACGTCCTCCAGCGCGAGCGGGCGGCGCAGCTCCTTCATCCCGTCCAGGGCGGCGGCGACCCGGTCCGCGCCCGCCCGGCCGCCGTTCACCTCGGGCGCCAGGCTGGCCCGGTCGACCGTCGGCGCGACACCGCCCGGGGTGGCGACGACGACCTCGTGGCCCGCGGCGGTGAAGGCCTCGTACGGGGCCACGGCCTCCTCGGCCCAGAAACCGGTCGGGTGCCGGGTGCCGTCCGCCAGCGTCCAGTGGTCGGCGCCGCTCATCACGAAAAGGATCTTCGCCATCGGGTTGCTCCAGAATTACGGGGGCCGGTCGGCCCGGGGATGCCGTACCCCCTGGGCCTTCCCCCTTCCGCGGAACCTATGAACGAGCCGGTGCCGCCTTCCGGCCCGACCGTGACGCGAGGAGGGGCCCGGCGGGTGTCATCCCCGTGCTCCCGGCGCCCCGGCCGTCGTGAGCCCGTCCAGCCACGCGGGCGGCAGCTCGGCCGCGTCCCACTCCTTGCGCAGCGCAGCGGGCGCCGTGGCCAGGCGCTCCATGACGGCGACGCTGGCGGGGGAGTGGAGGAGCGAGTAACGGCCGTGGATCGCGATGGGGCTTCCGGGCCCGTACGCGGCGAACAGCCGTTCCAGCTCCGCCCGGTGGTCCTCGACGTAACCGGCGAGCCGGCCCGCGTAGGCGGCCCGCTGCCGGGGGCCCATGGTGCCGAGCACGGCGGTCAGCACCTGCTCGGAGACCTCCGGGTCGAGGTCGGAGAGCTCGGTGAAGGTCAGGTAGTGCGGCAGGACCGCCACCTTCGCCCGCTCCAGTTCCATCCGGCCCACGGGCGGCCACGCCTCGTCGGCCGGCCCGTCCGCGTCACCGGCGCCGACGGCCTCCCGGAGCGCGCGGTCGGCGAGGGCACCGAGCGCGTCGGCCACCGCCCGCGCACCGTCCCGACGGCCGGCGGCGTACGACCCGCCCTCGTCCGCGCCGTGCCGGCCCCCGCCGTACGACCCGCTCCCGTCCCCTTCGCCTCCCGGTCCCGCCGCGCCGGCCGACGGGGTCCCGGCCGGGGACTCGGCCACGCCCGCGATCTCCCGGTGGGCGACGGCGAGGACACCCGCCTCCACGAGGCCGATCAGCTCCTCGGCGTCGGCGGAGTGGACACCGGCCCTCGCGAGGAGCTGGAGGAGGGTCCTCTTCGCGGTGAGAACGCTGATCGTGTCCAGGTGCTGCCGTCCTTCTCCGGCGGTGTTCATGGAGCCCTCCTCGTACGGTCCTCGGCCGACGAGGCTTTCAGGTCCGCGTGTCGGCGTCCAGCCGACTTCCCGAAGGCGCGCGGCGGTCCGGGACGCCGCGTGCGGCGGCGGAGGAGGAGAGGACCTGACGGAAACCTCCACAACGTGCGCGTGTGGAGCACGTCCGCCTTCACCGTTCCCCGACCCGGGCGGCGCGGCGCGCGGCCGTCAGGCCCCTGTCCGTCCCGTTATGTCCGCCGGGGTCGGCGGCGGCCCCGAATCTGTTACTCGGTTCCGAGGAGAAGTTGTCGGCATCCGGTGAAATTCGCTGCACGGTCGGCGCCCGAGATGCCGAAATGCGCATGACGAGGCGTCAACCGAATTGGTTCGGTCACCCGGTCGCGTGATTTGATCAGCCCGCTGCGGCCGCAGAAGACGGATTCCCCCCAAAGAACGAAGGGTGCGCATCATGCGTCACGACCTTGAGACCGCCGAGATCTCCGACGCCGACCTCGACGCCGTGTCCGGTGGCCTCGTCACCGTCTCCGGCGGCCTCGCCGGCGCGCTGACCAACGACGTCACCAACGTCCTCGGCACCGTCGGCTCCCTCCAGACGGTCCAGGGCGTCGAGAGCCTCGCCGCCGGCGTCCCCGGCCTGGCCTCCGGCATCACGGGTGTCTCGGTGAACACCGCGGGCATCACCGGTCTGGCCGGCATCTGAAGCTGAGCGGAATTCCGCCGCGAACCCCGGAACCTTCCCCGGTTCCGGGGTTCGCGGCACGCCGCGCCCGCCCGACAAGAATGCAGTCGAAGGAATAGTCCGTGCAGTTCCGCCAAAAGGCGCTTTCCAAGCTGCAATCGCCCGAAGAACTCGACGTTCCCGTGCGTTTCGCCCGCCCGCAGGGACGTCTGGTCCTCGCCGTCACCGTCGCCGTCATGGCGGCCGCGACCTTCTGGGCCGTCACCGGCACCGTCACCTCCAAGGTGAGCGCCGCCGGTGTCCTCACCCATGCCGAGGGCAGCTACCTCCTCCAGAGCCCCGTCGCCGGACAGGTCGTCCGCGTCCTCGCCGACGAGGGCCGGCCGGTGGCCGCCGGCGCGCCCCTGCTCCTGGTCCGCACCGCCGGCGGTGACAGGCCCGTGCGCGCCGTGGCCGGAGGGCGGGTCACCACCCTGTACGCGCGGACCGGTTCCGTCGTCACCACCGGCGCGGACGTGGCGACCGTGGAGCGCGTGACCGATCCGAAGGCGCCCCTGACGGCCGTGCTGTACCTGCCCGGCGAGAGCGCCGCCACCCTGCGGGCGGGCGCCCCGGTCGACCTCGGCGTACAGGCGGTCCCGCGCGACCGCTTCGGCGTCCTGCGCGGGCGCGTCCGCGAGGTGAGCCGTACGCCCCAGACCCCGCAGCGCATCGCCTCCTTCCTCGGCGACAACGGGCTCGCCGCCCAGTTCGCCCGCCAGGGGCAGGGCACCCCGGTCGCCGTCCTCGTCGACCTGGAACGCTCCACCACCCCCTCCGGCTACGCCTGGTCCACGGCCGGCGGCCCCCCGCACGGCCTCGCCTCCGGTACGCCCGTCACCGGGGCCGTCCACCTGGCCGCGCAGCGCCCCGTCGACTGGCTCCTGCCGTGAGCGCCCCGCGTCAGCCCGCCGGTCCGGGCACCGCCGCTGCCCGGCGCCCCGCCGACTCCGCCGCCCCCGGGGACCGGGGCCCGGGCGCGCGCGCCGCCGCCCGCGCCGTCGGCCGCAAGGGCCGCTCCGCGCCGGCCCGCTCCCTGGCCGCCCTCCCGGGGACCGGCCGTGCCGGGGCCCGCCGGCAGCCGGCCACCGCCTCCCGGCGCCGCACCGCCACCCCCCGGGGCAGGCGCCCCCGCGCCGTCCGCACCCCCACCGTGCTCCAGATGGAGGCCGTCGAGTGCGGCGCCGCCGCCCTCGCCATGGTCCTGGGCCACTTCGGCCGCTTCGTCCCGCTGGAAGAACTGCGCATCGCCTGCGGCGTCTCCCGTGACGGCTCCCGGGCCAGCAATCTCCTCAAGGCGGCCCGCGGGTACGGCCTCCGGGCCAAGGGCATGCAGATGGACCTCGCGGCCCTCGCCGGGGTGGCCGCCCCCGCCATCCTCTTCTGGGAGTTCAACCACTACGTCGTCTACGACGGCATGGGCCGGCGCTTCGGCCGCCGCGGTGTCCACATCAACGACCCCGACCGGGGCCGCAGGTTCGTCACCATGGAGGAGTTCGACTCCGCCTTCACCGGCATCGTCCTCACCTTCGAGCCGGGTCCCGCCTTCCGCCGGGGCGGCCGCAGGCCGGGCGTCCTCGCCGCCCTGCCCGCCCGGCTGCGCGGCACTTCCGGCACCATGGCCGCCGCCGTCCTCGCCAGCCTCCTCCTGGTCGTCGTCGGCGCGTGGCTGCCCGCGCTCAGCCGCACGTACATCGACCTCTTCCTCATCGGCGGCCAGACCTCCCTCCTCGGGGTGGTGTTCACCGCGATGGCCGCCGCCCTCGTCCTCACCGCCACCCTCACCGCCCTCCAGCAGGCCAACCTGCTGCGCGGGCGCCTCATCTCCTCCACCCTCGGCAGCGCCCGCTTCCTACGGCACCTGCTGCGGCTTCCGCTCGGCTTCTACGCCCAGCGGAGCCCCGCCGACCTCGTCCAGCGGCTCCGCTCCAACGACGCCGTCGCCGAGACCCTCGCCCGCGACCTGGCCGCGGCCGGCGTCGACGCCGCCGTCGTCCTGCTGTACGCGGTGGTCCTGTGGACGTACGACCCCCACCTCACGGTCGTCGGTGTCCTGATCGCCCTGCTGAACGTCGTCGCCCTGCGCGTCGTGCTCCAGCTGCGCGCCACCGGCACGCAGAAGCTCCGCGCCGAGAGCGCCCGGCTGACCAACACCTCCTACAGCGGCCTCCAGCTCATCGAGACGATGAAGGCCACCGGGGGCGAGGACGGCTTCTTCCGCCGCTGGGCCGGCCAGCACGCCACCACCCTCGACGTGCAGCAGCGGCTCGGGGTGCCGGGCGCGTGGCTGGCCGTCGTCGCCCCCACCCTGGCCACTCTCAACAGCGCCCTGATCCTGATGACCGGCGGCCTGCGCGCCGTCGAGGGGCACCTCACGGTCGGCCTCCTGGTCGCCTTCCAGGCCCTGGTCACCAGCTTCACCGCCCCCCTCACCCGCCTCGGCGGGGTGGCCGGACGCATCCAGGACTTCGCCGCCGACGTGGCCCGGCTCAAGGACGTGGAGGACTTCCCCGCCGACCCCGCGCACACCCGCGACGACCCCGGTGCCCGCCCACGCCGCCTCACCGGCCATGTCGAACTCGACGGCATCACCTTCGGCTACAGCCCTCTGGACCCCCCGCTGCTGCGGGATTTCTCGCTCTCCGTCGGCCCCGGCCGCCAGGTCGCGCTGGTCGGTGGCTCCGGCAGCGGGAAGTCGACCGTCTCCCGGCTGATGTCCGGCCTGTACACCCCCTGGGAGGGCACGCTCCGCATCGACGGAACGAGGCTGGAGGACATCCCGCGCGGCACTCTGGCCGCCTCCGTCGCCTTCGTGGACCAGGACGTGTTCCTCTTCGAGGGGACCGTCCGCGACAACGTGACGCTGTGGGACCCGACCGTCCCCGACGAGGCCGTCACCGCCGCCCTGGAGGACGCCGCCGTCCTCGACGTGGTCGCCCGCCGCCCCGGCGGCATCCACAGCCGGGTCGAACAGGACGGCCGCAACTTCTCCGGCGGCCAGCGACAGCGCCTGGAGATCGCCCGCGCGCTGGTCCGCCGGCCCAGCGTCCTGATCCTGGACGAGGTGACCAGCGCCCTCGACGCCGCCACCGAGCAGATCGTCATCGACAACATCCGGCGCCGCGGCTGCGCCTGCGTGGTCATCGCCCACCGGCTGAGCACGGTCCGCGACAGCGACGAGATCCTGGTCCTGGACCGGGGCACGGTCGTGGAGCGCGGCCGGCACGAGCAGCTCGTCGCCGCGGGCGGGGTCTACGCCGACCTGGTCAAGGAGCGCTGAGGTGACGTTCCCGCAGCAGCCCACCGCCGCGCCCGTGGCCGCCGCCTCTCCCGCGGATCCCGCCTCCGACCCGGTCGTCGCGGCCCTCGGCGGCCTCGGCACACCCGTCGACGGTGCCGGCCTGAACAGCGTCCTCCTCGAAGGCCCCCACGTGCTGTGGCTCGTCGCCGAGGGCGCCATGGACCTGTTCGCCCTCGACGCCGCCCTGGTCGGCCCCTGGCACTTCCTGGGCCGCCTCCCGGCCGGCACCCTCCTCCTCGGCCCCGTCCAAGGCCCCGGCCACACCCTGATCGGCAGGCCCCTGGAGGGCTGCCTCCTGCGCCGCGTCGAGCTGGGTGAACTGACCGCGCCCGCCGCCCCGGACCCGTACGGCGGGTACGACGGACAGACCGCGTACGGCGGCGGGGACGGCACGGGCGGAACGGGACCCGGGCCCCTCGAACAGGCCTTCGCGCTCGGCATCGGGCGGGGTCTGCGCGTCCTCTACCAGGCCCCGCTCGGCGGCCGTGCCGGACTCGACCCCGGTGCCGCGGACGACGACATCCTCTGGGTGCCGGTCGCTCCCGGCGGCGTCGCGTACGGCTCCGGAGCCTACGGATCCGGAGCGTACGGCGGCGGCCCCGCCCTCCTCGTCGACCCCGTGATGTGGCAGGGCATGGTCGACCTCCAGTACCGCCTGCTCCACGCCTTGGACGGCTGGATCGAGGAACTCGAACGCGCCCACGAGGACCGCGCCGCCGCCGGCATCGAGGCGGGCCGGGCCGCGCGTACGGAGGCGGACCGCACGCTGCTCGCCTCCCTCGGCCGCACCGGGGACGGCCCTCGGGCCACCGGGGGCGGGGACGACGCCACCTACGCCGTCTGCCGCGCCGTCGCCCGCGAGGCGCGCGTCACCCTGGCGGAACCCACCGCCGTCGGCGCGGTCGCGGGCCGGCTCGACCCGGTCGAACGCATCGCGCTCGCCTCCCGCGTCCGCACCCGCGCCGTCCGGCTCGACGGCGACTGGTGGCGCGAGAACAGCGGCCCCCTGGTCGGCCGGCGCACGGCCGACGCCCGTCCCGTCGCCCTGCTGTGGCGGCGCGGCCGGTACGAGGCGGTCGACCCCGCCGCCGGCACGCGCGTCCGGATCGGCCGGGCCGAGGCGGCGGAACTCGACCCGCGCGCCGTCATGTTCCACCGGCCGCTGCCCGACCGGCCGCTCGGCCTGCTCCGGCTGCTGCGGTTCAGCCTCGTCGGCACCCGCGCCGACCTGCGCGCGCTGCTCCTCGGCGGCCTGGTCTCCGTCGGTGCGGGAGCCCTCGTCCCCCTCGCCACCGGCAGGGTCCTCGGCTCCTACGTACCCGCCGCCGAGGAGGGCCTCATCGTCCAGGCGGGACTCGCGATCATCGCCACCGCCGTGGTCTCCGCCGCCTTCATGCTCCTGCAGAACACCGCCATCCTCCGCATGGAGGGCCGCATCGAGGCCACCTTGCAGCCCGCCGTCTGGGACCGGCTCCTGCGCCTGCCGGCGACCTTCTTCACCGGGCGCTCCACCGGCGAGCTCGCGGGCGCCGCCATGGGGATCAGCGCCATCCGCCGGGTCCTGTCCGGCACGGGCCCCGTCGTCGTCCAGGCGAGCACCGTCGGCACCATGAGCCTCGTGCTGCTCCTGACCCACAGCGTGCCCCTGGGGCTGGTCGCGATCGGCCTGCTGCTGGCGGTGGCGGCGGTCTTCCTCGGCCTGGGGCTGTGGCAGCTGCGCTTCCAGCGGCAGCTGATCCGCCTCGGCGACCGCCTCGACAACCAGGCCTACCAGACGCTGCGCGGGCTGGCGAAACTGCGCGTGGCGGCGGCCGAGAGCTTCGCCTACGCCGCCTGGGCGCGGGAGTTCGCCCGTACCCGCGAACTCCACCGGCGGGTGGGACGGATCAAGAACGTCCTCGCGGTGCTGAGCGCGGTCTGTCTGCCGCTGTGCACCCTCGTGATGTTCATGCTCCTCGCCGGCCCCGCGCGCGGCACCCTGACGCCCAGTGAGTTCCTCACCTTCGGTACGGCCCTGACGATGCTGCTGTCGTCCGTCACCCAGGTCACGGGCGCACTGCTCTCGGCCGCCGCCGTGCAGCCGATGTTCGAGCGGGTCCGGCCCATCCTGCGGGCCGTGCCCGAGGCGGCGGGCGCGGGCGCCCCGCCGGGCGGCCTCACCGGCGAGATCGAGGTCACGAACCTCTCCTACCGGTACGCGGAGGACGCCCCGCTCGTCCTCGACGACGTCAGCTTCCGGATCGCGCCCGGCGAGTTCGTCGCGATCGTCGGGGCCAGCGGCAGCGGCAAGTCCACCCTGCTCCGGCTGCTCATCGGCTTCGACGAACCGCTCTCCGGCAGCGTGCTGTACGACGGGCAGGACCTGGCGGCCCTCGACCGCGCGGCCGTGCGCCGGCAGTGCGGGGTCGTGCTGCAGAACGCCCAGCCCTTCGCCGGCTCGATCCTCGACTGCATCCGCGGCGCCGAGGCCCACTCGCCGGAGGAGGTGTGGGAGGCGGCCGCGATGGCCGGCCTGGCCGAGGACATCAAGGCCATGCCCATGGGCCTGCACACCATGCTGTCCGACGGCGGCGGCACCGTCTCGGGCGGCCAGCGGCAGCGGCTGATGATCGCCCAGGCGCTCGTCCGGCGGCCGCGCGTCCTCTTCCTGGACGAGGCGACCAGTGCCCTGGACAACGAGGCGCAGCGCGTGGTCATCGAGTCGACCAAGGCTCTGCAGGCCACCCGGATCGTCGTCGCCCACCGCCTGTCCACGATCATGGACGCGGACCGGGTGATCGCCCTGGCGGACGGCCGCGTCGTCCAGGAGGGCACCCCGGCGGAACTGCTCGCCGACACCACCGGCCTCTTCCACGAACTGGTCCGCCGCCAGCTGCGCTGAACCGCCCCCGGTGCGCGGGGCGGGTGCGGCGAGGTGCAACCAGGGTGAGTCCCGGGGCGTGTTGAGTGGTGTCAGTGATCATCAGCGGAAGGACTCACGTGCACACCGACCGGCCGGCTCCCTCCCGTCGTACCGCGCTCGCCCTGGGCGCGGGCACGGCCCTCACCGCCGCCCTCGCCCTCGGCGGCGGCACCGCCCACGCCGCACCCGAGGACGGCGGCGCCGTCGCCAGGCTGCGGAGACTGGAACGGGACCACACCGCCCGGCTGGGCGTCTTCGCCCGCAACATGCGCACCGGACGTACGGTCGCGTACCGCGCCGCCGAACGCTTCCCGATCGCCTCCGTCTTCAAGACCCTCGCCGCGGCGGCCGTCCTGCGTGACCTGGACCGCGACGGGGAGTACCTCGGCCGGCGTGTCCACTACACCGCCGCGTACGTGGAGCGGTCCGGGTACTCCCCGGTCACCGGCGAGCCGAAGAACATCGCCGGCGGCCTGACCGTCGCCGAACTCTGCGACGCCACCGTCCGGCACAGCGACAACACCGCCGGGAACCTGCTGCTGCGGGAGCTGGGCGGACCCACGGCGGTCACCCGCTTCTGCCGCAGCCTCGGGGACCGCGTGACCCGGCTCGACCGCTGGGAGCCCGAGCTCAACTCGGCGGAGCCCTGGCGCGTCACCGACACCACCAGCCCGCACGCCATCGGCCTGACGTACGCCCGGCTCGTCCTCGGCGACGCGCTGGACGCCCCGGACCGGGCCCGGCTCACCGACTGGCTGCTGCGCAACAGCACCAACAGCGAGCGGTTCCGCCGCGGCCTGCCCGCCGACTGGCTCGTGGCCGACAAGACGGGAAGCCCCCGCTACGGCGGCGCCAACGACGTCGGCGTCGCCTGGGCCCCGGACGGCACCCCCGTCGTCCTCGCCGTCCTGACGGCCCAGCCCGAGGAGGACGCCGCGAACGACAGCGCGCTCGTGGCGTCGACGGCCGCCGTACTCGCCGGGGCACTGGTCTGAGCCGGACGCCGTAGGCCGGGTCACAGGGCCGTACGGCGCCGGGCGCGGCGCCCTGGCCGCCCCGCCCCCTTGCCGGGGGCGGGGCGCTTCAGGCGCCGGGCGTCATGTCGTACGTGACCCACATCGTGCGCGTGGCCACCTGGTCGTACTTGGCGCGGGCCCGGTGGTTGTCGTCGGCGGTGATCCAGCGCACCACGCTCCAGCCGCGCTCGGCGGCGAGCCCGCGCAGAGCGCCGAGGAGGAGGTCCGCCGCCCCGGAGCCGCGACGGGCCGGGTCGACGAACAGGTCGTCCAGGAAGCAGCCGGTGGTGGCCGACAGGGGGCGGGCGAAGGGCCGGTAGTGCGCCAGGCCGACGAGGCGGCCCTCGCCGTCCTCGGCGACGAGGGCGCCGACCTCGTGGCCGGGATCGTTGACCCAGGACCAGACGAGGCCGGCGGCCTCCTCGGTCTGCTCGACCCCGTAGAAATCGGCGTACCCCCGGTAGAGGGCGCGCCACTGGGGGAAGTCGCCGGCGCGTACCGCGCGGACCGTGATGTCGGTCGACATGGAGCTCACACTCGCTTGTTCCGGTGCCCGCCGAAAGGGACACGACGAGCAGAGGAACCGATCATCCCGGAGGGCGGGGGACGCCGGCGCACCGGGGTCGCGCCCCGTCCCCCGTCTCAGGCCCCTTCCCGGCCCGGGGAGGCGGCCCGGTGCTCCCGCCAGGCCGCTTCCCACCTCCGCTCCAGGGCCGGGTAGACGATGCCGTACCGGAAGGGCGCGATGGCGGCCATGTACAGCCGTCCGAACCGTCCGTTGGGCTTGACGAGCACCGCCATGCGCAGCTCGTGGTCGCCGTCCGCCCCGCGCACCCAGCCGAGGTGCATCACGCTGTGCACGGTCTTGTTGGCCAGCTCCCGGGCCGACTCCGTGGCGAGTTCGTAGACCCCCTTCAGCGGCAGCGCGTCACTGTCCTCGCCCGGCGGCACGTCCCGCATGTCGGCGGGCAGCCGCTCCCGGAGCGAGGTGACGCGCCCGCCCACGCCGGCGCGGGGGTCGTCCCAGCCGAGGAGCGCGCCGAGCTTCCAGCGGAGGGCGAAGAGGAGGCGGGCGGGCCCGGGCTGCCGGGCGAGGCCGCCGGAGGCCCGCAGCGCCGCCAGCGCGACGGGGAAGTCACCGGGCCCGGAGCCGGGCATCCGGAAGGACCACACGTCCTCGACCGTGAAGTCGGGGGCCACGGCGTGGATGCGCCACGGCTGTTCGGTGTGCACGGACTTCGGAAGACGAGCCATGGTGCGGCCTCTCGTTCTGTACGGTGCCGTATGAATGATGTGTACGGTAGCGTACGGAACGCCGCCCCGACGTCCCCACGAGCAGGTGAAAGCGTGCCCCCCACCCCTCGCACCCCCCGGAACCGCTGGATCGAAGCCGGTCTGGAAGCCCTCGCCAGGGGCGGCCCCGACGCCGTGCGCGTGGAGGTTCTGGCCGCCGACCTCGGGGTGACGAAGGGCGGCTTCTACGGCCACTTCGACGGCCGGGCGGCGCTGCTCGCCGAGATGCTCGACACGTGGGAGCGCCGGTGCACCGGCGACATCCTGGACCAGGTGGCCGGGGAGGGCGGCGACCCCGCCGAACGCCTGCGCAGGGCCGGCCGCCTCACCTTCGCCGAGGAGCTGCACCGCGTCGACCTCGCGGTACGCGAGTGGGCCCGCCACGATCCGGCGGTCGCCGCCCGTCTGCGGCGGGTGGACAACGTACGGATGGACTTCCTGCGGTCGATGTACGGCGGCTTCCTCACCGATCCCGACGAGGTGGAGGCCCGCAGCATCCTCACCTTCACGCTCGCGATCGGCCGCCACTTCATCGCCGCCGACCATCCGGGGCGCACCACCTTCGAGGCCGTGGGCCTGGCGGGGGAGTTCCTGCTGCGCCCGCCCGGCTGACGGCCGGGCGCGCCGTGCCCGCCGGGCGGCCCCGTCGCGGGCGGGACCGAGCGGCACAACACGGGTGGACCGGCCGGGCCGGCCGCCCGCCGGCGGCCCGGATTGCGGCGCCCCGCGGCCCGGCCGAGCATGAACGGGGGTGGGTGTCCACCCCCGCCCCGCGGATCCCTCCCGCGGGCCGGCCGCGCTCACCGCAGGAGGCGTCACCATGGCCGATTCCGCGACCGGCGACCCGTTCGGCCCCTGGACCGAACGGCTGCTCGGGCTCGCCGACGGCATCTCGCGCGAGGACGCCCGGCAGTTCGTGCACGACCTGTACGCGCACGCCCAGTCCGACCTCGACCAGGAGCGCGCGGAAGCCGACTTCGAGCGCGACGAGTAGCCGGGCCGCCGCCCCGCTCGCCGGGACCGTCAGGGTACGGCCCCGGCGCCCGGCGCCGGGCCGAGGCGGCGGGTGGTGCCCGTGGTCGCCGCGGCGAGGACGAAGGTGACCGTGATCAGCAGGGCCCAGGCACCGAACTTGGCGACCGGCACCGGCTCCCAGCCGTCCAGCTGGTGCGGATAGCTCCACGCGCCCAGGTACGTCGCCGCGTTCTCGGCGACCCACAGGAAGAAACCGATCAGGACGAA
Source organism: Streptomyces sp. NPDC012827 (assembly GCF_042900905.1). NCBI lineage: Bacteria > Bacillati > Actinomycetota > Actinomycetes > Kitasatosporales > Streptomycetaceae > Streptomyces > Streptomyces sp. NPDC012827. The sequence continues at coordinate 79,245 of NZ_JBIBBY010000006.1, read as the reverse complement.
GGAGAGGGCGAGCGGCATCCGGTGGTCCCGCGTCCCGACGCGGAAGCGCACCCAGGTCCCCGCCGTCGCCAGGAGGATCAGCGCCGCGAGTGCCCAGCGGGCGTCCGGCAGCCAGTGGTGGCTGAAGAAGTTGACGTACACGGCGCCGGCGAGGACGGCCATGAGACGGGGACGGTAGCCGGTGAGCCGCAGGTCCATCAGGTGCCAGGCCCGGCACACGTAGCTGCCCACGGCCGCGTACATGAACCCGCCGTACAGCGGGACGCCCCCCACCTTCGTCAGGGCCTCCTCCGGGTAGCTCCAGGACCCCAGCCGCACCTTCACCAGCTCGAACAGCAGGCCGATCGCATGACAGCCGGCGATCACGGCGAGGTCCCTGCCGCTGTCCCAGCCGAGCCGCCAGGACAGGAGGGTGAGGCCGGCGCCGTGGAGGAGCAGGAGGTCGTAGCGGGCCAGGGGGAGCTCCGGCAGCAGGCCCGAGACGGCGATGCCCCCGACGAGCGCGACGGCGAAGGCGCAGCAGCGCGCCTCGAGGACCGCGAAGCGCAGGAGGTGGCGGGCCGCGCGGATGACTGTCTCCATGCGGGGAGGGACGCGGCCGGCTCGCACACGGTTTCGGGCGGATGTCCGTATCGTGGGCGCGATGACTGCTCACATGTTCGGGGGCCGGGTGCGCATCGCGGATCACGCCACGTGGGACCGGGGCTTTCCGGTGAAGTACCTCCTGGTGCGGGAGGACCAGGAGGGCGGGGAGGAGTTCTGGGGGAGGTGCGCGGGTGCCGAGGGATTCTTCGTCGACCCGGTCCCGCCCCCACGGGAGGTCCTCACCCTCCGCGGGTGCCGCCCCGACGGTCTCCTGAGCGAGGTCCTGGCCGAACCCGGCGCCCCACGGGGCCTGGGTGACGTATGCGTCGAGGTGTGGGACGGCGGGAGGCCCGTGCAGTGGTGGACCCTCGTCGACGCGGTCGTGGTGGCCCACCGCCCCCACCCGGCCGACCCGGGACGGTACGACATCGTGCTCGGCGCCGGTGTCAGGAACGAGGACGCCTTCGTCGCGCCGCCGTCGGTGCCGCGCTTCGAGCTCTTCGCGGGAACGACGGTCGCCGCGGAGAGTGCGGGCCGGTGCTCCGGGGTGGACGGCCTGTTCGAGGCGCGGGTGGACCCGGCTCCCGTCCCGCTGGAGCTGATCGGCTGCGAGCCCGCGGAACCGCTGCTCGCGGCGCTGCGGCGGCCCCGCCGGTCGGAGCGGGACCGGGCATGCCTCCTGGTTCTGGACCGTCAGGGCGCCGTGACGGCCTCCCGCCCCGTCGGCCTGGCCGTCGCCGGAGCGCGGCCGTCGGTCCTCGGCGGCACTCTCCTCGACATCACCCTCACCGACGGTGGTGACGACCGGCCGACACCGGCGGACCGCCCGGTCTGGGCCGCGTGGTACCCGGGCCCGCCGACGGAGCCCAACCTGTGGGCGCCGTACGACGCGCGGGGCAGGGCCGCGTGGCTGGACCTCACCACCCGCGCCTGGCGGGTGCCCCCGGCCCGGCCGGACCGGTCCGGAGGCGAGCACCATCTCGACGGCCGGTTCGTCACGGACGTCCCCGGCCTGCACTGCGCGATGGCCGAGGCCCTGCTCGGGCCCGGGCGCTACTTCGGCCGGGAGTGGAACGCGTTCGAGGACTGCCTGGGCGGGGGGTTCGGAGTGGTCCCTCCCTTCACCCTGACCTGGCACGACTCCGGGACGGCGCGCCGAGCGCTCGCGGACGTCGTGGGGGATCCGCAGGACGGTCTCTCCTACGTCGAGGCCATCGTGCGGCTTCTCGAACGGCGCGGCGTCACGGTCGTGCTCCGGTGAACCGAGGGTGCCGGGCCCCACGCGCCTCCGCCCCCGGTGCCGTTCGCCCCGCGCGCCCGCGGCGGCCGGGGGAGAGGGCGCACCGGTACGGAGAACGGCGGCGCGCCGCCCCCCGTGAGAGGGTGCGGCGCGCCGCCGTCGTGCGTACGGACGCGGGAGATCAGACCGCCGGAGCCGGGAAGGTCGGGTACTCCACGCCGGAGACGTGCTGGACGACCCGGATGACCTGGCACGAGTAGCCGAACTCGTTGTCGTACCAGAGGTACAGGATCGCGTTGTCGCCGTCGACCTTGGTCGCGCCGGCGTCGACGATCGACGCGTGGCGCGAGCCCACGAAGTCCATCGAGACGGCGTCGGGGGCCGTGGTGAAGTCGATCTGGCGCTTGAGCGGCGAGTGCAGCGAGACGTCGCGCAGGTACTCGAGGACCTCCTCGCGGGTGGTCTCGCGGCCCAGGCGCAGGCTCAGGATCGCGATCGACACGTCCGGAACGGGGACGCGGATCGAGCTGCCCGTGATCGGGGCCTTGAGGTCCGGCAGCGCCTTCGCGACGGCCGAGGCGGCACCGGTCTCGGTGATGACCATGTTCAGCGGCGCGGAACGGCCGCGGCGGTCGGCCTTGTGGTAGTTGTCCAGCAGGTTCTGGTCGTTCGTGAACGAGTGGACGGTCTCGACGTGACCGCGCAGGACGCCGTACTCGTCGTCCATCGCCTTGAGCGGCGGCACGATCGCGTTGGTGGTGCAGGAGGCGCAGGAGAGGATCTGCTCGTCCGGCTTGATCGTGTCGTGGTTGACGCCGTGCACGATGTTGGGCACGTCGCCCTTGCCGGGCGCGGTCAGGACGACCTTGTCGATGCCGGGGCGCAGGTGCTTGGAGAGGCCCTCGCGGTCGCGCCACTTGCCGGTGTTGTCGATCAGGATGGCGTTGTCGATGCCGTGCGCCGTGTAGTCGACCTCGGACGGGTCGTTGGCGTAGATGACCTTGATCGTGTTGCCGTTGGCGACGATGGTGCTGTTCGCCTCGTCGACCGTGATCGTGCCCTGGAACTGGCCGTGGATCGAGTCGCGCCGCAGCAGCGAGGCGCGCTTGACGAGGTCCTGCTCGCCGCCTCCGCGCACGACGATGGCGCGCAGCCGCAGGCCGTGGCCGGAACCGGCCTTCTCGATGAGCAGACGGGCGACGAGCCGGCCGATGCGGCCGAAGCCGTACAGGACGACGTCGCGGCCCTCGCAGCGCTCGATCTTGTTCTCACCGGTGGCGCCGGCGACGGCCTCGGCGGTGAACTCCGCCACCGACAGACCGCGGTCGTCGGTCTTGTACGTCGCGGCGAGCATGCCGATGTCGATCTGGGAAGGGCCGAGGTCGAGAGTGGTGAGCGCCTCGAGGAACGGCAGGGTCTCGGTGACCGAGAGCTCCTCGCCGGCTATCTGGCGTGCGAAGCGGTGGGTCTTGAGAATGCTGACCACCGACTTGTTCACCAGGGAGCGGCTGTGGACCAGGACGGTCACGTCCCGCTCCCGGTGCAGCTTCCCGATGATCGGGATCATCGACTCCGCGATCTCCTCGCGGTTCTTCCAGCTGGTGAACGAGTCATCATTGACAGTCACAAGTTTATCTTTCGAGCTAGGCGGCGCTCATATGGTAACCCCCGCCCGTCCCGCTCCATCAAGGGGTCCCGAACCCACGTGCGGCGGATCACTCCCGGGGTGGGTTCTGGCCAGGATGGCCGCAACGCGATCTGTCGCCGGGGCCGACCGGCCCCCCACCCTGAGGAGGCGTAGCCGACCGAAGGGAACCGCCGTGACCCCGCCCGACCGCCCGATCGTGCTCGACCCGACCGGAACCGACCCCGACGCGGAACACGCCCTGCTCCGCGAGCGCGGCCCCGCGACCCCGGTCGACGTCCTCGGCGTACGGGCCTGGTCCGTCTCCGACCCCGCCCTCCTCAAGCGGTTGCTCACCAGCCCCGACGTCTCCAAGGACGGCCGGCGCCACTGGGCCGACTTCGACCGGGTCGTGCCGGGCTGGCCGCTCGCCCTCTGGGTCGACGCCCGGAACATGTTCACCGCCTACGGCGCCGACCACGCCCGTCTGCGCCGGATCGTCGGCCCCGCCTTCGGCGCCCGCCGCGTCGCCGCCCTGCGCGCGGGCATCGAGAGCGTCGTCGCCGACCTCCTCGACGGCCTCGCCGCGGAACCGCCCGGCACCGTCGTCGACCTGCGCGAACGCCTCGCCCACCCGCTGCCCATCACCGTCATCGGCCAGCTCCTCGGCGTGCCCGCCTCCCGGAACGCCGGATTCCGCGCCGTGGTCGACGGCATCTTCGACACCCGCCTCAGCGCCGAGGAGGCCGCCGCCAACACCGCGCGCCTCTACGTCCTCCTCGACGAGTTCATCGCGGAGAAGCGGGTCCGCCCCGGCGACGACATGACCTCCTTCCTCATCGCCACCCGCGACGAGGAAGGCGACGGGTCCGCCCTCACCGAGGACGAACTCCGCGACACGCTGCTGCTCATGATCGCCGCCGGTTACGAGACCACCGTCAACGTCATCGACCAGGCCGTGACCGCCCTCCTCACCCACCCCGAACAGCTCGGCCACGTCCGCGCGGGCCGCGCCGGCTGGCAGGACGTGGTGGAGGAGACCCTGCGCCACGAACCGGCCGTCCGGCACCTGCCACTGCGCTACGCGGTCGCCGACGTCCCGCTCCCCGACGGCCGGGTCATCGCCAAGGGCGAGGCCATCCTGGCCTCGTACGCGGCGGCCAACCGGCACCCCGACTGGCACGGCCCCACCGCCGACACCTTCGACGTCACCCGCGCGGGCAAGGAGCACCTCGCCTTCGGCCACGGCGTCCATTTCTGCCTCGGCGCCCCGCTGGCCCGCCTGGAGGTGGCCACCGTGCTCCGCGAACTGTTCGCGCGCTTCCCCGGCATCCGGCTCGCCGTCCCCGCGGGCGAACTGCGCCGCAGCCCCTCCCTCATCAGCAACGGCCACCGGACCCTGCCGGTGTTCCTGGCCTGAGAGGCGGAGGTACGACGGGAGCGGACGGCGAAGGAGCGGGCGGTACGGCTCAGGCGAAGGCGCCGGCCCGGAAGGCGTCCCGGAGGCGGGAGAGCGGACCCGGGTCACGGGTGACGTACAGCCGGTTCGTCAGCAGCACCGCCCAGCGCCCGCGCGCGGGCGAGACCCACAGGGCGGTGCCGGTGAAACCGAAGTGCGCCCACACGTCGTCCGCCTCCTCCGTGCCCGGCGCCGGATGCCAGAACAGGCCGCGCGGCGGCAGCAGTTCACCGGTCCGCACCCGCAGCGAGGCGGCCGTCCATCCGGCGGAGAAGGTGCCCGGACGCGGGTCGAGCAGCTGCCGCAGGAACCGGCCGACGTCCCCGGTGGTGGTGAAGACGCCCGCGATCCCGCAGGCGCCGCCGAGCAGCCGCGCCGAGAAGTCGTGGACGGTGCCCTGGAGAGGGGCGCCGGTCCCCTCGTCGTACTCCGTCGGCGCGCACCGCTCCACCGTCTCCGGCGGCAGCGGACCGTACCGGGTCTCCGTCATGCCCAGGGGCTGCCACACCCGCTCCCGGGCGAGCCGGGGGAGCGGCCGGCCGGTGAGGTGCTCGGCGAGGTAGCCGAGGATCAGCGCCGCCCGGTCGGTGTACGCGACGGCCGCGCCGGGCCGGTGCCGCAGGGGCTCGGCCAGCACCCCGTCCCGGACGGCCCGCGGGTCGGAGCCGTACAGGTGCCGCAGGTTGGCCCGCAGCGGCAGTCCGGCGGTGTGGGTGAGGAGGTGGAGCGCGGAGACCTCCGCCACCGGACGCCCGGCCGCCTCGGGCCAGTAGGTCCCGAGCGGGGCGGCGAGATCCAGCTCGCCCGTGTCGGCCAGCGTCCCGACGACCGCCCAGACCGCCAGGATCTTGGTGAGGCTCGCCACGTCGAACAGGGTGTCCCGGCGCGCCGGTACGTCCGGGCGCGCGGGGTCGGGGAGCCCGACGGCCCCCTCCGACAGGACGGAGCGGGCATCGCCCACCGCCCAGACCGCGCAGGGGTACACGCCGGCGCGCACACCCCCGTCGAGGAGGCGCTCGAAAGGGTCACGGGGACGAGGGCTGCGCGGGACCATGACGGGCCTCCGGCGGGTGCGGCGGGACGGGGCGGCCGGCGTGACCGTCCCCCGGGGGCGCCGCACGCCGCTCCCCTGTGATGCCCGCGCCGTACGGGAAGACACCCTTCCGCGCGCCGGCGGCCCCCGCCCTCAGGCAGCCGCCGCCCGACGGGTCACTTGCAGACGACCTCGTCCCGCGGGGTGTAGTGCGTCTTGAAGTTCTCGCGCTTCACCTCGGCCCCGCCGTTCTTGAACACCCGGTCGACCGAGATGTCGAAGCCCTCGAGCGGCGGCTGCGGCACGCACTCCTCGCCGGTGCCCTCGCGCTTGGCGGGCTCGGTCAGGTTGGTGCGCGGACCGGCGACGGCCTCCACCGAGTCGTACTTCTTCGTGCCGAGGAAGCTGACGGTGAGGGAGGAGTCGGTGGAACTCGCCTTGATGTAGAGCGGCTTGCCGGAGTCGTTGCGGAACTTCAGGTCCAGGGAGCCCCAGGCGACGGTCGCCTCCCGGCCGGCCGGGTACCGCTCGATGTAGAAGGAGTGGGCGCCGTACTCGACCGGCTTCACCCCGGCGAAGAACATCGCGTTGAACACGGTCGTCGCGACGGCGGAGACGCCACCGCCCGGCGCCTGGCGGTACTGGCCGTCCAGGATCATCGTGCCGTCCACGAACCCGTTCTCCTCGGTGCGCTCACCGACGGTCCGGTTGAAGCTCCAGACCTCGCCGGGGTGCACCAGGGAACCGTTGATCAGCTCGACGGCCCGGCCGATGTTCTTCGTCCGGTACGGGGCGCTCGGGAAGTTCACGGTGAAGGTCGACATCTCCTCGGTGATGCCGAGCCGCGCCAGGGAGGCCGCCGTCAGCTCCGGCTGCGTGACCCTGGTCGCGACGGGGCCGGTGCGGGCCGCCTCGCCGGTCTTCGCGAGGAGCGGGCGCACGGCGTCTCCGAGGGCCTTCGCCGTGACCTCGCGGCCCGGGCGGCCCTCCTTCTCGACGACGACCTTGCCGTCCCGCACGCCGAGCACCGACTCCACCGGGGCGCCGGTCATCGCGGCGAGCGGCCGGGCCACGTCCGGGTCCCGCAGCAGGCCCTCGGCGTCGAGGGTGCCGGCCAGCCGGCCGTCCTCGGAGCTCACCGAGAGGTGGTCGCCGAGCGTCTCGGCGGAGATCCGCAGCCGCTCCCCGTCGACCAGGAGCGTCACCGGGCCGGAGACGGCGGGCCTGGCGTACGAGCCGAGGAAGTGGGCGATCTCGGCGGCCGGCAGCTTCGGTTCGGTCGTCGTCACGGGCAGGGCGGCCGCCGAGGCGCCCGGGGCCGCCGGATAGGCGGCGCGCAGGGTGCCGACGGCGCGGTCGGTCTCCAGCTTCTGCCCGGTCACCGGACGGGTCGAGACGGCCTTGCCGTCGCGGAAGGCGACGGAGCCCTCGCGGACCTTCCGGTCGTTGTGCTTCGCCAGCTCGGCCAGAACGGCCTTCGTGCGCGCGGTGTCCTGGACGAACACCGGCTGGATCTCGCGCTCGTCGGGGGAGAAGAGGCGCCGGATCACGGTCACCGGGTCGCGGGAGGGGTCGGCGGCGCGCTCGGCGGTCCTGTCCGTGTCCACCCGCAGTCCGGCGGCGGCCGGGTCGACCGAGGTGGTCCTGGCACCGATCGCGACCGGGATCGGCGCGGTCCAGGAGGCGGGAGCCTCGGCGGAGAGCCGGGCGCTCGCCTCGGCGCGGCTCATGCCGCCTATCCCGATGCCCGCGACCCGGGTACCGGCGGATATCTCGTCCCCGGTGGTCGCGAGCCCCGCCACGTACAGGCCGCCCGCGGCGACGGCGACGACCCCCGTGGCGACCATCACCGCCCGCAGACGCGGACGGCGCCCCTCGCGGGGCTGGGCGGCACGGTCGGTCCTGGGGCGGGGCACACGCTCTCCCGGGCGTCGGGGACAAGGGGGATCCTCACGACCGTACGCCGAAAGTGTGTTTAATGCACATAAGGCCCGTTTGACCTGCGCTGATACGGGGGGTGGCGAGGGGACCACGGGAGGTGAGGGACCCGCGTGCCCGGGGCGGCCCCCGCGCCCCGGCGGCCGTCGTCGCGAGCGGCCCCCGCGCCCTCCGGTGCGTCCCGGGGCGTGCCGGCCGGGGCCCCGCGAAGCGCTCTCGACCGCCGCCTAAGCTGGGCCGATGCCCGTTCCTTCCCGCCCGAGCGGCGGACCGCAGTCCGTCGAACGCGCCCTCGCCGTGCTCGACGCCGTCGCCGAGACCGGGCGGCCCGTCGCCGCGAAGGCGCTGGCCCGGCGGCTCGGCTGCGCCCTGTCGACCGTCTACCACGTCGCCGGACCGCTGCTCGCCCGCGGCTACCTGGTCAGGACCGCCGACGGCTTCGCGCCGGGCCCGCGCGTCCCGGCGCTGCACCGCGCCCACCAGCACCACCACGGCCTGGCGGCCGGGACCGGCGAACTCCTCGGGCGGATCCGCCGGGCCACCGGCGCGGAGGCGTACCACACGGCCTACCGCGAGGGCCTGATCACCGTCGTCGACACCACCGCCCCGGTCACCGACACCGCCCACCCCTTCGCCCCCGGCCCCGAACCCCGCGCCCACGCCACCGCCCACGGCAAGGCGCTCCTCGCCGCGCTGCCCCGCCCGCTGCGCCGCCGGTACCTCGCCGAGCACGGCATGGCCCGCTTCACCGAGCGGACGATCACCAGCGCCGAACGCTTCGAGGCCGAGGCCCGCCGGGTGCGCGAACAGGGCTTCGCGGTCTCCGTGGGCGAGGCCGACCCGGCGTACACCTGCCTCGCGGTGGTCCTTCCGGAGCGGGGCGACGGCATCGTGCACGCCCTCTCCGTCTCCCTCCCCACCGCCGACTTCGCCCGCCGCCACGGCGACATCAGGACCGCCCTGGCCCGTGCCGTCCCCGCCTTTCCGGCCCTGCCGGAATCCTGAGCGGTCCGATCCGCACCGCGCGGCCGGCCCGGCGCACGGTGGGCGCATGATCTTCATCGCCGTACGTTTCACCGTCCGCCCCGAGCGCGCCGACGACTGGCTCGACGTGGTCGCCGACTTCACCCGGTCCACCCGCGAGGAGCCCGGCAACCTCTTCTACGACTGGTCCAGGAGCGTCGACGACCCCTGCGTCTACACGCTCCTGGAGGGCTTCGCCGACGCCGAGGCGGGCGCCGCGCACGTCGCCGCCCCCCACTTCGCGGCCGGTCTGGCCGCGATGGCACCGGCCATCGCCACCACCCCCGAGATCATCCACGTCGACACCCCGCAGCAGGGCTGGGCGGCCATGGCCGAGCTCACCCCCGTCGACGCCACCTGATCGACCCCGAGGCGCCCCGCCCCGCCTGATAGGTTTCGCCGCACACGCAGGCGGGGCGGCGGCCCGAGGGGAGAGGCGGCAGATGGCGGTGAGCGGGCGGCGGACCGGCAGACCCACCCTGGAAGAGGTCGCGGCCCTGGCCGGAGTCGGCCGGGGCACGGTGTCCCGGGTCATCAACGGCTCGCCCAAGGTCAGCGACCAGGCCAGGAAGGCCGTCGAACAGGCCGTCGCGCAGCTCGGCTACGTCCCCAACCGCGCGGCCCGCGCCCTCGCCGGCAGCCGCACCGACGCCGTCGCCCTGGTGGTCCCCGAGACCGAGGCCCGGCTGTTCGCCGAACCGTACTTCCTCGACATCATCCGCGGCGTCAGCGCCGAACTGGCCGACGCCGACAAGCAGTTGCTCCTCACCCTGATCCGCAGCGAGCAGGAGCGCCAGCGGTTCGAGCAGTACCTCGCCGCCCAGCGCGTCGACGGCGTCCTCCTCGTCTCCGTGCACGCCGACGACCCGCTGCCCGACCAGGTGAGGGCCCTCGGCCTGCCCGCCGTCCTCAACGGCCGCCGCACCGAGGACGAGCGCGTCGCCTTCGTCGACTCCGACAACACCGGCGCCGGGCGCGCCGCCGTCGTCCACCTCGCGGCGCGCGGCCGCCGGACGGTCGCCACGATCACCGGACCGCTCGACATGTACGGCGCCCGCTGCCGTCTCGACGGCTACCGGGAGGGCCTCGCCGAGGCCGGGCTGACGCCCGACGACGGACTCGTCGCCACCGGCGACTTCACCGAGGAGGGCGGTCGCCGAGCCATGCGGGAACTCCTGGAGCGGCGCCCGGACCTCGACGCCGTCTTCGCCGCCTCCGACGTCATGGCCGCCGGCGCGCGGGCCGTCCTGCGCGAGGCGGGCCGCCGGGTCCCCGACGACGTGGCCCTCGTCGGCGTCGACGACTCCGCCGTGGCCCGGCTCATGGACCCGCCGCTCACCAGCGTCCGCCAGCCCATCGAGGAGATGGGCCGCACCATGGCCCGCCTCCTCCTCCAGGAGATCGCCACCCCCGGCGACCCCGACGACCAGCCCCGCCGCATGCTCCCCACCGAGCTCGTGGTCCGCGCGTCCTCCTGAGCCGGTCTTTCACCGGCGGACCGGGGAACGGAGCCTCCCGGTGGGCCCCGGGCCGGGCCGCCCCCCGCCGCCCCGGCGTGTCGTTCGGGTGTCTCCAGCGGGCGCGGGCGGCGCGGCTGGGGTCGAATCGGGGCATGGCTTCCTACGACAGGCCCCGCGCCGGCGGCTCCCCGAGGCCGCTGGAGACCGGTGCCACCTGGTGGTACGCCGCCGTGGCCGGCGAGGTCCCCCGCTCGTTCAGCACCCGCGTCCGCACCCGGACCCGGCGTGCCTGCCTCGGGGCCGTCCTGCTCCTCACCGTCGTGTACGCGGGTCTGGTGCTCACGGCCACCGGCCGCCGCTGGGGCGACGCCGCCGTGACCGGCCGCCGCGCCGACACCCCCGTCGCCACCTTCCTCCGCGAGCACCCCTCCCTCGCCGGACTCACCACCCTCTCGCTCGTCGCCGGCGCCGTCCTCCTCCTCACCGTCGGCCTCCTGCGCAAGCGATACGTCCTCACCGGCCTCGCGGGCGGCGCCCTCGTCACCGCCCTGGCCGTCGCCGGCCTGCTCCAGCGGTACGCGCCCCGCCCCCGTCCCGGCGACGCCGCGGGCGCCCTCGTGCCCAGCGGCTTCCCCAGCGCGCAGACCACGCTCGCCCTGGGCATCGCCTTCGGGCTCGTCCTCGTCGTCCCGCACCGCCTCCGCGCCCCCGTGACCGGCGCCGCCACCCTGTGGGCCGTCGCCGTCGGCGCGTACACCCTCGCCGCCGGGCAGCACCGGCCGGGGGACGTCATCGCCGCCGCCCTGCTCACCCTCGCCGTCCTCTGCGGCCTCGTGGCGCTCCTGGCCCGCCGGAACAAGGTCCGCCCCGCGCGCCGCGGTGGTACCGCCCTGCGCGGCCTCGCCGGCACCGTGCCCCTCGCGCTCGTCGCCGCGGCGGGTCTCGGCGCCGGGTTCCTGCTGCTCGGCGACACCCTCGGCCTGCCCGCCACCGCCCCGTACGACCCGGCCGAGCTGCGTCTGGCCCACCGCTGCGGCCAGGCCCTCGCCGCCGGGGTGACCGCCGCCGCGGCACTGCTCCTCCTCGCCGTCCTCCGGCACGTGGACGTGGAGGGCGGCCCCGCCTCGTACCGCCTCGGCGGCCCCTTCGTGGAGGCCGCGGGCGTGCCCGACGAAGAGGAGCTCGTGGGCCCCTTTACCGAGGACCGCGATCACGAGATATCTTGATGTCGAGCAATCTCGCATACGCAGACGTGGAGCGGAGCACCTGGTGACTGACTCGACCATCATCTACACCCACACTGACGAGGCGCCTGCCCTGGCGACGTACTCGTTCCTGCCCGTGATCCAGGCGTATGCCTCGACGGCCGGCGTCACGGTCGAGACCCGGGACATCTCCCTCGCGGGCCGCATCATCGCCCTCTTCCCGGAGTACCTGGAGGAGGGGCAGCGCATCGGCGACGCCCTCGGCGAGCTCGGCGAGCTGGCCAAGCGCCCCGAGGCCAACATCATCAAGCTGCCCAACATCTCCGCGTCGATCCCGCAGCTCAAGGCCGCGATCGCCGAGCTCCAGGCGCAGGGCTACGCCCTCCCGGACTACCCGGACGACCCGCGGACGGACCAGGACAAGGACGTCCGCGCCCGGTACGACAAGGTCAAGGGCTCGGCCGTCAACCCGGTCCTGCGCGAGGGCAACTCGGACCGCCGCGCCCCCGGCTCGGTCAAGAACTACGCGAAGACCCACCCGCACCGCATGGGCGCCTGGACCTCCGAGTCCAAGACCAACGTGGCCACCATGGGCCGTGACGACTTCCGGTCCACCGAGAAGTCCACGGTCATGGCCGAGGACGGCACCCTGCGCATCGAGCACGTCGCCGCCGACGGCACGACCACCGTGCTCCGCGAGTCCGTCCCGGTCCTCGCCGGCGAGGTCGTCGACGCCTCCGTCATGCGCGCCGCCGCCCTGCGCACCTTCCTGTCGGAGCAGGTCGCCCGCGCCAAGGCCGAGGGCGTCCTCTTCTCCGTGCACCTCAAGGCCACGATGATGAAGGTCTCCGACCCGATCGTCTTCGGCCACGTCGTACGCGCCTTCTTCCCGAAGACCTTCGCCAAGTACGGCGAGGTCCTCGCCGGCGCCGGCCTGTCCCCGAACGACGGCCTCGGCACCGTCCTCAAGGGCCTGGAGTCCGTCCCGCACGGCCTCGGCGAGGAGATCAAGGCCTCCTTCGACGCCGAGCTCGCCGAGGGCCCGGCCCTCGCGATGGTCGACTCCGACAAGGGCATCACCAACCTGCACGTGCCGTCCGACGTCATCGTCGACGCCTCGATGCCGGCCATGATCCGCACCTCCGGCCACATGTGGGGCCCGGACGGCCAGGAGGCCGACACCCTCGCGGTCCTCCCGGACAGCTCCTACTCCGGTGTCTACCAGGCCGTCATCGACGACTGCCGCGCCCACGGCGCCTTCGACCCGTCGACCATGGGCTCCGTCCCCAACGTCGGCCTCATGGCGCAGAAGGCCGAGGAGTACGGCTCCCACGACAAGACCTTCGAGATCGCCGCGGCCGGCACCGTCCGCCTCGTCGACGCCGCGGGCAACACCGTCCTGGAGCAGGAGGTCGCCGAGGGCGACATCTTCCGCGCCTGCCAGACCAAGGACCTGCCCATCCAGGACTGGGTCAAGCTCGCCGTCACCCGCGCCCGTGCCACCGGCGCCCCGGCCGTCTTCTGGCTGGACGAGACCCGCGCCCACGACGCGCAGCTCATCGCCAAGGTCGAGGAGTACCTGCCGCAGCACGACACCGAGGGCCTGGAGATCAAGATCCTGTCCCCGGTCGAGGCGACCAGGTTCTCCCTGGAGCGCCTCCGCCGCGGCGAGGACACCATCTCGGTCACCGGCAACGTCCTCCGCGACTACCTGACCGACCTCTTCCCGATCCTGGAGCTGGGCACCAGCGCCAAGATGCTCTCCGTCGTCCCGCTGATGGCCGGCGGCGGCCTCTTCGAGACGGGCGCCGGCGGCTCCGCCCCGAAGCACGTCCAGCAGCTCGTCAAGGAGAACTACCTCCGCTGGGACTCCCTCGGCGAGTTCTTCGCCCTGGCCGCGTCCTTCGAGCACCTGGCCACCACCACGGGCAACGCCCGCGCCCAGGTCCTCGCCGACACCCTGGACCGCGCCACCGGCACCTTCCTCAACGAGGACAAGTCGCCGACCCGCCGCCTCGGCGGCATCGACAACCGCGGCAGCCACTTCTACCTGGCTCTCTACTGGGCCCAGGAGCTGGCCAGGCAGACCGACGACGCGGAGCTGGCCAAGGCCTTCGCCCCGCTCGCCGAGACCCTCACCGCCAACGAGGGCAAGATCGTCGAGGAGCTGAACGCGGTCCAGGGCTCCCCGGCCGACATCGGCGGCTACTACCGGCCCGACCCGGCCAAGGCCGCGGCCGTGATGCGCCCGTCCGCCACCTTCAACGAGGCCGTCGCGACCCTCGTCTGACCGGACCCGGCGACGCCCGGCCGCGCGGTCGCCCGCGCGGCCCGGCGTACGGCACGACGGCCCCGGCCGGACATCCGTCCGGCCGGGGCCGTCCCGTCGGTGGCGCATCCGGGTGACCGGTGTGAGTCTGGATGGATGAGCTTCGCATCATGGACGACCACCGGTGTCTACACCGGGCGTGGTGGCGTGCTGACCGTCGAGGCCGGTGTCATCACGGGCGATCTGACCGTGCACACGACCTGGGCCGAGGGCGAAGCACGCGTGGCCGTGCAGTACAGCGGCGCCTCCGACTGGTTCACCATGTCGGGAAGTCCCGTCCCCTGCTCCTCGGAGCCCGACAGCCGTGACCTGCACGACGCCGTCGTGGAGGCCGTGAGGGAGGGCCACGGGGCGACCGTCCCGGTCCTGCCCGCGTAACCGTTATCGCTCCCGCGCCCACGGCTCTCCCAACGACGGGGGACACGAACCGGGGACAAGGGAGCACGACCCATGCACACAGACGAGCACCGCACCACCGCCCTGGTGGAGGCGGCGCGCGCGGGCGAGCCGTACGCCAGGGAGGAGCTGGTACGCGCCTACCTGCCGCTCGTCCACAACATCGTCGGCCGCGCCCTCGACGGACACGCCGACACCGACGACATCGTCCAGGAGACGATGGTCCGCGCCCTGGACGGCCTGCCCGGCCTCCGCGACCCGGCGCGGTTCCGTTCCTGGCTCGTCGCCATCGCCATGAACGGGGTACGGCGCCGCTGGCGCGAACGGCAGAGCGCCCCGCTGACCGGGCTCGACCGGGCCGCGGAGCTCGCCGACCCCGCCGGTGACTTCACCACCCTCACCATCCTCCGGCTGGGCCTCTCCGGACAGCGCCGGGACGTGGCCCGCGCCACCCGCTGGCTGGACGAGGACGACCGCGACCTGCTCAGCCTGTGGTGGCTGGAGGCGGCCGGTGAACTGACCCGCGCCGAGGTCGCCGAAAACCTCGGGGGCATCTCCCCGCAGCACGCCGCCGTCCGCATCCAGCGCATGAAGGAACGCCTGGAGACCGGCCGCGCCGTCGTCCGCGCCCTCGACGCCACCCCGCCCTGCCCCGGCCTGGGCGACACCCTCGCCACCTGGGACGGCCGCCCCTCGCCTCTCTGGCGCAAACGCGTGGCCCGCCACCTGCGCGACTGCTCCGCCTGTACGCGGGCGGTGACCGGCCGCGGCGCCCTCGCCCCGGTCGAAGGCCTCCTCGTCGGCCTCGGCCTCGTCCCGCCCCTCGCGGTGACGCTCACGGGCCCCGGGGCCGACGGCGTCCTGGCGGCCGAAACCGCCGCCCACCTCATGCCGGCCGGGGAGGCGGCCCCCTGGCCCGCCGGCGCGGAGGCCGGCGGCATCGGGCCGGTGTCCGCCGCACCCGTCCGGGCGGAGGGCGGGGGCGGCGCGGCGCCCATGCAGCCGGGGGCGGACGGAGGCGCCCGGCCCGTGGAGCCCGGGCCCGGTCGCACCGACGCGGGGCCCGTCCCGCACGGAACCGCCGGGGACGGCGTGCCGAAGCACACGGGTGGCGGGCACGCGGCGCCCACGCGGTGGACGCCCGGCCGGCGTGCCGGGCTCGCGGGGGCCGCCGTGCTCGCCGCCGTCCTCGGCGCGCTCGCCCCACAGCTCCTGCCCGAGCGGCCACCGGCGCGTCCGGCGCCCGCCCGGCCCACCGCCGCGCCCCCGCCGTCCGCCACCCCGCCCCGTACCCCGGTCGGCACCCCCGCCCCGGCCCCCACCACGAAGACCCCGCCGCCGCCGAGCGCGCGCCCCGCCCCGCGCCGGACGACGGCGCCACCCGCCCCCGCGCCCCCGGCCGGCGAGCGGGTGACCGCGCTGGTCAACCAGTTGCGGGCCGCAGCCGGCTGTGCCCCGCTGCGAACCGATCCGCGGCTCGTCCGCGCGGCCCGCGCCTACGCCCGTGACATGGCCGCGCGCGGCTACTACGGGCACAGCAGCCCGGAAGGCGCCTTCGCCGACAGCCGCATCACCGCGGAGGGCTACGCCTGGAGCGCCTGGGCCGAGAACCTGGCGCGCGGCACGGACGACCCCGCCGGCGTCGTGGAGGGCTGGACGGACGGGGCCGCGCACGAGGAGAACATGCTCGACTGCCGGTACCGGGACACGGGCGTGGCATCCGCGCCCGGCCCCGGCGGCACGATCTGGGTGCAGAAGCTCGCCGCCCCGTGAGCCACGGGGCGGCGCGGCCCGTCAGCGCCGGCTGCCGAAGTTCTGCACCCACCAGGGACCGTTGGAGGCGAGGGACACCCCCACCCCGATCTCCTCGAAGGAGCAGTTGAGGATGTTCTCGCGGTGGCCGGGGCTCTCCATCCAGTCCTCCATCGCGCGGGCCGGTGTCTTCGGTCCCCGGTGGATGTTCTCCGCCCACGCCGACCAGCTGTACCCGGTGGCGCTGATCCGGTCGCCCGCGTCCCGGCCCTCGGGGGTGTCGTGGGCGTAGTAGTCGCGGGCGGCCATGTCGTCGGCGTGCCGCTGCGCGGCGAGCCGCAGGCGCTTCTCCGCGCGGAGCGGACCGCATCCGGCCTTCTGCCGCTCGGCGTTGACCAGCGCGATCACGTGCTGGGCGTACTGGGCCGCACCGCCCCCGGCCCGGTCGGCGGCGTCGGACCCGCCGGTCTCGGCCGGCCCTGCGGACGGCCCGGCGGAGGAGGGGGACGCGACCGGTTCCGACCGGGCGGGCGCGGGAGCGACGGCCGTCGGGGTACGCGGCGCGGTGGCGGCGGGGGAGGAGCTGGTGGGCGCGGCGGCCGGCGGGCGGGAGACCGCCGCGGAACGGGGCGCGGACGGGGACGCCGGCGCGGACACCGGAACCGACGGGCCGGCGGGCGCGGACACGGGGACGACGGCCGCCGTGGTGGCGTCCGAGGGCGGCGCCGGAGCGGCGAGCGGGGGCTGCGCCGGGTCGGCGGCAGGTGCCGGTGCCGCCACGTACACCGCCGTCGCGGCGGTCAGCACGGCGGCCGCGGTGCCGGCCAGGGCGACGGCGGTGCGGCCCGCCGGCCGCCGGGACGCGCGCCGCCGCCCTCCACCGCCCCTGCGGTGCCGGCCGCTCGCGGGGACCGGCCCGCCCTCCTGGGTGTCATGTGCTTCGGGGTGTCCGGGGTGTTCGTGGTACCGCATGGAACTCCGCTCTCTTTCCGGGGTCGCCGGACGATCCGGCACTGGGGGAGAGCCACCGGGTCGACGGCGACAACACTTTCCGTCCCCCCTCTTCCCGACACACCTCGTCAACCCGTGGGGTCAACCCGGTGGCGGGACCTGCCGCTTGCGGACCGCCCTCAGTCCGGCGGGACGACCGCCACCGGGCACGGCGCGAGATGCAGCGCCGCGTGCGCCACCGAGCCGATGCGCGGCCCGACGGCCCCGCGCCGCGCCCGGCGCCCGACCACGAGGAGCTGTGCGGCGCCCGAGGAGGAGAGCAGCACCTGCCCGGCGCTGCCCAGTTCGACGTGCTCGCCGACGGGTACGTCGGGGAAGCGTTCGCGCCAGGGCGCGAGGGCGTCGCGCAGCGCCTTCTCCTCGTACGGGACGAGTCCGCCCGCCTCGTCGGCCAGTTGCATCGACGCCGGGCTGTACGCGAAGAGGGGCGGCAGGCTCCACGCCCGGACGGCCCGCAGCGCGGCACCGCGCGCGGCCGCCGTCTCGAAGGCGAACCGCAGGACGGCCGCGCTGTCCTCGGGGCCGCCGAGCTGGCCCACCAGGACCTCCCCGGTGGGGGGTTCGGCCGGATCGCCGTCACGGGACCGGACGGCCACCACCGGCCGGGCCGATCCGGCGATGATCTGCTGTCCGTAGGAGCCCAGCAGGAATCCGGCCACCGCGCCGTGTCCGCGCGACCCGACCACCAGCATCTCGGCCCGCTCGCCGGTGCCCAGCAGCGCGGCGACCGGGGTGTCCCGCAGCAGTTCGGCGGTGACCGGCACCTCCGGGTACTGCCGTGCGATCGCCGTCCGTGCCTCGCGCAGCACGTCCTCGGCCGCCCGCTCCTGTTCCTCCGGGTCCTGGACCAGGGGGAGATCGAGCGGTTCCCAGCGCCACGCGTGCACGAGGCGCAGCGGGAGGCCCCGGTGCAGGGCCTCGCGGGCGGCCCAGTCGGCCGCGGCGAGGCTCTCGGGGGAGCCGTCCACGCCCGCGACGATCTCACGAGACATCGGATGTCCTCCTGAGGACGCTGCCGGACCCGCCCGGTGGCCGGGCCCTCCTCCCTCCAGCTTGGGCCCTTTCGGCCGAACGGCGACAGGGACGGTGGCCCCCGGCCCGCGGTCCGGCGCGCCCCGCGCGGTGCGCCGGCCCTCCTTCCGAAGCCGCCGGAAACCCCGCCACCGCCGGGTACTTCCGCTCCTCGCCGTCCGCCGCCCGGCGGCGCCGGTGCGCGCGGACGGCCGGTTAGGCCGGAAGGGTGAGGCGGGTGTCGGTGCCGTGCAGGTAGTGGTCGCCGATGTCACGGAGCCGGTGCGCCGTGCGCGTCCGCGCGGTCAGCGCCCGCGCGTTGCGCCAGAAGCGGTCGAAGCCGGGGGCGCCGTCGTGGCCGGCGGGGCCGCCGGCGCCGTCGACCAGTTCGAGGACGCGGGTGGTGACGCGTACGGCGGCCCGGCCGGTCACCGTCTCGGCCGCCGCCACCAGGACGCCGATGGCCGACCGCTGCTCGGCCCCGAGGCCGCGCCCGGTCAGCAGCCCGTACGCGAGGGCGTCGTCCGCGCGTTCCACGACCGAGGCCGCGGCGTGGGCCTCGATCGCCAACTCGCCGTAGGCGAGCGGGAGGTACGGGTCGTCCGACGACACCGTCCGTACGGCTCCGGAAAGGCGGGCGGCGGGGTCGCCGGCGGGGGCGGTCCGGTCACCCGCCCGGCCCGCGCGGGTGACGTCCCGGGCCTCGGCCAGCGCCCCCTCGGTGATGCCGAGCCCGACGTGGACCAGGAGGAGCCGCAGGGCCAGGGGGGCGAGCGTGGTGAAGGGGGCGGAGGTGTCCTCGTCCTGGGGAAGGACCCCGAGGACGTCGGCCGGGGCCACGGGCACACGGTCGAAGGTGACGGTGCCCGCGCCGGCGAGCCGCTGTCCCACCCGGTCGGGGCCGCCGTCCGTGAACACGCCGGGACAGGCCGGGTCGACCAGGACGACCAGGGCGTCGCCGCTGCCGCCGGGGCGGGCGGCGACGACGAGGCGGTCGGCCACCGTGACACCGGAGGCGAAGGCGCGCCGTCCGTCGAGGAGCCAGCCGTCGTCCGACGGGGTGAGCGTGAGACCGGGCCCGGATCCGGCGCCCGGAGGCGGGGGTTCGACGGCCCCGGCGAGCAGCCAGTGCTCCCGTGCGGCGCGGGCGCCGAGGGAGACCCGCGCGGTCCGTTGCCGCCGCGCGGGCGAACCGGTCCCCGTCTCCTGGCCGAAGAAGTGGCTCGCCCAGGAGAGGAGGTAGTGGTGGGCGAGGAGTTCGCCGACCGAGCTGTCGGCCGCGGAGATCTCGCGGATCACCGCGCAGGCGGCCCGCCAGTCGCTGCCGCGGCCCTCGTCCCCCGGGGGTGTGAGCAGCCCCGGAAGCCCCGCTTCCTGGAGCCGGGCGACCTCGTCGTACGGGGTCTTGCCCGCACGGTCCCCGGCGGGGGCGTCCACGGCCAGGTCGTCGGCGAGTTCGCGGGTGACCCGCGACCAGATGCCGTCGCCCGTACCGCCGCCGGGGGACCACCCGTCCTCGGAGGGGGTGGAGGCGTCCGGCGGGGCCGCCGTGGAGGCGGTGGAGGCGGCGCGTATCGCGGGTCTCGTGGTCGACTTCCTCTGCGTGCTCACGTCACCTCACATGATCCCTAGTATTCCCATTGGAATAGTGGGGATGGTGACAGAGGAGGAACCGCAGCCCCAAGGGGCGTCCATATCGCGGATAAGGGCATCCCGTCATGTGAGACGCCGTCAGCCTCCCGCCGTGCGGGCGGCGGTGGTCAGGGGTTGGTCCAGGCCTCCGGGTCCCGGGTGAGCGCCGTGATCTCGGCGGGCAGTTCGGCCGCCGCCACGTCCGCGAGCGAGACGCCGAGCACCGCGCGCACGCTCGCGCGCAGGGCGATCCACAGGGGGAGGAGGGATTCGGCCGGGCCGGTGTAGGCGAGGTCCGGGGGGCGCTCCCCGCGCACGGAGACCAGGGGGCCGTCCACGCAGCGGATGACCTCCGCGACCGAGATGGACTCGGCGGGCCGGGCCAGCCAGTACCCGCCGTTGCCGCCGCGCTGGCTCTGCACGAGGCCGCCCTTGCGCATGTCGCCCAGGATGCCCTCCAGGAACTTGTGGGAGATGCCCTGGCCCTCGGCGATGGCCTCGGCCTTCAGGGGGCCGGCGTCCCGGGCCGCCGCGAGCTGGAGGGCCGCACGGACCGCGTAGTCGGCCCTGGCTGAAATGCGCATGCGCGCATTATCCCGCACCGGACCTCCCCCGGCCCCGCCCGGCGCGGGCGGCGCGGGCGGCCGCTCCGCGTGCGCCACGCGCGCCCTTGACGGCACCGGGACGCGGCCGGACACTCGGGACCACAACCCCACCGAACAAGTAGGAAAAGGTCGGCCGGTGAGCACCCGCCACCCCCGGCCCCGCCGTCACCACCCCCGACCGGCGAGCACGAGCGCCCCGAGAACCGAGCTCCGAGCTCCGAGCACTCCGAGGGAGAAGCATGTCCGTCGTCCCGTCCTCGCTCCTGCCCGCCTCCACCGCGCCCCATTTCCGGGGGCGCATCGGCCGTGACATGCGCAGCGGCCACTACGCCGTCCCACGCCGCTACCGCCTCCACATCGCCCCCTCCGGCCCCGGCTGTCTCGCCCTCGCCGTCACCCACGGCCTGCTCGCGCTCGACCGCACGGTGCCGCTGACCGTCCTGCCGCCGATCCCCGACACGCCCGACGGCGGGTACACCGTCCTCCGCCCGCTCTACGAGGCCAGCGCCCACCTGTACGGCGGACCGGCCGCCGCCCCCGTCCTCAGCGACCACTGGACCGGACGGATCGTCAGCACCCATGTCCCCGACATCCTCGGCGACCTGGCGCTCCGCTTCCGGGGCGACGGCCCCGACCTGCTGCCCGAGCGGCACCGGGACGAGATCGGCGCGATCGCGGAGCGGTGCGCGCGCGACATCGACCGGGCCGCCCGCCGGGCCGGTACGGCGCGGACCGGAGAGCGGGTCTCCGGGGACGACCCGCTCGCCGTCCTCCTCGCGGAACTCGCCTTCCTGGAGCACCGCCTCGCCGGCCGGCCGTACGTCCTCGGCGACCGGCCCACCCTCGCCGACGCGTACGTGTGGAGCACCCTGGTGCAGCTCGACACCGTCCACCTCGGACGCCTCACGCCCGAGGGGCGGGCACGGGTGACCGCTCACCCCGCCCTGTGGGCCTACGCCCGCCGGCTCACCGCGGAACCCGCCTTCGGTCGGCACCTGAGCCGCACCCACGGGTGGCGGTGAGCCCGGCCGGAGGCGCCGGAGCGGGCAC
Source organism: Streptomyces sp. NPDC012827 (assembly GCF_042900905.1). Taxonomy (NCBI): domain Bacteria; kingdom Bacillati; phylum Actinomycetota; class Actinomycetes; order Kitasatosporales; family Streptomycetaceae; genus Streptomyces; species Streptomyces sp. NPDC012827. The sequence continues at coordinate 57,892 of NZ_JBIBBY010000006.1, read as the reverse complement.
CTCCGGCCACGGCCTCAGCCGATGCTGCGGCCGCCCAGCGGGGCCGTGCTGTCGCCGGCGCCCGCCCGGACCCCGCGCAGAAAGGCCTCCAGGGCCTCCACCGACGTCGCCGACGGCTCCCACTCCAGCTCCCGCCGGGCCCGCTCGGTGGACATGACCGGAATGTGCCGCACCGCGTCGAACAGGCCCGGGGAGGCCGGAGCGAGCCGCAGGTGATGGGCCGCCGAGAGCGCGCCCCGTACCGCCCCGGCCGGCACCTTCACCGGACGCGCGTCGAGCACCCGGCCCAGGAGCCCCGCGTCCACCACCGGGTCCGCGGCCAGATTGAACGGCCCCCGCACATCGCGCAGGAGCGCCCTGCGGTAGGCGTCGGCGGCGTCGTCGGTGTGCATCACCTGGAACCGGAGCCCCGGGAACTCGGGCAGCAGCGGCAGCAGTTCCGGACGCATCAGCCGGCCCGGGAAGTAGCGGCCCGCGAAGATCCGGCGCTGCTCGCTGGCCGCTTCCTCCTTGAACAGGAACGCCGGACGCATCCGGACCACCCGCACCTGCGGATGGTCCCGCTCGAAGGTGTCGAGGACCCGCTCCAGGTAGGACTTCTCCCGGGTGTACGCGGCCCCCGGCCAGCCGTGCGTCGGCCACTCCTCGGAGACCGGGGCGCCTCCCGGCGGCCCGGGGGAGTAGGCGCCGACCGACGAGGCGTGCACGAGAACCGGCACCCCGGCCGCCGCCACCGCCTCGAAGACGCGCATCGAGCCGAGGACGTTCGCCCGCCACGTCACCACCGGGGCGTGCGTCGGGTTGAAACGCCACGCCAGGTGCACCACCGCGTCCGCGTCCGCCACCAGGCGGGCGAGCCGCGGCTCGTCGCCCTCGCGGGAGACGTCCGCCTCGGCCCACTCCACCCCCGGGAGTTCCAGATCGGGTCTGCGCCGGGCCACGCCCAGCACGGAGCCGACCCGCGGCTCCCGGGACAGGGCCCGCACCAGACTCGTACCGACATTCCCGGTGGCTCCGGTGACCACCACGCGCGCGAGTGAACTCGAATTCATGTCTCCGACCCTCCGTCATCCGCGGCCCGCGCGCACGCCGGCAGGCCGGTCCGTCACACGCCGTGGCCGCGCGGGTCGCGAAGGTGACGTTCCGCCGCGACTATGAAGCGAATGCCTACCGAGGGGGTCAGGGAAACGCAGGAGGACTCCATGCTGCTGCCCGACAGGAAGACGGTCGAACGGCTGCTGCACCACTACCGCTCCCAGGAGCGCTCCGTCCTGGCCAGGCCGTGCGACCTGTCGGTCCGCCGGCGCTTCGAGGACACCGCGTACACGCTCTGCGTCCTGATGGGCAAACGCACCGCCCCGGAGGCGGTTCGCGCCGCCGAACGCTACGTCGCCCATGAGGAGCCGGACCCCTGGAAGCCCCTGGAGGGCCTCCCGGGCGCCTGACCCGCGGCGGGCGCGCCGCCCCCGGACTCCCCGGAGCCGTCGGGCACGCCCGCACACCCGCGGTGGCCCCGGCGGCGGCGCCGGCCGGCACGCACGGCCGTCCCTCAGTCCCGCCGTGCGGCGCGGCGCCGCAGGGCCCAGAGGGTGAGGGCCGCCGCGCACGCCGTCCCCAGGAGCGTGAGCGGGAAGGCCGCGGAGGCGGACGGGGGCGGCGCGTCCTGGCCCGCGTCCGTCCGCCCGGCGGCGGCCGTGCCGGGGACACCCCGCGTGCCCGGGGGCGCCTCGCGCGGGTCGGTCCGCTCGCCGGCCGCGCCGTTCCGCGGGGCCGACACCGGGCGCGTGCCGGCGTCCGGCGCCGCCGACTCCGCCCGGCGCGGAAGCAGCGAACCGACCGGCCGCACCCGGCCCGCCGCCGCGAAGCCCCAGTCCAGGAGCGATCTGGCCTCCTCGTACACGGCGAGGCCCCCGCCCGAACGGGGGTTCATCACCGACACGACCAGCGTCCGGTCGCCCCGCCGCGCCGCCGCGATCAGCGTGTTGCCGGCGTTGCTCGTGTAGCCGTTCTTGACGCCGATCAGACCCGGGTAGCGGGCCACCCCGTCGGCCCCCGTGAGCAGCCGGTTGGTGTTGGCGATGCCGTACGACCAGGAGCCGGCGGGGAAGTCGGCGTACGCGGTGGAGCAGTACCGGGTGAACTGGGGGTCCTGCAGGCCGGCCCGCCCGAAGACGGCCAGGTCGAAGGCGGAGGAGACCTGGCCCGGCGCGTCGTACCCGTCCGGCGACACCACCCGCGTGTCGACCGCCCCGAGCGCCCGCGCCTTCTCCTGCATCTGGCGGGCCATCTCCTCCCAGCCGCCGTTCATCGCCGCCAGCACGCGCACCGCGTCGTTCCCCGAGCTGAGGAAGACCCCGTTCCAGAGGTCCGACACCCGGTACGTGTACCCCTCCTTGACCCCCACCAGGCTGCTTCCCGCCCCGATGCCGGTCAGTTCGGAGTCGGCCACCGTGTGCCGTGCCCCGGGATCGTGGCGGGGCAGCGCGGTCAGCGCGAACAGCGCCTTGAGGGTGCTGGCCGGCGGCAGCCGCCGGTGCGCGTCCCGGGCGCCCAGGACCTCACCGGTCGAGGCGTCGGCCACCACCCACGCCAGGGCGGAGACCCACGGCACCGCCGGCGCCCCGGGCAGCGGCTGCACCTGCGTGCCCTGCCGGTGCAACCGGGCCGGATCGACGCCGGCCCCGCGGGCAGGCGGAGTCGGCTCGGCGGGCGCCGCCGCCGGGACGGGGGACGCGAACGCGGCGGGCAGGGCCACCGGGGGACGGGCGGCGGCCGGAGCGGCCGGAGCGGCGGCCGCCGGACCGGGCAGCACGAACAGCAGCGCCGCGGTCCCCGCGGCGGCATGACGAACAGCTGACGTGACGATCATTCAGTCACCGTAGGAAGCGGGCGCGGGCCCCGCAGATCGGAGTGCGCCGACCGGCGTAGCGGGTGCTTCCGCCGGGCGGCGCGTCGCTGGCCCGAGCGGGTGGAGCCGCCGCCCACCGGCCCGCGCGGACCGCTGTCGGTGCCCCGGGGCATTCTGGTGACGTGTCCTCACCCCCGTACCACGGCAACGACGTTCCGGCCCCGGCCCCCGGCGCGGCCCCCGGTGGCCCGGCCGCCCGCTCCGTACCGCACCCGGCGCGTGCCCCCAGCGCGCGCCCGGCGGCCGCGCCCGCCCAGCGCGCCGACCGGACGTCCCGCGCCGCCCCCGGCGGGCACATGATCGTCTGCGGGGACGACGCCCTCGCCCACCGCCTCGCGCGCGAACTGCACGAGGTGTACGGGGAGCGCGTCACCCTCCTCGTACCGGCGCGGCCCGACGCGCCCAGCGCGCCCGCCGCCCGCCCCGGCCGCGCGCTGTCCCTCTTCGGTCGGGTCACCGCCGCCGTCACCCGCACCACCACCGTCCCCGGAGCCGACGCCGCCGGGCCCGTGAGCCCGGAGTACGGCAGCGGACTCGGCGCCGAGGGCAGCCTGACGGTCGTCGAGAGCGCGGAGGCCGACGACCGGGCCCTGACGGACGCGGGCGCGGAGCGTGCCGCAGCCCTCGCCCTCGTGCACGAGGACGACGAGACGAACATCCGGGCCGCGCTCGTCGCCCGCCGTCTCAATCCCCGCCTGCGGCTGGTCATCCGGCTCTACAACCGCAAACTCGGCCAGCACCTCGAAACCCTCCTCGACCAGGCCGCCGCCGTCGCCGAACCGGGTCTCGACCCCGAGAAGCTCGACGCCGCGACCACCGTGCTCTCCGACGTCGACACGGCCGCCCCGGCCCTCGCCGCGGCGGCCGTCGCCGGCACCGGCAAGGTGGTGCAGGCGGGCGGCCTCCTCCTGCACGCGGTCGAGCGGACACCGTCCACCGAGGGCACGGCCCCCGACCGGGGTCTGTGCACCCTCGCCCTGCTCTCCGCCACGGCCCGCGACCCGGCCGGGTGGGAGGGTTCCGAACGCAGCGGCGACGAGGGGCCCCGCCTCCTGCCCGACGACCGCACCGTCGCCGAGTCCACCGGCCGTGTCACCGTCACCCTCGAAGCGGTCACCCCGGCGGGCAGCACCGCGGGCCCCGGGCGGCTCGCGGGCGCGGCGCTGCCCGTCGCCTCCCTCTTCTCCCGCCGCCTGCGCTGGTCCCTGGCGGGCGCCGCCGGCGCCGTCCTCGCCCTCGCGCTCGCCCTCACCGTGACCACCGGCGACCACCCGCTGCACGCCGCCTACCTGACCCTGCTCGACATCTTCGCCATCGGCGAGCCAGCCGTCGGCGAGGCGACCAGCCGTCAGGTCCTCCAGATCCTGTCGGGTTTCGTGGGGCTGCTCCTGCTGCCCGTGATCGTCGCCGCCGTCGTCGAGGGCCTCGGCACCTTCCGTACCGCGACCGCGCTGCGCCGCCCGCCGCGCGGTCTGTCCGGCCATGTCGTCCTCCTCGGCCTCGGCAAGGTCGGCACCCGCGTCCTCGCCCGGCTCCGGCGCCTCGGCATCCCCGTCGTGTGCGTCGAGTCCGACCCGGAGGCGCGCGGCATCGCCGTCGCGCGCCGGCTCCGGGTCCCCACCGTCATCGGCGACGTCACCGAGGAAGGCGTCCTGGAGGCCGCGCGCATCCCCCGCGCCCACGCCCTCCTCGCCCTCACCAGCGTCGACATCACCAACCTGGAGGCCGCGCTCTCCGCCCGTGCCCTCGCCCCCGACCTGCGGGTCGTGCTCCGCCTGTACGACGACGACTTCGCGACCGCCGTCTACCGCACCCTGCGCACCGCCCACCCCGGGGCCCTCACCCGCAGCCGCAGCGTCTCCCACCTGGCCGCCCCCGCCTTCGCCGGCGCCATGATGGGCCGCCGGATCCTGGGCGCGCTCCCCGTCGAGCGGCGGGTCCTCCTCTTCGCGGCCGTGGACGTCGCGGCCCACCCGCTCCTGGAGAACCGCAAGGTGGCCGACGCCTTCCATCCCGGTTCCTGGCGGGTCATCGCCATGGAGCACGCCGCCGGCACCCCCGCCGACGCGCCGCCGGACCGGAACCGGGCATGGCGCCTCGCCCGGGAGCGGGTCCTCGTCCCCGGCGACCGGGTGATCGTCGCGGCCACCCGCCGGGGCCTCGCCGAACTCCTGGGCCGCGGCCGGCCCGCTCCCGGCCCGGCCCCGGCCCCCGCTTCCGAGGGCCGGGAGCCGCGGGGAAGGTGACACCGGCTCCGCCACCGATCCAGCGGGGCACCGGGCCCCTGGCATCGCACCCGGCGGGAACGCCGGGCCCGTATGCACCGAACTCCGCCCGGACCCAGGCCTTCCGGTCGTACCATCCGACCATCCGGAGCCCTCGTGGTCCGTCCCCGGCCCGGTACGCCGACCGTCCGGTCCGTCCGGGCACACCGACCCCGTCAGGAGTCCCCGCCGTGAACGCACCGCACCGCACCTCCGCCGACCGGGCGCCGTACGTCCTGGACCCGGCGGGCGGCTGCCCCCACGCGGACAACGCCCGGCTGCTCGCCGGGGGCGCCGTCACCCCGGTCGTCCTGCCCGGCGGGATCGACGGCATGGCGGTGCTCGGCCACGACGCCCTGCGCGCCTTCCTCACCCACCCCGACGTGGCCAAGGGGGCTCGCCACTTCACCGCGCTCACCGAGGGCCGCATACCCGAGGGCTGGCCGCTGCGGACCTTCGCCACCGTGCCCGGCATGACCACCGCGGACGGTGCGGACCACCGACGCCTGCGCACCCTGGTCAGCGGAGCGTTCACCCCGCGGCGGGTCGAGGCCATGCGACCCCGGATCGAGGCGCTGACCGCACACCTCCTCGACCGGTTCGGCGAGGCCGCCCGGGCCGGCGGCGGCGTCGCCGACCTGCGCCGCCACTACGCCCTGCCGCTGCCCCTCGGCGTCATCTGCGAACTCCTCGGTGTCGACCCCGCCCACCAGGAACGGCTGCACGAGCTCTCCGGTCTCGTCGTCGCCACCGACACCGAGCCCGCCCGTGCCGTCGCCGCCAACCGCGACCTGACGGGCCTCCTCGCCGACATCGCCGACGCCAGGGCGCGGGAGCCCGGTGACGACCTCACCAGCGCCCTGCTCGCCGCACGGGACGAGGACGGCGACCGGCTCGACCGGCCGGAGCTGATCGGCACCCTGCTCCTGCTGATCGTCGCCGGCCACGAGACCACCCTCAACCTGGTCACCAACGCCGTCCGGGCGCTGTGCGCCCACCGGGACCAGCTCGCTCTGGTCAGGGAAGGGCGAGCCGGCTGGGCCGACGTGGTGGACGAAACCCTGCGCTGGGACAGCCCGGTGAGCTTCTTCCCGTTCCGCTACCCCACCCGGGACCTCATGCTCGACGGCACGCTCGTCCCCCGGGGCACTCCGGTCCTCGCCGGGTACGCGGCGGCGGGCCGGGACCCCGGGGCCCACGGCCCGGACGCCCACCGGTTCGACCTGACCCGCGCCGGACGGGGCGCACACCTCTCCCTCGGCCACGGCGCCCACTACTGCCTCGGCGCCCCGCTCGCCCGGCTGGAGGCCACCGTCGCCCTGAAAGCGCTGTTCACCCGCTTCCCGGATCTCGACCTCGCGGTCCCCGAGGCCCGGCTGCCCCGGCACGCCGGTTTCGTCGGCAACAGCGTCCGGGAACTCCCCGTCCGCCCGGGCGCCTGAGGACCACCGGGCCGCACGGCGACCGGGCCCGCCCACCCCTGCCCGGCCTCGGTCAGCCGGGCCGCCCCCACTCGGTGACGGGCGCGGCCCGCAGCGAGGAGACGAGCCGCAGCAGCCGGTCCTCGTTCCCCGCGAGGCCCGCCGCACGCAGCGCCTCGTCGGCCTCGGCCATCGGGTTGGCCAGCATCGCCGCCGCGTACGGCGCGAGCGACGGGTCGGTCAGCACGGCCTGCGTGGATTCGAGCAGCCGCAGGTACGCCTGGGCCGCGGCGCGCTCGGTGGCGGTGGTCGTGGTCATGTCGGGCTCCCTCTCGACGGATTGCCGCTCCCACCCTCTCGTACGGGTCTGACAATCGCCCTCAGCCACCGCCCTGGAGGTGTGTCACCAGCCGCTCCAGGAACACCCGCTGACCCGCGACGAGGAGCGGAGCCGCCGCCCGCGGGCCGAACCAGCCGACCCGGTCGACCTCGGGGAACTCCCGCGTCGCCCCGGACCGCGGCGGCCACTCCATCGAGAACGTGCCGGGGACGACCCGCTCCGGATCGAGGTCCCCCTCCACCGCCCACACGGTGACCGTCTTCCCGTTGCGCTGCCGGACCTCCCCGAGCGCGATCCACGGTCCGTCCGGCGCGGGCAGCCCCAGCTCCTCCTCGAACTCCCGTCGCGCCGCCGTCTCCGGCGCCTCCTCCGGCCCGTACTCGCCCTTCGGCACCGACCAGGCGGCCTCCTCCCGCGCCGCCCAGAACGGCCCGCCCATGTGTCCGATGAGCACCTCGACACCGCCGTCGGGCGTACGGCGGTAGACCAGCAGACCAGCACTGCGTTTGTCCGGCATGCCGTCAGTCTGGCCGAGGCTCCCGCGCCCCGGCGCGGGGACGCGCCCGCGCCGCTAGGCCGTGTCTTTTGGATCAGGCCGGATCAGGGAGCGGCGTCTGGCGCCGTGCATCGCAAGGCGGAGGAGGGAGTCCATGCGGAGCATCGGCGACCGACGACAACGCTGGGGGCACCTCCCGTGCCCGAAGGGCCACGGGGGAGGGGCGCGGTGCCAGGCGCCGCGAGCCCGGCAAGATCCAAAAGACACGGCCTAGGGCGGCCGGCCCGCCTCACTCCCCGGCGGAGACCACCACCGGACCGCCCTCCGGGTCGGCCCCACCGGTCCAGTGCGGGCCGAGGCGCACCGAACGCCACGGTACGAGACGGGCCGGGAGCCGCTCCCGGCGCAGCGGTACGCCCGCCTGAGAGACGCTCAGGACGGGCCGGTCCAGCGGACGCCCCACCCGGACCAGCAGCGGCACGGGCTCCGCGCCGAGCAGGCCCGGCACCACCCACCGCAGCGCCCCGGCGGCCTCCACCGGCACCTCGTCCGGCCCGGTGCGGGCACCCGCGAGCCGGTCGAGCACGGCCGCGGCGACGCTCCGCCCCTCCGCCGCGGCCACCCGCGCCGGCTCGACGCCGCGCAGCAGATCGCCGGCCGCGAAGACGCCCGGCACCGCCGTGCGGAACCGGCCGTCCACCAGGGGTCCCCGGCTGCCGGGCGCGAGCGGCACCCCGCCCCGCCGGGCGAGTTCGTGCTCCGGGATCCAGTCACCGGTGAACACGACGGTGTCGCACCGCAGAATCCCGGCCCGCCCGTCCCGCGCCCGCACGGCGACCCCGGTGAGCCGTCCCCGGCCGAGGAGTTCCGTGACGACGGTCTCCGCAAGAACCGGCACGCCACCGGTCCCGAGGGCCCGCGGCCCCTCGGTGACGACCGCCGCCACCTCCGCCCCGGCGGCGCGCAGGGCCAGCACCGCGTGCCGCGTCACCGGGTCGCCGCCGACGACCACCGCGCGCCGCCCGGCGAGGTCCCGGAGCCGTGCGGGCAGCGCCGCCGTCCGCTGGAGTTCGCCGGTGGTCATGACCCCGGCCGGGCGCGTGCCCGGCACGAGGCGGGCGCTGCGGGGCCGTTCCCGTGCCCCGGTCGCGAGGATCACGGCCCGGGCCCCCACCACCTCCGGTCCCCCCGGCGCGGTGACTTCCACCGCGAGCGTCCCCGTGGCGGGCCCGGCGCCGGCCCAGCCGGTGACGGAGGCCCGGGTCCTGATCGTGGCCCCGGCCCGCAGGGCGGCCCGCACGGCGCCGCGCGCGTACGCGGGCCCGTCCAGCGGCCGGCCCCGCGCGGCGGAGCCGAAACCGGGGTGCGCGCAGTGGCGCGGTGCACCGCCCGCGGTGCTCTCGCGCTCCAGGACCTCCACCCGCCCGGCGCCGGCGGCGGCCAGCCGCGCTGCGGCGGCGAGTCCCGCCGGACCGGCGCCCACCACGAGTACGTCGACCTGCCGGTTCACGGCGCCCCCGTCCCGTACCGCGCGAGGAGGACGCGCAGTTCCGCCCCGCAGTGGTTCCCCTGGCAGCGGCCCGCACGCGCGCGTGTGCGGCGGCGCAGCCCGTCGAGCCCGGCCGGCGGGATCGCCGAGGCGAACGCGTCCCGGATCTCGCCCCGGGTGACCCGCTCGCAGTGGCAGACGATCGTGCCGTACTCCGGGTCGCGGGCGACGAGACCGGCGTCCCGGTACGGGCGGGGGAAGGCCGCGCCCAGGTTCGGCATCCGCACCGGTGCGAGGGCCCGTTCGGGTCCCGGGTCGAGTCCGCAGTCGGCGAGGAGCCCGAGCACGTGCTCGGCGAGGGCGAGGGAGGAGGAGAGTCCGGTGGAGCGGATGCCGCCGGCCGTCACGTACCACTGCCGGGGGTGGGCCGCGCACCGGTAGTCCTCCTGGCCGGTGGCCGCACGCAGTCCCGCGTACACGGCCGTGACCTCCTCGTCCAGGAGCGCGGGCAGGACGCGGGCGCCCTGGGCGCGCAAGCCCGCGAGGCCCTCGGCGGTCGTGCCGGTGGCCGCCTTGTCGCCCAGGTCCTCGGCGGTGGGGCCGAGCAGGACGTTCCCGAAGACGGTCGGCGTGATCAGCACGCCCTTGCCGAGGCGGCCGGGCACGGGCAGCAGGATGTGCCGGACGAGGTCACGGGCGAGGGAGTCGAAGACGAGGAGCTGGCCGCGCCGCGGGGTGACCGTGAAGTCGTGGTGTCCGAGCAGGGCGTCGAAGGCGTCGGCGTGCAGGCCGCAGGCGTTCACCAGGTACCGGGCGCGCAGGGCCCCGCGCGGGGTGACGAGCCGGTGCCACGGCTCCCCGGGGACGACCCCGTCCACCCGGCAGTTCAGGTGCAGGTCCACACCGGAGCGGACGGCCTGGGTGGCGTAGGCGAGGGTGGTCGTCCAGGGGCAGATCACCGACTCGCCCGGTACGTCGAGGGCGGCGAGGGCCCCGGGTCCCAGGTGCGGTTCGCGCCGTCGCAGCTCGTCCCCGCCGATGACGCGGGTGCGGTGGTGGCCGTTGCGGGCGGCTTTCTCGGCGAGTCCCGGCAGCGCCGCCCGCTGGTCGTCGTCCCAGGCGACGAGCAGGGCGCCGAGAGGCTCGACGGGGATGCCGGACTCGCGCGCGTACGCGGTCAGCATCCGGTGCCCCTCGCGCACGAGCCGGGCTTCGAGTGTGCCGGGCGCGGCGTCGAAACCGGTGTGGAGGATGGCGGTGTTGGCCTTGGAGGTGCCCTCGCCGACGTCGTCGGCGGCCTCGACGAGCGCCACGCGCAGCGGGTGGCGGGCGAGGGCCCGGGCGACGGCGCAGCCGACGACTCCGGCGCCGACCACCACGACGTCGTACTCCGCGGCCGGGCCGGCGGGCAGTGGGCCGGTGCGCGTGACGCTCACGACGGGCCCTGCGCGAGGACGGCGGTGACGGCGGTGCGGAACCGGCCGAGCCGCTCGGCGGCCTCGTCGGGCCCGATCTCCGGCTCGTACACGGCGGCGGGCCGCCACTCCGGTACGGCCTCGTGGACGGTGAGCCCGGGCCGGGCGCCGATTCGGGCGACCGCGCCCACGCCGAGCGCGGTGGCGTCGGTCGCGGAGGCGACCTCCACGGGCCGTTGGAGCAGGTCGGCCTGGGTCTGCATGAGCAGCGCGGAGCGGGTCAGGCCCCCGTCGGCCCGCAGGGAGGTCAGCGGCGCCCCCCGCTCCCCGGCCACGGCCGAGGCGAGGAGCACGACCTGGGCGGCGATGCCCTCGCACAGGGCGCGGACGAGGTGGCCGGGCGTGGTGTCGAGCCCGAGCCCGGTGAGCGACCCGCGTGCGTCGCCCCGCCACCAGGGGGCGGCGAGGCCGGCGAGCGCGGGCACGAAGGTGACGCCGCCGGAGTCCGGCACGCCCCCGCCGACAAGGTCGATCTCCTCCGCCCCGGCGAGGACCCCGAGGTCGGTGAGCCAGCGCACGGCGGAGGCCACGGTGTACACCTGTCCGTCCAGGCAGTGCGTCACGTCGTCGCCGAGCCGCCAGGCGACGCAGCCGACCAGTCCTGACGTGCTCCGCCTGGGCTCCGGTCCGGTCTGCGCGAGGAGGAACGCTCCCGTGCCGTAGGTGCACTTGGCGGCGGCCGGGTCGGTGGCGCTCTGGGCGAGCAGGGCCGCCTGCTGGTCGACGAGCAGTCCGGTCAGCCGCAGCGGCGGGCCGAAGGCGGTGGTGGTGCCGACCGGGGTGTCGCAGCCGACCACGCGGGGGAGCCGCTCCCCGTCGAGCCCCCAGAGCCCGAGTGCCCGGTCCGACCAGGCGACCGTGTCGAGGTCGAGGAGCCCGGTGCGGCCCGCGGTCGCCGCGTCGGTGACGAAGGCGCCGGTGAGGCGGTGGACGAGCCAGGCGTCGCTGGTGGTGACGACCCCGGCCGTGGTGGCGTGGCGGCGGATCCAGGCCATCTTCGGCGCGGCGAAGTAGGGGTCGACCGGAAGACCGGTCACATGCGCCAACTCCGCGGCGTGGAAGGCCAGTTCCTCGCAGAGTCCGGCCGCCCTGCGGTCCTGCCAGACCAGGGCGTCGGTGAGCGGCTCGCCGGTCGCCGGGTCCCAGGCGAGGACCGTCTCGCCCTGGTTGGCGAGGCCCACGGCCTCGACCGGGGTGCCGGCCTCGGCGAGCGCCGCCCGGCCGGCGGTGACGACCGAGTCGTACAGCTCACGCGGGTCGACCTCGACCCGTCCACCCGCCAGGTAGCGGGGCCGTACGGGCGCCGTGCCCGTACCGATGACCCCCCGCTCCGGGCAGAGGACGAGCGCCTTGGTGCCCGAGGTGCCCTGGTCGACGGCGAGTACCGGGCCGCCCGTCATGCCGCTGCTCCCTCGTTCCGTCCGCTCGGTGATCATGCGGTCACCGAAAAGGGCCAGGGTGCCGCCGCCCGCCCCGGACGTCAAGAGCCGTCCGGGGAGCCTGTCAGGTCGTCCGCACGTCCGCTGACATCAAGTCAAATCCGGTCGCTGGCCGATAAGTTACGGTCACGCAGGAAAGTGGACCGGTCACGTCCAGTGCCCCCTATAGTGATCGCCGACCGACGGCCGGGACTGCCGCCGGGGGACTGACCACCCCCTCCACCGCACCGAGGAACCATGTCATCCACACCCCGCTCCACCCCCTGATGGCCGGTCACGGATTCCGGCCCGTCTACCACCCCGCGGGCCACGACCACGCCCTGCGCCACGCCGTCCAGGAGGTGCGCACCGGCCGCTGGGTGGCGATGGCCCGCCTTCTCGACGAGACCTCGGGATGGGACGCCTGGACCCGCCGCACCCAGGTCCTCGCCACCGTCGCCGCCGGCACCGACGTCGTCCACGCCTGGCGCACCGAGGAACCCGCGAACCTCGCCGCCGCCGTCATGGGCTGCCGCGTCGCCGTCGAACGCGCCGTCCGGGCCCATCGTTCCCGCCACGCCCGCGCCCGCGACCTCTGGCACGAGGCCCGCGCCGCCTGCCGGGAGACCGCCGACCACGTCCCCGCGGACCCCGTGCCGTGGATCGGCCTGCTCGCCCTTGCCGCCCTCGACATCCGCCGTGACCTGCCCGAACACCGGCTCGCACCGCCCGGCCCCATGCTCCCCCCGGGCCCCTGGGGACTCCTCGCCGAGGCGGAGAAACGCGACCCGCACAACCGCGAGGCGCACCACCGGATGCTCCAGTTCGTGTACGCGGGCAGCGGCGGCCCGCTGTCGGAGGCGGTCAACTACGCCCGCTGGGCGGAGGCCCAGGCCCCCGTCGGCTCCCCGCTGCACGCCCTGCCGCTCTACGTGCGCGTCGAGCGCTACCGCCGGGAGCGCGGACACGAGCGCGCCCTCGACCTCCACTGGGTCACCGAGGACGCCGTGCGCGACGCCCGCGGCGCCCTCGACGGCTGGTTCCTCTTCTGCGCCACCGAGGAGGCCTCCCAGCTCGACCTCAACCACCTCGCGCACGCCCTCTTCGGCGCCCTGCTCTTCTCCGACGCGGCCCGCGTCTTCCGGGCCCTCGGCCCCTACTACACGACGCTGCCCTGGGCCTACCGGACCGCGCGCCCCGACGACCGGGCCCTGGCCGAAGAGGTCTTCCTGCGCGCCCGCGCCCGCTGCCTCGGCGGGTGACCGGCGCCGGGGCCCGGCCCGTACGCGTACACCCCGCGCGCGTGCCGCCCCCGGGACCCCCGCCGTCCCTCCCGCGCCCCTGTCCCGTCCCCGTTCCGCCCCCGTCCCCGTCCCCGGAGGAACACGCCCCATGTCCCGCACCGCTCCCCACGACGCGATACGCACACCGGCACCCGCCCCGGACGAGGAGGCCCGGCTCCGCGAACTGGGCTACCAGCCCGTCCTCGCCCGGCGGATGGGCGGCTTCGGCAACTTCGCCATCAGCTTCTCCGTCATCTCCATCCTCTCCGGCTGCATGACGCTGTACGGCTTCGGCCTCGGCACGGGCGGTCCCGCCGTCATGCTGTGGGGCTGGGCCGGGGTCGGCCTCTTCGTCCTCTGCGTCGGCCTCGCCCTCGCCGAGGTCACCAGCGCCTACCCCACCTCCGGCGCGCTCTACTACATGGCGGACCGCCTCGGCGGACGCCGCTGGGGCTGGTACACCGGCTGGCTCAACCTGCTCGGTCTGCTCGGTGCCATCGCCGGCATCGACTACGGCGCGGCCCTCTTCACCGGAGCCTTCCTCAACCTCCAGTGGGGCTTCGAACCCACCCCCGGCTCCACCTTCCTCACCTTCCTGGTCATCCTGCTGCTCCACGCCGTCCTCAACCTCTTCGGCGTCCGGCTCGTCAGCGTCCTCAACTCCATCAGCGTCTGGTGGCACCTCGCCGGTGTCGCCGTGATCGTCGGCGCCCTCGCGATCGTCCCCGACCGGCACCAGTCCGCCGAGTTCGTCTTCACCGAGTTCGTCAACGACACCGGCTGGGCCAACCCGCTCTACGTCGCCGCGATCGGTCTGCTCCTCGCCCAGTACACCTTCTCCGGTTACGACGCCTCCGCCCACCTCTCCGAGGAGACCTCCAACGCCTCCGTCACCGCCGCCAAGGGCATCGTCCGCGCCATCTGGGTCTCCTGGATCGCCGGATTCGCCCTGCTCGCCGGGCTGACCTTCGCGATCCAGGACTACGCGGCCACCCAGAACAGCGCCACCGGGGTCCCGCCCGCCCAGATCCTCCTGGACGCGCTCGGCTCCGGCGGCGCCACCGCCCTGCTCCTCGTCGTGATCGTCGCCCAGCTGTTCTGCGGCAACGCGGAGGTCGCCGCCGCCAGCCGCATGGTCTTCGCCTTCAGCCGCGACAACGCGCTGCCCGGCTCCGCTCTCTGGCGCAAGGTCAGCACCCGCACCCAGACCCCGGTCCCGGCGGTCTGGCTCGCCGTCGCCGTCGCGGCGGTCCTCGCCCTGCCCTCGCTGTACTCGGCCACCGCCTACGGCGCGGTCACCGCGATCAACGTCATCGGCATCACCCCCGCCTACGCCATCCCGATCTACCTGCGGCTGCGCGCCGGTGACCGCTTCGTCCCCGGCCCCTGGAGCCTGGGCCGCTGGAGCAGGCCGATCGGCTGGACCGCCGTCGTCTGGGTCGGACTCGTCACCGTCCTGTTCTGCCTGCCGCAGAAGTCCCCGGTGACCGTCGACTCCATGAACTACGCCGTCATCGCGCTCGCCGCCGTCCTGCTCCTCGCCAGCGTCTGGTGGTACGTCGCCCGCCGTTCGTACGGCACGCCGACCACCTACGGCAGCGCCCGCGAGGAGTCGGAGATCGCGGAGAGCATCGTCTGACCGGCGGCCCCGTGCCCCTCAGGCGCTGAACTCGTAGGTCCAGGCCGCCGACCGCGCCGAGAAGTCGATGTCCGTGATCTCCAGGGCGTGCCCGTGCTGGTCGCTCACCACGCGGTGGACGAGCAGCCGGGCCCCCGCCCCCGCGGCCTCCGTGCCGGCTTCCCCGGCCGGTACGGGGCTGACGCCGACCGACTCCCGGTGGGTGAGCCGCAGCCCGGCCTGGTGCATCCAGTGGTAGAGGAGCCGCAGGTCGGGGCGGCGGTGCCGGTCCCTTCCCCGCCGGTAGCGGCCCAGTTGGGGGATCTCGGTGAGCGCGGGCCGGGAGAACCAGGACACCGCCCGCTGGAGCGGTGTGCCCTGCGCGCCGAGCACCACGTGGCGGTGGACGAGCGTCGCCTCGCCCGGGGCGAGCAGCAGCCGCCCGGCCAGGTGCGCGGGCGGCACCTCCCAGGTGAGGGTGGCCCGCACCTGTGCCCCCGTCGCCGGCGGCCCGCCGGGGAAGACGGGGCGGCGAGCCGCCAGGGCCGGGGCGGCGGTCACGGCCTCCTCGGGCGCGCCGGCCGCGAAGGTGCCCCGCCGGTCGGTGACGACGAGCCGCTCGTCACGCAGGAGCCGCAGGGCGCTCCGTACGGTCTGGCGGTTGACGTGATGCCGGCGGGCCAGGGTGCGCTCGGACGGCAGCCGGGTG
The DNA here is from genome assembly GCF_042900905.1 of Streptomyces sp. NPDC012827. Classification (NCBI taxonomy): domain Bacteria; kingdom Bacillati; phylum Actinomycetota; class Actinomycetes; order Kitasatosporales; family Streptomycetaceae; genus Streptomyces; species Streptomyces sp. NPDC012827. Next base: position 42,471 of record NZ_JBIBBY010000006.1, on the reverse strand, counting down.
CCGGGGGAGACGCGCGGCTGCGCGAGCTCCTCGCGCAGGGCGGCGGCGACCCGGAGATAGAGCGGCGCGTCCGCCACGGCCTGGGATTCGGGCTCGGCCATGAGAAACCCTCTCTTCGCTCTGCGTGATCGCGTGGAACGTGTGCGTCACCCTTCCTATCATTGGTCTAAACCAGTCCGCCAGGCTTGCCCGGGAGAGTGGCCGAAAGCGGCGGCGCGCGTCCCGGGGCGGGGGTCCGGGAGACGGCGGTCGGAGGCCGGACGACGGCGCCGGCCCCGGTCGGACGACCGGGGCCGACGCGGTTCGAAGCAAGGATCCCGGGACGTCCGGGGCGTCCCTCCGGACCTTCTCAGGCCCGGAGTTCGGCTAGGCGTCCCGGCGCAGCGGCGGCTCCGCCGGGGTCGGGTGGACGGGACCGAGGAGGACCGCACGCGCCACCCGTGGCGCGAACAGTGCCGTCAGCGGCTCCGCCAGGGTCAGGGCCCGGCGGAACGCCCCGCCGACCACCGGGTCGCCCGCCGCGCGCTCCTGGACCCGGCGCAGGTACCAGCCCACGGCCCGGTCGAGCGGCCCCGGCCGGGCGGCGTCACCGAGGGCTCCCGGCATCTTCTTGTCGGCGCCCGCCGAGATGTCCCACGCCTGCCGGGAGGCGCCGAGCAGCGCCTTCTGCACCGTCCGGGTGGTCGGGGTGCGGCGGGGGTCGGACAGGGCGCGGCGCAGGGCGACCGCGCTCATCGCGGCGACGGCCATGCCCTGCCCGTAGATCGGGTTGAAGGCGCAGAGCGCGTCGCCGGTGGCGAGGAACCCGGCCGGGCGGCGGCCCGGACGGTCGTACCGGCGGCGGACGTTGGCCGTCCGCCGGAAGCCGTGCACGGGCGAGACCGGTTCCGCCCGTGCGATCCACTCGCTGATCACCGGGTGCGGCAGCCGCTTCGCGTACTCCTCGAACCCGCTCTCGTCCGTGGGCGGTTCCTCACCGCGCAGCCCGGACAGGGTGACCAGGTGGTGCCCGTCCCCGAGGGGCAGGACGACCGCGCCGTAGGTCTGCGCCGGGCCCGGCACGATGTAGTAGCCGAGCGCGTCGGTGTCGAAATCGGCCGGCGCCTTGTAGACGCGGGTGCCGTAGGCGAGTCCGGTGTCGAGGGTCTCCTCGTGCGGGGCCTCCGCGCCGATGTCGGCGAGCCAGTCGGGAGCCTTGGTCGAGCGCCCGGAGGCGTCGACGACGAGGTCGGCCTCCAGGGTGCGGACCCCGGCGTCCGGCCCGGCGCCCCGCTCGCGCAGCCGGACGCCCCGGACCCGGCTCGCGTCACCGGTCAGCCCCACGGTCTCGGTGCCCTGGAGGAGTTCGACGCGCGGGTCGGCGAGGACCCGCTGCCGTACCAGCCACTCCAGCTGGGGGCGCGGCCCGCTGTAGAAGTGTGCGGTCGCCGGGGTGCGGCGGAACCAGCGGCCGGACTGCCACTGCACCATGTCCTCCGGTACGCCCACCTTGGGCGCGCCGAGTGCCCGCAGCTCGTCGGTGAAGCCGGGCAGCAGTTCGTCCAGGGCCTGCTGGCCGCCGGCGATCAGTACGTGGAGGTGCCGGCCCTGCGGTACGCCGGGGCGTGCCTCCGGTCCGTCCGGGACGCGGTCGCGCTCGACGACCGTCACCTTCTCGGCGTGCTCGGCGAGCACGCGTGCGGCCAGGAGTCCCGCGAGACTTCCCCCGATGACCACCGCGTGACGTGTCCCGCGGGTCCCCAAGTCGTCGGTCATTCCCGCCCTTTCGTGTCGTGGACTACGGCTGCCCAGTATCCACGGCGGTGCGGGCGGCGTCGCGGGCGCCGAGCCGGAGGTGCTCGATGTGGTACACGGCCTCGTCGAGGAGCTGGGCGACGTGGTTGTCGTAGAGGCTGTACTCGATGCGGCGGCCCTGGCGGACGCCGGTGACCAGGCCGAGCGCGCGCAGCAGCCGGAGCTGGTGGGAGACGGCGGACTGTTCCATCTCGACGGCCGCGGCCAGCTCGGTCACGCCGCACGGGCCCTGGCGGAGCTTGGTGAGGATCATCAGCCGCGAGGGCGTGGCCAGGGCCTGGAGGGTGGCGGCGATGGTCGCCGCGGACTCGGCGTCCAGCCGGGTGGCGGGGGTCGTCTGGCCGTTCGCTCCGTGTCCCATGGGCTCATCGTAGCGGCGCTCGTATGTCAATAAGTGAAGACCTCTTCATGTGTTCGGGTATGGTGGTGCCGTCCTCCTTCCCTCCCCGCCCCGAAAGAGGTCCCTTCCATGGCCGTCCCGGAGCTGGCCGCCGCGCAGGCCCCGCCGCCCGTCCGTACGCCCCCGCCGGCGCGGCGCACCCGCGCCACCGCACTGCCCGAGGTGCGCTGGGCGGCCCTGTCCGCCCTCGCCTTCCTCCTCGCCTTCCCGCTCGACCTCGCCGGCGCACCCGCCTGGGCCTGGGGTCCGCTCTACGCCGTCTGCTACGCCGCCGGCGGCTGGGAACCCGGACGGGAAGGCCTGCGCGCCCTGCGCGAACGGACCCTCGACGTCGACCTGCTCATGGTGGTCGCCGCCCTCGGTGCCGCCGCCATCGGCCAGTACCTCGACGGCGGTCTGCTCATCGTCATCTTCGCCGTCTCCGGAGCCCTGGAGGCGCTCGCCACTCGCCGCACCGCCGACTCCGTCCGCGGCCTGCTCGACCTCGCCCCCGCCACGGCCGTCCGCCTCACCCCCGCGGGGGAGGAGACCGTGGAGGCCGCCGCCCTCGCGGTCGGCGACACCGTGCTCGTACGCCCCGGTGAGCGCCTCCCCGCCGACGGCACCGTCCTGGACGGCGCCAGCGACGTCGACCAGGCGAGCATCACCGGCGAACCGCTGCCCGCCGCCAAGGCCCCCGGCGACGAGGTCTTCGCGGGCACCCTCAACGGCGCCGGGGCGCTCCGCGTCCGCGTCGGCAAGGACGCCTCCGCCTCGGTGATCGCCCGGATCGTCGCCCTCGTCGAGGAGGCGAGCGCCACCAAGGCCCCCACCCAGCTGTTCGTCGAGCGCGTCGAACAGCGCTACTCGGTCGGCGTCGTCGTCGCCACCCTCGCCGTCTTCGGCCTGCCCGTCCTCCTCGGCGGTGACGTCACCGAGGCCCTGCTCCGCGCCATGACCTTCATGATCGTGGCCTCGCCGTGCGCGGTCGTGCTCGCCACGATGCCGCCGCTGCTCTCCGCCATCGCCACCGCCGGACGCCACGGCGTCCTCGTCAAGTCGGCCGTCGTGATGGAGCGGCTCGGCGCCGCCGACCGCGTCGCCCTCGACAAGACCGGCACCCTGACCGAGGGGACGCCCCGGGTGACCGCCGTCCACGGCGACGAGAAGGCCCTCGCCCTCGCCGCGGCGGCCGAACTCCACAGCGAGCACCCGGTCGCCCGCGCCGTCGTCGCCGAGGCACGCGCCCGCGGCCTGCGCCTGCCCGAGGCGAGCGACTTCTCCTCCGAACCGGGCACGGGCGTACGGGCCGTGGTCGACGGGCGGGAGGTGCGGGTCCGCAGGGCGCCGGGCACCCACGCCGACACGGCCGTCGAGGTCCTCGTGGACGGTGCGCCCACCGCCGTCCTGGAGCTCTCCGACCGGCTGCGCGACGGCGCCCCGGAGGCGGTCCGTGCCCTCGCCCGGCTCACCGGCACGGCGCCCGCCCTGCTGACCGGCGACAACGCGGGCGCCGCCGGCCGCATCGCCGCCGAGACCGGCATCGCCGACGTCCGCGCCGGGCTCCTCCCGCACGAGAAGGCCGAAGCGGTACGGGAGTGGGAGCGGGCGGGCGCGAAGGTGCTGGTCGTCGGGGACGGGGTCAACGACGCGCCCGCCCTCGCCGCCGCCCACGCGGGCATCGCGATGGGTCGGGCCGGTTCCGACCTGGCCCTGGAGACCGCCGACGCGGTCGTCGTCCGCGACGAACTCGCGGCGATCCCCGCCGTGGTGGCCCTCTCCCGCCGCGCCCGCCGGCTGGTCGTGCAGAACCTGGTGATCGCCGGAGTCTGCATCGGAGTCCTGGTCGCCTGGGACCTCGCCGGCCACCTCCCGCTGCCCCTCGGTGTCGCGGGCCACGAGGGCTCGACGGTCCTCGTCGGCCTCAACGGCCTGCGGCTGCTGCGGGACGCCGCGTGGCGGAAGGCGGCGAAGGGGGAGGTGTGAGGCCGGGCCGTCCCGCCCCCTCCTTCGTGTGCGCGCCGGACCCTCTCCCGGGCCCGGCGCGTGGACGCGCCGCCGCCCGGTGCCCGGTGCCCGTCCGCTCAGCCCTCCGGCCGCAGCAGACCGCGCTCGTACGCCGCGACCAGGCGCTGCGGGACGCGGTGGACCACGCCGTCGACGGTGACGGGGACCAGCTGCGGGGTGGTGGCCTTCCACTGGGAGCGGCGGTGGCGGGTGTTGGAGCGGGACATCTTGCGCTTGGGTACGGCCATGGGAAACGGACCTCCGTCGTCGGGAACGTGGCGGTCACGCTACATGAAAATGATTTCCATGAACAACGGGGGTCCGGCTCAGGGCGCGGGCCGCTCCTCCTCCGGTCCCAGCTCCGCCAGGGCCCCGGTCAGCCACTCCACCCAGAACCGCTCCAGCTCGACCCCGCCCCGCAGCACGAGATGACGCAGCCGGTCCGGCTCCGACCCCCGCCGCTCCGGTGGGAAGTCCCGCTCCTCGATCGCCAGGTACTCCGCCAACTGCCCCTGGTGCAGGGAGAGGTGCCGTTCCAGCTCGGCCCGCAGGCCGGCGGAGCCCACCACGGCCGCCGCCCGCATGCGCAGCAGCAGTGCCGAGCGCATCGGCTTCGGGTCCTCCGCGCCGGCCACCCACGTGCTCAGTTCGGCGCGGCCCGCGGGCAGCACCTCGTACTCCTTGCGCTGCCCGCGCACCGGAACCGGAGCCGGCAGGGCCCGGATGTGCCCCGCCTGCTCCAGCTTCCCGAGCTCCCGGTAGATCTGCTGGTGCGTGGCCGACCAGAAGTAGCCGATCGATTTGTCGAAGCGGCGCGTCAGTTCGAGACCGGAGGACGGCTTCTCGAGCAGGGCGGTGAGGATCGCGTGCGGGAGGGACATGCTCGCATCCTAGGTTCGGCCGCCCCGCGCTCCGCGGACGGTTCACGGGCCGGCCGCCGGGGCCGGGGGTGGGTCACAGGGTGGCGGCGAGCCGCGTCCCCTGGTCGATCGCGCGCTTGGCGTCCAGCTCGGCGGCCACGTCGGCACCGCCGATGAGATGCGCCGTACGGCCCGCGGCCACCAGCTCCTCGTACAGGTCCCGCCTCGGCTCCTGCCCGGCGCAGAGCACCACCGTGTCGACCGGCAGCACCTGCGGCTCGCCGTCGATCGTCAGGTGCAGCCCCTCGTCGTCGATCCGCTCGTACGACGCGCCCGCCACCATCGCCACGCCCCGGTGCTTCAGCTCGGTGCGGTGGATCCAGCCGGTCGTCTTGCCGAGGCCCGCACCGACCTTGCTGGTCTTGCGCTGGAGCAGGTGCACCCGGCGCGGCGGGGCGCTCCGCTCGGGGGTGCGCAGTCCGCCCCGGTTCTCGTACGAGGTGTCGACGCCCCACTGGCGGAAGTAGGTCTCGGGGTCCTGGCTGGCGCCCTCCCCGCCGTCGGTGAGGAACTCGGCGACGTCGAAGCCGATGCCTCCCGCGCCGATGATCGCGACCCGCTCGCCGACCGGCGCGCCGTCCCGCAGCACGTCCAGGTAGCTGAGGACGCTCGGGTGGTCCTCGCCCGCGATGCCCGGGGAGCGCGGGGTGACGCCGGTGGCCACGACGACCTCGTCGTAGTCCGCGAGGTCACCGGCGGCGACGGGGGTGTTCAGGCGGACGTCCACACCGCGCTCGTCGAGCTGGACCCGGAAGTAGCGCAGGGTCTCGTCGAACTCCTCCTTGCCCGGCACCCGCTTGGCGATGTTCAGCTGGCCGCCGATCTCGGCGGCGGCGTCGAAGAGGGTGACCACGTGGCCGCGCTCGGCGGCGGAGACCGCGCAGGCGAGCCCGGCCGGGCCCGCGCCGACGACCGCGATCCGCTTCGCTCGCCGGGTGGGGGAGAGGACCAGCTCGGTCTCGTGGCAGGCACGCGGGTTGACCAGGCAGGAGGTGATCTTGAGGCTGAAGGTGTGGTCCAGGCAGGCCTGGTTGCAGCCGATGCAGGTGTTGATGGTGTCGGCGCGGCCGGCGGCGGCCTTGGCGACGAAGCCGGGGTCCGCGAGGAAGGGGCGGGCGAGCGAGACCAGGTCGGCCCGGCCCTCCGCGAGGATCTCCTCGGCGACCTCGGGGGTGTTGATGCGGTTGCTGGTGACCAGCGGCACGGAGACCGTCCCCATCAGCTTCTTCGTCACCCAGGTGTAGGCGCCGCGCGGCACCGACGTGGCGATGGTGGGGATGCGGGCCTCGTGCCAGCCGATGCCGGTGTTGATGAGGGTGGCGCCGGCCGCCTCGATCTCCTTCGCGAGCTGGACGACCTCCTCCAGGGTGGAGCCGCCGGGCACCAGGTCCAGCATGGAGAGGCGGTAGATCAGGATGAAGTCCGTGCCGACCCGCTCCCGGATCCGCCGCACGATCTCCAGCGGGAACCGGACGCGGTTCTCGTACGAACCGCCCCAGCGGTCGGTGCGCCGGTTCGTGGCGGCGGCGATGAACTCGTTGATCAGGTAACCCTCGGAGCCCATCACCTCGACGCCGTCGTAGCCGGCCTCCCGGGCGAGCTCGGCGCAGCGGACGTAGTCCTCGATCGTCTGCTCGACCTCGGCATCGGTCAGCTCGTTCGGTACGAAGGGGCTGATCGGGGCCTTGATCGCGCTCGGGGCGACCAGGCCGGGGTGGTAGGCGTAGCGGCCGAAGTGGAGGATCTGCATCGCGATGCGGCCCCCGGCCTCGTGCACGGCCCCGGTGATCAGCCGGTGCTCGGCCACCTCCTCGGCGGTGGTGAGCTTGGCCCCGCCGTCCCAGGGCCGGCCGGCCTCGTTGGGTGCGATGCCGCCGGTGACGATCAGGCCGGCGCCGCCGCGGGCGCGCTCGGCGTAGAAGGCGGCCATGCGCTCGAAACCGTGCTCCGCCTCCTCCAGGCCGACGTGCATCGACCCCATGATGACCCGGTTGGGCAGCGTGGTGAACCCCAGGTCGAGCGGGCTCAGCAGGTGGGGGTACGGGCTCATGGGGCTCCTCCTCGCGCGGTCGTCGTGCTCTGTTGTAGGCGAGCGGGAGGTGATTCTGCAACTAGTTGCAGAAGAATGCGGGCGTGATGTCCACTACTCCCCGGCCGGAGCAGGCGCGAGGACGGCGAAGGCCCCGGGCGCGTGGAGGCGCCCGGGGCCGCGGAACGGGGTGCCGCTCAGGAGGGGCCGGCGGCTCCCGGTGTGCCGGGGGCTCCCGGGGCGAGCGTGGCCGCCCAGGCGTCCAGCTCCTCCGGCGTACGCGGCTCCGGTGCGCCCGCCGGAAGCAGGCCCTGCGCCCGCAGCAGCCGTCCGACCGACGTGCCCCACGGCCGCCGCAGCCGGGCCGCGTCCAGGAGGTCGTGGTCCCCGAGCAGCCGGTCCACCGGCCCCGTCCGCAGTCCGCCGGGGGAGAGGACCGCCGCCTCGTCCGCCCACCGCAGCGCCAGGTCCACGTCGTGCGTGGCCATGACCACCGTCGTGCCGGCCTTCCGCAGCCCTTCCAGGGCGTCGAGCAGCCGTTCCTGGCCGTGCGGGTCGAGCCCCGCCGTCGGCTCGTCCATGATCAGGACGCGGGGCCGCATCGCCACCGCCCCCGCGATCGCCGCCCGCTTGCGCTGCCCGTACGACAGCAGGTGCGTCGGCCGGTCCGCGAGCGCCGTGATGTCGAGGGCCGCGAGCGCCCGCGCGACCCGCAGCCGCACCTCCTCCTCCGGCAGCCCCAGGTTCATCGGCCCGAACGACACGTCCTGCGCCACCGAGGCGGCGAACAGCTGGTCGTCCGGGTCCTGCACCACCAGCTGCACGGTGGTCCGCAGCCGCGTCAGCCCCTTCCGGTCGTACGCCACCTCCGTACCGTCCAGGAGCAGCGCGCCGCTCCCGCAGCGCAGGCCGCCGCTCAGCAGCCGCAGCAGCGTCGTCTTGCCGCTGCCGTTGCGGCCGAGCAGCGCGACGGCGCGCCCCTCCGCGACCGCGAAGTCCACGTCCGACAGGACGGCCGGGCCGTCCTCGTAGGCGAACCCCGCCCCCACCAGCTGCACCACGGGAGCAGACGCCGTCATGGCAGGAACCTTTCCAGTACGAGGGTGAGGGCGACCAGCCCGGACAGGAGCGCGCCCGTCGCGGCGAGGAACGGCCGGGAGACCGCCGCGGCCGGGACCAGGACCCGCAGGGTCCCGTCGTACCCGCGTCCGGCCAGTCCCGACTGGAGCCGGTGCGCCCGGTCGAAGGCGCGGACGAAGGCGGTCGCGCCGAGCCCGGCCAGCGAACGCCAGGCCGCCGCCCGGGTGGTGTGCCCGAGGCGGGCGGCCTGCGCCTGACGGATCTTCGCCAGCGCGTCCAGGAGCAGGAAGACGATCCGGTACATCACGAGCGCCACGTCCACGACCGGCGCCGGCACCCCGGCCCGCACCAGCCGGGGCAGGACGTCGGAGACGGGTGTCGTGAACGCGAACAGCAGTACCCCGAGGGACGCCGACGCGCTGCGCAGGAGCAGTTCGGCCGCGTGGACCGGGCCGTCCGGCGCGAGCGCCACGAACTGCCCCCCGCCCACCTGGAAGAGGAGCGGTACGGCCCCCGTGACGCAGAAGCCGAGCGGCACCCGGAAGGCCCGCCACAGCGCCCGGCCCGGCACACCCGCCGGACCCAGGAGGACGGCGAGGGTGGCCGCGCCCACGAGGACGGCGCCCGGCCACGGCGGCAGCGACACCGCGCACAGGGTGAGCCCGAAGCCGAGCAGCGCCTTCTCGGCGGGATGCCGGCGGCGCCAGCGACTGCTGTGCGCCGCCGCGTCGATCGGCAGCATGGGCGGTTACGTGTCCCCGCGCGAGGGGGGTACGGGCGGGCCGACCGTCCCTGCCCCGGACGCGGACGCGCTTCCTTCCCCGGCTCCGGCGCCGCGGGCTCCTCCAGGCGAGGCCCCGGCGTCCTCGGACACCGCCCCCAGAGCCCCGGAGGCCCCGGCGCCCGGAGCGGACGCCCGAGGCCCTCCGGGGCTCTGCGCCGGCGTCCCGCGCTCCGCGAGGGCCTCGCCCTGCCTCCGCCCGCGCCGCAGGCCGAAGTAGTACGCGAGGACACCGGCGCCCAGGGCCGCCTGGAGGGCGAACAGCGCCGACTCGACCTCACCGGACGGCGGCTCGTACAGCGGGGCGAACCAGGGCTCGTAGTCCGGCCGCAGCTCCGTGATCGCCGTCTCCGCCTCGGCGTCCGCCCCGGCGAAGGGCTCCTCCTTGTGGTCGCCGAGACCGAGGGCGAGCGGCAGCACCGCCAGGGCCACGACGACGAGCAGCAGCAGCGTGTTGATCTTCGCGTTCCGGCTCATCGGGCGTTCGCCCCCTCGGACGGCGCGGCGTCACCGGCGGCCCCGGCCGGCCGGGCGAGAACGCCGAGCCGGACCAGGTCGCCCTTGCTGGACTGCGCGAGGAGCCGCATCACGAGCACCGTGAGCAGGCCCTCGCTGACCGCCAGCGGGATCTGCGTCACCGCGAAGATGCCGCCGAACTTGGCCAGCGCACCCGTCACGCCGCTGCCGGGGTCGGGGAAGGCGAGGGCCAGCTGCACGCTGGTCACGCAGTACGTCGAGAGGTCCGCCACGAACGCGCCGGAGAACACGCTCACCATCAGCGGCGCCCCCGACCTGCGCAGCAGAAGGTACGTCCCGTACCCCGCCCACGGGCCGGCGACGGCCATGGAGAACGCGTTCGCGCCGAGGGTGGTCAGCCCACCGTGCGCCAGGAGCAGCGCCTGGAAGAGGAGCGTGAGGGTGCCGAGCACCGCCATGATCGGCGGGCGGAACAGGATGGCGCCGAGCCCCGTGCCGGTCGGGTGCGAACAACTGCCCGTCACCGAGGGAAGCTTCAGCGCGGACAGGACGAAGGTGAAGGCGCCGGAGGCGCCCAGCAGCAGGGTGGACTCGGGGTTGGACCGCACCTCGCGGGTCAGCGCGCGGACTCCGTGGACGACGAACGGTGCGGCCGCGACGCTCCAGGCGGCGGCGTGCACAGGGGGCAGGTACCCCTCGGCTATATGCATGGTTGGGAGACCCTCTCCAGCACCTCGTGGATGGACAACGCGCCTTGGCCGGTCTCCTGGCTGACGGTCATGCCGCCCGACTCCGCCTTCCCACACCCCGGCGGTCTCCCGCGGCGGTGCAGTGGCTTCCCCAGGGGGATGGAGCCGGACCTCCCGATCACAGTGGCGAGGGCCGCACCGGTACTGCACCGGTTTCCCGTACACCAAGGCGCTGTGACACTAGTGGGTTGACCAGGTGCATCACAACACGGCGGCCACCCGGCGCGTTCTCCCGCTCACTGCGCGCTGTCGTCGCACGCCCCCCGCGCACACCGGTTCCCGTCACTCCTTCCGGTACGTGTACGCCTCCGAGGCCGCCGCCGCGACCTCGTCCAGGCCGCCGCCCGCGCTCGCGGTCACCACGGCCGCGACGGCGCCCTCCACGAACGGCGCGTCGACCAGCCGGGCACCCTCGGGCAGTTCGCCGCCCTCCGCGAGCAGCGCCTTCACGGTGAGCACGGCGCTGCCCAGATCGACCAGGAGGGCCACCCCGGCGCCCCCGTCGACCGCCCGCGCCGCCTCGGCGATCAGCTCCGCGCTCGTGCCCAGACCCCCGTCCGGGGTGCCGCCGGCCGGCCGGACCGGAGCCGTGTCCCCGCCACCGGCGAGGCCCCGGGCCAGTTCGGCCACGGCCGCCGCCACCTCGGCACTGTGCGAGACCAGGACGATCCCGACCCGACCGGCGCTCATGCCGCCCCCTCCCCGTCCGTCGTCGTCCCGTCCCCGGTCTCCACGCGGGCCGTGGCGGCGAGCGCCGCGAACAGCAGCGCCGACGAGGCCGCGCCCGGGTCCTCGTGCCCGGCCGAGCGCTCGCCCAGGTAGCTGGCCCTGCCCTTGCGCGCCCGCAGCGGCACGGTTGCGGCGGCACCCTCACCGGCCCGGTCCCGCCCCGCCGCGAAGGACACCTTCAACCCCTCCACACCCGGCACGAGCGCGTCCAGCATCGTCTTGTCCCCCGGCGCCGCGCCACCCAGCCGGGAAACGGCCTCCACCCCCTCGCCCAGCGCCCCGGCGAACCGCTCCCGGGTCACCCGCGGATCGTCGCCGAGCGCCTTGCCCGCACGCCGCAGCAGCGTCCCGTACAGGGGCCCCGACGCGCCGCCGACCGTGGAGATCAACCGCGTCCCGGCCGCGACGAGCACCGCTCCCGGCGCCGTCGGCGGTTCCTCCTCCAGGGCCTTGCGCACGGCCGTGAAACCGCGCCGCAGATTGGCCCCGTGGTCGGCGTCACCGATGGCCGCGTCCAGCTCGGTCAGCCGGTCGGCCTCCCGCTCGACCGCCCCGGCCACCGCCTCCAGCCAGCGCACGAAGAACTCCGTGCCGTACGTTCCCGCCGTCTCCGTCATCCCGGTCCTCTCCCGTGTCTCCCTGCCGATGTGTCCGGCGGCCCCGGCTCACAGCCCCCAGCGGAGCGCGGCCGTCCGCACGGGCGCGTCCCACAGACGCAGCAGCTCCTCGTCCGCCTCGCACAGCGTCACCGAACAGCCGGCCATGTCCAGCGAGGTCACGTAGTTCCCCACCAGGGCCCGGGCGGCCGGCACTCCGCGCTCCCCGAGCACCCGCGCCACCTCCGCGTGGAAGCCGTACAGCTCCAGCAGGGGCGTCCCGCCCATGCCGTTGACCAGCGCCAGGACCGGGCCCGAGGGCCGCAGGTCGTCCAGAACGGCTTCGACGGCGACGTCGGCGATCTCCCGGGCCGTCATCATGGCCCGCCGCTCCCGGCCCGGCTCGCCGTGGATGCCCACGCCCAGCTCCAGTTCGCCGGGCGGCAGGTCGAAGGTCGGCGATCCCTTCGCCGGCGTGGTGCAGGCGCCGAGGGCCACCCCGAAGGAGCGGGACCGTTCGTTCACCCGCCGGGCCACCGCCTCGACCCGCTCCAGTGGCGCGCCCTCCTCGGCGGCGGCCCCGGCGATCTTCTCCACGAACAGCGTCGCGCCGGTGCCGCGCCGCCCCGCCGTGTACAGGCTGTCCGTGACCGCCACGTCGTCGTCGACGAGGACCCGGGCGATCCGCACACCCTCGTCCTGCGCGAGCTCGGCCGCCATCTCGAAGTTCAGCACGTCACCGGTGTAGTTCTTGACGACGAACAGCACCCCGGCGCCACTGTCGACGGCCGCCGCCGCCCGCACCATCTGATCGGGCACGGGCGAGGTGAACACCTCGCCCGGACACGCGGCGTCCAGCATCCCGGGGCCCACGAACCCCGCGTGCAGCGGCTCGTGCCCCGACCCGCCGCCCGACACCAGCGCCACCTTCCCGGCCACCGGCGCGTCCCGCCGCACCACCACCCTGCGCTCCACGTCCACGGTGAGCTCGGGATGCGCGGCGGCCATCCCCCGCAGGGCGTCGGCGACGACGGTCTCGGGGACGTTGATGAGCATCTTCACAGCGGTCTCCTCGGGCCTCGCGAGCCGGCGGCCCGCTCTCCTCCCGGTGGGGGGCGGGCCGTCCGGCCTGCTGGTCTGACGGTGTGCGGCTGGCGGTGGTGCGTGCTGCTCGAAGGCCGGTCCCGGCGGTGGCCGCCGGGGTGCCCCTGCCGAGTATCGGCCCTGCCGCCGCCGTGGTCACGTACGCGACGGGATCGTCCCCGGCCGGCGGCGTGCCGGCCGGGCCGCACCCCCGACGCGTGTCGGAGCCGTACGGTTCCGTGATCACGATCACCCTGGTTTCCGGCGTCCGGTGTCAACCGGGCGCCCCGCCCCCGGCGTATGCGGGGTGTTGTCGGAGATCCGGGAGAGCGCAGTTGACCGTCGAGGAGTTCGAAGAGTTCTACGCCCACGCGGTGGCGCGGCTCACGGGCCAGTTGTACGTGATGCTCGGCGACCTGCACGAGGCGCAGGACGTCGTGCAGGAGGCCTTCGTCAAGGGCTGGAGCCGCAGGCGCCAGCTCGACCGGGACGGGCAGCCGGAGGCGTGGATCCGGACGGTCGCGTGGCGGCTCGCGGTGAGCCGGTGGCGGTTCCGGCGGCGGACGACCGAGGCCTGGCGGCGCGGCGGGGCACCCCCGGTGGTGGCCGGGCCCGAACCGGACCACCTCGTCCTCGTCGAGGCCCTGCGCGGGCTGCCTCCTCAGCAGCGGCGCACGCTCACCCTCCACTACCTGTGCGATCTGAGCGTGGACCAGGTCGCCGGCGAGACCGGTCTGTCGACCGGCACCGTCAAGACGCACCTGGCGCGTGGCCGCGCGGCCCTCGCCCACCGGATCGACGACCCCCGTATCGAGCACGCGCCCCGTGAGGAGGCACCCGGTGCATGAGCCCCACGACCCGCTGCGGTCGCTGTTCCAGGAAGCCGCGGAGGCGGGACGCACCCGTGCCGCCCTCCCGCCCGCCGCGGAGATCTCCGCCCGGGGCCGCCGGGCTCACCGGCGCCGCCTCGCCGTCTGCGCGGCGGCGGCCTGCCTCCTGGTGGGCGGCGGGGCAGCGGCCCTCACCGCTCTGCTGCCGGGGGGCTCCGAGCCGGTCCTGCCCGCCACCAGCCCTTCGGTGAGCCGCCCCTCACCCCCGGCACCGGCCGGCACGACCCGGCCGCCCGCCACCGGCGCGACCACGGCCGCCACGACCTCGCCACCCCCCTCGCCACCCCGCACCACCGTGCCCGGCGGCATCCCCACGAGCACCGGCACGACCGCGTTCCCCACCCGTACCGGCGACCGCTGACCCCCACCCGGCCCCGCCCCGCGGGATCGCCCCGTCGCGGTCCCGTGCCCCACCACGCCCTGAGGAAAGAGAGACATGACCCTCATAGCCGGACATGCCCCGAGGGTGGAGGTGACTCCCGCCGCGCACCCGCCGCCGTCCCGGCCCCCCGCCCCGGGGCGGCGGTGGCGGCTCCCACGGCTCGACGCCGCCGACCGCGACGTCCTCCTGCTCTACCTCCTCACCCGCGCCGCCCTCGCCCTCGTCGCGTACTGCACCGCCTGGCTGTTCCCCCGCGACCCCGAGGCCCGGACGCCCGGCCGGCTCGTCGCCGTGGCCGAGCGGTGGGACTGGAACCACTACCTGCACATCGCCCGCGACGGCTACTTCCCCGACGACCCCGGGGCCCGCCCCGCCGAGGAGGACAACAGGGCGGCCTTCTTCCCCGGCTTCCCCCTCACACTGCGCCTCGCCCACCTCGCCGTGCCGGACTGGACCCTCGCCGGGCTCCTCATCTCACTCGTCGCCGGCGCCGTCGCCGTCGTGGCCCTCGCCCGCGTCGCCCGGCTCCACCTGCCGAGCGCCGCCGACGGCCGGCGCGCCGTCCTCCTGCTGCTCACCTCGCCCTGCGCCGTCTTCCTCGCCGTCGGCTACACGGAGGCCCTGTTCCTCGCCTTCGCCCTGCCCGCCTGGCTCGCCGCACTCCGCCGCGACTGGGGCGCCGCCGCCCTCCTGACCGCCTGCGCCACGACCGTGCGCGTCAGCGGCCTCTTCCTCGCCGCCGCGCTCGCCGTCCACTTCCTCCTCACCGCCCGTGCCGGCGGTGACCTGCGCCGCTGCCCCCTCCTCGCGCTCCCCGCCCTGCCCCCGCTGCTCTACTTCGGGTACCTCTACGCCCGCACCGGCGACCCCCTGGCGTGGAAACACGCCCAGGAACGCGGCTGGTACCGCGACTTCCACACCCCCTGGGAGTCCTGGGGCACCACCTGGGAGGCCGCCTTCGGCCACGCCCATCCCACCTCGTACGCCCTCCTGTGGCAGGCCGAACTCCTCGCCATGGTCACCGGGCTGCTCCTGGTCGCGTACCTCCTGCGCGCCCGCCGCCTGCCGGAGGCCTGCTACGTGGCACTCAGCCTGTGGGCGCTCGGCACCTCGTACTGGTACATGTCCGTCCCCCGCGCCGGCCTGCTCTGGTGGCCGCTGTGGATCGCCCTCGCCCGCGCGACCGTGGACCGCCCGCGCCTGTGGACCGCCGTGCTCTGCCTGTCCGCGCCCCTCTCCGTCGTCCTCGCGGTCACCTTCTTCTCCGGCCGCTGGGCGGGCTGACCACGGCGGACCCGGTGCGGTACGGGACGGCGGCCTGCGGTATGAAGGTCCGATGACGACGTGGCACGAAGGCCGACGGGTGAAGCTCGCGGCGGACCTCAGGCTGGCCGGGACGCTCCTGCCCGCCGGCGAGCAGCCGGAGGAGGCGGAGGCCCCCGCCGGGACGCTGTTCCTCGCGGCGGGCACGGAGGGCACCGTCGTACGGGCCGAGGAGCACCGGGCCGAGCCCGGCCCCGAGGTGCGCGAGTACGAGCGTCTCAAGGCCCTCCTCGACGACTTCGGGCACCAGATGCCCCCGGCGAGCAGGGAGCGGCTCGTGGCGGAGGTCGCGTCCCTGGAGCCCGCGTGGACCGCGCACCGGACGGCGGCGCGCCGGGTGACGGTCCGGGTCCGCCTCGACAACGGTTTCGTCCTCGGCGACGCCCGCGCGGATCTCTTCACCCCCGCCTGACGGCGGCCGGTGACCCCGTGCGCCGGGGCTCCGCCGGGAGGATCCTGGAAGGTACGGGAAAGGGGCCGCGCGCCCGTGGGCCGCGGCCCGGCGTGAGGAGGCAGACCATGACACGGCACCTCGAGTGGACGGTCGGCCTGGATCTGGTCGAGGAAGGCGGCAGGACCAGGGCGGAGGCCCGGCTCGACACCGGCACCTCGACCCTCACCGGCCACGGCTCCGCCCGCTGCAACCCGGCGGACGCGGACGTGCCGGTGATCGGGGACGACCTCGCCGCGGGCCGGGCGATGAAGGACCTGGCCGGCAAGCTCATGCGGGAGGCCGACCGGGAGATGGAGGCGGTGGGAGCCGGGACGCTCCCGCGGCGCACCGGCCCGGGGTACGGCTGGCCCGAGGCCGTCACCTGAGTCCGGCCGCCCGAACCCGGTCATCGAACCCGCGCGCCCTCGTCCGGGCCCCGGCACCGGGCCGGCCGCGCCGGGTCACCCGGGCCCGCGCGCACCGGCGCCCGGCGCCGGGGCCGGCGCACGCCCGCGCGGGTGGGCGGCACGCCGTCACGTCCCGCCCATGGCCTCCTCGTACACCAGCCGGTCCACGACCTCCACGACGCCGTCCACCGACTCGCACAGCCGGACCAGGATCGGTCCCAGGGCCGGGCGCGCCAGGGTGCCGCTCAGGGTCACCCGGCCCTCGTCCACGTCGATGTGCACGGCGGCGGGGGAGAGGCGCAGGATGCGGACGACGACGTCCTCCCGGATCTCCTCCTGGATCGAGCGGTCCCGCCGCAGGAACAGCTGGAGGAGGTCGCTCCGGCTGAGGACGCCGATGAGCCGGCCGTCCGCGTCGACCACGGGCAGTCGCTTCACCCGGTGCCGTTCCATCAGCCGGGCCGCCTCGACGGCCGTCCAGGAGGGCCGGGCGGTGACGACGGGGCTGGTCATCATGGCCTCCGCCGTGCTGGGACCGTCCTTGGCGGTGTGCCGGCGCAGCAGGTCGGCCTCGGAGACCACGCCGACGGGCCGGTTCTCCTCGTCCACGACCGGCACCGCGGTGATCCCGTACTCGTCGAGGAGCCGCGCGATCTCCTTGAACGGGGTCCCGCGCTGCACCGCCACGGCGGTCGGCGTCATCAGGTCCGCGACACTGCGGTGCCTCATCGTCCGTTCCGTCCCTTCTGGGTTCCGGACCCCATGATCCCGCACGGCGGCCGGTCCGGAGGTATGGGGGCGGTAAGGCGTGGCCGGACGAGGACTTGTGGGCTTGTCATGGACATGCCTACTCTCCGGTACGTCGCCGTCGCGAGAGGGAAGAAGGACCCCCATGCCCGATCCCCGCACGCCCGCCCACCTCCACCCCGGCCGGCCCCGCCGCGCCTCCCGCGTCCGCCGGGCCGGCGGCCTGCTCGCCGCCGCCCTCGCCCTCCTCGCCGCCTCCGGCGGCACCGGGGCCGCCACCCCCGCACCCGCCCCGGCCGCCCTGCGCGAGGTGATGTTCGTCGGCAACAACTGGGACGGCACCGCCGACGTCATCGCCGCCCGCGGCGACTTCCACCGGATCGGCCGCGTGAACGTCATCCCCGACAAGGAGGAGCGGCTCCGCGAGATCTACCTCGACCCCGTCAAGCTCGCCTTCTTCCTCGGCGTCCGCCACGGGCCCGGCGAGGGCCACGACCAGTTCGTGGACGACATGTACGCGACCCCCGACGGCGGCTCCATGGTCGTCTCCCGCCCCAGCTTCGCCGACGTCGTCTCCCTCGACCTGCGCACCGGCCGCGTCAACTGGCGCTTCCCCGTCGCCGGTCACCGCTCCGACCACATGGCCGTCTCGCCCGACGGCACCCGCGTCGCCGTCTCCGCCTCGACCGCCAACACCGTCCACGTCCTCGACATCGAGACCGGACGCCAGGTCGGCTCCTTCGCCACCGGTGACAAGCCGCACGAGAACGTCTTCACCTCCGACGGGCTGCTCTGGAACATGTCCATCGGTGAGGTCACCACCGCTCTGGACGCCCCCTGGCTCGACTGGACCAAGGGCGACCGGCGCATCACCGTCGTGGACGCGCGCACCTTCGAGACGGTCCGGGTCATCGACATGCGCTCCCGTCTCGACGCCTTCGGACGCTCGGACCTCTCCGACGCCGTCCGGCCGGTGGCCTTCACCCCGGACGAGCAGAAGCTCTACTTCCAGGTCTCCTTCCTGGGCGGCTTCCTGGAGTACGACCTCGCCACCGACCGGATCACCCGCCTGAAGAACCTCCCCGGCGGCCCGGCGACCGACCCCGACCGCACCACCTGGGTCAACGACTCGCGCCACCACGGCCTCTCCATCAGCCCCGACGGCAGCAAGCTCTGTGTCGCCGGGACCATGGACGACTACGCCACCGTCGTCGACCGCGCCACCCTCCAGGAGGGCCCGCTCGTCCCCGCCGCCAAGCCCTACTGGGCCACCGTCAGTGGCGACGGCCGGTCCTGCGTGATCTCCGAGAGCGGCTCCGACCGGGTCTCCGCCATCGACTTCGCCACGGGCCGGCGCGTGGCCACGGTCGAGGTCGGCGACCACCCCCAGCGGGTGCGCCTCGCGCGTGTGCCGGCCGACTGGACCGGCCCCTCGGCCGGCTGAGCCGGCCGCACGGTTCCGCGCGGCCGGGGCCGGCCGGACTCCCCGGAGTCCGGCCGGCCCCCTCCACCGCGCCGTCACGACCTGCGTACGGTCACCTCGTGCAGCGAGTAGCCCCAGTCGGTGGCGCGCCGCACGCCCTGGATCCGGACGTACCGGGCCGGCTGCGAGGCGAACTCCGCCGTGTCGTACCCGCCGTCGCCCGCCTCCGTCGACCAGGCCGTCCGCCAGGTACCGCCGTCCTCCGACAGCTCGATCCGGTACGCGCGCGCGTGCGCCCGCTCCCAGTCGAGCGTGACCTTGCCGACCCGGTGCACCGCGCCGAGGTCCACCCGCAGCCACTGGTCGTCCGACCACTCGCTGGCCCAGCGGGTGCCGGTGTCGCCGTCGACGGCCAGGCCCGGCGCGAAGCCGGTGAACGGGTTCCACCACTGCGTGGTGCTCGCCGTCACCGGCCGGCCGGCGGCCAGGTCGAGGCCGGGCTCGTGGTCCTCCGTCGCCTTCCACGTCCGCAGGTACGACTCCGCGCCGAGCGCCAGCTCGTCCACGACCGCCCGGCCGCCGTCGGTGAGCCGGATCTGCTCGATCCAGTCCGGTACGAGACCGTTGTGCGCCGCCCCGTCCGTGTTGAGGTCCCAGGTCCGCTCACCGGTGACCTGCCGGTCCAGGACCGAACCGCCGTCGACGCTGCGGAAGGGGTACGTCACCGCGTTCGGGGCGCCCGCGCCGACCGGGCCCGGCCAGCCGCCGACCCCGTTCATGTCCGTGCCGTAGCCGAAGCCGACCCCGTACCTCCGGCGCAGCTCCGCCTTCTGCGCGGCCTCCCCGACGAACCCCTGGGCACCGTGCATGTACGAGGCGGCGAAGCCGCCGAGACGGTAGAGCCGCTCCGTCCAGTCCAGGTCCATCCAGCTGTGGCTGGACAGGACCCCGGGGTACTCCTCGGCCTCCAGGATGTCCAGCGCCCGCCCCGCGGCCTTGACGCTCATGTGGTCCAGCTCCAGCATCATGCCGCGGTCGATCATGCCCCTGAGGGCGTACTCGCCGAGCCGCGTCAGACCGCGGGTGTTGCACCGGGCGTCGGCGGCGTACGCGGGGACGCTCACACCGGGCGGCAGCTTCGCCGCCATCGCCGGGGGCGCGGTCAGACCGATCGGGTTGTCCTGCTGCGGGCCGGAGCACTTCTCCGTGGCCCAGAAGGTGCCCGTGGACAGGAACTGCCCGATGTTGACCGCCACTCCGGTCGTTCCGCTGTCGAAACGGACCCCGCAGAGCGCGTTGTCGAACTTGTGGCAGAGGAACATGCTGCGCACGCCGAGCGCGTGCAGCTCGTCCAGCCCACGGTCGATGTCCGCCCGGTCGCACTGCGCCACGTCGAGGACCTGCTTGCAGCCGAACGGCTCCGAGGTCTCCACCCCCAGGACGACCGCCAGCTTGCCCTGCTCCACCACCGAGCGTGCCTGCGCGGCGTCCGTGACGATCCGGAACCAGCCCTTGCCGGGGCCGCCGTACATCCGGTCGACGTACTCCTGCATCTCGTAGGTCCTGCGGGCCTGCAGCCGGATCGACTCCATCTCGTCACAGCCGCGGTCCCGGGGCAGCAGCGAGCAGATCAGGCCGTTGGTCACCAGGTCGTTGACGAGGACCCGCTGCCCGCCGCGCCAGGCGCGCTCGACCCACGCGTAGTAGTTCTGCTGGTGGCTCAGGGAGTCGTGCGCGGGCCAGTCCGCGAAGGTCGGCCAGCCGACGGGGTCGTGGTGGCCGTCACCACCCGTCAGATTCTCGAAGATGGCGCCCGAGCCGTCCGGGTAGTGCTCCGGACAGTCCTTCAGGGCGTCGGCGACACCCGCGTCGGAGAACGGCTTGCCGCAGATCATGCGGCCGCCGAACCCCTCGTTGGACATGAGGTGGTTGTGCGCGTCGACGAAGCCGCGCACCCTGCCCTGCGCGTCGGTGCCCCGGAACGGCGCGCCCGTCACGTTCACGCCGGAGTCCGGCGCGGGGCGGGAGGCGGGCTCCCACCAGGCGGTGCCCGCGTCGGCGGCGGGGACGGGGGCGGAGCCGAACAGGACGGCCGCGAGAGCCAGGAGGAGGGGGACGAGAACGTATCCGCGTGCTCTGTGTGTCGTGAGTCGCGTCATGAGCTGCGATGCCTCCGGTCGGTGGGGGTGTACCGGGCGCCCCGAGGATCGCGGTGCGGGTGGAACGAGTCAAGAGTCCGGGACGGACGACCTGCTGAAGACCGCGCCCGGATCCCGGGCGCCCGGATGCGCACGCGGTGCCCGGCCGTCCGGCCCGGCGACCCGGCCGAGCGGCACGCCCCGGCGGCTCACCTCCCGGCGGGAGACCCGCCTCAGCCCTCGATGAGCCGCACGAGCTGATCGGCCGTCAGTTCCAGCAGTTCCTCGGCCGCCCGCTCGTCGCCCAGGACCAGGAACTGCAGCGTCAGCCCGTCGATCGACGCCGCCAGGCAGCGCGCGATCACCCCCACCGGCACCCGCGGCTCCACCCCGACGACCGCCGTCACCTGCTCGACCAGCGACGCCGCCGAGACCACGTACCGCTCGTACTGGGCCCGCGCCAGATCCTCGAACCCGGGCTCGCGCAAGGCGTACTGGGTCAGGTCGTAGGTCAGCATGTGCTCGCCCGGACGGGCCGTCACGTCGTCCCAGTACGTCCGCAGCGCGCCCCGCACGGTCTCGCGCAGCGTGGCCCTCGGCTCGACCGCCGCCATCACCCGCGTCACGTACGAGCCCGTGATCGTCTCGATCGCGGCCTCCAGGAGTGCCTGCTTGGAGTCGAAGCAGTAGTGGAAGACGCTGAGCGAGACCCCCGCCTCGGCGCAGATCGACCGCGTGGTCGTCCGGGCGACCCCGTCCCGGGCCATCGCCCTGATCGCCGCCTCGACCAGCTGCCTGCGTCGTTCGGCCGACGGCATCCGCGCCATGGTTCGTTCCTCCTCGGGTCCGGCGCCGTCAGGGTAGCCGGGGGCCGGAGCGGCCCCACGGGCGGTACGGGCGGTACGGGCGCGGGCGGCGGGGCCGGTCCCGGGTGGCGTTCCCGGCCCGACGGCGGGTCAGGCCCCGGCGCGCCCGGTCTCGGGCGGCAGATCCAGCACCTCGCGCAGGGCGGCCACCGCGTGGGCGCGGTGTTCGTCCAGCCACCGGACCGCCGCCTCCTCGTCACCGTTGACCAGCGCGGAGATCACGGCCCGGTGCTCGCGCACCGCCTGCTTCCGGTGCGGCGGTTCGGCGTAGTACAGCGAGCGGTAAGCGTCGGTCGCGTCCCACAGGGTGGCGATGAGCCGCACGAGGCGCGGCATCCCGGAGGCCTCGATCAGGGTGAAGTGGAAGCGCCGGTTCGCGGCGGCCATCGCGGTCACGTCACCGGCCCCGGCCGCCGCCTCCACCTCCCGCTGGATCCGTTCGAGCGCGGCGATCGTCCCGTCGGGCATCCGGACGGCGGCCTTGCGGACGGCCTCCGTCTCCAGGAGCTGCCGGATGCGGTAGATCTCCTCCAGGTCAGCCAGGGACAGCTCGGCGACGAAGTAGCCGCGGTGTATGCGGTGGACGACGAGGCCCTCGGCCTCCAGCGCCTTCAGCGCCTCGCGCAGGGGGACCCGGCTCACGTCGAGGCGCGCGGCGAGCGCGTCCTGCCGGATCGGCGCGCCGGGGCGGAGCTCCCCGCTGGTGATGGCGCGCCGCAGCTCCTCCAGCACGAACTGCTGGGCCGTCGGGGGCCGCCGCCTCTCCACCGCGCCGCTCATCGTCTCCGACCTTTCCGTTCCGTCGCTCCCCGGCCCGCGGGCCACCGCCGCCGGTCCGGACCATCTTCCTACGGGTCAGCCGGTGCGCGGCGGCCGTCCCAGCTCGGCGAGGACCGCCCCGGTGTGCTCGCCGAGGCGCGGCGGGGCGGCCCGGTAGGACGGCGGGGTCGCACCGAACCGGATCGGATGGGCCACCTGGCCCGGGCCGGCCGCGGACGGCGGAACGTGGGCGTCGAGCCCCAGCCGGTCGGCGAGCGCGAACGCGGCGGCGAGGTCGTTGATCGGCCCGCACGGCACCCCGGCGGCCGTCAGCTCCTCGCACCACGCGTCGGCCGTCCGCGTCCCGAGCGGCCCCGCCAGCGCCGCCACCAGTTCCTCCCGGTGCGCCACCCTGGCCGTGTTGGTCGCGAACCGCTCGTCCCCGGCCAGCTCCGGCCGGCCGAGCCGCTCGCACAGTGCCCGGAACTGCCGGTCCGTGCCGACCGCCAGGACCAGCGGCCGGTCCCGGGCCTCGAACACCTCGTACGGGGCGATGCTCGGGTGCCGGTTGCCCAGGGCGCGCGGCACGACGCCGGCGCCCAGGTACGCGGCGGCCTGGTTGGTCAGCGCCGAGAGCAGCGAACCGAGCAGGGACACCTCCACACGCTGGCCCTCACCCGTCCGCTCGCGGTGGCGCAGGGCCGCCAGGATCCCGAGCCCCGCGTGCAGACCGGTGACGACGTCCACGAGCGCGACCCCCGCCTTCGTACCGGGACCGCCCGGTTCACCGGTGACGCTCATCAGGCCGCCCATGGCCTGCACCAGCAGGTCGTAGCCCGGCAGCCGGGCGCCCTCGGCGGTGCCGAAGCCGGTCACCGAGCAGTAGACGAGCCCCGGATTGGTCCTGCGGACCTCCTCGTGGCCGAGGCCGAGCCGCTCCATCGTGCCGGGGCGGAAGTTCTCCACCAGGACGTCCGCGCGGTCCACGATCGCCCGCGCCGCCGCCAGGTCCTCCGGGTCCGTCAGATCGAGCGACACCGAGCGCTTGTTCCGGTTGACCCCGAGGAAGTACGTGGCCTCGCCGTCCGCGAACGGCGGTCCCCACGCGCGCGTGTCGTCGCCCGAACCGGGACGCTCGATCTTGATCACGTCCGCGCCGAGATCGGCCAGGAGCATCGTCATGTACGGCCCGGCGAGAACCCTCCCGAAATCGGCGACGACGATTCCGGACAGCGCGCCGGCGGTCGGGTCCGGCGGGTCTGCGGGGGCCATGGTGTCTCCTTCGCCGACGGTCAGGGGGAAGATCGGATCCCGTCGGACGCTAGGGCCGGCTTGGCGGATTTTCAATACTGGATCCAAAATCCGATCTCCCGCTACGCTTCCGCTCGCCGCGTTGCACCCTCACACCGTCGCCGCCAGGAGGCCGCCTGTGAACTCGCCGAAGTCACCGAAGCCGTCGCCGTCCGCGCCCGTCCACCCCTTCGACCTGCTCGCCGTCGACGGACTGCTCACCGACGAGGAACGCGAGATCCGCGCCACCGTGCGCGCCGTCGCCGACCGCGAACTGCGCCCCCACGTCGCCGAATGGTTCGAGAAGGGCGAGATCCCGGCCCGCGAACTCGCCCGCGCCCTCGGGGGCGTCGGCGTCCTCGGCATGCACCTGGAGGGCTACGGCTGCGCGGGCACCAACTCCGTCGCGTACGGCCTGGCCTGCCTGGAGCTGGAGGCCGTCGACTCCGGCCTGCGCTCCCTGGTCTCCGTCCAGGGCTCCCTCGCCATGTACGCCATCTGGAAGTACGGCTCCGAGGAGCAGAAGCAGCGGTGGCTGCCGCGGATGGCGGCCGGCGAGTACATCGGCTGTTTCGGCCTGACCGAGCCCGACGCGGGCTCCGACCCCGGCGCCATGCGGACCACCGCCAAGCGCGACGGTTCCGACTGGGTGCTCAACGGCACCAAGATGTGGATCACCAACGGCTCGGTGGCCGATGTCGCCGTCGTCTGGGCCCGCACCGAGGACGGCGTCCGCGGCTTCCTCGTCCCGGCCGGCACCCCCGGCTTCAGCGCCCCCGAGATCCGCATGAAGCTGTCGCTGCGGGCGAGCGTCACCAGCGAACTGGTCCTGGACGGCGTCCGCCTGCCGGCCGACGCCGTGCTCCCCGGCGCCCGTGGCCTCTCCGGTCCGCTCGGCTGCCTCAACGAGGCCCGGTTCGGCATCGTCTTCGGTGCCCTCGGCGCCGCCCGCGACTGTCTGGAGACGGCGATCTCCTACGCCCGCGACCGGGTCGTCTTCGCCCGCTCGCTCGCCTCCTACCAGCTCACCCAGCAGAAGCTCGCCGACATGTCCGTCGAGCTCGGCAAGGGCATGCTCCTCGCCCTCCACCTCGGCCGCCTCAAGGACGCCGGAACCCTGACCCCCGAGCAGGTCAGCGTCGGCAAGCTCAACAACGTGCGCGAGGCCATCGCCGTCGCCCGCGAGTGCCGCACCATCCTCGGCGCGAACGGCATCACCCTGGAGTACCCGGTGCTCCGGCACGCCAACAACCTGGAGTCGGTCCTCACCTACGAGGGCACCAGCGAGGTCCACTCCCTCGTCATCGGCAAGGCGCTCACCGGCGAACAGGCCTTCCGCTGACGCGCGGCGGTCCGCCGGCGCCGGGGGGGGGGGGCCCCCCCCCCCCCCCCCCCCCCCCCGGGCGGCGGCCCCCCCCCCCCCCCCCCCCGCGCCCCCCCCCCCCCCCCCCCCCCCCCCCCCCGGGGGGGGGCCCCCCGGGGGCGGGGGGGGCGGCCCCCCCGCCCCCCCCCCACGGCACGGTGCGGCCTCAGACGGCCGTGACCCGGGCCAGGAAGGCGTCGAGGTTGCCCATCGTGCGGGCCACCCGCTCCTCGATCGACAGCGTCTCGTCGTGGCGCTTGCCCCCGCGCAGCCTCGGCTGCCGCTTGCCCCGGATGTACAGCGAGCAGGCGAGGTCGGCGCAGACGTAGATGCCGACCGTGTTCCCCTCCCGCCCCCGGCCGCCGGCCAGCGGCGCGGCGAGCAGGGCGACCCCGGAGGAGGCGTGCGCGGTCAGGCACACCTGGCACAGGCTCGTCTTCACGGCACTGGTCCGCCCCACGGCCGGGACGCGCAGGGTCACGCCCAGTGGGCCGTCCTCACGGGGGACCACCAGGTGCGCCCGCAGCGGCGCGCCGGGGTCGACCCAGCCGAGGAAGTCCAGGTCCTGCCAGGGGAGTTCGGCGAAGTCCAGCGGCAGCTTGAGCCGCGCGGCCTCGCCCTTCGTGCAGTTCACGAAGGACGAACGGATCTGTTTGTCGGTCAATGGTTCCACTCGTTGGACCGTACACGGACCTGCCGGAGGCGGCATCCGAATAACCGGACGCGCGCCCCACCCGCCCCGGCCGCCTCACGCCACCCAGTCCGGCAGGGCCGGGTCCGCGAAGCGCCCCGGCGCCCCGTCGAGCGCCGCCGCGAGCCGCTCGGCGGCCGGCTCGTACACCTCCTCGGCCAGCGTGTACGGGATCCGCAGCCGGTGCTCGTGCGTCCCCGGGTCCACGCCGAACCGCGCCCCGCCCTCCACCCGCACCCCGTGGCGGAGCGCGCGGGCGGACAGCGCGGAGGCGACCGGCCGCCCCAGGTCGATCCAGAGGCACATCCCGCCCGGCGGCACCGTCCACCGCCACTCGGGCACGTGCCGCGCCAGAGCGGCGGTCAGAGCCTCACGCCGCCGCCGGAGTTCCGCGATCCGCTCCGGCAGGATCGTGCCGAGCCGGTCCATCAGAGCCACCGCCACCAGCTGATCCAGCACCGAACCGGCCAGATCGGCGGTGATCCGCACCCGGGCCAGCTCGGTCACCACGCCGGCCGCCGCCCGTACCCAGCCGACCCGCAGCCCGCCCCAGCAGCTCTTGCTCAGGGAACCGACGGAGACGATCTGCTCCCCGTCGCCCCCGCCGACGCCCGAGGCGAACGGCCGGGGCGCGGGCACGTCCAGTGCCATGTCGGTGAGCGTCTCGTCCACGACGAGCCACGTCCGCGTGGCGCGCGCCGCCCGGGCCACCTCCCGCCGCTGCTCCTGAGGCATCAGCCGCCCGGTCGGATTGTGGAAGTCCGGGATCAGGTACGCGAGCCGCGGCGCGGTCTGCCGCAGCGCCGCCTCGACCAGCCCGGTGTCCCAGCCGTGCTCGGTCACCGGCACCGGCGTGACCCGCAGGCCCCGGCCGCGCATCGCGTCGAGCGCGTTGGCGTACGAGGGGTTCTCGGCCAGCACCCGGTCGCCCGGCCGCCCGAGGAGGGCCAGCACCAGCGAGAGGGCCTGCTGGGCGCCGGTGGTCACGAGGATCTGCTCCGGCCGGGTGGGCAGACCGCGCGCCGTGTACCGCTCGGCGACGGCGGCGCGCAGCGCCGGCAGGCCGTACGGGTGATAGCCCTGGGTCCTGGCGTAGCGGGGGAGCTCGGCGGTGGCGGCCGCGAGCGCGGCGGCCAGTTCGGCGGCGGGCGCCTCCGGGGCGGCGAGGGCCAGGTCGATGGTGGCCGTGCCCTCGCCGTGGAAGGAGCCGAGCGACGTCGGGGCCTGCCCCTCGGGCAGGGCGGTCCACGTGCCGGCGCCCCGGCGGCTGTGCGCGTACCCGCTCTCCCGCAGCAGGTCGTACGCCCCCGTCACCGTCGTCCGGCTCACCGCGAGCACCCCGGCGAGCTCCCGCTCGGCGGGCAGCCGCAGGCGGAGTGCCACCCGGCCGTCGAGGAGCGCCTCGCGGACCGCCCGCGCGAGCTCGCGGTAGCCGAACCGGCCCTCGGGGGGCGGGGTCAGGAGGGACGCGAGCTGGCGGCCCGTCAGCGTCCGGTCCGCGGTGTGGACCACTCGGGCCTCTGCCATGCCAATCACTCCTCATTGGCTCTGCTGTCCGGGCCAATAAGGCTACAGACTCCTGTCCAGTGGCCTGGTGGCCGCCCACCGGCGGCCCGCGTACGGCGCGTTCGACGCGCCGGCGGAGGGCCGACAGCGAAGGAGACCGCGATGACCGCCCACTTCACCGACCGCGACGAGCGCCTGTGGCAGCGACGCGCCGAGGAGCGCCCGGCCCGACCTTGGGCGGTACGCGCCTGGGTCCGCCGTCTGCGGGCCACGGCCGCCACGGGCCGCCGCCCGACCGGCACCGCCGCCGTGCGCCCGGCCCGCCCGCACGTGTGGGAGCCGCTGTGACCCCGGCCGGGTCGTCGTCGGGGTGAGCGGCTCACTCGCCTCCCTGGCCGCCCGGTCTCGGCGCGGCGGCGCGCCCGGGGCTCACGGCGTGCCCGCGGACCCGTCCGGTGCGGCGCGGGGTCCTGGCCCGGGCGGCCTGCCCCGTCCTCCTCGTTCCCGGCCCCGCCCTGCGCCCCACCCCGGCGCCCGGTCCCGTACCCCCGTCCCGGTTCCGTCCGGTGCGGGGGTACGGGCCGCCGCCCCGGGTGACGGGCCTCGGCGGCCGGGGTTCACACCAGGCGGCCGGCGGGCCCCGGCGCCGGGGGTGAGTCGGTCGTGGACTCCGCCGGGGATTCGGTCGACGGCGCCGTCGACGGGACCACGGCCGGCGCCGACCGGTCCGTCGTGTCCCCCGGTGAGTCGGTGACCGGGCCGGACGGCGGGGACGCGGGACCGTCCGACGCTGGGTCGGAGGGTGGGTCGGAGGGCGGATCCGACGGCGGATCGGAGGGCGGTGAGGACGGAGGCGAGGACGGCGGGTCCGGGGACGTCGGCGTCGACGTCGACGGGGAATCGGTCGCGGGCGACGACGGGGAGTCCGTCCCCGGGGACGTGGGCGGCGTGGACACCGAGGGTGTCGGCCGGGGCGGCGGGGGCGTCGGCCGGTCGCGCTCCCCGGTGTCCCCCTGCTTGCGGGCGAACCAGCCCTCGTCGACAGGGTCGTACACGACGAAGACCTTGACCACGGTGGTCGCCGGCGCCACCACCACGACCTGCGAGGAGTTGAAGCCCTGCCACGGCGTGCCCATCGTGCGCGGGGCCCGCTGGGCCACCGGGTCCGTCAGCGGATTGCCGCAGGCGCAGCGCACCCTGGGCATCCCGCGGCCGTCCACGAGCACCGCCGTGCCGGTCTGGAGGATCGCCTGGTACGAGGTGGCGGCGCCGTCCCGGAAGCCGTGGTTCGTCACCCGGGTGTCCACGCGCAGGTTCAGCGGAGTGAGGGACCGCAGGTACGACGGGACGTCGTCCGGCCGGATGCCGAGGACCTTGGCGAAGGCCGTGTTCTTGGCGGGTTCGTCGGCCAGGAACCGGATCTGCCGCTCCACGTCGCAGCTCGCCACGGACCGCGTTCCGCCGTACAGGCCGGGCGCCGCACCCGACACCCGCGGGGTGCCCGCCTCGGCCGAGGCCGTACGGGGCGGCAGCGAGGCCGGCGCGGAGGAGGCGCCGTCCGTGCGGGCGGTGGAGGGGGTGAACGGATCCGGGCCGGTCGCCGCGGCGTTCTGCAGGAAGACCTCACCCCCGCCGGACCGGGCGGTGTCACCCGAACCGTCCGGCCTGTTGGTGAGCACCACGGCGAGCGCGGCGACGGCGACCAGGACGGCGGTCACCGAGGCGACCTTCGGGACGGAGCGCCACCAGGGGCCGCCGCCCTTGCCGCCGTCGGCCGGGGAACTGCCCGACGGTCCGCCCGGCGGCGGGCCGCCGTCCGGGGGGCCGCCACCGCCCGGACCGCTCCGGCCGCCACCGCCGCTCGGTGGTCCGGGCGGCGGGGGTGGACCGGCGGAACCGGTGGAACCCGGGCGGGCGCCGGGACCGGAGAGGGGGCCGGAGGGCGGGCCTGCGGGCGGCCCCGACGGGGGGCCGGACGGCGGGTGGGAAGTCACGTTTTTCCCTTTCTTCCGTTCCGCGCCCATTGTGTGCGCGGAACGGACGCCCCCCGCAAGCGGAGCGCCCCCACCCGGCACGCGTCAGGTGAGGGGAGACCGCCGCCCGTCACCGGTCGGACGCGGCCCGGCGGCGCGCGGACCCCACCGGTACTAGCGTGGGCGGCGTGCGCAAGCGGCTCCCCACCCCCACGCCCCGGCCGACGTCCGCGACGACCGGAGGCCACCTCGTCCGCATGGCCGCGCAGGCCCTCGCGGCCGTGGCCGCCGGACTCCTCGCCATGGCGGTCACCGCGGCGCTCGGCCTCCGGGCCGCCGGCGCCGCCGACCTGCCCGGCGGGTTCCCCGCCGTCCTCGCCGCGGTCGTCGTCATGGCCGCCGGCGGCGCCGTCGAACTCTCCGGCGACGCCGGCGCCCTGGCCGGAACCCGCGCCGAACTCACCGCCATGCCCCTCACCGTCACCCTCGTCGGCGCGCTCGTCACCGGCGCCCTCTTCCTGCGGCCCCTGCGCCACCACGCCGTGACACCCGTCCGTGAACTCCTCGTCCGCGCCGCCTGCACCGTCGTCCTGTGGCTGCTCGCCCTCACCGGCCTCACCGCCCTCGCCCGCCACGACTTCCGCCTCACGCTCCCCGGCGGCCCCGAGGACAGCCCCCTCGCCGACCTCTTCGGCGAACTCCTGGACGCCGCGAACCCCACCGTCGGCTTCCGCGCCGACCTCGGCCCGACCCTCTTCCACGGACTCCTGTGGATCCTCGGCGTCCTCCTGCTCGCCCTCCTGGTCTCCCGCGCCGCCCCCCTGCCCGCCCGCCTCCTGCGCCATCAGGAGGCCGTGCGGCCCGCGGCCTCCGCGATGCTCCTGCTGCTCCTCGCGTACGTCCTCCTGGGCCTCGTCGTCGGCCTGGTCGTCGCCGCCACCCGGGGCCACGCCGCCCAGACGTTCGCCGTCCTCCTGCTCGGCCTGCCCAACATCACCTGGCTCGCGCTCGGCGTGGGCATCGGCGGCGCCTGGGAGGGGAAGGCCGAGGGGCCGTTCGGCCTGCCCATGCCCCAGGTCCTCGACGCCGTCCTCCGCTCCGGCGGCGACGGGCGGAACGGCCTGTCCACGGTCGACCTGTCCTCGCTCGCCGCGCAGGACGGCCGCGCCTGGTGGCTCCTGCCCGTCGCCGCCGTGCTGCTCCTCGCCGCCGCGTTCGTGGCGGCCGTCCGCTCGCCCGCCCGCGTACGGCTCTGGCAGCACGCCCTGCACCTCGGCGTCGCCTTCGCCCTGACCCTCCTGGTCACCGCGCCGCTCACCCTCGTGGAAGCCCGCTTCGGCCTCTCGATCCTCGGCATCGGCGAACTCGACTCCCTCGGGGGCGAGGTCCTGCTGCGCCCCCACGTCTGGCGGACCGTCGGGCTCGCCCTGCTCTGGGGCCTCGTCGAGGGCCTGCTCGGCGGCCTCCTCGCCTCCCGCGTGCGCCGCAAGGGTGAAGTCCCCGCCACCGCCTCCTGACCCCGCCCCCGCATCGAGTCCCCCTACACCTCGCGGAAGACCGGCCGCGCCCACGCGGGCGGCGCTGGCGGCGGGCCCACCGGTCCCCCCGAGGAGCCGGAACCACTCCGTCCCGGCCCCCACCGCGTCGCGCCGGCGCCCGACAGCAGGGCGGCCCGCAGCTCCGCGACGAACTCCAGGCAGGTCCCGTACCGCTCCTCGGGCGTCTTCGCGAGCGCCCGCGCGAACACCGCGTCGGCCGCGCCCGCGAGACCCGGCCGCAACTCGGAGAGCGGCGGCGGCGGATCGTACTGCTGCGCCCACAGCACCGCCCAGTCGGTGTCCCGCCGGAACGGCGGCGCCCCCGCCAGCGTCTCGAAGACCACGCACGCCAGCCCGTACACGTCGCACCGGCCGTCGACCGGTTTCCCCGAGATCTGCTCCGGCGCCACGTAGTCGAGCGTGCCCACGAACTCGCCCACCGTCGTGAACCCGGTCAGCGACAGCGACTTCTTCGTCAGCCCGAAGTCGGTCAGGTACACGTGCTCCGGGTGGTCGCCGTCCGTGCCTTCCGCCACCAGGATGTTGCCCGGCTTCACGTCCCGGTGGACCAGGTCGTGCGCGTGCGCCGCGTCCAGCGCCGACGCCACCTGCGCCGCGATCCGGCCCGCCTTCGCCGGCGGCAGCGGCCCCTCGCGGCCGAGCAGCGCCGCCAGGTCCTGCCCGGCCACGTACCGCATCGCGATGTACAGGACCCCTTCCGTCTCCCCGGCGTCGAAGACCGGCACGATGTGCGGGTGGTCGATGGAGGCCGCGACCCGCGACTCGTGCGCGAACCTCTTCCGGAAGGTGTCGTTGCGGGCCAGCTCGGGCGCGAGCAGTTTCAGCGCCACCGTCCGGTCGAGCCGGAGGTCGTGCGCCCGGTAGACGACCGCCATGCCGCCGCGCCCGATCTCGCCCTCCACCCGGTAGCCCGCCACCTCCCGGCCGAGCAGCCCGGAGGGCCGGCCCGCCGGAAGCTCCGCCTCCCGGTCGCCGCCCGTCACGGACCCTCACCCGCCGGGTCGGACGGCCGGTGCACGACCTGTGTGGGCGGGGGCGCCACCGCCCCGCCCAGCCCGGGCACCACCCGCGTCGGCTCGTGGCCGGCCGCCCCCGTGTCCCGTTCGCCGGGACGGCCCTCCGCCGCCTCGCCGTCCTCGTCGCCGTCCGGGACCGGCGCCCGCCGAGGGGCCGCCGACACCGCGTACGTACGGAGACCGGAGCCGTCGCAGTACACCCAGCGCTCGTGCTCGGCGTCGTACAGCCACACCGACTCGCCGTCCACGACCATCCCCACCCGCAGCCCGCGCGTGCGCCGCCGGAACGTCTCGCCGTCCAGGCGGCCCGCCGCCAGCTCCTCCGCCGCCCGCCGGTAGCGGCCGAGCGCGTCCTCGGCGCGGGCGATCAGCGGCCGGGGATCGGCGGTCCGCGCCGCCGCCCGGCCGGCCGCCGGCGGATCGGCGGGCACCGCGACGAGCAGCCGGGCGTCCACCCAGGCCGTCCAGCCGTTCGAGCACACCACCCGCCCCCAGTCACCGCTGCGCTCCACCAGCTCCACCGGCAGGAACGCGTCGAGCGGCACCGTCGGCAGCGCCGGATCCGGCGCCTCCCAGGCGGCGAGCCCGTCCCGGGGCACGACGTGGCTCGGCCGGAAGTCCGGCAGGAGGTCGGGTACGGGAACGCTCACGGGACCACCTTCCTACCGGCGCCGCATGACGACCGGTTCGTGCCGCCGCAGCAGCCGGGCCACCAGCAGCCCGAGGACGAGACAGAGCACCGCCAGGACGCCCATGTCGAACAGCCAGGCCTCCGCCGTGTGGCGCATGAGCGGGTCGGACGTCTTCTCGCCCGGCACGGTCCTGCCGATGTCGACGGTCGCGCCCATCGCCGCGAACGCCCAGCGGGACGGCACCAGCCAGGCCAGCTGCTCCAGGCCGGGTGTGCCGCGCACGGTGAGGAGGGCGCCGCAGAACACGACCTGCACGATGGCGAGGAGGACGAGCAGCGGCATCGTCACCTCCTCCTTGCGCACGAGAGCCGAGACGAGCAGGCCCAGCATCATCGCGGTGAAGGCGAGGAACGCGACCGCGAGCGTGATCTCCACGAGCGGGGGCAGCAGGACCCCCTTCCCGCCGGGGACGTTCAGGGGCACGCCGACCAGGGCGACCAGGGTGAGCACGACCGCCTGGACGACGGTGACCGCGCCGAGGACGACCACCTTGGAGGCGAGGTAGGCGGAGCGGGAGAGGCCGACGGCTCTCTCGCGCCGGTAGATCGTGCGTTCCTTGACCAGCTCGCGGACGGCGTTCGCGGCGCCCGTGAGGACACCGCCCACACAGAGGATGAGCAGGACGTTCAGGGTCGACTCGGGGTTGAGCCGGCCCTCCGACAGGGCGCGGGCCATCGCCCCCATCACGAACGGCAGCGCGATCATGATGGCGAGGAAGGTCCGGTCGGCGGCGAGCGCCGCCGCGTACCGGCGGACGAGGGTGCGGAGCTGGGAACCCCAGCTCTGCGCCTTCGGCGGCGGCGCCGGCTCCCCGGCCGCCGGAAGCCCCGCCCCGGACCCGGCTCCCGCGCCCCGCGCGGGCAGGGGCACGTCCGCGCGGGCCGTGGCCTCGGCGATGTAGCGCCGGTGGACGGGGGAGGAGCGGTACGTCCCCGCCCAGTCGCGTCCCCGGTCGTTCTCGAAGGCCTCGAAGGCCTCCGGCCACTGGGTGAACCCGAAGAAGCCGAGCGCCTCGCCGGGCGGCCCGTAGTAGGCGACCCGGCCGCCCGGCGCGAGCACGAGCAGACGGTCGCACACGTCCAGGCTCAGCACGCTGTGGGTCACCACGACGACGGTGCGTCCGTCGTCGGCGAGGCCGCGCAGCATGTGCATCACGGAGCGGTCCATTCCCGGGTCGAGACCGGAGGTGGGCTCGTCCAGGAACAGCAGGGAGGGTTTCGTGAGCAGTTCGAGGGCGACGCTCACGCGCTTGCGCTGGCCGCCCGAGAGGCTGTGGATGGGCTGGCCGGCGCGTTCGGTGAGGCCCAGCTCCCGGATCACCTCGTCCACGCGGTCGCGCCGCTCGGCGGGTGCGGTGTCCTCCGGGAAGCGGAGTTCGGCCGCGTATCCGAGGGCCCGGCGCACGCTCAGCTGGAGGTGCAGGATGTCGTCCTGCGGGACGAGCCCGATGCGCTGCCGCAGCTCGGCGTAGTCCCGGTACAGGTCGCGGCCGTCGTACAGGACCGTGCCCCGGTCGGCGGGGCGCTGTCCGGTCAGGGCGTTGAGGAGCGTGGACTTGCCGGCGCCGGACGGGCCGACGACCGCCAGCAGGCACTTCTCGCCCACCGGGAACGACACCTCGTCGAGCAGGGTCTTGCGGCCGTGGTCGACGGTGACGGAGAGCGCCTGCACGTCGAGGGAGACCTCGCCGCTGTCGGTGAACTCGACGAGCTGCCCGCCGATCAGGCAGAACGCGCAGTGGCCGATGCCGACGATGTCGTCGGGGGTGACCCGGGCGTCCGCGACCGGCCGCCCGTTGAGGAAGGTGCCGTTGTGACTGCCGAGGTCGTGGATCCCGTACGTGCCGTCGGGGTGGGCGCGCAGCTCGGCGTGGTGACGGGAGACGACGAGATCGGCGACGACCACGTCGTTGTCGGGCGAGCGGCCGATGCGGACGCTGTGGGCCGGGAGCGGCCGGACGGAGGTCGGCTGCCGGAAGGTGCCGGTCGCGGCGGGATGCGCGACGGAGGGCGGCCGGTACGCCTCCGGCCCGGGCGCGGGGGCCTGCGGTGCGTGGGACGCCGGTACGGGGCCGGGCGCGGGGTCCGCGAAGGGCGCGGCGGCGGGTGCCCCGGGGGTCGGGGGCACCGGGGGTTCGGGGGCCGGCGGCACCGGAGGCGGGGGCGGCGGGGGTTCGGGAGCCGGCGGTACCGGCGGCGGGGTGGGCTCCCGGGCGCCCACGGGCTCCGGACCGGGCTCCGGCTCCGGAGGCGGAGCGGGATCGGCGAGGACCGCCAGGGGGCCGTCGTCCGGGTGCCCGAACCGCACGGCCGTCCCGGGCCCGACCGCCCATGGCGCGTCCAGACGCCGCCCGTCCGCGTAGGTGCCGTTCGTACTGCCCTCGTCGGTCAGGGTCCACCGGCCCCCCGCGGCGCGGAGCACCGCGTGGTGCCAGGACGCCCGCGCGTCCGAGAGCACGATGTCACTGGTGGGGTCGCGCCCGATGCGATAGACGCGGCTCGGGTTCATCAGCGTCGCGTCCCCGTCGATCTCGAGGACCAGGGCGGGTGCGGCGGGCGCGCCGGGCCGCTGTCCCATGAGGGAAATCCTATCCGCCGCAGCCGATCCGCGCCCGGCCTGGAGGCGCGGGTAAGGTGGGCGCCTCCGGCGCGGGGAGGCGGCGGAGGCCGCGCGGGAGCGGCCCGGACACGGGAGGGGACCACGATGCCGAAGGGAGTCACCGGCCGGCGCCCCCGGACGCGTGCGGCCCTCCTGAAGGCCGCCCTGGAGACCTTCGCCGAGCACGGCTTCCACGCCACGACGATCGAGCAGGTCTGCGAGCG
Organism: Streptomyces sp. NPDC012827; assembly: GCF_042900905.1. Taxonomy (NCBI): domain Bacteria; kingdom Bacillati; phylum Actinomycetota; class Actinomycetes; order Kitasatosporales; family Streptomycetaceae; genus Streptomyces; species Streptomyces sp. NPDC012827. The sequence goes on along the minus strand of NZ_JBIBBY010000006.1, from coordinate 7,567 downwards.
CGCCGGCTACACCCGGGGCGCGTACTACTCGAACTTCGCCAGCAAGGAGGAGCTCTTCCTCGCCCTCTTCGACGAGCACGGCGAGCGGATCGTCCGGCGGCTCGCCGAGGCGATCGACGCGCTCGGTCCCGAGGAGCACACGGTCGCGCGGATCGCCGAACTCGCCGCCCGGGTCGAGCCGGAGGAACGCGACTGGTACCTCGTCAGCACCGAGTTCACCCTGCACGCCGTCCGCGACCCCCAGGCCGCCTGGGTCCTCGCCCGCCACGACGAGCGGCTGCGCGCCGAGATCGCCCGCGGCCTCGCCCTGGTCCTGCGCCGCGCCGGACGCGCGCTCACCGTGGACGCCGACCGGTTCGCCCGCCTGATCGTCGCCCTGCGCGAGGGCGGTCTCGCCCAGAGCTACGTGGAACCGGACGCCCTTCCCCCCGGCAGCCTGGAGCGGGAGTTCCTGCCCGCGCTCCTGGAGGCCTCGACCAGGGACCTGCCGGACGGGTCCGCGCGGGAACCGGACGAGCGCTGACCGGCGGCGGCGGGGCCCGGCTCCGGGGCGGGTCCGGCCTTGCGGCGCGCCGGGGCACCTGACTACCGTCGGCTCCGGACGCGGGTGGCAAGCGCTTTCCCGCCCCGCTCGCCCCGCCCCTCTGCCCCGCCCAGGACCGGAGAACGCCGCGTGCCCCTGCCCCCCGCCGACGTCCTGATCTTCACCCGCACCGCCGGTTACCGTCACGACTCGATCCCGCACGGGGCCGCCGCCCTCACCGAACTGGCGGCCGGGCTCGGCCTCACGGCCGACGTCACCGAGGACCCGGCGGCCTTCCGCCCCGACGGGCTCGCCCACCGCGCCGCCGTCGTCCTGCTCTCCACCACCGGCACCGTCCTCTCCGACGAGGGCCGCACCGCCTTCGAGGCCTACCTGCGCGCCGGGGGCGCCCTCCTCGCCGTCCACGCGGCGGCCAACGCCGAACCGGACTGGCCCTTCTACGGCGCACTCCTCGGCACCCGTTTCGCCGGCCACCCGGAGATCCAGCCCGGGCGCGTCCTCGTGGAAGCCCCCGCCCACCCGGCCACCGTCCCGCTCCCGGCCGCCTGGACCTGGACCGACGAGTGGTACGACTTCACCTCCGATCCCCGGTCCAGCGGCGTCCGCGTCCTCGCCCGCGCGGACGAGTCCGCCTACCGGGGCGGCACCCACGGCGCCGACCACCCGCTCGTCTGGTCGCGGCGGATCGACCGGGGCCGCTTCCTCTTCACGGCGCTCGGACACGCCCCGGAGGCGTACCACGACCCCGCCTTCCGCGCCCACCTGTCGGGCGCCCTCGCCTGGCTGACCGGAGCCGCGCCGGAAGCCGAGGCCCCACCGCCCCCGCCGGTCGCGGGCTGAGCACCGGGTCACCCCACCGCACCGCCCCTGTTGCGTACGGGCCTCCGGCGCGGGAGGTTGCCGGTGGGGGCACGCGGGGGCGAGGGCGGAAGGAGAACAGGTCATGGGCATCGCCACCGTCAACCCCGCGACCGGCGAGACGCTGCGCACCTACGAGGCCCACGGGCCCGACGAGGTGGAGCGGCGCGTCGCCGCCGCGCACGAGGCGTTCCGCCAGTACCGCACCACCTCGTTCGCGGAGCGCGCCCGGCTGCTGCGCGCCGCGGCGGCACTCCTCGACGAGGACACCGAGGACATCGCCCGCACCATGACGGTCGAGATGGGCAAGCCGATCGTCGCCGCCCGCGCCGAGGCCGCCAAATGCGCCAAGGCCATGCGCTGGTACGCCCAGCACGCCGAGGCGCTGCTCGCCGACGAGCACCCGGGCGAGCACGACGTGCAGGACTCGGGCGCCGACCGGGCCCGCGTCCACTACCGTCCGCTCGGGCCGATCCTCGCCGTCATGCCGTGGAACTTCCCGCTCTGGCAGGTGATCCGGTTCGCCGCGCCCGCGCTCATGGCCGGCAACACCGGCCTGCTCAAGCACGCGTCCAACGTGCCGAGGACCGCGCTCTACCTCGGTGACCTCTTCCGCCGCGCCGGATATCCCGACGGCTGCTTCCAGACGCTGCTCATCGGCTCCCGTGAGGTGGAGGGGGTGCTGCGGGACCCGAGGGTCGTGGCGGCCACCCTCACCGGCAGCGAACCGGCCGGCCGGGCCGTCGCCGCCGTCGCCGGCGAGGAGATCAAGAAGACCGTCCTGGAACTCGGCGGCAGCGACCCGTACATCGTCATGCCCTCCGCCGACGTCGTACGGGCCGTCAAGACCGCCGTCACCGCCCGCGTCCAGAACAACGGCCAGTCCTGCATCGCCGCCAAGCGGTTCATCGTCCATCAGGACGTCTACGACGACTTCGTGGAGCGCTTCACGGCCGCGATGAACGCCCTCACCGTCGGCGACCCGCTCGACGAGGCGACCGACGTCGGCCCGCTCGCCACCGAGCGCGGCCGGGCCGACCTGGAGGAGCTCGTCGACGACGCCGTACGGCGCGGTGCCACCGCCCTGTGCGGCGGGCGGCGCCCCGACGAGCCCGCCCTGCGGGACGGCTGGTACTACCGGCCGACCGTCCTCACCGGCATCACGCCGGAGATGCGGATCCACCACGAGGAGGCCTTCGGCCCGGTCGCCACCGTCTACGCCGTCCGGGACGCCGACGAGGCCGTGGCCGTCGCCAACGACTCGCCCTTCGGGCTGAGTTCCAACGTCTGGACCCGCAAGGACGAGGAGATCACCCTCTTCGTCCGCGACCTGGAGGCGGGCGGCGTCTTCGTCAACGGCATGACCGCCTCCCACCCTGCGCTGCCCTTCGGCGGGATCAAGCGCTCGGGGTACGGCCGCGAACTCGCGGGCCACGGCATCCGCGAGTTCTGCAACGCGACCACGGTCTGGCAGCGCGCCTGACCCGGGAGCCCGGCGCCCACCACCGTCCCCGCGGCCTGCGGAGGGTCCTCTCAGCCCCGGGTCCAGTCGAGGAGCCGGTCGGCCCGCCAGGTGGTGATCACGCGCTCGGCGGGCACACCGCACTCCTCCGCGCGGGCGCAGCCGAGGATCTGCCACGCCAGCTGGCCAGGCGCGTGGGCGTCGGTGTCCACGGCGAAGTGCACCCCCGCCTCCACGGCGAGCCGCAGCAGCCGGCGCGGCGGATCCAGCCGCTCCGGGCGGCTGTTGATCTCCACCGCCGTCCCCGATTCGGCACAGGCCGCGAAGACCCGCTCCGCGTCGAACTCCGACTCGGGGCGCAGCCGTCCGCCGGCCACCAGCCGCCCCGTGCAGTGGCCGAGCACGTCGAGCAGCGGATTGCGCACCGCGCGCTCCATCCGGCGGGTCATCGACCGCGCGTCCATCCGCAGCTTCGAGTGCACCGAACCGACCACCACGTCCAGCCGGTCGAGCAGCTCCGGCTCCTGGTCGAGGGAGCCGTCGTCCAGGATGTCGACCTCGATGCCGGTGAGCAGCCGGAACGGCGCCCACTCCTCGTTCAGCCTCTCGACGACGTCCAGTTGCTCCCGCAGCCGGTCCGGCGAAAGGCCCCGGGCCACCGTCAGCCGCGGCGAATGATCGGTGAGCACCGCCCACTCGTGCCCGAGGCCCGCCGCCGTACGCCCCATCGCCTCGATCGTCGCCCCACCGTCCGACCAGTCCGAATGCAGGTGACAGTCCCCGCGCTGCGCCGCCCGCAGCGTCTCGCCGGTCTCCGGCCGCTCACCGGTGCCCAGCGACTCCTCCAACTCTGCCTCCAGCCGCGCCAGATACTCCGGCACGCGGCCCTCCAGCGCCTCGCGCACCACCGCCGCCGTCTTCGGGCCGATGCCCTTCACCGACTCCAGCGTGCCCGCCCGCGCGCGCCGCGCGGCCTCTCCCTCCGGCAGGACGGCGAGCGCCGCCGCGGCCGTACGGAAGGCGCGCGCCCGGTAACCCGGCGCGCCACCGCGCTCCAGCAGGAACGCGATCCGGTTCAGAGCGGCCACGGGGTCCACGGCGGCTCACTCCCGTCCCGGTACGGACACGTCGGCCACCACCGCCGCGGGCGGCCCGATCTCGCACCAGACGGCCTTGCCCTCGCCGCGCGGCTCGACCCCCCAGCGGGAGGCCAGCGCGTCCAGCAGCATCAGGCCCCGCCCGGAGGTCGCCGCCTCGCCCGGGGTACGCCGCCGGGGCCACGCGCTCGACCGGTCCTGCACCGACAGGCGGACCCGCCGCACCGGCTCGGGCAGCACCTCCAGGGTGAGGACCGCGCCCCCCTCGGTGTGCAGCAGCACGTTCACCAACAGCTCCCCGGTCAACAGCTCGGCGTCGTCGGCCAGTTCCGGCATCCCCCAGTCGCGCAGCGCCTGACCGACCGCCGACCGCGCGTCGGAGAGCCCCGCGGGGTCGGCCTGATGGATGTACTGGTGGATGCGCGGGGCCCGCGGAGTGCCCGGGTCCGGGCTGCGCCGCAGCACCAGCAGGGCCACGTCGTCGCCCGCGCCCCACCGCTCCCACAGCCGGTCCGAGAGGTGGTCGGCGAGCGCCTCGGCCTGCGGCGGCCCGCTGCTCATGGCCTCCGACAGGGCGGCGAGCCCCGCCGCGATGTCCGTACCCGGCTGCTCGACGAGCCCGTCCGTACAGAGCACCAGGGTCTCCCCGGGCACGAGGTCGAGCCGGGTCTCCGGGAACTCCTCGTCCCCGAAGTACGTCGCGAGGCCGAGCGGCAGCCCGCCCCGCAGCTTGGGCTGCCCCACGCGGCCGTCCGTGTGGCGGATCAGCGGGCCCAGGTGCCCCGCCCGCACCGCCCGTACGGTCCCGCTCGCCAGATCCACCTGGGCGTAGGTGCAGGTCGCGAAGCGGTTGGTGTCCAGCTCCGCGAGGAACCGGGAGGCCCGCGCCAGCACCGTCGACGGGGCGTGCCCCTCGCCCGCGTACGCCCGCAGCGCGATCCGCAGCTGGCCCATGATGGCGGCGGCGTGCGTGTCGTGCCCCTGCACGTCACCGACGACGATCCCGACGCGGCTGCGGGGCAGCGAGATGACGTCGTACCAGTCGCCGCCGACCTGCCGTCCGCTCCACGCGGCGTGGTACCGCACGGCGATCTCGCCGCCCGTGATCTCCGGGATGCGGCGCGGCAGCATCGTCTCCTGAAGGCCCGTGGCGAGCTCCCGCTCCTCGTCGAAGAGGATCGCCCGCTGGAGCGACTGGGCGACGATCGCCGCGAGCCCGAGGGCGAGGATCCGCTCGTCGGCGGTGAACTCGCTGCGCCCCCGGTAGAACAGGGCCATGCCCCCCAGCGAGCGGGCCTGCGCCACCAGCGGCAGATAGCAGGCGGAGCGGAACTTCAGCCGCTCGATGTACGGGGCCAGTTCCGGGAAGTCCCGCCCGAGGGACGGGAAGGACGACACGAAGCGGGGCCGTCCGCTCAGCACCGTCTCGGCGAGCGGCAGCCCCCGGTCCAGGCGGCGGGTGCGGAAGACGTTCAGGGCGTCGAGCGAATCACCGCTGAGCGCGATCACGTTCAGCGAGCCGTTCTCGACCAGCCCGAGCGCCAGCCCGTCGGCGCCGAGCCGCGCCAGACCCCCCGGACCGGTCAGGGCGGCCGTCACGTCGTCCACGGTCACCGCCCGCGACAGCGCCTGCGTGGTCCGCTCGACGATGCTCGTCTGGTGTTCGCGCCGTCGCTCCAGCTCCTGCACGAAGGCCGAGTGCGTCACCTCGGCGGTGGTGTCCCGGACGATGCCGACGACCCGCCGCGCGCGCCCGTCCGGCGACCGCAGGATCCGGGCCTGCACATGCGTCCAATGGGGTGTCCCGTCCTCCTGCGGGATCGGGAAGTGCGCGGTGTACGAGGAGGAGCCTCCCGTCAGGGCGGTACGCACCACCGCGTCCAGCCGGACCCGCTCCTCCGGCGCCAGCCGGGCGACGAGGGTCACGGGGCGGCCGTCGAAGGCGTCCGGGCCCAGCCCGAAGACCAGCAGCCCGGACTCGTCGACGTCGATGGTGCCCGAGTCGAGATCCCAGTCGAAGCTGCCGGTCCGGTTCATGGCGAGCCACTCGGTGGGCCCGATCTCGCCCCCGTGAGTACGCCGGTCGTCTTCGGTCATCCTCCTCATTGTCGAACCGGCACCCCTCCCACGCCATGGCGATGACACGGCGTGGCGCCGTTCGTGTCGATTCCGTGGCCGGCGGCGGTACGGGAGGGGAGCGGGGGACGGGAGGTGGCCAGGCACGGCGGGGCGCCGCGCCCGTTCCTGCCCGGGAACGCCGCTCACCGCCCCGGGTCGGGGCACCCGGTGCGGACTCCGGCCCCGGGGCAGAATGGGCCGGTGCAGCCCTCCCGCCGCCTCCCGTACCGCGTCCTCGGCCCCGGCCAGGCCCTCCGTGCCGACGGCACGGAGGCCACCCTCAGTGGCGCGCGGCTCCGGGCGCTGCTCGCCGCACTCGCCGCCGCGGGCGGTCGCGCGGTCGGCCCCGGGACGCTCGTCGCGCAGGTGTGGGGCGAGGACGACGACGCCGGGGTCAGGGACCGCGTTCCGGCGCTCCAGGCCCTCGTCGGCCGTCTCCGCCGCGCACTCGGCCACGGCGCCGTCGCCTCCGGGCCCGGCGGTTACCGGCTGGTCGCGGAGCGCGCGGACATCGACCTGCACCGGTTCGAGGATCTCGCCGCCGAAGGGGCGACCGCCCTCGCGGGCGGCGACCCGGAGCGGGCCGCCGCGCTCCTGGACGAGGCCCTCGGTCTCTGGCGGGGCCCCGCCCTCGCCGACCTCCCCGGCCGGGACACCGACCCCCTCGCCGTACGCCTCGACCAGCGGCACACGCAGGCGCGGCGCGACCGGCTCGCCGCCGACCTGGCCCTGGGCCGGGCCGCCGGCGTCCTGGCCCCGCTCGCCGCCCTCTGCGCGGCCCACCCGCTGGACGAACCCCTCCACGCCCTGCGCATCCGGGCCCTGCGCGCCGCCGGACGGCCCGCCGAGGCCCTCGCCGCGTACGAGGAGGCGCGCGCCACCCTCGCGGACCGGCTCGGTACGGACCCCGGCCCCGCACTCCGCGCCCTGCACGGCGAACTCCTCGCGGGCACGCCCGGCCCCGCCGCCGACGAACCCCACGTGACGGCTCCCCGTCCCCTGCCCGCGCGGCTGACCTCCTTCATCGGCCGGGACGGGGAACTCGCCGCGGTCACCGCCCTGTCCCGGGACCACCGCCTGGTCACCCTCACGGGCCCCGGCGGGGTCGGCAAGACCCGGCTCGCGCTGGAGGCCGCCGACACGTGCGAAGGGCCGGTGCACCTCGCCGAGCTCGCCTCCGTCCGCGAGGAGTCCGCCGTCGCCGACGCCGTGCTCACCGCCCTCGGCGGCCGGGAGACACAGCTCTGGAACCGGCCGCCCCTTCCCGAGTCCGGCCCCGAGGGCGGTCTCGCGCGGCTCGTGGAGCACTGCGCCGGGCGCCGGATGCTGCTTCTGCTGGACAACTGCGAGCACGTGGTCGGCGCCGCCGCCGTACTCGTCCAGACCCTCCTGTCCCGGTGTCCGGGGGTGCGGGTGCTGGCGACGAGTCGGGAGCCGTTGGGGGTGCCGGGGGAGGTGGTGCGGCCGGTGGGGCCGTTGGCGCGGGAG
>NZ_JBIBBY010000005.1:346476-522029 GCF_042900905.1 Streptomyces sp. NPDC012827 | reverse complement strand
TCTGGCGTTGATTTTTGGCACGCTGTTGAGTTCTCAAGGTGCGGACGCTTCCTTCGTTCCTGTTTCCAGGCCCTCCGGGCGCTTCCTTCGTTTCCAACCTTACCAGATCCTTTTTCCGTTCCGTTTCCGGTTCGGATTCTGTATCCGGTGGCCTGTTGGCGGCCTTTGCCTTTCGGCGTGTTCACTACTTTAGCCGATTCCCTCGGTGACTCATAATCGAGTCGTTCGAAACGAATTCCGGAATGCCGAAATACGCCCCGTCCGGGGTGATCTTCTGAGGTAGTGGGTGGCCGCTCCGGAGTGCTTGAACAAGCAGGCCGGTTCCTGCGGCTCGGAATACGTTAGGCGTTCGCCCGGCCGGAGTCAAGTCTCCGCTTGCGGGGCTGGTGGGCGCGGTAGGGGCTGACCGTCGGGTCGTCCGCGATCCAGAAGCGCCACGGGTGCGGGGCGCCGTCACCGCCCACTCCGGTACGGGGCCCCTGGCGGACACGGGACGGCGGGGGCGGGGTGCCGTGGAGAAGGGAGAGCGGGGCGTCCGGGCCGGCGCAGACGTCGATGCCGTTCAGGGAGAGGGCGACGTCCAGGGCCGTGGCCAGGCGGGCGGGGCCCTTGGCCAGTTCGGTGTCCGTGCGGGCCGAGCGGCGGCGGGCGCGGGCATGGTCGGCGCCCGTGATGATCTCGCCCGCGCGCAGCAGCACCCCGCTCGCCTCGCCCTCGGGCCCGCACACCACGTTGAGGCAGTGCCACATCCCGTACGTGAAGTAGACGTACGCGTGTCCGGGCGGGCCGAACATGACGGCGTTCCGGGCGGTGCGGCCGCGGAAGGCGTGCGAGCCGGGGTCGATCGCGCCGGCGTACGCCTCCGCCTCCGTCAGCCGGAGCTCGATCCGGCCCTCCTCCGAGGTGCGCACGAGCGTGCGGCCCAGGAGGTCGCGGGCGACGTCCAGGACAGGGCGGTCGAAGAAGGCGCGGGGAATCGGCGTACGGTCGGGGCTCTCGGTCATGGCGTCCGAGGGTAACGGGGACCGCGGGGGAACCGGCTACGGTCCTGACGCGTATGTAGGGGTCAGGACAGAGAAGGAGTGGAACATGGGGTTCAAGAAGCTGCTGGCGAGCCTGGGTGCCGGTGGGGCGACCGTGGAGACGGTGCTCACCGAGGAGAACGTGGTTCCCGGTGGTGTGGTCCAGGGCGAGGTGCGGATCCAGGGCGGCAGCGTCGACCAGCAGATCGAGGGGCTGTCCGTCGGACTGCAGGCGCGTGTCGAGGTCGAGGGCGGCGACCAGGAGCACAAGCAGGACCTCGAGTTCGTCAAGGTGCGGCTGGGCGGTGCCTTCGAGGTGAAGGCCGGGGCGGTGCACGTGGTGCCGTTCGGTCTGGAGATCCCGTGGGAGACCCCGGTGACGTCGGTGGCCGGTCAGCGACTGCCGGGCATGAACATCGGGGTGACCACCGAGCTGGAGATCGCCCGGGCCGTGGACTCCGGTGACCTGGACCCGATCAACGTGCACCCCCTTCCCGCGCAGCAGGCGATCCTCGACGCCTTCGTCCAGCTGGGCTTCCGCTTCAAGAGCGCCGACATGGAGCGCGGTCACATCCGCGGGACGCGGCAGAAGCTGCCGTTCTACCAGGAGATCGAGTTCTTCGCGCCGCAGCAGTACCGGGGTCTGAACCAGGTCGAGGTCAGCTTCGTCGCCGACGAGCGCGAGATGGACGTCGTCCTGGAGATGGACAAGAAGCCGGGTCTGTTCGGTGAGGGCAGCGACTCCTTCCGGGCCTTCAAGGTCGGCCTGAACGACTTCCACACCACCGACTGGGCGGCGTACCTCAACCAGTGGCTCGCCGAGGTCGGCGGTCGCCGCAACTGGCTCTAGGCTCGGTTCGTCAGTACGACGGGCGATTCGAAGGGTTTCGACATGTCCGAGGGCAAGAGGGCGCCCCTGCCGCACGACTTCCATCCGCCGGTGCCGGAGTTCACGGTGGTGAGCGAGGACGTCGCGCCGGGTGGCGTGCTGAAGGACGCCCAGGTGTACGCGGAGGGGAACGTCTCTCCGCACCTGAGCTGGGAGGGGTTCCCGGCGGAGACCAAGAGCTTCGCCGTGACCTGCTTCGACCCCGACGCCCCCACGGGCAGCGGGTTCTGGCACTGGGTGCTGTTCGACATCCCGGCGTCGGTCACGGAGCTTCCGGCCGGTGCCGGTTCGGGGGCGTTCGCGGGGCTGCCGGCGGGTGCCGTGCACGCGCGGAACGATTACGGGGCGAAGGAATTCGGGGGTGCCGCTCCCCCGGCCGGGGACCCGGCGCACCGGTACGTCTTCACCGTGTACGCGGTGGACACCGAGAAGCTCGGGCCGGACGCGGACGCGTCGCCGGCCGCGGTCGGTTTCAACCTGCGGTTCCACACCCTGGGCCGTGCGCAGTTGATCGGGGAATACGCCGCTCCGGCCGAGGACTGATCGTTCGTTTGTTGTTTGCCCGCTTCTGGTCTTGGAGAGATCAGAAGCGGGCATCTTTTGTTGCGTGGGAAATTCCGTTGTCCGACCCGGCCGGCCCGGCCATCGTTGATCCAAGCCCGAAGCCCCGCCGGGGGGTGGGGGGCCGGCATACGGGAGGTGGGCAACATGCGGGACACGCTGGTACTCAACGCGAGCTTCGAGCCGCTGTCGACGGTCACACTCAACCGTGCGGTGGTGCTCGTCCTGCAGGACAAGGCCGTCGTCGAGCAGGCCCATCCCGAGCTGCGGGTCCGCGGTGCCGCCGTCGATCTGCCGGTGCCCCGGGTGATCAGGCTCTGCCGGTACGTACGGGTGCCGTTCCGAAGACAGGCCCCGTGGTCGAGGCGGGGGGTGCTGGTCAGGGACCAGCACCGGTGCGCGTACTGCGGGAAGCGAGCGACCACGGTCGATCACGTGGTGCCCCGGGCGCAGGGCGGCGGGGACAGCTGGCTGAACACGGTGGCGTCCTGCGCGGAGGACAACCACCGCAAGGCGGACCGCACGCCCGAGCAGGCGGGGATGCCGCTGCTGCACCAGCCGTTCGTGCCGACGCCGGCGGACGCGATGCTGCTGGCGATGCGGGCGGGTGAGCGGTCGGAGCTGCCGGAGTGGCTGGCGAACTCCGCCGCGTGAGACCCGTGCGGCAGGCCGGACGGTCGGACAGGTGTGCCGCGTGAGGCGCGAGGGCCCGGTGGGATCCCGCGCCCGCGGCCGGTGACGTACGCCGAAGGGCCCGTCTCCCCTCCGGGGGGGACGGGCCCTTCGGGCTACTTGAGGGTGAGCTGGAGGATGGCGACGACGCCGACGGCGATGATCACCCCGCGCAGGACGGTGGGCGGCAGGCGGCGTCCGACCTTGGCGCCGATCTGGCCGCCGATGGTGGAGCCGACGGCGATGAGGAGGACGGCCGTCCAGTCGAAGTCGGCGACGAAGAGGAAGAAGACGGCGGCGACGCCGTTGACGAGGGCGCCGAGGATGTTCTTGACGGCGTTGATCCGCTGCAGGTCGTCGTGGAGCAGCAGGCCCATGAGGGAGAGGTAGAGCACTCCCTGGGCGGCGCCGAAGTAGCCGCCGTAGGTGCTCGCGAGGAACAGGCCGCCGAGGAGGACGGGGCCGCCGTGGGGGTGGGCCCGGCTGCCGGTCTGTTCGCGGCGGCGCTTCACGGCCGCGGCGATGCGGGGCTGGAGGAGGACGAGGACGAGTGCGAGGCCGATGAGGACGGGCACGATCGCGTCGAAGGCGTCGGACGGCAGGGCCAGGAGCAGGACGGCGCCGAGGAGGCCGCCGAGGAGGGCGGCGGTGCCGAGGCGCAGGACACGGCCGGTCTGGCCCTCGAGTTCGCGGCGGTAGCCGATGGCTCCGCTGACGGCGCCGGGGACGAGCCCGAGGGTGTTGGACACGTTGGCGGTGATCGGGGGCAGTCCGGTGGCGAGGAGAACGGGGAACGTGATCAGCGTTCCCGATCCGACGATCGTGTTGATGGTTCCCGCGCCGATGCCGGCGGCGAGGACCGCCAGCGCTTCCCAGATGGACAACGCCATCTCCTTACATGGTCAGTGGCTCGCCTCCCCGCCCTGCGTGCGGCAGGGTCGAGGGGCTCGCACTGATCATGCACGGAGTTACGTGTACGTGTCAGTCAACGGTGGGTTCTTCTCGCCTTGCGGTCCCGCTGTCCTTGGTGTTGAAGCCGGGGGCGCCGGGCCCGAGGTTGCCGAAGGCGCCGGAGAGGCCCTTGAGCGCGTCGCCGATCTCGCTGGGCACGATCCAGAGCTTGTTGGCGTCGCCCTCGGCGATCTTCGGAAGCATCTGGAGGTACTGGTAGGAGAGCAGCTTCTGGTCGGGGTCGCCCGCGTGGATGGCCTCGAAGACGGTGCGGACCGCCTGCGCCTCGCCCTCGGCGCGCAGGGCGGCGGCCTTGGCCTCGCCCTCGGCGCGGAGGATCTGGGACTGCTTCTCGCCCTCGGCGGTGAGGATGGCGGACTGCCGGGTGCCCTCGGCGGTGAGGATGGCGGCGCGCTTGTCGCGCTCGGCGCGCATCTGCTTCTCCATCGAGTCCTGGATGGAGGTCGGGGGCTCGATGGCCTTGAGCTCGACGCGGTTGACGCGGATGCCCCACTTGCCGGTGGCCTCGTCGAGGACGCCGCGCAGGGCCGCGTTGATCTCCTCGCGGGAGGTGAGGGTCCGCTCCAGGTCCATGCCGCCGATGATGTTGCGGAGGGTGGTGACGGTGAGCTGCTCGATCGCCTGGATGTAGCTGGCGACCTCGTAGGTCGCGGCGCGGGCGTCGGTCACCTGGTAGTAGATGACGGTGTCGATGTTGACGACCAGGTTGTCCTGGGTGATCACCGGCTGGGGCGGGAAGGGGACGACCTGTTCGCGGAGGTCGATCCGGTTGCGGATCGTGTCGATGAACGGGACGACGATGTTGAGTCCGGCGTTGAGCGTGCGGGTGTAGCGGCCGAACCGCTCCACGATGGCCGCGCTGGCCTGCGGGATGACCTGGATCGTCTTGATCAGGGCGATGAAGACGAGCACCACCAGAATGATCAGGACGATGATGACTGCTGACATCGTGTTCCCCGTGCCCTTCGCTGCCGGTTGTCTGCCGGGTTGCTTTCGATGATCGAGTTTCCCAGATGGCGGAGCGTCATGGGCGAGGTTCGGTCACATGACGACGGCGGTGGCCCCGTCGATCTCCACGACGTCGACCCGGTCACCGGGTTCGAAGCTCTGCCCGGTGTCGAGCGCGCGGGCCGACCAGACCTCGCCGGCGAGCTTGATGCGGCCTCCGTCGCCGTCGACCCGTTCCAGGACGACCGCCTGACGGCCTCTCAGGGCGTCGACGCCGCTGGAGAGTCGGGCTCCGCCGTCGCGGTGGCGGGCGGCGATGGGGCGGACCACCGCGAGGAGCGCCACCGAGACCACGACGAAGACGACCACCTGGGCGACGATGCCGAAGCCGAGGGCGGCGGTCACGGCTCCCGCGACCGCCCCGACGGCGAACATGCCGAATTCGGGCATGGCCGTCAGGACCAGGGGGATGCCGAGCCCCACCGCGCCGATCAGCCACCAGACCCATGCGTCGATGTCCACAGGGTCATGGTAGGGGCGGGCGGGGCCTTCCGGACAGGGCGCGGGCGGCTGTGCGGGACGCCGGCGCGGGCGGGTCACTTCAGGGGCAGGCCGTGCGCGGTCCACCGCTCGCCGACGCGCTCGACGAGGAGCGGAAGGCCGAAGCAGAGGGAGAGGTTGCGGGAGGTGAGCTCGGTCTCCATGGGGCCGGCGGCGAGCACCTTGCCCTGACGGATCATCAGGACGTGGGTGAAGCCGGGGGCGATCTCCTCCACGTGGTGGGTGACCATGACCATGGAGGGGGCGTACGGGTCGCGGGCGAGGCGGCCGAGGCGGCGGACGAGGTCCTCGCGGCCGCCGAGGTCCAGGCCGGCGGCGGGCTCGTCGAGGAGGAGGAGCTCGGGGTCGGTCATCATGGCGCGGGCGATCAGGGTGCGCTTGCGCTCGCCCTCGGAGAGGGTGCCGAACTTGCGGTCCAGGTAGTCGTTCATGCCGAGGCGGTCGAGGAAGGCCTTGGCGCGCTGCTCGTCGACCGGGTCGTAGTCCTCGTGCCAGGTGGCGGTCATGCCGTACGCGGCGGTGAGGACGGTCTGCAGGACGGTCTGGCGCTTGGGCAGCTTCTCCGCCATGGCGATGCCGGCCATGCCGATGCGGGGACGGAGCTCGAAGACGTCGGTACCGACGCCGCCGAGCTTCTCGCCGAGGACGGTCGCGGTGCCCTTGGTGGGGAAGAGGTAGCTGGAGGCGATGTTGAGGAGGGTGGTCTTGCCGGCCCCGTTGGGGCCGAGGATCACCCAGCGCTCACCCTCCTTGACCGACCAGGAGACCTCGTCCACCAGAGCCCGTCCGTCGCGGACCACGGATACGTCCACCAGCTCCAGTACATCGCTCATGAGCGCGTTGTCTCCCCTTGCGGTCGAGTCGTGTCGTCGCCATGCGCCGGTGGGCGCGGCGTCCAGGGGAAAACCTACGTTATCGGTGGGGCGGCCCGGTCCCTAGGGCGTGCTTGGAGCGCCTGGGGCCCGCGCGGAGTCCCTACTCTGGTGGGATGTTCTCGGAACCACGCTCAGGACGTCTGGCCGCCTGGGGCAATGCGCTGCTGGCCGGGGCGGTGTCGCCGGACGAGGCGGCGTCGGCCGTTGTAGGGGAGGACGCGGTGCACCGCGTGACGGGGCTGCCGGGTGAGCCGGTCCCGGTGGGACTGACGCTGGCCCTGGGGCGGCTGCGGCGGCTCGGGGTGACCGGGTGGCGGGTGGCACTGCCGGCGCCGGGGCACCCGCTGGGGCTGAGCGGTCCGCCGGAGTTCAACGCGCGGGCGCTGGAGGCGGAGGAGGCGGTGGTCGGTTTCGGCGCGCCGTACGGTCTCGTGCCCGAGGTTTCGGAGGTCGGGCCCGAGGGCGACCGGCACGTGGAGGTGGTCTGGCACTGCCTGGCGGTCCGGGAGGCCCCGCCGGCGGACGTCCCCTCGCTCGGTGAGGCGGAGCGAGAGCTGGCGGAGGCCCTGCGGGAGGCGACGACGGTCCTGACGCGACTGGACGTGGCGGCCTCGGGCCCGGCGGCGGACGTGGCACGGGAGGCGTACCGGGCGCGGTCGGAGGCGGGAGGCGAGGTGCTGGCCCCCGGTTATCCCCCGCGGGCGGTCCGCGTCCTGGAGCTGGCCCGGCGGATCGGTCTCCTGGTGGATCTGGCGTACGGCCACGGCCACGGGGGCGCGGTCAGTGCCTCGGAGATGGCGGCGCGGGGCGCGGCGCTGCGGCCGGTGGAGCGGGTGGCCCGCCGGGCGCAGGTCGCCGCGTACAACTCCTATGTGGAGGAGAGGGAGCGGGAGCGGGGATTCTGACCGCTGCCGGCGGGGCCGGGGAGCCCCGGTGCCGGGCGCGGGGGTGTGAGGGGGCCGGGGCGTGAGGGCCGCCGGCGCCCGCCGGGCGCGCCCCCGGCTGCCGGGGGCCGGGGTCAGGGGGTGAGGCCGTGGCGGACCGCCCAGAGGGCCGCCTGGGTGCGGTCGGCGAGGTCGAGCTTCATCAGGATGTTCGAGACGTGGGTCTTGACGGTCTTCTCGGAGAGGACGAGGGCCCGGGCGATCTCCCGGTTGGAGCGTCCGTCCGCGATGAGGCCCAGCACCTCCCGCTCCCGCTCGGTGAGGGTCGAGCCGCGTCCCGTGCCGCCCTGCGGGTCGTCCTGGGCGAGGAGGGCGTCGGCGACCTCGGGCTGGAGCAGGACGTGACCGGCGTGGACCGAGCGGATGGCGCCGGCGAGCGCGTCGGGGTCGACGTCCTTGTACACGTACCCGGAGGCTCCGGCGCGCAGCGCGGGCACGACCGTGCGCTGCTCGGTGAAGCTGGTGACGATCAGGACCTTCGCCGGGTTGCCGAGTCCGCGCAGCCGCTTGAGCGCCTCGATGCCGTCGGTACCGGGCATCTTGATGTCCATGAGGACCACGTCGGGGCGGAGCTCCTCGGCACGGGCGACGCCCTCGGCGCCGTCGGCGGCCTCCCCCACCACCTCTATGTCGTCCTGGACCTCCAGGAAGGTGCGCAGTCCGCGGCGGACGACCTGGTGGTCGTCGACGAGCAGGACGCGAATGGGCTTGTCAGCCACCGGGGACCTCCATCTCGATCGTGGTGCCCTGGCCCGGGGCCGAGGTCACGGTGAGGCGTCCGCCGACGGCGCTCGCCCGGTCCCGCATGGAGACCAGGCCGAGGTGACGGCCCGCACTGCGGACCGTACCGGGGTCGAAGCCCTTTCCGTCGTCGGTCACGGCGAGCCGCGCGCCGTGACCGGCGCGGGCCAGGGAGACGGTGACGAGTCGGGCGTCGGCGTGGCGCAGGGCGTTGTGCAGGGCCTCCTGCGCGACCCGGAGCACGGCCTCCTCCTGGGCGGCGGGCAGAGCCCGTACCCCTTGGCTGTCGAAGAGGACCCGGGCGGTGTGGGCGCGGTCCAGGACCTGGATCTGGGTACGGAGGGTGTGGACGAGGCCGTCCTCGTCGAGGGCGGCGGGGCGCAGCTCCACGACGGCGGCGCGGAGCTCGTCGGCGGCCTCGGCGGCGAGCGCGGCGACCTGCTGGAGCTCCCCCTTGGCGCGGGCCGGGTCGCGGTCCACGAGAGCGGCGGCGGCCTGGGCGGTGAGGCGGAGCGAGAACAGCTTCTGGCTGACAGCGTCGTGCAGCTCGTGGGCGAGCCGGGAGCGCTCCTCGGCGATGGTGAGTTCGCGGCTGCGCTCGTAGAGGCGGGCGTTGGTGAGGGCGATGGCGGCGTGCTGGGCGAGGATGCCGAGGAGTTCCTCGTCCTCCTCGGTGAAGCCGCAGCCTCCGCCGGGCCGGGAGCAGCGCTTGTTGGCGAGGAAGAGGGCGCCGAGGATCCCGTCCCCGTCACGGACCGGCAGGCCGAGGAAGTCGGACATCTCGGGGTGGGCGTCGGGCCAGCCCTCGAAGCGGGGGTCCTGGCGGACGTCGGCGAGGCGCTCGGGCTCGGCCTTGTGGAGCATCGAGGCGAGGATGCCGTGCTGGCGGGGCAGCGGGCCGATCGCCCGCCACTGCTCGTCGCTGACGCCGTCGACGACGAACTGGGCGAAGCCGCCGTGGTCGTCCGGGACGCCCAGGGCCGCGTACTCGGCGTCGAGCAGCTCGCGGGCCGAGGCGACGATCGTCTTCAGGACGTCGCGCACCTCCAGATGGCGGCTCATCGCGAGGAGGGCGGTGCTCACGGCGGCCAGGCCGGAGCTCGGTCGATGGCTCATGGGCTCACCGTACCGGCGGGGTGTGACGGTGCGTATCCGCCCGGGGACGGCCCCGGAGCAGGACTCGAGACCTAGGCCGTGTCTTTCGGATCTTGCCGGGCTCGCGGCGCCTGGCACCGCGCCTCTCCCCCGTGGCCCTTCGGGCACGGGAGGTGCCCCCAGCGTCGTCGTCGGTCGCCGATGCTCCGCATGGACTCCCTCCTCCGCCTTGCGACGCACGGCGCCAGACGCCGCTCCCTGATCCGGCCTGATCCAAAAGACACGGCCTAGGTCGGACGGGCTGACGGGGCGGGTCGTCCGCTAGGAGGAGGCGGCTCACTGTACGCATTGCTGGCGCAACGTGCCGTGACACCGTCGGGTGGCCGGTGTGAGCCCGCGCATAGGACGCAGGTCACTTACGAATCTCCCTAGTGGAGGGGTAAAGGCCGTATCAGTGCGGGGTGAGCGGGCCGGGCGGCCGCGTGGGTGGCCCGTGCACGGGCCCCTGATCCACTATCGGGGATCGTACGTCACACCTTTGCCACAGGATTTTGCGGCCGCTAAGAATTGCCACCGTCGCCGCCGAGCAGGCGCAGCGCCGCCCCGGCCCAGCGACGACCCCCAGCGATTCGAAGAGGTAGTCCTGCATGTCTGCGAACACCCCTGGCCACAGTCGTGGTCTGAAGAAGACCCACAAGGCCACGATCGCCGGCGTCGCCGCTCTGGGCGCCGCGGCGCTCACGCTCTCCCTCGTCCCCGGTAACGGCTCCACCGAAACCGAGCCGCAGGCCCTCGCGGGCACCCAGCAGGTGGCCTGGGCGTACGACGCCCAGAGCCCGCAGGCCAAGGCGCTGGCCGCCAGCGTCACCGAGCAGCAGGCCACCGTCGGCCTGAAGGCGCAGCAGGCGGCCGAGGCGGAGGCCAAGGCCGCCGCCGCCAAGGCTCAGGCCGCCGCGAAGGCCAAGGCCGCCGCCGCGGCCAAGGCGAAGGCCCAGGCTCAGGCGAAGGCCAAGGCCGAGGCGCAGGCCCGTGCCAAGGCCGCCGTGAAGAAGCGTGCCGCGACGAAGGCCGCCGCGAGCCGGGCCGCCGCCCGCACGCCGGTCTTCGCGAACAACCTCGACGGCTGGATCCGTGAGGCGCTGTTCATCATGGACAAGCACGACATCCCGGGCACCTACCACGGCCTGCACAAGAACATCATGCGTGAGTCCAGCGGCAACCCGCGGGCCATCAACAACTGGGACATCAACGCCATCAACGGCGTCCCGTCCAAGGGTCTGCTGCAGGTCATCTACCCGACCTTCAAGGCCTACCACGTGCCGGGCACCAAGTTCGACCAGTACGACCCGGTCGCCAACATCGTCGCTGCCGCCAACTACGCGGCCGACCGCTACGGCTCGATCGACAACGTCAACAGCGCCTACTGATCCGGCGCGGTTCCCCTGTCGTACGCCGAAGGGCGGCACCCCACGCGGGGGTGCCGCCCTTCGGCGTACTCACGGGGTCGTCACTTGCGCATGACCTCGGGCTCGTGGCGGCGCAGCAGCCGGGCCACGACGAAGCCGAGGACGACGGTCATGAACAGCAGCACGCCGACGTTGAAGGCCCACTGGCCGGCGCTGTGCTCCCACAGCGGGTCCAGGTCGGTGGGGTTCTTCGGGTCCCACGGCGCCATGAGGTGGCCGAGGTCGAGCGTGGTGCCGGCGCCGGCGATGGCCCAGCGGGACGGCATGAGCCAGGCGAACTGTTCCAGGCCGGGCGAGCCGTAGACCTTGAACAGGATGCCGGTGAAGACGACCTGGACGATCGCGAACATGACGAGCAGCGGCATGGTCTTCTCGGCGGTCTTCACCAGCGAGGAGATGACCAGGCCGACCATCATCGAGGTGAGGCCGAGCGCGATGACGACCAGGCAGAGCTCCAGGGCCGGCGGCATGATCAGGCCCTCGGCGGGCAGCTCGCGGATGGCGAAGCCGATGGCGCAGAGGATCACGCCCTGGAAGGCCGTGATGACGCCGAGGACGATCACCTTGGACATCAGGTAGGCGGAGCGGGAGAGGCCGGTGGCGCGCTCCCGTTCGTAGATGACCCGTTCCTTGATCAGTTCGCGGACGGAGTTGGCCGCGCCGGAGAAGCACATGCCGACCGCGAGGATCAGCATGATGATGCCGGCGTCGCCGTTCCACCGGTCGGGCGGCGTGGGCGGGGCCAGGCCGAACTTCGCGGGGATGACGACGGAGACCGAGCCGATGACCGCGGGGAGCATCACCATGAGGGCGAGGAAGCCCTTGTCGGAGGCGATGACCGAGGCGTAGCGGCGCATCAGGGTCCACAGCTGGGAGCCCCAGCCCTGGGGCTTGGGCGGGCGGGCCATGGCCTGCTGCGGCACCTGGACGGGCTGGGCCGCGACGGCGTCGATGTCGGCCGCGTACAGCTGGTAGTGCTGCGAGCCCTTCCAGCGGCCCGCCCAGTCGTAGTCGCGGTAGTTCTCGAAGGCGGAGAAGACGTCGGCCCAGCTGGAGTAGCCGAAGAAGTTCAGCGCCTCGTCCGGCGGGCCGAAGTAGGCCACCGAGCCGCCGGGGGCCATGACGAGGAGCTTGTCGCACAGGCCCAGCTCGGCGACGGAGTGGGTGACGACGAGGACCGTACGGCCGTCGTCCGCGAGGCCGCGCAGGAGCTGCATGACGTCGCGGTCCATGCCCGGGTCGAGGCCGGAGGTGGGCTCGTCCAGGAAGATCAGCGACGGCTTGGTCAGCAGCTCCAGGGCGACGGAGACGCGCTTGCGCTGGCCACCGGAGAGGGAGGTGACCTTCTTCTCCTTGTGGATGTCGAGCTTGAGCTCGCGCAGCACCTCGTCGATGCGGGCCTCGCGCTCGGCGGCGGCGGTGTCGCCGGGGAAGCGGAGCTTGGCGGCGTAGCGCAGCGCCTTCTGGACGGTCAGCTCCTTGTGCAGGATGTCGTCCTGCGGGACCAGACCGATGCGCTGGCGCAGCTCGGCGAACTGCTTGTAGAGGCTGCGGTTGTCGTAGAGGACGTCACCCTCGTTGGCGGGCCGGTAGCCGGTGAGCGCCTTGAGGAGGGTGGACTTTCCGGAGCCGGAGGGGCCGATGACGCCGATGAGCGACTTCTCGGGGACGCCGAAGCTGACGTCCTTGAGGATCTGCTTGCCGCCGTCGACGGTGACCGTGAGGTGGCGGGCCGAGAAGGAGACCGAGCCGGTGTCGACGAACTCTTCCAGCTGGCCGCCGACGATCCGGAAGGTGGAGTGGCCGACGCCGACGATGTCCTGGGGGCCGAGGAGGGCGGTGCCGCCCTTGGGGATCGGCTGACCGTTGACGTAGGTGCCGTTGTGCGAGCCCAGGTCGCGGATCTCGAAGCGGCCGTCGGGGGTCGCGTGGAACTCGGCGTGGTGGCGCGAGACCTGGAGGTCGGAGACGACCAGCTCGTTCTCGAGCGCGCGGCCGATGCGCATCACGTGGCCGAGGGACAGCTGGTGGAAGGTGGTGGGGCTGCGGTCGGCGTAGGCCGACGACGCCCCCGCGGCGCCGGGGCCGTGGCCACCCGCCGGGCCCTGCTGCTGCGGCACCTGCTGGGGAGCGTGGTGCTGCGGGACCTGCTGGTGCGGGACCTGGGGCGGTGCGGCCGCGGGCTGCGGGGCCTGCTGCTGCCAGCCCTGGTGCTGCGGCGCCTGCGCGGCGGCCCAGTCGGCCGGGGCGGCGCCGTGGGCGGCGGGGGCCTGGGCGTGCGGGGCAGGGGCCTGGGCGTGGGCCTGCTGCGCGGGCATCGGCGCCTGCTGCGCGGCCGGGCCGACGGCGGTGAGATCCAGCCGCGGGCCGTCGGTGGCGTTGCCGAGGTGGACGGCCGTGCCCGGGGCGAGCTCCAGTTGCTGGATCCGCTGCCCGTGGACGAAGGTGCCGTTGGTGGAGCCGTGGTCCTCGATGACCCAGCTCCGGCCGCCCCAGCTGATCGTGGCGTGGCGCCACGAGACCCTGGCGTCGTCGATGACCAGGTCACCCTGCGGATCACGGCCCAGGGTGTACGACCTGGCCGGATCGAGGGTCCAGGTCCTGCCGTTCAATTCCAGTACGAGTTCTGGCACTCCATGCCCCACTACTTGTCCCCCGATGTACCCCCGGTCACCGGGAGTCCAGGGATGGCGAATCATCCGGGGGGAACTATTTCAGGCCCGGTCCCGTATCCGGAAGTCGGGCCGTGTGAAGACCCGGGGCGGGAGCGCTCCGCCGGGCCCCCGGGGCCGCCCGGCCGCGGCCCGGCGGGCGGGGTGAGGGACCGGACGGGTGTCCGCTGGGCGGGACGGGGGGCCGGGTGGCACGCCGTGCCCGATACGGTGGAACCACCATGAGCGCATCGCAGAACTCAGACGTTCCCACCCTTCTCGTCAAGATCTTCGGGAAGGACCGTCCCGGGATCACCGCCGGACTCTTCGACACCCTCGCCGCCTTCTCCGTCGACGTCGTGGACATCGAGCAGGTCGTCTCCCGCGGCCGCCTCGTCCTGTGCGCGCTCGTCACCGAGCCGACCGTCACCTCCCAGGGGGAGCTGCGGGCCACCGTGCACAGCTGGGCCGAGTCCCTGAAACTGCAGGCCGAGATCATCTCGGGCACGGGTGACAACCGGCCGCGCGGCCACGGCCGCTCCCACGTCACGGTGCTCGGGCACCCGCTGACGGCCGAGCAGACGGCGGCCATAGCGGCCAGGATCGCCGGGGCCGGCGGCAACATCGACCGCATCTTCCGGCTGGCGAAGTACCCGGTGACGGCGGTCGAGTTCGCCGTCTCGGGCTGCGAGACGGAACCGCTGCGCACCGCCCTGGCCACCGAGGCGCACCGGGTCGGCGTCGATGTCGCCGTGGTGTCGGCGGGGCTGCACCGGCGGGCGCAGCGGCTGGTCGTCATGGACGTCGACTCGACCCTGATCCAGGACGAGGTCATCGAGCTGTTCGCGGCGCACGCGGGCTGCGAGGACGAGGTCGCCGAGGTGACGGCGGCGGCGATGCGCGGCGAGCTGGACTTCGAGCAGTCGCTGCACGCGCGGGTGGCGCTGCTGGCCGGCCTGGACGCCTCCGTGGTGGACAAGGTCCGCGCGGAGGTCCGGCTGACCTCCGGTGCCCGCACCCTGATCCGTACGCTGAAGCGGCTCGGCTACCAGGTCGGTGTGGTCTCGGGCGGATTCACACAGGTCACGGACGATCTGAAGGAACGTCTCGGCCTGGACTTCGCGCAGGCCAACACGCTGGAGATCGTGGACGGCAAGCTGACGGGCCGGGTGACCGGGGAGATCGTGGACCGGGCGGGCAAGGCGCGGCTGCTGCGCCGGTTCGCGGCCGAGGCCGGGGTGCCGCTGGCGCAGACCGTGGCGATCGGTGACGGGGCCAACGACCTGGACATGCTGAACGCGGCCGGGCTCGGGGTGGCGTTCAACGCCAAGCCGGTGGTGCGGGAGGCCGCGCACACGGCGGTGAACGTGCCGTTCCTGGACACGGTGCTCTACCTGCTGGGGATCACCCGCGAAGAGGTCGAGGCCGCGGACGGCGGCGAGGTGCCCTCGCCCTGAGTGTCCGGATCGGAGCGTGCGGAGGGGCCCGGCCGTCGGGAGACGGCCGGGCCCCTTCGCGTACGGGTCGGAAGGCCTGCCGTACGGCTCGGAGGACCGTACGGGCGAGGCGGCGGGCCCGGTCGGGCGGAGCGGGGGGCGGTCGGGGCAGGGGTCAGGCGTGGGGGGCCCAGAAGTCCACGAGGCGGCCCACGCCGTGCTCCACCGACTTCCAGGTGCCCTCGAAGGTGACCACGGCGAAGGCGGCGGTCGGGAAGCCGCTGCGGTTCATACGGGTCAGCAGGTCGCCCTCGGCCTCACCGGACAGGGCGTCGGCGAGGGCGTGCATGCCGGGATTGTGTCCGATGAGCAGCAGGTCGTGGACGTCGTCCTGGACCTCGTTGAGCAGGGCGATGAGCTCGCCGAGCGAGGCCTCGTACATCCGCTCCTCGTAGACGGTCCTCGGGCGCTCGGGAAGCTCGTGCACGGCCAGTTTCCACGTCTCGCGGGTTCTGGCGGCGGTCGAGCAGAGGGCCAGGTCGAAGCGGTGGCCGGCGTCGGCGAGCCGGCGGCCCGCGACGGGGGCGTCCTGGCGTCCGCGCTCGGCGAGCGGGCGCTCGTGGTCGGACACCTGGGGCCAGTCTGCCTTCGCGTGCCGGAGCAGCACGATCCTGCGGGGTGTTTCGACGCTCATGGTCCCCAGCTTCGCACGGATCAGGCTCCGTTGACTCGGAGAGAGAGCGTTTGCTGGACGCGCTCCAGGACCCGCTCGACCCCCGCTTCCCCGGAGGCCGCGTGGGTCTCGCCCGGCCCGGACACGAGGAGCAGGAGAGTGGTGAAGGCGGCCACCGGCAGGGCGAGGGCCCACCAGGGCAGCCGGGTGTCGACGCCCGCGGACGGGGTGGGGTCACTGCTGTGCGAGCGCGTCGGCACGGCCGCCTCCGAGGGGTGGTGGGGATCCGCTTTCCGCGGTGTCTCCACCGTAGGGATCACGGGCGCACCGGCCCATCGGGTGATCCACCCATGTGTCCCTGAGACGCGCCCCCTAAGGGACAGGGGGGACAGCCCCCGCGGGTTGCCCGGTCAGGGGGAGGCGAGGGTGGCGACGACGGCGATGAGGACCGTGATGCCGAGCATCGCGCCGAGCACGACGAGCAGCTTCTTCTGGCCGTTCTGGGGATTGGGTTCGAGGACTGGCATGGGCCCAGTCTCGCATCTCAGCACTCGTCCTCGACGGTCCGGTCCCGTCCGGCGAGGATGCCGACGAGCATCTGGGGCACCATGAGGCCGCCCATGAGGGCGATCGGCAGGCCCCAGCCGCCGCTGTGCTGGTAGAGCACGCCCACGAGGAGGGGTCCGGGGATGGAGATGAGGTAGCCGACGCTCTGCGCGAAGGCGGAGAGGCGGACGACTCCGGCACCGGTCCGCGAGCGCATGCCGATCATGGTGAGGGCGAGCGGGAAGGAGCAGTTGGAGACGCCGAGGAGCAGCGCCCAGAGCCAGGCTCCGGCGGCCGGGGCGAGGAGGAGGCCGGTGTAGCCGGCGAGGCCGCAGGTGGCGAGGGCGACGGCGATGGGGCCCTGGGTCCGCATCCGGGTCGCGAGGCGCGGGATGACGAAGGCCAGGGGGACGCCCATGACCATGGTGACGGCGAGGAGCACGCCCGCGGTGGAGGCGGGGACGCCGGCGTCGCGGAAGATCTGCGGCATCCAGCCCATCGTGATGTAGGCGCCGGTGGCCTGGAGGCCGAAGAAGCAGCCGAGCGCCCAGGCGGTACGGGAGCGGGTGACGCGGGGCGCGGGGGCCTCCCCGGGGGCGGGGGCCGTGGCGGCGCCGTCCGTCCCCCGCGCCTCGCGCGCGGAGCCGTGGGCCGTTCCCCGGCCCGGCATCGTACCCGGGCCGGATCCGGGGCCCGGCTCGGAGCGCGGGCCCGCGTCCGGCGCCGTACCGCTGGAAGCCGTACCGCTCTCCCCCGTACGATCCCGGCTCCGCCCCCCGGCCGGGGCACGGTCGCGGTCGCGCAGGACGGGGAGCCAGGGCAGGACGGCGAGGGCCGCGAGGGCGGCCCAGACGCCGAGGCCGAGGCGCCAGTCGCCGCCGAGGGCGTCGGTCATCGGGACGGTGGCCGCGGCGGCGACGGAGGTGCCGAGGGCGAGCGCCATGGAGTACAGACCCGTCATGGAGCCGACGCGGTCGGGGAAGTACCGCTTGACGATGACGGGCATCAGGACGTTGCTGACGGCGATGCCCATGAGGGCGAGCGCGCTGGCGGCGAGGAAGGCGGCGGTGCCGGTGGCGAGGGGCCGGAGTGCGAGGCCGGCGAAGATGGTGGCCATGCCGGCGCACACGACGGCGGCCGGGCCGAAGCGGCGGGCGAGGCGGGGCGCGGTGATGCCGAAGACCGCGAAGCAGAGCGGCGGGACGGAGGTGAGGACTCCGGCCACGGTGCCGCTCATGTGGAGGTTCGCGCTGACCTCCTCGAGGAGGGCGCCGAGGCTGGTGATGGCGGGGCGCAGGTTGAGCGCGGCCAGGACGAGTCCGACGGTGACGAGGCCCAGGGTCCAGCGCCGGGCGGCGGGGGCGGGCCGGGTGCGCTCCGTCGGTGCCGGGGCGGGGGCGCCCTCGGCGGTGGCAGGGCTTCCGGTCGAGCCGGCGGTGGTCCCGGGTGCCGGGGCGGGGGCGGGGATCGCGGCCGGCCGCGCGGTGGGGTCGAGGGTCTTCGGCTCGTCTGGCATGGAACCATCATAGAATCATGGGATGATTGGTTGTCCAATCTCGAACGAATGGGACGGTGCTCCAATGGCCCTCGGCCATCCCCGCCGCACGGGGCTCTCCGATCAGGTGATCGCCGAGCTGCGGAACCAGATCACCTCCGGCGAGTGGCCGGTGGGTTCCCGGATCCCGACCGAGCCCGAGCTGGTCGAGCAGCTGGGCGTCGCCCGCAACACCGTCCGGGAGGCGGTCCGGGCCCTCGCCCACAACGGTCTGCTCGACATCCGGCAGGGTTCGGGGACGTACGTCGTCGCCACCAGCGAGCTCGCCGGCGTCATGCACCGGCGCTTCGCCGGCTCCGACCCCCGGCACGTGGCCGAGCTGCGGTCGACGCTGGAGTCGGCGGCGGCCCGGTTCGCGGCCCTGCGGCGCTCGGAGCGGGACCTCAAGCAGCTCGACGCCCTGCTCGTACGGCGGGAGGAGGCGTGGGAGTCCGGGGACGCGGAGCGGTTCGTCACCGCCGACGCGGCCTTCCACCACGCGGTGGTCGCCGCGTCCGGGAACGAGGTGCTCACGGAGCTGTACGCGGACCTGGGCGATGTGCTGCGGGACTGGCTGCGCGACGACGTGGGGCGGGAGCTGCGGCCGGAGAACCACATGGACCACGCGCGGCTCGTCGACGCGATCCGGGACGGGGACGCGGAGCGGGCCGCCACGGAGGCGGCCGGCTACCCGTTCATGTGCCTGCGGAGCCCCGGGCGGGAGGCGGCTCCACCGGCTGGTGGGTGAGCCAGGCGGCCGCGACCTCCTTCCAGCAGCGCGCGGTGACCCGGGCGTAGTCGGCGGGGGCCACGTCGACGGGGGCGCTGTCGGTGTCGAGGTCCCACCAGCGCGCGCACTCGACGTGGAGGCGGACCCGGTCGGTCACGGGGTACGGGTTGCGGCAGTAGGCGGTGACGCGGGACCCCTGGACGACCGTGCGGCAGGAGGCACCGAAGTTCTCGGGATCCTCGCCCGCGGGCTTCCCGGCCGCGCGCTCCCCGGGCCGTACGGATGCCGCCGACTCCCCCGCCGGGGCGGGTGCGGCGCGGACCTCGGCGGCGACGGCGAGCCCGGCGAGCAGGGCGGCGACCGAGGCGAACGCGGCGAAGCCGCTGGATATCACGCGCATGTCCGTACCTCCTCCCCGGCAGTAGCCGGAACATCACGCTCCGACCAGTCTGGGGGGATTCGGGTGACTTTTCGACTTGGGAGCGAAACGCCTGGTCAGAAACCCGTTCGGCGGACACCCGCGCCCCGGGGTGAGCGCCCGGTGACGCCGCGAGGGCCGTACGGCCACCCCCGAAGGAGGCGGACCGTACGGCCCTCGGACCGCCGGGCGGCTCGGCGCCGGTCCCGGACGGGCAGGCGTCAGGCGCCGATCGCGTGCAGACCGCCGTCGACGTGGATGATCTCGCCGGTGGTCTTCGGGAACCAGTCGGAGAGCAGCGCCACGACACCGCGGCCGGCCGGCTCCGGGTCGGCGAGGTTCCACTCCAGCGGCGAGCGGCTGTCCCAGACGGCGGCGAGCTCGCTGAAGCCCGGGATGGACTTGGCGGCCATCGAGCCGATCGGGCCGGCGGAGATCAGGTTGCAGCGGATGTTCTGCTTGCCCAGGTCACGGGCCATGTAGCGGCTCGTCGCCTCCAGAGCGGCCTTGGCCGGGCCCATCCAGTCGTACTGCGGCCAGGCGTACTGGGCGTCGAAGGTCAGGCCGACGACCGAGCCGCCCTGGTTCATCAGGGGCAGCAGCGCCATGGTGAGGGACTTCAGCGAGAAGGCGGAGACGTGCATGGCCGTCGCGACCGACTCGAAGGGGGTCTGGAGGAAGTTGCCGCCGAGGGCGTCCTGCGGGGCGAAGCCGATGGAGTGGACGATGCCGTCCAGGCGGTCGCCGAGCTGCTCGCGGACCTGGCCCTCCAGGCGGGCGAGGTGCTCGTCGTCGGAGACGTCGAGCTCCAGCACCTTGACGTTCTCGGGCCGGGGCAGCTTCTTGGCGATGCGCTCGGTGAGCGACGGCCGGGGCCACGCGGTGAGGATGATCTCCGCACCCTGCTCCTGGGCCAGCTTCGCGGTGTGGAAGGCGATGGAGGACTCCATCAGCACACCGGTGATCAGGATGCGCTTGCCCTCGAGAATTCCGCTCATGTGATCAGTGACCCATGCCCAATCCGCCGTCAACCGGGATGACGGCTCCAGTGATGTACGAGGCGTCGTCGGACGCGAGGAAGGTCACCGCGGCGGCGATCTCCTCCGGCTGCGCGTAGCGGCCCAGGGGGACCTGGGAGACGATGCCCGCGCGCTGCTCGTCGGTGAGCACGGCGGTCATGTCGGTGTCCACGAAGCCGGGCGCGACGACGTTGAAAGTGATGTTGCGCGAGCCGAGCTCACGGGCCAGGGAGCGGGCGAATCCGACCAGACCGGCCTTGGACGCGGCGTAGTTGGCCTGGCCGGCGGAACCCAGCAGACCGACCACCGAGGAGATGAGGACGACACGGCCCTTCTTGGCCCGCAGCATTCCGCGGTTGGCGCGCTTGACGACCCGGAAGGTGCCGGTGAGGTTGGTGTCGAGGACGGACGTGAAGTCCTCCTCGGACATGCGCATCAGGAGCTGGTCCTTCGTCACGCCGGCGTTGGCCACGAGGACCTCGACCGGACCGTGCTTCTCCTCGATCTCCTTGTAGGCCTGCTCCACCTGCTCCGCGTCGGTGATGTCGCACCTGACGGCCAGGAAGCCGGCCGGCGGCTCACCGGAGCGGTACGTGATGGCGACCTTGTCGCCGGCCTCGGCGAACGCGCGGGCGATGGCCAGGCCGATGCCCCGGTTGCCTCCGGTGACGAGAACCGAGCGGCTCAACGGATCACCCTTTCGATAGCTGTCTGGTTACCGAAAACCTATCGGGCCCTTCCGCGATCCGGAGAATCGGGCCCTGACAGTCGCGTACGGATGTCGCTGTCGGGTCCCTACAGAAACCTCGGGCGGCGCGGCCGAAAGCGCGACATGATCAGGGGCGACCGGCATCGCACGACAGGGAGACAGCTGTGCCATCTGGGACCCATACGATCGACGAAACCTTCACGGCGCTGCCGCTGAGGGCGCTCGCCGACGCGGCGCTCGCGAGGGCCCGCGCGCTCGGCGCCGAGCACGCCGACTTCCGCCTGGAGCGGGTGCGCAGCGCCTCGTGGCGGCTGCGGGACGCCAAGCCGTCCGGCTCCTCCGACGACACGGACCTGGGCTACGCGGTCCGCGTGGTGCACGGCGGGGCCTGGGGCTTCGCGTCGGGGGTCGACCTCACCATGGACGCGGCCGCGCGGGTGGCCTCGCAGGCCGTGGCGATGGCCAAGCTGTCCGCGCAGGTGATCGCGGCGGCCGGGTCGGACGAGTACGTGGAGCTGGCCGCCGAGCCGGTGCACGCGGACAAGGTGTGGGTCTCCTCGTACGAGATCGACCCCTTCACGATCCCCTCCGAGGAGAAGAGCGCGCTGCTCGCCGACTGGAGCGCGCGGCTGCTGCGGGCGGACGGGGTGGCGCACGTCGACGCCTCGCTGCTCACCGTGCACGAGAACAAGTTCTACGCGGACACGGCGGGCACCGTCACCACCCAGCAGCGGGTGCGGCTGCACCCGCAGCTCACGGCCGTGGCCGTGGACGGCACGACCGGTGAGTTCGATTCGATGCGGACGATCGCGCCGCCGGTCGGCCGGGGCTGGGAGTACCTGACGGGCACCGGCTGGGACTGGGACAAGGAGCTGGAGGAGATTCCGGGGCTGCTCGCCGAGAAGATGCGGGCGCCGAGCGTGGAGGCCGGGCGTTACGACCTGGTCGTGGACCCGTCCAACCTGTGGCTGACGATCCACGAGTCGATCGGGCACGCGACCGAGCTCGACCGGGCGCTGGGGTACGAGGCGGCGTACGCGGGCACCTCCTTCGCCACCTTCGACCAGCTCGGCAAGCTGACGTACGGGTCCTCGGTCATGAACGTGACGGGCGACCGGACCGCCGAGCACGGGCTCGCGACCATCGGCTACGACGACGAGGGCGTCGAGGCGCAGACCTGGGACCTGGTGAAGGACGGCACGCTCGTCGGCTACCAGCTGGACCGGCGGATCGCGAAGCTGACGGGGCTCGGCCGCTCCAACGGGTGCGCCTTCGCGGACTCCCCCGCGCACGTGCCGGTGCAGCGCATGGCGAACGTGTCGCTCCGGCCGGACCCGGGCGGTCTGTCGACGGAGGACCTGATCGGCGGTGTGGAGCGCGGGATCTACGTGGTCGGTGACCGGTCCTGGTCGATCGACATGCAGCGGTACAACTTCCAGTTCACCGGGCAGCGGTTCTTCCGCATCGAGAACGGCCGGCTGGCCGGGCAGCTGCGGGACGTCGCGTACCAGGCGACGACGACGGACTTCTGGGGCTCGATGGAGCAGGTCGGCGGCCCGCAGACGTACGTCCTCGGCGGCGCCTTCAACTGCGGCAAGGCCCAGCCGGGGCAGGTCGCGGCGGTCTCGCACGGCTGCCCTTCCGCCCTGTTCCGGGGTGTCAACATTCTCAACACGACGCAGGAGGCCGGTCGATGAGCCGCGTCAGCAAGCCGTACGAGATCGTCGAACGGGCCCTGGAGCTGTCCCGCGCCGACGGGTGTGTCGTGATCGCGGACGAGGAGTCCTCGGCGAACCTGCGCTGGGCGGGCAACGCGCTCACCACCAACGGGGTCACCCGGGGCCGGACGCTCACCGTGATCGCCACGGTCGACGGGAGCGAGGGCACCGCGTCCGGAGTGGTGTCCCGGTCGGCCGTCACGGCGGAGGACCTGGAGCCGCTGGTGCGGGCCGCCGAGGAGGCGGCGCGAGCGGCGGGCCCGGCGGAGGACGCGCAGCCGCTGGTGCGGGACGTGCCGGCCTCGCCCGACTTCACGGACGCGCCGGCCGAGACGTCCTCGGCGGTCTTCGCGGACTTCGCGCCCGCGCTCGGGGAGGCCTTCGCGCGGGCCCGGGCGGGCGGCCGGGAACTGTACGGCTTCGCCCACCACCGGCTGACCTCCACCTACCTGGGCACGTCGGCGGGGCTGCGGCTCCGGCACGACCAGCCGACCGGCACCCTGGAGCTCAACGCCAAGTCGCCGGACCGCTCACGTTCGGCGTGGGCGGGGCGCTCGACGCGGGACTTCAAGGACGTGGACCCGGCGGCGCTGGACGCGGACCTGGCGACCCGGCTCGGCTGGGCCCAGCGGCGGATCGAGCTGCCGGCCGGGCGGTACGAGACGCTGCTGCCGCCGACGGCCGTGGCCGACCTGCTGATCTCCCAGATGTGGTCGTCGGCGGGCCGGGACGCGGCGGAGGGCCGTACGGTCTTCTCCAAGCCGGGTGGCGGGACGCGGCTCGGGGAGACGCTGTCCCCGCTGCCGCTGACCCTGCGCAGCGACCCGAACGAGCCGGGCCTGGAGTCCGCGCCGTTCGTGATCGCGCACTCCTCCGGGGGCGACTCGTCGGTCTTCGACAACGGTCTGCCGCTGGCACCGACGGAGTGGGTGCGGGACGGGAAGCTGGAGCGGCTGGTCACGACCCGGCACTCCGCGGGGCTCACCCGCCTGCCCGTGGCGCCCGCGATCGAGAACCTGATCCTGGACGGCGGCGGGGAGCGGTCGCTGGAGGAGATGGTGGCCGCCACCGAGCGGGGCCTGCTGCTGACCTGCCTCTGGTACATCCGCGAGGTCGATCCGGCGACGCTGCTGCTGACCGGCCTGACCCGGGACGGCGTGTACCTCGTCGAGAACGGCGAGGTCGTCGGCGAGGTGAACAACTTCCGGTTCAACGAGTCGCCGGTGGACCTGCTGTCGCGGGCCTCGGAGGCGGGCCGGACGGAGAAGACGCTGCCGCGCGAGTGGAGCGACTGGTTCACCCGGGCCGCGATGCCCGCGCTGCGGGTGCCGGACTTCAACATGAGCTCGGTCAGCCAGGGGGTCTGACCCGCCTAGACTGAAGCGCACATCCCTACCAGATCCGAGGAGACTGACGACCGTGACGGACATCGTCGACGAGCTGAAGTGGCGCGGGCTTTTCGCCCAGTCCACCGATGAGGACGCCCTGCGCAAGGCTCTCGCGGACGGTCCCGTCACGTTCTATTGCGGTTTCGACCCGACCGCGGCCAGTCTCCACGTCGGGCACCTCGTGCAGGTGCTCACGGTCCGCCGGCTCCAGCAGGCCGGGCACCGGCCGCTGGCGCTGGTCGGCGGGGCCACCGGGCAGATCGGCGACCCGCGGCCGACGGCCGAGCGGACGCTGAACGATCCGGAGACGGTCGCGAACTGGGTGAACCGGCTGCGTTCGCAGATCGAGCCGTTCCTCTCCTTCGAGGGGGAGAACGCGGCGGTCATGGTGAACAACCTGGATTGGACCGCCGGGATGTCGGCGATCGAGTTCCTGCGGGACATCGGCAAGCACTTCCGGGTCAACAAGATGCTGACCAAGGACTCCGTCGCCCGCCGGCTGGAGTCCGAGCAGGGCATCAGCTACACCGAGTTCAGCTACCAGCTGCTCCAGGGCATGGACTTCCTGGAGCTGTACCGCCGCTACGGCTGCACGCTCCAGCAGGGCGGCAGCGACCAGTGGGGCAACCTGGTGGCGGGTCTGGACCTGATCCACAAGCTGGAGCCGGGTGCCGAGGTGCACGCGCTGGCGACCCCGCTGATGGTCAAGGCGGACGGGACCAAGTTCGGCAAGACCGAGAGCGGTGCCGTCTGGCTGGACCCGGAGATGACCACGCCGTACGCCTTCTACCAGTTCTGGCTGAACGTGGACGACCGCGACATCTCCACCTACATGCGGATCCTGTCCTTCCGGTCCCGTGAGGAGCTGGAGGAGCTGGAGGCGCAGACGGCCGAGCGGCCGCAGGCCCGGGCGGCGCAGCGCGCGCTGGCCGAGGAGCTGACCACGCTGGTGCACGGGGCCGAGCAGTGCGCGGCCGTGATCGCGGCCTCGAAGGCGCTGTTCGGTCAGGGCGAGCTGGCGGAGCTGGACGAGGCGACGCTGGCCGCCGCGCTGTCCGAGCTGCCGCACGCGCGCGTGTCCGAGCTGGGCCAGGTCGTGGACCTGTTCGCCGAGGTGGGTCTCGTACCGAGCAAGTCGGCGGCGCGGCGCACGGTGAAGGAGGGCGGCGCGTACGTGAACAACGTGAAGGTGACCGCCGAGGACGCCGTGGTGGCGCCGGAGGAGCTGCTGCACGGCCGGTGGCTGGTGCTGCGGCGCGGCAAGAAGAACCTGGCGGCGATCGAGTTCGCCGGCGCGGAGGGCTGAGCCCGGCCGCGCGGACGGCGGGACACGGCCGGGAGGCCCGGTACGGCACATGAGGTGCCGTACCGGGCCTCCCGGTTCTCGTGCGCGGGCGCCGCGGCCGCCGGGGTCCCGGTCGCCGCGGCCCGCTCAGGCGCGTCGCCGGCTGCCCTTCATGGAGGCCCACAGCATGTCGCCCACTCCGACCACGGCGACGGCGCCGATGAGCTGGAGCAGGTGACGGGTCCAGTCGATGCCCTTGGTGTCGTTGACGCCGATCCACGTGGCGACGGCGTTGCCGAGGATGCTGCCGAGGATGCCGAAGACGGCGGTCAGCCACAGGGGGATCTGCTGCTTCCCCGGCAGGATCGCCTTGGCGATCAGACCGAGGACGAGACCCACGATGATTGCCCAGAGCCAGTGCATGGTCGCCTCCTGATACGACGCTTTTCACGCATGTGGGCCCAGTCTCGGCCCGTCCACCGTACGGCGCATGTCGGGCGCCGCCATCCGTGCCCCGGCCTCGTACGTTCCGCGGGCCCGGCGTACCGTGGAAGAAGGTCCGGACCGGGGAGGCTCCGGCGCGAGCGGTGGGTGGTGGAAGGCGATGCGGAAGCGTGGCGGGACCGAGGTCTTCCGGATCACCGGGGCCCGGCAGGGCCTCGCGGACGACGTCCGGGGCAGGCAGCGGAGGTACGTCATCTCGATGACGGTGCGGACGCTGTCGGTGATCGCGGCGGCGGTGCTGTGGAACGTGGAGCGGCACGTGGCCGTGGTGGCGCTGGCGCTGGGTGTGCTGCTGCCCTATGTGGCGGTGGTGATCGCCAACGCGGGGCGCGAGTCGGCGCCGTCGCTCCCCTCCACCTTCGTACCGGCTCCGGTGCGTCCGGCACTCGGTCCGGGCGAAACGGTGGCGGAGGCCGGCGCGGAGCGTCCGTACACCCGTGACTGACGGGCCGGCGGACCGCCGGGGCGGGGCCGGGAAAGCTCAAGAAAAGCTCAGATCAATCATGACGTTCCGCTGCACCGCACCCCAGGTGCCGTGACATACTTCCTACGCGCTCCGCATCCCCCGTCGGAGCGACGGACCGATGCCGGGCAGCTCCCCCCGTGGCTGCTCGGCATCGCCCTTGCCGGACGCCGTTCGTGTGATCCAATGATCGCGTGATCCAAGGTCCCGTGAGCGACGAGAAGCCGATCTGTTCCGCCAAGGGGTGCCACGCCGACGCCGTCTGGGTGCTGGCGTGGAACAACCCCAAGCTGCACACGCCCGAGCGGCGCAAGACGTGGCTCGCGTGCGAGGAGCACCGCGAGCACCTCTCCCAGTTCCTGGGGGTACGGGGCTTTCTGAAGGACGTCGTCCCGCTGGGCGAGTGGGAGTCAGCCGCCGATCGCTGACATCGGTCGGTCGGGCTGGAGGAAGCTCGGGTCGTCGAGGCCCGAGCCGGCCTTCTTGCCCCACATCGCCCGCTTCCAGATCGCGGCGAGTGCGGCGTCGTCGGCGTCCGAGCGGAGGGCGGCCCGCAGGTCGGTCTCCTCGGTGGCGAAGAGGCAGGTGCGGACCTGTCCGTCGGCGGTGAGCCGGGTGCGGTCGCAGGCCCGGCAGAAGGGCCGGGTGACGGAGGCGATGACGCCGACCGTGTGGGGGCCGCCGTCGACGGTCCAGCGCTCGGCGGGGGCGGAGCCGCGCTCCTCGGCCCCTTCGGCGGTGAGGGTGAAGCGGGTGCGCAGGGACGCCAGGATGTCGCCGGCGGTGATCATGCCGTCGCGCTTCCAGCCGTGCTGGGCGTCGAGGGGCATCTGCTCGATGAAGCGGAGCTCGTAGCCCTGCTCGATGGCCCAGGCGAGGAGGTCGGGGGCCTCGTCGTCGTTGAGTCCGGGCATGAGGACGGCGTTGACCTTGACCGGGGTGAGGCCGGCGTCGCGGGCGGCGGCCATGCCGTCGAGGACGTCCCGGTGCCGGTCGCGGCGGGTGAGGGTCTTGAAGACGTCGGGGCGCAGGGTGTCGAGGGAGACGTTGACCCGGTCGAGCCCGGCGGCCTTGAGGGCGGTGGCGGTGCGCTTGAGCCCGATGCCGTTGGTGGTCAGCGACATCCGGGGGCGGGGTTCGAGGGCGGCGCAGCGCTCGACGATCCCGACGAGGCCGGGGCGGAGCAGGGGCTCACCGCCGGTGAAGCGGACCTCGGTGACGCCGAGGTCGGTGACGGCGACGCGGATCAGGCGGACGATCTCGTCGTCGGTGAGCAGGTCCGGCTTGGCGAGCCACTGCAGGCCTTCCTCGGGCATGCAGTAGGTGCAGCGCAGGTTGCACCGGTCTGTGAGGGAAACGCGCAGGTCAGTGGCCACTCGGCCGTAGGTGTCGATGAGCACGTGGGCCCCCTCCCCGATATCCGGTGTCGCTTCTGTCTCCGAGCCTACGTGAGCGCGCGGGCGAGCAGCAGGGCAGATTGTCACGAGGACCGGAGCGGCCGCGTCGTAGAACTCTACGACGCGGCCGGCCGGTGACGGCGGAATGTATACGGTCCGCCGCGCCCGGTCAGTGCTTGACGGCGGCGGCGACACCGACCCCGGTGAGGGACTTGACCTCCAGTTCGGCGTACTTGCCCACGTCGGGCTCCTCCTTGGAGAGCAGCGAGCCGAGCCAGCCCAGGAGGAAGCCCAGCGGGATGGAGACCAGGCCGGGGTTCTCCAGCGGGAACCAGTGGAAGTCGACGCCCTTGAACATGGACGCCGGGCCGCCGGAGACGACCGGCGAGAAGAGCACGAGGACGACGGAGGAGATCAGTCCGCCGTAGATCGACCAGAGGGCTCCCTGGGTGGTGAACCGCTTCCAGAAGAGGGAGTAGAGGATCGTCGGCAGGTTGGCCGAGGCGGCGACGGCGAAGGCGAGGGCCACCAGGCCGGCGACGTTGAGGTCGCGGGCGAGGGCGCCGAGCGCGATCGACACGATGCCGATGAGCACGGTGGACCAGCGGGCGGCCCGCATCTCCTGCTTCTCGGTGGCCTTCCCGCGCTTGATCACGTTCGCGTAGATGTCGTGCGCGAAGGACGAGGAGGAGGCCAGGGTCAGGCCGGCGACGACGGCGAGGATGGTGGCGAAGGCGACGGCGGAGATGACGGCGAGGAGGATCGCGCCGCCGGTGGAGTCCGCGCCGCCGCCGACCTCCAGGGCGGTGAGCGGGGCGGCGGTGTTGCCGGCCTTGTTGGACGCCTTGATGGTGTCGCCGCTGAGCAGGGCGGCGGCGCCGAAGCCGAGGACGATCGTCATCAGGTAGAAGGCGCCGATGATGCCGATGGCCCAGTTGACCGACTTACGGGCGGCCTTGGCGGTCGGCACCGTGTAGAAGCGGATCAGGATGTGGGGCAGGCCGGCGGTGCCGAGGACGAGGGCGATGCCGAGGGAGAGGAAGTCGAGCTTCGAGACGGCGCTGGTGCCGTACTTGAGGCCGGGCTCCAGGAAGGCCTGGCCCTTGCCGCTGTTGGTGGCGGCGGCGCCGAGCAGGTCGGAGAGGTTGAAGTCGAACTTCAGCAGGATGAGGAAGGTGATGAGGAGGGTGCCCGCGATGAGCAGGACGGCCTTCACCATCTGGACCCACGTGGTGCCCTTCATGCCGCCGATCGTCACGTAGACGATCATCAGGACGCCGACGAGGGCGACGATCGCGATCTTGCCGCCGTCGCTGGTGATGCCGAGGAGCAGCGAGACGAGGACACCCGCGCCGGCCATCTGCGCGAGCAGGTAGAAGATCGAGACGACGATGGTGGAGGTGCCGGCGGCGGTACGGACCGGGCGCTGGCGCATCCGGTAGGCGAGGACGTCGCCCATGGTGAACCGGCCGGAGTTGCGCAGGGGTTCGGCGACCAGGAGGAGGGCGACGAGCCAGGCGACGAGGAAGCCGATCGAGTAGAGGAAGCCGTCGTAGCCGAAGAGGGCGATCGCGCCGCTGATGCCGAGGAAGGACGCGGCGGACATGTAGTCGCCGGAGATGGCGAGGCCGTTCTGGAAGCCGGTGAACTGGCCTCCGCCGGCGTAGAAGTCGGCGGCGCTGCGGGTCTGCCGGCCGGCCCAGACGGTGATGGCCAGGGTGGCGACGACGAAGGCGGCGAACAGGGCGATGATCAGCGGCCGGTGTTCGGTGGTGGCGCTGTCGGCGGCGAGCAGGACGGGGGTGCTCATGCGTCGCCCTCCATGCGGGACTTGATGGCCTCGGCGCGGGGGTCGAGGCGCTCGGCGGCGTGCCGGGAGTAGAGCCAGGCGATGAGGAAGGTGGTCGCGAACTGGCCGAGGCCGAGGACGAGGGCCACGTTGATGTTGCCGAGGAGCTTGATGCCCATGAAGCCGCCCGCGTAGTTCGAGAGCAGCACGTACAGCAGGTACCAGGCGATGAAGGCAACGGTCAGCGGAAAGGCGAAGGAACGGTATGTACGGCGCAGTTCACCGAATTCCGGGCTTTTCTGCACCTCGACGAAGTGCTCCGTCGTGGGGCGGCCGGGACCGCTGTCGGTCTCCGTACCGTTCGTGGGCGGCGGTGCTTCGGTGGCCACGGAAATCTCCTTGTGACGCGGGGCGGACGGGCGGTGCGGGAGGTCCCGCCACGGTGGGAGCGCGCGGCTCCGGGCGGAACTCCTCCCCTGCACAACGGCACGGAGCGGGAAGCGACGCGGTTCACCCGGATGGTTTCTTCGCACAGTTCTTCATGAAGTCTTCTCAACTCATTGAATCCCCGGGATGAACAGCGATAACTTCCGTCGTCATGCACCTGCCCAAGCGCAACCCCGCGCGGGCAGTACACGGATGATGTGGAGAACCCATGGCTCATCTGGGATCGAGGCGCGGCCGGGCTCTTGCCCTGCCTGTTGGTCTCGCGCTCACGGCCTCGCTCGGCTTCCTTCCCTCCGGCGCCGCCTCCGCCGCGGACCTGAGCGACGCCCCCGCGGTGGCCACCGCGACGGCCGACGGTCCGAAGCTGTCGTACGTGGTCAACGTCGAGGGGGGCCGCTGGACCGCCGCCTCGGTGAAGAAGGCCATCGCCGCGGCGGGCGGTGAGATCGTCATCGCCTACGACCAGATAGGTGTGATCGTCGTCCACTCGCGGAACGCCGATTTCGCGAAGACGATCCGGCAGGCGCGCGGCGTCGTGTCGGCCGGTGCCACCCGTACCGCTCCGCTCTCCGTCCAGTCCGACACCGCCGTCGACGAGGGCGCGCAGGCCCTCTCGCCGGCCGAGGCCCGGGCCGCCGCGGCGACCGCCTCGGACGAGCAGGACCCGCTGGAGCCCCTGCAGTGGGACCTCCCGGCCATCAAGGCGGACCGGGCCCACCAGAAGACGCTCGGCAGCAAGCGCGTGACCGTCGGCGTCATCGACACGGGTGTCGACGACACCCACCCCGACCTGGCGCCGAACTTCGACGCCGCCGCCTCCGCCAACTGCGTGTCGGGCAAGCCGGACACCACCCCCGGCTCGTGGCGCCCGGGCGCGGGCGAGAGCGACCACGGCACGCACGTCGCCGGCACGATCGCCGCCGCCAAGAACGGCGTCGGCATCACGGGTGTCGCCCCCGGCGTCAAGGTCTCCGGCATCAAGGTGTCCACCCCGGCCGGCTTCTTCTACACGGAGGCCGTGGTCTGCGGCTTCGTGTGGGCGGCCGAGCACGGCGTGGAGATCACCAACAACAGCTACTACACCGACCCCTGGATGTTCGCCTGCAAGACCGACGAGGACCAGAAGGCCCTCATCGAGGCGGTCACCCGCGCGTCCCGCTACGCGGAGCGCAAGGGCACGGTCAACGTCGCGGCGGCCGGCAACTCCAAGTTCGACCTGGCGGCCGACTCGATCCTCGACAAGAGCAGCCCGAACGACAGCACCGAGGTCGACCGGCTCATCGACCCGAAGGTCTGCCTCGACTACCCGGCCATGCTGCCGGGCGTGGTGACGGTCTCCGCGACCGGCGCCAAGGACCTGAAGGCCTCCTACTCGAACTACGGCCAGGGCGTCGTCGACATCGCCGCCCCGGGCGGTGACCGCACCGAGTACCAGACGCCGGACGCCCCGGCCGTCAACGGCCGCATCCTCTCGACCACCGTCGAGGGCGGGTACGTCTACAAGGCCGGCACGTCGATGGCCGCGCCGCACGCCGCCGGCGTGCTCGCGCTGCTGAAGTCGACGCACCCGAAGGCGAGCCCGGCCGCGCTGAAGGCGCTGCTGTACGCGCAGGCCGACGACCGCGCCTGCACCAACCCGTACGACATCGACGGCAACGGCACCGTCGACGCCGTCTGCGAGGGCGGCAAGGACAAGAACGGCTTCTACGGGGCCGGCATGGTCGACGCGCTGGACGCGGTCCGCCGCTGACGCACGCGGAGGGGCCCCGGTGCGGTACGCCACACCGGGGCCCTTTCGCATGGCACTCGGTGCCATAGTGCGGTCATGGACAACGACACACCCCCCGCGGTCCGTTCGGGTACGGAGGCGCTCTGGGCGGCGCTCGGCGGCGATCCCGCGCTCCTGGACCGGGTCACGTACGGTGGGGCGCCCGGCCGGCTGCCGGCCCGCCTGCCGGTGATGGACCTGGCCCGGGCGACCGTCGCGGTCGCCGGGCTGGCGGCCCTCGAACGCGCGGGGCTGCCCGGGCCGGTGCGGGTGGACGACGGGGCCGTCGCCACCGCCTTCGTGAGCGAGCGCCACCTGCGGGTGAACGGACGGGTGCCGGTCGGCTTCGCGCCGCTCTCCCGGTTCTGGCGGGCGGCCGACGGCTGGGTCCGTACCCACGCCAACTACCCGCACCACGAGGCGGCGCTGCGCGAGGCACTCGGCGTGCCGGAGGGGCCCGGGGCCGCCGAGGCGGTGGCGGCGGCGATCGGCGGGCGGACCGCCGTGGACGTCGAGACGGCGGTGTACGCGGCCGGGGGCCTCGCCGTCGCCCTGCGCACGCCCGCCGAGTGGGCCGCGCACCCGCAGGGCCGGGAGGTGGCGGCCCGCCCCCTGGTCTCCCGGGAGCGGCTCGACGGGGCCGCACCCCGGCGCCGTACGGGCCGGCTTCGGGTCCTGGACCTGACGCGGGTCGTCGCGGGCCCGGTGGCGACCCGGACGCTCGCGCTGCTCGGCGCGGACGTGCTGCGGATCGACCCGCCGGGCAATCCGGAACTGCCCGACCAGCACGCGGACACGGACGTGGGGAAGCGGACGGCCGCGCTGGACCTGGACCGCCGCGCGGACCGGCGGACCTTCGACGAGCTCCTGGACGCGGCCGACGTGCTGGTCACCGGCTACCGGCCGGGCGCCCTCGAGCGCTTCGGACTCCACCGGCCGGGCTTGGTGACGGCCCGGCTCTCCGCCTGGGGCGACGGCGGGCCCTGGGCGGAGCGGCGCGGGTTCGACAGCCTGGTCCAGGTCGCCACCGGCATCGCCGTCGTGGAGGGCTCGGCCCAGGAGCCCGGGGTTCTGCCGGCGCAGGCCCTGGACCACGGCACCGGCTACCTGCTCGCGGCGGCCGTGCTCCGTACCCTCACCGAGCAGGACCGGGACGGCGGCACCCGGCTCGTCCGCGTGGCGCTCGCGGGAACCGGCCACTGGCTGACGCACGGCCTGCCCCGCTCCCCCGCCCTCCCCGGCCCGGCGGCCGGCCCCGTCGACCCGGAGCCGTACCTCACGGAGTCGCGGGGCCCGCTCGGCCTGCTGCGGTACGCGCGGTCGCCCGTGACGTACGAGGGCGGGCCCGTCGACTGGGCGCGTCCGCCGGGCGTGGCGGGCGCGGACGCGCCGGTGTGGAGCGAGCCGGTGCCCTCCGGCGACGGTCCGGCGCCCGGTGCCGGCGGCTGAGGCCGTCCGGGGCAGGATGAGCGGCATGGGCCACGAGGGGAAGCCCCGCTGCACGCTGCCGCGGGGCGCGACAGGATTCCGCGCGCCGGGGGACGGTGCGCTGCCCGAGACCGACCCGCGGGCGTTCCGCGGCGCCCTGCACGCCGCGGCGCGGGCCGCCGGGGGCCGGGTGGGCGAGATCGAGCCGCGGGAGTATCCGCGGACCTTCCACACCGCGTCGGTCGTCCACCGGACGGGCGAGACCGTCGTGCTGTGCCACGCCCACCACCCCTGGATCGCCTTCGCCCGGGAGCGCCGGAACTGGTACGACGAGGAGTTCGCCGCGCCGCCGCCGTGGGCCTCCGTCTTCACCGACGCGGGCTTCGTGGTGCTGGACGGCGAGCGGCTCGGGCTGCCGCTCGCCGCCGTGGACACCTCGGTGCTGTCCCGGGCCGAGTGGCGCCAGGTCCGGGCCTACGGCATCGGCACGCTGGGGGGCGTCCTCTTCAACGCGTGGGCGTGAGGGCGGGCCGGGGCTCCGGGCGGTTCAGGGCTTCACGAGGACCTTGAGGGCGGTGCGCTCGTCCATGGCGCGGTAGCCGTCCGGGACGCCGTCGAGGCCGACGGTGAGGTCGAAGACCGGCGACGGGTCGACGGTGCCGTCCAGGACGTCCGGAAGCAGCTCGGGGATGTAGGCGCGGACCGGGGCGACGCCGCCGCGCAGGGAGATGTTCCGGTCGAACATGACGGAGAGGTCGAGGCCGGTGCCGCTGCCGTGCGGGACGCCGACGTAGCCGATGGAGCCGCCGTCGCGGACGATCCCGACGGCGGTGCGCATGGACTGCTCGGTGCCGACGGCCTCGATGACGGCGTGGGCGCCCTGGCCGCCGGTGAGTTCGCGGACGGCGGCCTCGGCGGCCTCGCCGCGCTCGGCCACGACGTCGGTGGCGCCGAAGGCGCGGGCGATGTCGGTGCGGGCGGTGTGCCGGCCGAGGGCGATGATCCGCTCGGCGCCGAGCCGGCGGGCGGCGAGGACGCCGCACAGGCCGACGGCCCCGTCGCCGACGACGGCGACGGTGGAGCCCTCGCGGACGCCGGCGCCCAGGGCCGCGTGGTGGCCGGTGCCGAGGACGTCGGAGAGGGCGAGCAGCGCGGTCAGCAGGTGGTCGTCGGAGGCGGCGTCGGCGGGCAGCCTGACGAGGGTGCCGTCGGCGAAGGGGACGCGGACCGCCTCGCCCTGGCCGCCGTCGGAGCCGGGCGTGCCCCAGAACCCGCCGTTCGGGCAGGAGGTCTGGAGGCCGTCGGCGCAGTAGTCGCAGGTGCCGTCCGACCAGACGAAGGGGGCGACGACGAGGTCGCCGGCGCGGAAGGCGGTCACGTCGGCGCCGGCCGCCTCGACGATCCCGAGGAACTCGTGGCCGATGCGCTGGCCCGGCCGGCGGGGGGACTCGCCGCGGTAGGCCCACAGGTCGCTGCCGCAGACGCAGGCGCGCAGGACGCGCACGACGGCGTCGGTGGGGTCCTGGACGACGGGGTCGGGCACCTCCTCCACCCGCAGGTCGAACGGGGCGTGGATGGTGGTGGCGCGCATGGGGGGTGGTCCTCGCTGTCAGTCCGTGGTACGGCCCTCACCGTAACCCGCGCGCAGGGCTCCGGCGGTGAGCAGGTACTGCGCCGCCAGGTACGTGAGCATGATCCAGAAGTCGGGGACGGGCGGCTGGGGCCAGTCGGCGACGCCGGTCGCGATCAGGGTGTCGGAGAGCAGGAAGAGGGCGCCGCCCGCGCCCGCCAGGGCCCCGAGGGCGCTCGCCCGCCAGGCCATGGCGGCGAGGAGCAGCGAGTAGCCGGCGACGGGGACGCGGAGGCCGGCCGGGAGGTCGGGCCACAGGAGGGCGACGGTGGCGACGAGGGCCACCGCGTACAGGCCGGCGAGCGGCGGGGACGTGCGCCTGCGCCCGAAGAGGACGAGGTAGCAGACGTGTCCTGCGGCGAAGGAGCCCATGCCCGCGAGGAAGGCGGGCTCGGCGTCGAACAGCAGCAGGACGTCGCCGCCCCAGCCGAACAGGAGCGCGGTGAGCAGGAGCTTCGGGGCGCCGCGGCTCGCGGCGTACGCGGCGAGCAGGGGCATCAGCAGCGGCTTGGCGATCCGGTGGCCGGTCTCGGCGCCGGCGAGGAGCGCGATCAGGTCGGCGGCCGCCGCGAGGAGGAAGGCGGCGAGCAGCGCGCGGGAGACGGTGCCGGTGATGGTGGTTCGCGGGGGCGCGGTACGGGTGGTCACGCGGCGGGCTCCGGCGCGGTACCGCCCTGGGGCGTCCCGGGGACGCCCGGGGCGCCGGCCGGGTGCGGCGCGGGCTGCCAGCCGGGGCCGCGCAGGACGCGTCCGGCGCGTTCGCGCCAGTCGCGCGCGGCGCGCAGGTCGCGGGCGATGGCGGCGTACTCGTGGGTGGCGACGCGCAGCGGGTTGTACGTGTCGATGTTCTTGGTGAGTCCGTACACGGGCCGCTCGGTCTCGCCGACCCAGGAGCCGAACATCCGGTCCCACACGATGAGGATGCCGCCGAAGTTCCGGTCCAGGTAGCCGCCCTGGGAGGCGTGGTGGACGCGGTGGTGGGAGGGGGTGTTGAGGACGTACTCGAAGGGGCGCGGCAGCCGGCCGACGCGCTCGGTGTGGATCCAGAACTGGTAGACCAGGTTGACGGAGTAGCAGAAGGCGACGGCCGCCGGGTGCACGCCGAGGGCGATCATCGGCAGGTAGAACGGCCAGGAGGTCAGGCTGGTCCACGGCTGGCGCAGCGCGGTGGTGAAGTTGAACTTGCGGCTGCTGTGGTGGACGACGTGGCAGGCCCAGAGGACGCGGATCACGTGGTGGCCGCGGTGCTGCCAGTAGTAGAAGAAGTCCTGGGCGAGCAGCATGAGCGGGATCGTCCACCACAGGACGGGGACGCGCAGCGGGGTGAGCTCGTGGACGGCGGTGTAGATCGCGACGACCGGGATCTTCCACAGGGCGTCGAAGACCAGGCTGCCGAGTCCCATGCCGAGGCTGGTGGCGGCGTCCTTGGCCTCGTACCCGGCGGCGTCCTCGTCGGGGTGGAGGCGGTAGCTGACCATCTCCACGACGGTGAGCAGGACGAACGCCGGTATGGACCACAGCACGACATCGGGCAGGTTCGGCATGCGGTCGACGGTAGAGGCGGGCGGCGGGCGCCGCTAGAGGTTGTTACCAACAAGTATGCGAGACGGCTTGTCAGCAAGCTTTGGCACCTTCCGACAACGGGGGTCCGCGTGCCGGGCGGGGTTTCAGACGCCCGCCGCGCCGAGCGGGGAGCCCGCCGCGTAGGTCACCGCCATCGCCAGGGCGCCGCCGCCGGTGTCGCGCAGGACGGCGCGGCCGGCGGGGGCCTCGCCGAGACGGGCGGACCACCAGCCGGTGA
The DNA here is from genome assembly GCF_042900905.1 of Streptomyces sp. NPDC012827. NCBI lineage: Bacteria > Bacillati > Actinomycetota > Actinomycetes > Kitasatosporales > Streptomycetaceae > Streptomyces > Streptomyces sp. NPDC012827. Next base: position 485,949 of record NZ_JBIBBY010000005.1, on the reverse strand, counting down.
GGGCCGGGGCGGCGAGGACCGAGAGGACGGTCACCCACAGCCGGTCGGGCGCCGGGGGCAGGACGATCGACAGGCGGGGCAGCAGGACACCGGCCGTGAAGGCCAGGAAGCCGGCGCCGGCCGCGTGCCAGGGGTGGGTGAGGGCGTCGGGGTCGATGCCCGGCTCCACGCGCGCGTGGGCGCGCAGGGCGTCACGCGCGGTCAGCTGTTCGGCGCCTCGCGCGCCACGTCACGGGAGAGACCACGCTCGGTCAGGAGCCCGGCCGGCTCGTCGAGTTCGGCCTCCGGCCGCTCGCGCAGCTCGCGCCGCTCCTCGGCGAGGGCGGCCTTCTCGGAGTCCCGCCGGGTGGAGACGGAGACGTACTCCCCCCGCCGCCATCGACATGACCCGGCGAGGAGCCCGGCCGGCCCGGCGGTGAGCAGCGTGGACCGGGACCCGGTGGCCCCGGCGACCCCGACGACCAGTCCCGCCGTGGAGACGACCCCGTCGTTGGCCCCGGGCACGGCGGCCCGCAGCCAGTTGAGCCGGGTACCGAGGCCGCCGCCGCGGGGGTCGTCGTGCGCGGCGGGTTCGGTCACCCCAGGAGCGTCGCATCCGGGCGGCCGCCGGCCGTGGACCGGCCCGCCCGGCGCGGGCGGGCGGCAAGGCGTCGCCGCACCGGAGGAGTTGAAGGGGCTTCACCGGACATCAGGGACATCCGGGACACCGGGGGCGGGACTGTCGGTCGCGGGCCGTATTCTCAGTGACCATGCTCGACGACCGTACGACAGCACCGACGTGGCCGGCCGCCTACCCGCAGGGGTACGCGGTCGTCGACGTGGAGACCACCGGCCTCGCCCGTGACGACCGGATAGTGTCGGCTGCCGTCTACCGGCTGGACGCGCAGGGGAACGTCGAGGACCACTGGTACACGCTCGTCAACCCCGAACGCGATCCCGGACCGGTCTGGATCCACGGCCTCACCAGTGACGTCCTGGAGGGCGCGCCCCTCTTCCCGGAGATCGCCGCCGAGTTCTCGGCGCGCCTGGAGGGCCGCGTCCTGGTCGCGCACAACGCCATGTTCGACTGGCAGATGATCGCCCGCGAGTACGCCCGCGCCCGGGGCGCCGCGCCGGTGAGGCAGCGGCTGTGCACCATCGCGCTGTCCAAGGAGCTCGCGCTGCCGCTGCCCAACCACAAGCTGGAGTCGCTCGCCGCGCACTTCGGGGTGGTCCAGCGGCGGGCGCACAACGCGCTGGACGACGCCCGGGTGCTCGCGGAGGCCTTCCGGCCGAGCCTGCACGCGGCGGCCGAGCGGAACGTACGGCTGCCGCTCCTGGAGTGCCGCCCGCTGACCGAGTGGACCCCGGACGCGGCGCGGCCCGCGATCGGCCGGCAGGCCACGGGCCCCACGGGGTACGCGGCCTCGCACCCGAGCGGGTACCGGGCGGGCGGCTGGCGTCCCTCGCGCAAGCGCCCGCCGTGCCCGTACCCGAACCCCGGCCGGTACGAGACGGGCGCCCCGCTCAAGCAGGGGATGCGCGTCGCCTTCTCCGGGGACACCTCGGTCGACCGCGAGCTCCTGGAGGACCGGACGGTCGAGGCCGGGCTGCACGTCGCCACGAGCGTCTCCCGGCTCACCAGCCTCCTCGTCACCAACGACCCGGAGGCCGCCACGTCCAAGACGCTGAAGGCGAAGTCCTTCGGCACGCCGGTCGTCGACGAGGCGGCCTACGTGCAGCTCCTGCGGGACGTGGCCCCGGCAGACGGGTGACGCGCCCGCCCCCGGCGGGCGTGCCGCGCGGCACGATTCCGCCCGGGGCCCCACCCTGTGGCGCATGGCACGTTGTGAGGTCTGCGGAAACGATTACGGCATGTCCTTCGAAGTCCATGCGCAGGGTGCTGTGCACGTCTTCGACTGCTTCGCGTGCGCCATCCACCGCATGGCGCCCATCTGTGAGCACTGCCGGGTCCAGATCATCGGACAGGGCGTCGAGGTCGACGGCACCTGGTACTGCGGCGCGCACTGCGCCCGGGCGGAGGGAAAGGCGGGCATCGTGGACAGGGTGTGAGCCGGACCGGCCCGGGACCGGGAGACACCCGGGCCCGCCGAGGGAAGTGAAGAAACGATTTTGGGCGGGGCGAGGCGGGGCAAGCCACCCGAACCCCCCGTGCGTACACCCCATGGCCCGCGCTGTACGGTCATGGGGTGTACCGCTTCCTGTTGTCCCGGCAGTGGGTGATCCTGACCCTCGTCGCCCTCGTCCTCATCCCGGTGATGATCGAGCTGGGCTTCTGGCAGTTCCACCGGCACGAGCGCCGGGTCGCCCAGAACGCCCTGATCGAGGAGAACCTCCGGGCGGAGCCGGTACCGGTCGAGAAGCTCACCTCCCCCGGTCACACCGTCCCCCGCGCCGACCAGTGGCGCCGGGTCACGGCCACCGGCACCTTCGACACCGCCCACGAGGTGGTCGTCCGCCGCCGCACCTCCGCCGACGACCGGGTGGGTTTCCATGTCCTGTCCCCCCTGGTGCTGCGCGACGGCCGGATCGTCCTCGTCAACCGCGGCTGGATCCCGGCCGCCGGTGACCAGCGCTCCTACCCGCCGGTGCCCCCGGCGCCCCGGGGCGAGGTCACCGTCACCGGCCGCCTCAAGGCCGACGAGACCACCGGCGCGAGCGGCATCAAGGACCTCAAGGGCCTGCCGGACCGTCAGGTCATGCTGATCAGCAGCGCCCAGCAGGCCGAACTGACGGGCCGCGAGGTGCTCGGCGGCTACATGGAGCAGACGGGACCCGCGCCGGCCGGCGGCACGCCCGAGCAGGTCCCGGAGCCCGACCACGACTCGATCGGCGCGCACATGGCGTACGCCGTGCAGTGGTGGCTGTTCGCGGCGGGTGTGCCGGTCGGCTGGTTCGTCCTGGTACGCCGGGAGAAGCGGGACCGGGAGGCCGCCGCCCGCACCGGGGCCGACGGCGGGAGCGGTGACGGCGGCACGGCCGGACCGCCCGGCGCGGGCGGCACCGCGACGCAGGCCACGTCGTCCATTTGATTGACCCTCCCCACTTGCGGGAACAGCCCAAAGCGTGACGCAACGTATCGACGACTACGCCCTCATCGGGGATCTCCAGACCGCCGCGCTCGTCGGACGCGACGGGTCGATCGACTGGCTGTGTCTCCCCCGCTTCGACTCCGCCGCCTGTTTCGCCGCCCTCCTGGGCGACGAGGACAACGGCCACTGGCGGATCGCCCCGCAGGGTGCGACCCGCTGCACCACGCGCCGCTACGCGGAGGACTCGCTGGTCCTGGAGACGTACTGGGAGACCCGCACCGGCACCGTCAAGGTCGTCGACTTCATGCCGCACCGCGACCGGGCGCCCGACGTGGTGCGGATCGTGGAGGGGGTCAGCGGCTCCGTCGAGATGAGCTCCGTCCTGCGGCTCCGCTTCGACTACGGCTCCATCGTGCCGTGGGTGCGCCGCTCCGAAGGCCACCGGGTCGCCGTCGCCGGGCCGGACGCGGTGTGGCTGCGCAGCGAACCGCCGGTGAAGACCTGGGGCCAGCAGCACGCCACCTGTTCCTCCTTCACCGTCGCCGCCGGCGAGAAGGTGGCCTTCGTCCTCACCTGGCACCCCTCGCACGAGACCCGGCCCGCTCTCGTGGACCCCTACGAGTCCCTCGCCCACACCCTCGCGGACTGGCGGGAGTGGGTGTCCCGCTGCACCTACCAGGGCCCCTACCGGGAGGCGGTCGTCCGCTCCCTGATCACCCTCAAGGCCCTGACCTACGCCCCCACCGGCGGGATCATGGCGGCCCCCACCACCTCGCTGCCCGAGGAGATCGGCGGCGTCCGGAACTGGGACTACCGCGCCTGCTGGCTGCGCGACTCCTCCCTCACCCTCGGGGTGCTGCTCGACGCCGGGTACGTGGAGGAGGCCGCCGCCTGGCGGGACTGGCTGCTGCGCTCGGTGGCCGGCGACCCGGCCGACCTCCAGATCATGTACGGGCCCGCCGGGGAGCGCCGGCTCCCCGAGACCACGCTGCCCTGGCTGCGCGGCTACGCCGACTCGCTGCCGGTACGGACCGGGAACGCGGCGGTCGAGCAGTTCCAGCTCGACGTGTACGGCGAGGTCATGGACTCCCTGTACCGGGCGAGGGAGGCCGGGATCCCGGCGCAGCGGCACGCCTGGAACCTCCAGCTGAGTCTGCTCGGCTTCCTGGAGTCGAACTGGCGCGAGCCCGACGAGGGGCTGTGGGAGGTGCGCGGGCCCCGCCGCCACTTCACCCACTCGAAGGTGATGGCCTGGGCCGCGGCCGACCGGGCGGTGCGCACCCTGGAGGGGGACCCCTCGCTGCCCGGGGACCCGGCGCGGTGGCGGGCGCTGCGCGACGAGATCCACGCCGATGTCTGCGCGAAGGCCTACGACCCGGACCGCAACACCTTCACCCAGTCGTACGGCTCCCGCGAGCTGGACGCCGCCACGCTCCTCATCCCGCAGGTGGGTTTCCTGCCCCCGGACGACCCCCGGGTGGTCGGGACGGTCGACGCGGTCCGGGCCGAGCTGATGCACGGCGGCTTCCTACGCCGCTACACCCCCGACTCGGGCGCGGTGGACGGCCTGCCGGGCCAGGAGGGCACCTTCCTCGTCTGCTCGTTCTGGCTGGCGGACGCCCTGTGGCTGACCGGTCGGCGCGAGGAGGCCCGCGCCCTCTTCGAGCGGCTGGTCACGCTCCGCAACGACGTGGGGCTGCTGGCGGAGGAGTACGACCCGGTGGCCCGCCGCCAGCTCGGCAACTTCCCGCAGGCGTTCAGCCACATCGGCCTGGTGGGCACGGCCCTCGCGCTGGCCGGGGACGAGGCGGCAGGATAGGACCATGGATCTTGGACTGAAGGACCGTGTGTACGTGGTGACCGGCGCGACCCGCGGGCTCGGCCGGGCCTCGGCGGAGGCGCTGCTCGCCGAGGGCGCGCGGGTGCTGGTCACCGGACGCGAGGAGACGTCGGTCGCGGAGGCGGTCGCCGCGCTCGGCGAGGGCGCGGCGGGCCTCGCGGCGGACAACACGGACCCCGGGACGCCGGCCCGGCTGATCGCCGAGGCCCGCGCCCGGTTCGGTGCTCTCGACGGCGTCCTGATCAGCGTCGGCGGCCCGGCGCCGGGCTTCGGCGCCGACAACACCGACGAGCAGTGGGCGGCGGCCTTCGACACGGTCTTCCTCGGTGCGGTGCGGCTGGCCCGCGCGGCGGCCGAGACGCTGACCGAGGGCGGCGTGATCGGCTTCGTGCTCTCGGGCTCGGTGCACGAGCCGATTCCGGGCCTGACCATCTCCAACGGCCTGCGCCCCGGGCTCGCCGGCTTCGCGAAGTCCCTCGCCAACGACCTGGGGCCGCGCGGCATCCGGGTGATCGGCCTGCTGCCGAGCCGGATCGACACCGACCGGGTGCGGTCCCTGGACGCCCTGACGGGCGACGCGGAGGCGGCACGGGCCGCGAACGAGGCGGCGATCCCGCTGCGCCGCTACGGGACGCCCGAGGAGTTCGGGCGCACCGCGGCGTTCCTGCTGTCCCCGGCCGCCTCGTATCTGACCGGCCTGATGCTCCCGGTCGACGGCGGTGCCCGGCACGGCTTCTGAACCGCGCCGGGCCGGGCGGCCCGGAGGCCTGCCCTCAGCTGACCCTGCGGGCCCGGTGCCGGACCGCCCGCAGCCGGGCCTCCGCCGGCAGCGCCGGCAGACCGGCCGATCTGCGGGCGGGCTCCAGGGCCTGGCTGCCGAGGCCGGCCAGGGCCTCGTCCGGGGAGGCGTGCGGCTCCAGGAGCAGCGCGATGCGGGTACGGGGAGCGGTGCGGCGGCCGGTGAGGGCGACCTTGGCCCGGGCGACCCCGTCCTGGGCGGCGGCGTCCGCCTCCAGGACGTTCTGCAGGGCCCGCCCCCGCAGCACGGCCGCCTCGCCGTCGCCGGTGTCCACGAGGACCTCGGCGAGCCGGGCCCGCCGGAACTGGGCGAGCAGCCACCAGAGGGCGAGCAGCACCAGCAGGCCCAGGGCGGCGATCGCGGCCGGCCACCACCAGGAGTGGTCCCGCCAGGCGCGCCGGTCGGCGGTGGACAGGAGCACGTCGGAGCGGCCCGACCAGGGCCACCACGACGGGACCGGGGCATCGAAACCGGCGGCGAGGACCGCGCCGCCGCCGAGGAGCAGCAGCAGCCCGACGAGGGCGATCAGGACCCGGTTGACGCGACGCAGGACGGCCGGCACGGCTCACCCCTTCCTGGGCGGCCGGGCCACCCGTACGGACAGCGTGGGACGGTGGGCGAGGCCGAGCGCGTCGATCCCCGTGGCCAGGGCCCGCTCCACGTCGGCGCGCACCTCGTCGAGGTCCCGGAAGTGCGAGACCGCGCGGGCGCTCACCTTGGTACGGCCGACGGCCACCCGGGCGGACTGGACGCCGGAGACCTCCATGGCCCGGTCCCGCAGGGTCAGCGCGGCGGCCTCCCGGTCGAGCCCGGCCCGCAGGTTGGAGTGGGCCGCGCGCATCGGCAGGACGGCGCGCAACCCCGGGGTGAGCGCCAGGACGAGCAGCCACAGGCCGAGGAGGACGGCGAGGGCGGCGCCCGCGAGGACCCAGGCGTTGTCCAGGGGCCGGGTCGCGAGGTCGTCGGCGAGGTCGCGGCGCCAGGCCATGGCGGAGTGCTCGGCCCGTACCGCCGCCACGTCGTACAGCAGCAGTGCCGCGCAGAGGAGGATCACCGCCGCGAGCAGCGCGGCCGGGACGCGCCGTACCGACCAGAAGCGGCGGGCCGGCGGTGGGGCCGCGCCGTCGGTGAGGACGGGGACCGAGGAGGGCACGGGAGAAGAACCGGCGGTGCCGGTTCCGGTGCCGCTCGTGGTGGCGGCCCTCGGCTCGTGCTCCGTCTCCTCTCCGGGCCCGCGCTCCGGCGGGGTCGTTCCGCTCATGCGAGATCACCCCTCCGCCCGGTCGGCCGGGTCTGCGCGGAGTGGAGGCGTTCCACGTGGACGGAGACCTCGTGGACCTCCATGCCGACGAGTTCCTCCACCCGGCTGCGTACCCGGCTCCGGACGGCGCGGCAGCGGCGCCCGACGTCGGTGGGGTAGTCGAGGTCGAGGCTGACCGAGACCCGGGCGACGTCGCGGTGGACGTCGACCGAGGCGTGCGGCGGCGATCCTCCCTCCGGGATCCTGTCCAGCGCCTCCCGTGCCGCCTGCGCGGCGATCTTGGCGACGACCCGGTCCGCGATCGTGGTCGCGCCACGCTCGCGCACCGGGTGCGGTGCGAGGTCAGCCGTCACCCGCCGTCACCGCCGTCGTTCGCCGCGTTCGCGGCCCCGGAACAGCTCCCCCGGTTCGAGGTCGCCGTCGAGGAACCGGCCGGTCACGAACCCGATCGCGCCCAATGCGGCGACCAGCAGAAACGCCCCGAAACCGCCGAAGTATCCGGCGAAGCCGAGGCCCATGCCGGCCACCAGGCCGACCAGCGCCATGCTCATCTATGCGTCCCTTTCCTCGGTCGTCCGGCCGTGCGGGCGGGCGTGGCGCACGCCGTACACCGCGCGGGTGTACGGCGTGCGGCGCGGCCGCGGCCGTGCCGGACGGCGGCGGCTACTGGAGCCGCGGCTCCGGCTCTTCTTCCTCGTCCTCGGGCAGCTTCACGTCGCTGACCGCGATGTTGACCTCGACGACCTCGAGGCCCGTCATCCGCTCGACGGCGGCGATGACGTTCTCGCGGACGGCGCCGGCGACGTCCGCGATGGAGACGCCGTACTCGATCACGATCTCCAGGTCGAGGGCGGTCTGCACCTCGCCGACCTCGGCCTTCACCCCCCGGGTGACGCTCGCCTTGGTGCCGCCCCCACCGGGGACCCGGTCGCGGACGGCGCCGAAGGTGCGGGAGAGGCCGCTGCCCATGGCGTGGACGCCGACGACGTCCCGGGCGGCCAGTCCGGCGATCTTCTCCACGACGCCGTCGGCGATCGTGGTCCTGCCCCGGGAGGCCGGGTCGCCGCCGCCCCGTTTGGACCCGGAGGTACGGCGTGGTTCGTCCGCCGTGGGGTTGCCGGAGTGTGCGGTGTCCGTCATCGCAATACGCCCCTTCTGGGAGATTTCGGGGTTCTTTGCCCACATTAAGGGTGGTTGCCCGGTCTCGCCCCGGGGATACGGCAGGCTGGGTCATATGACGACGGCTGAGGGTTGGACGGCGGCGGTACGCGGCCGCCTCGCTCCGGGCAGGCTGCTGCCGCTCGGGGAGGCGGCGGACGGCGTGTGGATCGCGGAGCGCGCGGTACGGGAGGCACTGGAGGGAGCGGCCTCCTCGGTCCGGGGAGTGGTGCCGTGCGGGTTCCGCACCGGGCTCCTCGGTGCGGAGGAGGACGGCCCGTTCCCGGTGCCGCCGGGCGGGCTGCCGCCGGGCCGGCTGCGGATCGCGGGCGAGATCGCGGTGGTCGCCGGGCGGCCCCTGCCGGAGCTGACGGAGGAGCTGCGCAAGGCCCTGTTCGCGGCGGCGGGCGGCCTGGGCCTGCGGGTGGCGGAGGTGGACCTGCGGGTGACCGACCTCCTGGACGAGGCCCCCGCGCCGGAGCCCGCCGCTCCCCCGCCGGCACCGGCGGCACCGGCGGCACCGGCGGGGGACGATCCGGTGGCCCTGGCCGCGCTGCGGGTCACGGGGGTGGCGGGCGTGACGGACACGGTGGGCCCGGCGGTGCACCGCGACCAGGACGGCCGGGTACGGGTGGAGGTGGCGACGAGGGCCGGTCACCGTCTCCCGGAGGTGGCCCAGGCCGTGCGGGCCGCGGTGCACGCGAGCGTGCCGCAGGCCACCCAGGTGACGGTGCTGATCTCGGACGTCCGCCCCTGAGGGCGGCTGATCCGGTGGACGGGCGCGCGCCGGTGCGCCCCGGGAGCTCCGGGGCACGGCGGGCGGCGGCCCGGCACGGGCGCGCCGGGCGCGCTCCCCGGTGCGCGAGACCCGGGGACCGGGCCCGGCGCCCGGGTGGGGCCGGACACCGCGGACCGGCCCCGGGGGTGGGGCGTATGGGCCCGTCAGTCGCCGAGGCCCGCCAGGTCGCGCAGGCGACGGGCCTGGGCGGCGCGTTCGGCGGTGCGCTGGTCCTCGTAGGAGCGGGCGGCGGCACCCTGGAGGAGCGCCTTGGTCTCGACCACGGCGGCGCGCGGCGCGGCCAGCAGGGCGTCGGTGAGGTCCCGTACGGCCGCGTCCAGTTCGGCGGTGGGGACGGCGATGTTGGCCAGGCCGATGCGCTCGGCCTCGTCCGCGTGGACGAAGCGGCCGGTGGCGCAGATCTCCAGCGCGCGGGCGTAGCCGACGAGCGAGACGAGCGGGTGCGTACCGGTGAGGTCCGGGACGAGGCCCAGGCTGGTCTCACGCATGGCGAACTGCACGTCCTCGGCGACGACCCGCAGGTCGCAGGCGAGGGCGAGCTGGAAGCCCGCGCCGATGGCGTGGCCCTGGACGGCCGCGATCGACACGAGGTCGGCGCGGCGCCACCAGGTGAACGCCTCCTGGTACTCGGCGATGACCGCGTCGAGGTCCTCGTCCGAGCCCCGGGCCATGTCGAGGAAGGACGGCTCGCCGTCGAAGCCCTCGGGCGTGAACGCCTGCCGGTCGAGCCCGGCGGAGAAGGACTTGCCCTCCCCGCGCAGGACGACGACCCGCACGCTGCCCGGCAGTGACCGTCCGGCCTCCGTCAACGCCCGCCACAGAGCGGGAGACTGGGCGTTGCGCTTCGCCGGATTGGTCAGGGTCACCGTGGCAACGGCGTCCTCGACGGTGAGCCGAACACCGTCCTTGTCGAATACGAGTCCGGTGTCGTCGAGCGTGGTCATGGGGCGCCTCCGGTTACGGTGCAGCACTGCGTCCGATGCTAAGTGACTGCACAGTAACCACCCGGTCGGCCGTACGGCCGACCGGGTGTCCACCGGGAGGCACCCGGTGGACGGCGGGCCGCCCCGGTGTCAGGCCGAGGCCGCCTTCTTGCCCCGTGTCGCCCCGCCGCGTCCGCGCAGCGTGACTCCGGACTCACTGAGCATCCGGTGGACGAATCCGTAGGAGCGGCCGGTTTCCTCGGCCAGCGCCCGGATGCTCGCACCGGAGTCGTACTTCTTCTTCAGGTCTGCCGCGAGCTTGTCGCGCGCGGCGCCGGTCACCCGGCTGCCCTTCTTCAGAGTCTCGGCCACCCGTGCCTCCTCATGGGAAGTGCGCTCTGGACTTCTCATGATCACCCCTCCCGGACGTCCTGGCCACCCATTCGACAAGGTCCGTCCTGCCGGATTTGCGGACGGATACACCACCACCACAACCGGAAGGTCATATTCCGGTCGCTCGCCGGGCCGTCCCGGAAGCCCCCGCCGACGGAAGCAGCAGGTCAGCGGCGCGCGGCGGACACACGTACGGCGCGGGTCTGCCGGAAGGATTCGGCAGAGCTCCGCGCCGTCGGGTACGAGACGTCCTCACCCAGATGAAGGATCACCCATGAGCCGAATGATCCAGCCCGGAACGATCACCGGTCCCCGGGCGGGTCCCCCCGGAACCGGAGCCCGGGATCAGGCGAGCGCCACCAGGTCCGCGTAGTCCGGGCCCCACAGGTCCTCGACGCCGTCCGGGAGCAGGATGATGCGCTCCGGGTCGAGCGCCTCGACGGCGCCCTCGTCGTGGGTGACCAGGACGACCGCGCCCTTGTAGGTGCGCAGCGCGCCGAGGATCTCCTCACGGCTGGCGGGGTCCAGGTTGTTGGTGGGCTCGTCGAGGAGGAGCACGTTCGCCGAGGAGACGACCAGGGTCGCGAGGGCGAGCCGGGTCTTCTCGCCGCCGGAGAGCACCCCGGCCGGCTTGTCCACGTCGTCGCCGGAGAAGAGGAACGAGCCCAGCACCTTGCGGACCTCGACCAGGTCGAGGTCGGGGGCGGCGGAGCGCATGTTCTCCAGGACGGTCCGGTCGGGGTCCAGGGTCTCGTGCTCCTGGGCGTAGTAGCCGAGCTTGAGGCCGTGGCCGGGGGTGACCTCGCCGGTGTCGGGCTTCTCGACCCCGCCGAGGAGGCGGAGCAGCGTCGTCTTGCCGGCGCCGTTGAGGCCGAGGATGACGACGCGGGAGCCCTTGTCGATGGCGAGGTTCACATCGGTGAAGATCTCGAGCGAACCGTAGGACTTGGAGAGGCCCTCGGCCGTCAGGGGGGTCTTGCCGCACGGCGCGGGCTCGGGGAAGCGGAGCTTGGCGACCTTGTCGGAGACGCGGACGTCCTCCAGGCCCGACAGGAGCCGCTCGGCGCGCTTGGCCATGTTCTGCGCGGCGACGGTCTTGGTGGCCTTCGCGCGCATCTTGTCGGCCTGGGCGTTGAGGGCGGCGGCCTTCTTCTCGGCGTTCTGCCGCTCGCGCCGGCGGCGCTTCTCGTCGGCCTCGCGCTGCTGCTGGTACAGCTTCCAGCCCATGTTGTAGACGTCGATGGTCGCCCGGTTGGCGTCCAGGTAGAAGACCTTGTTGACCACGGTCTCGACCAGGTCGACGTCGTGGGAGATGACGATGAAGCCGCCGCGGTAGGTCTTCAGGTAGTCGCGCAGCCAGACGATCGAGTCCGCGTCGAGGTGGTTGGTGGGCTCGTCGAGGAGCAGCGTGTCGGCGTCGGAGAAGAGGATGCGGGCCAGCTCGATGCGGCGGCGCTGACCACCGGAGAGGGTGTGCAGCGGCTGGGCGAGGACCCGGTCGGGCAGGCCGAGGGCGGCGGCGATCGTGGAGGCCTCGGCCTCGGCGGCGTACCCGCCCTTGGTGAGGAACTCGGTCTCCTGGCGCTCGTACTGCTTGAGCGCCTTCTCGCGGGTGGCGCCGCTGCCGCCGGCGATGCGCTCCTCGTTCTGCCGCATCTTGCGGATCAGGACGTCGAGGCCGCGGGCGGAGAGGATGCGGTCGCGGGCCAGGACGTCGAGGTCGCCGGTGCGCGGGTCCTGCGGGAGGTAGCCGACCTCGCCGGAGCGGGCGATGGTGCCGGCGGCGGGCTGGCCCTCGCCCGCGAGGCACTTGGTGAGCGTGGTCTTCCCCGCTCCGTTGCGGCCGACGAGACCGATGCGGTCGCCCTTGGCGACGCGGAAGGTGGCGGACTCGATGAGGACACGGGCGCCGGCGCGCAGCTCGATGCCGGAAGCGGTGATCACGGACAGACTCCAGGACGATGGGGAAACGGCGGAAGGACGGCTGGGAAGGGCTTCGACGCCGCTAATCCATGAGGAGAAAGGCCATGCGGCCAGTCTAACGGCCCCCTGCAACTGGTTTTCGGCCACGCGGGCCGGGGGTAGGCGAATGCCGACTTTCTCACCTTCCCGCGCACGCGCCGCAAAAGGGGCGGACGGCACGGGAGGGGCCGATACTCGGCGCAGAGCGGCGGCCACCGCCGCGACAGCGACGCGGAGGGTGGTGGACCGTGCAGTTCGACGACGACGCCGACCTGGACACCTCGGAGGTACGCGACGTCCGGGGCAGCCGCCTGCCCGGCGGGCGGGCCACCGTCGGCGGCGGGATCATCGGCGTCGTCGCCCTGATCCTGGGCCTGTTCTTCGGGATCGGCCCCGACCAGCTCGGGCTCTCCTCGGGCGGCGACGAGCCGGCCGTCACCTCCTCCTCGGAGGCGCAGGTGAACCAGGCCTGCCGCAAGGGCTCGGACGCCAACACCCGCGAGGACTGCCGGATCGTCGCCGTCGTCAACAGCGTCCAGGACTACTGGCGCGGCGAGTACGCGCGCCGGGGCGGGCGCTACGCGGACGCCCCCACCGTGATGTTCACCCGGCAGGTCGGCACCGCCTGCGGAACCGCCACCTCGGCGGTCGGCCCGTTCTACTGCCCCGGCGACCGGCGGGTCTATCTGGACCTGGGCTTCTTCCAGGAGCTGCGCACCACCTTCGGGTCGAGCGGCGGGCCGTTCGCGCAGGCCTACGTGGTCGCCCACGAGTACGGGCACCACGTCCAGAACCTCACCGGCACGCTGGGCCGGGCGCAGGACGGGCGGACCGGCGCCGGCTCCAACGCGGTGCGGGTGGAGCTGCAGGCGGACTGCTACGCCGGGGTGTGGGCGCGGCACGCGACGACCACGCCCGACGACCGGACCGGCCGGCCGCTGCTGACCCGCCTGACGGAAGCGGACATCCGCGACGGTCTGGACGCCGCGGCGGCGGTCGGCGACGACCGGATCCAGGAGAAGTTCCAGGGCCGGGTGACCCCGGAGAACTGGACCCACGGCTCGGCCGCCCAGCGGCAGCAGTGGTTCCAGCAGGGCTTCCGGACCGGCGACATGGCCCGGTGCGACACCTTCCGCTGATCGTCCGCGCACCGCTGCCGGACAGGAACGCGGGTCACCCCGGCCCGCGGCGTACGAAAGGACGTGAGCGCGATGCCCGCAGCACCCCACATCTGCCCGACCCTGGCCTACCGGGACGCGAAGGCGGCCATCACCCAGCTGACGGAGGCCTTCGGCTTCACCGCCGCGGCCGTGTACGAGGGCGAGGACGGGCTGATCGCGCACGCCGAGCTGACGTACGGCAACGGGATGGTGATGCTCGGCAGCCGGGGCACCGGCAGCGAGTTCGACCGGTTGACGGCCGGCGGCGGGCCGGTCGGCGTCTTCGTCCACGTGGACGACGTGGACGAGCACCACGCGCGGGCCGTGGCCCACGGCGTGGAGATCGTCATGCCGCCCCGGGACCAGGACTACGGCTCGCGCGACTACATCGCCCGCGACGCCGAGGGGAACATCTGGAGCTTCGGCACGTACACCCCCGGCGCCGCCGCGTAGGGCCGGTCAGGCGCCCCCGGTGTGGACCTGGAAGGCCGCCCTGCGGACGGCCTTGGCCAGGGCCGGGTCGGGGTGGGCGGCGGCCAGCGCGACGAGGACCTGGACGGTACGGGGGTGGCCGACGGCCCGTACCTCGTCGAGGAGGGCCGGGACGGTGCCCTGCACGGCGGAGTCCAGGTGCCGGACCAGCAGGTCGCTCTCGCCGTGGTCGGCCACGGCGGCGGCGGTGTCCACCCAGAGCCAGGTCGCCTCCTCGCGGGTGAGGACCTCCTGCGCGTCGTCGGGGTCGGCCCCCTCGTACTCGGCGAGCCAGAGCAGCGCGTACGGGCGGAGGGAGGGCTCGGCCAGGGCGGCCCGGACCTCGGCCTCGGCGGGGGCGCCGACGACCCGCAGCGCCTCGAAGGCCAGCCCGCGCAGCAGGGCGTCCTCGCCCCGGGCGACGGCCAGGAGCTCCGAGACGGCGCTGGAGAGCGTGCGGGCCGCGAGCCAGGCGCGGTACTCGTCGCGGGCGGGGCCGGGGGTCAGCCGGGCGCAGCCGCGGAGCATGTCCTCGGCGGACTGCTCGATGTTGCCGGCGGGGCTCTGCGCGGCGACGCAGATCTGCTCCAGCTTGACCCAGACCGCCCAGTTCCCGAGCGGCGTCAGGGTGGCCTGGCGGCCTTCCCGGCCCGGGTCCAGGGTGAGCGCGCCCACCGCGGCCAGACCCTCCAGGGCCCAGTCGAGCAGGGCGGGGAGTCCCTCGGGCGCGCCGGGCCCGGCGTCCTGACCGGGGGCGTCCGCCGCGTCCGGGACCTCGCAGCGCTCCTCGCGGAGCTCCTCGACGCGCTGGCCGAGCAGGTCGAGGAGGGACGGGACGGGGACGGGGCCCTGGGAGAGCTGGAGCAGCGAGAGGACCTGCGGGACGGCCTCGACGACCTCGGCGACGGCGCTCGCCTCCACGCCCGCGGGGGCCGGGTGCACCAGGGACCAGGCGTCGAAGAGGGCGACCCAGCCGCGCAGGACGGCGGAGTCGTCGCGGTCCCAGGCCCGCAGCCGCCAGCCGGGGCGGGCGGTGTCGCCGTGCAGTTCGACGAGCCCGGCGAGGCGGGCGCGGTCCCAGCCGGCCCGGACCTGGCCGGGCGTCAGGCCGAGGGCCGTGGCGGCCCGTTCCTGGGCGGGGACGGTCCCGGAGCCGGGGCGGGCCGCGAGCCCCGCGCCGCGCTCGACGGCGGCCCAGCGGGCGATCCGTACGGCGTCGGCGAGGACGTGCCGCGCCTGGCGGGCGAGTTCCGCGCGGGGCGGAGTCCCCTCCGGCGGCCGCGGTGCCGGGCGGGTGCGCCGGGTGGTCACCGCCCGTCGGGCGGTGGCCAGCGCCCGCGGACGGACGAGTCGGAGTCTGGAGTTGCGCGCCAATGGTTCATCGGGCTTTCGAGACGTCACGGGGGCAGTCTTCCCGCTGACGGCCCGAAAGCCCAATCGGAATGTCCGGTGCCGTGGGAGCGGGCCCCGGCGGACCGTCACATGAGCGGGGTGAGGAAGCGGCGCACGGCCTCCTCGTAGCGCAGCGGGTCGGCGTTCCACATGGCGGCGTGGGGGGCGTGCCGCACGGTGACCAGGGTGACGAGGCCGGGTTTGCGGGCGGCGAGTTCGACGGACGGCTCCCAGGGGGCGAGCGTGTCGTCGGGCCCGTGCAGGATCAGGGTGGGGACGCGCGGATCGGCCGCCGCCGGGGCGGCCGGGGAACGGCCCGCGGGCGTGCCGGTCATGGCGCGGGCGGCCCGGACGGCGAGCGGCAGCAGGACCCCGGGGATCCGGTGGGCCGTCGCGAGGTTGCGCAGGGTGGTCTCGCGGGCGAGGACCGGGGAGTCCAGGACGAGGCCGGCGATCCGGTCCCGTACGCCGGACTCGGCGGCGGCGCGCAGGGCCATCGAGGCGCCGGTGCCCCAGCCGTGCAGGACGACCTTGGCGGCGCCCCGGCGGACGGCGTAGCGGATGGCGGCGTCGACGTCGCGCCACTCGGAGTCGCCGAGGTGGGCGAGGCCGTCGGGCGAGGCGGGGGCGCCCGCGTCGCCGCGGTAGGCGGGGACGAGGACGGGGATCTTGCGGCGGGCGAGGAAGGGGACGAGGTTGAGCGGGTGCTCGCGGGTGGTGCCGAGGCCGTGCAGGGCGATCACCCAGGTGGTCCGGGGGGCCGGCACCAGCCAGGCCGGGAGCGGCCCCAGCTCGCCGGGGATCTCGACGTCCTCGTAGGGCAGCCCGAAGGCGGTGAGGGGGGTGCCGACGTGCAGCTGCGGGGTGAGCCGGATTCGGGCGCCGGTCCCGAGGGTGCCGAGCTCGACCCGTTCCAGGCGCCGGACGACGGTGTCCGCGGTGTGCGGGACCCGTTCGAGGACGGGGCCGACGACCGCGTGCAGGCCGGGCGCCGCCACTCCGTACGTACCGGGGCGCAGCGACGCGAGGCTGCGGGTGAGGGTGATCCGTTCCGGTCCCGTGGCGTGCACGGTGAGCCGGGGGTCTCCCGGGAGGGGATGTCCGGACGAGGCCCTGAGGGCGACGTCGCTGGCGTACCGGCCGGCCGCGACCGCGGCCGCGCCGACACCGATCAGTGTGGTGACGGCCGCTGCCGTCGCTGTAGCCGGGCGCACGCTCCCAGTGTCCGCAGCGCGCCCCTTCGATGCCACCCGACGGGCCGGTCGCGCGGCGCCGTTCTCCGCGGGCGGCCCCCTCGGGCGGGTGACATGGGTCTCGTCGGGCCGTCGCTCGTCCGGCTGAATCCGTCCAGGGGGCGGACGGGGCCCCCGGGGCCCGGACGGCGGCGGGGGGTGGGAGGGCAGCAGGCGCACGGATTACCCGGGGTTCCGGGGTGTTCGGATGGTGGACAGGGGTGGCGGCACCGGAAAACGGAATCCCTTGACACCGGTTCGGGACACCACGCTGCCCGCCCCAGTTCACCTTCCGTTCACCCAGGTTGCTTACGTTCGACGAGCCACTGACGTCAAACGATTGCCTGGGTAAATGGAACACATCACGCTGCTGCTCGCCATTGTGGTCGTGACAGCTCTCGTGTTCGATTTCACGAACGGTTTCCACGACACCGCCAACGCGATGGCCACGACCATCTCGACCGGTGCGCTCAAGCCCAAGACGGCGGTGGCCATGTCCGCCGTGCTCAACCTCGTCGGCGCCTTCCTCTCCGTGGAGGTGGCCAAGACGATCTCCGGCGGCATCATCAACGAACAGGGCATCCGCACGGAAGTGATCTTCGCGGCCCTGGTCGGCGCCATCCTGTGGAACCTGCTGACCTGGCTCGTGGGCCTGCCCTCCAGCTCCTCCCACGCGCTGTTCGGCGGCCTCATCGGCGCCGCGGTCGCGTCGGCCGGCTGGTCGGCCGTCAACGGCTCGACCATCGTCACCAAGGTCCTCATCCCGGCCGTGGCGGCCCCCCTCGTCGCCGGTCTGGCAGCGATGGCCGCGTCCCGCCTGACGTACAAGATCAACGCCAACCGCGAGGCGAAGGCCACGGCCAAGGGCTACCGCGCCGGCCAGATCGCCTCCGCCGGTCTCGTCTCCCTCGCCCACGGCACCAACGACGCGCAGAAGACGATGGGCATCATCACCCTCGCGCTGGTCACCCAGGGCGTCGTCGCCCCGGGCGCCAACCCGCCCCTGTGGGTCATCGTCTCGGCCGGTGTCGCCATCGCCCTCGGCACCTACCTCGGCGGCTGGCGCATCATCCGCACCATGGGCAAGGGCCTCACCGACCTCCAGCCGCAGCAGGGCTTCGCCGCCCAGACCAGCGCCGCCACGGTCATCCTGGCCTCCTCGCACCTGGGCTTCTCGCTCTCCACCACCCAGTCCTGCTCGGGTGCCGTGATGGGCGCCGGCCTCGGCCGCAAGGGCGGTGTCGTCCGCTGGTCGACCGCCACCCGGATGTTCGTCGCCTGGGGCCTGACCCTGCCCGCCGCCGGCCTCGTCGGCGCCGGCGCCGAGTTCCTCACCCAGCAGGGCACCTGGGGCATCGTCGCCGTCGCGATCCTGCTGGTCTCCGGCTCCGCCGTGATCTGGGCGCTGTCCCGCCGCAAGCCGGTCGACCACCACAACGTCACGGACGACGACCTCGACGGCGGCTCCGGCACCCCCGGCGTCGTGACCACCGCGATCGCGGCCGTCACCCCGCCGCCGCCGGCCGGCTCGGTCGCCGCCGTCGCGGACGAGGACCTCAAGACCACCATCCCGGCGCGGGTCCCCACGGACCCGGCCGCTCCCCCGGCCCCCGCCGCAGCGGTGTAAGGAACGAACGACATGAAGATCGACTGGGCAGCCCTCGGCTCCGTCTTCGGAGTCAGCCTCGTGGCGACCGTCGCCCTGGTGGGCCTCTTCTCCCTCGGCATCGTCGGCCTCACCAAGCAGGAGGAGGCCGCGGCGAACGGCGGCTCCGCCACCCTGGCCCGCACCGGCGCCTACGCCTGCTTCGCGCTCTGCGCGGCGGCCGTCGCGTACGGCATCTTTCTGATCGTCGCCTGACACGACGACCTGACGGCCGGGCGGTCCGCACCTCGGGTGCGGGCCGCCCGGCCGTCGTGTCTGTGGTGCTTCGCACAGTGACCCGTCGCAGGTCAAGGGTGAGTTGACGGGCGTTCTCGGGGCGTGGTGGACTGCCGAGGCCATTACGGCGGCAAGGAAGAGGAAGTCCGGTGCGATTCCGGCGCGGTCCCGCCACTGTGACCGGGCCCCCAGGGGTCCGGGAGCCAGGAACTCCCCCCGCCGGTCACGTCGAGCCAGGGCGCGGACCCTGAGTGAGGACACAGCGCCATGCCCGGCCGCATCCGCAGCCTGTCCGAAGCCGGCCCTTCCGGGGCCGCCGGTGTCTTCGCGTACGGAGCGGCCGCCGGCCTCGCCGCCGATCTGCTCCTCGGAGACCCCCGGCGCGGTCACCCCGTCGCCGCCTTCGGCCGGGCCGCCGCTGCCGTGGAGCGGCGTCTGCACCACGACCACCGCGGCTGGGGCGCGCTGCACACCGCCGTCTGCGCCGGTTCCGCCGTGGCGCTCGGCGCCGCCGCCGCCCGCTCCGTACGGCGCAGCCGCGCCGCCTCCACCGCCCTGACCGCGGCCTGCGTGTGGGCCGTCGTCGGCGGTACGACCCTGGGCCGGGAGGCCCGTGCCATCGGCGGGGCGCTCGCCGCCGGGGACCTGGAGACCGCCCGGGAGCGGCTGCCGCACCTGTGCGGACGCGACCCGCAGTCCCTGGACGGTCCCGCGATGGCCCGCGCGGTCGTCGAGTCCGTCGCCGAGAACACCTCCGACGCCGTCGTCGGCGCCCTCGTGTGGGGCGCCGTCGCCGGCGTGCCGGGGCTGCTCGGCTTCCGGGCGGTCAACACCCTGGACGCGATGGTCGGCCACAAGTCCCCGCGCCACCGCCGCTACGGCTGGGCCTCGGCCCGCCTGGACGACCTGGCCGGCTGGCCGGGCGCCCGCCTGACGGCCGCGCTGGCCACCGCCGCCGGGGGCGATCCGCGCGGGGCCGTACGGGCCTGGCGGGCCGACGCGGGCAGGCATCCCAGCCCCAACGCGGGCCCGGTCGAGGCCGCCTTCGCGGGCGCTCTCGGCGTACGGCTCGGGGGGACGCTCTCGTACGGCGGGCGGGTCGAGCACCGGCCCGTCCTCAACGGGGAGGGGCGGCCCGTGGAGGTCGCCGACATCGACCGGGCGGTCCGGCTCTCGCGCCGGGTGACCTGGCTGACCCTGGCCGCCTGCGCGGGCGGCCGGCTGATCACGGACACGCTGAAGCGGAGGACGAAGTGAGGGGTGGGGGGCTGCTCGTCGCCGGGACGACCTCCGACGCGGGCAAGAGCGTCGTCACGGCCGGCATCTGCCGCTGGCTGGTCCGGCAGGGCGTCAAGGTCGCGCCGTTCAAGGGACAGAACATGTCCCTCAACTCCTTCGTGACCCGCGAGGGCGCCGAGATCGGGCGGGCCCAGGCCATGCAGGCGCAGGCCGCCCGCGTCGAGCCGACCGCGCTGATGAACCCGGTGCTGCTCAAGCCGGGCGGCGACCGGACCAGCCAGGTCGTGCTCATGGGCCGCCCGGTGGGCGAGATGAGCGCCCGGGGCTACCACGGCAACCGGCAGAAGGAGCTGTTCGAGCCGGTCGTCGCCTGCCTGGAGGAGCTGCGGGCCACGCACGACGCCGTGATCTGCGAGGGGGCGGGCAGCCCCGCCGAGATCAACCTGCGCCGCACCGACATCGTGAACATGGGCATCGCGCGGGCCGCGCGCCTGCCCGTCGTCGTGGTCGGCGACATCGACCGGGGCGGGGTCTTCGCCCAGTTCTTCGGTACGACGGCGCTGCTCGCGCCCGAGGACCAGGAGCTCGTCGCCGGGTACCTCGTGAACAAGTTCCGGGGTGACGTGACCCTCCTGGAGCCGGGCCTCGACATGCTGTACCGCCTGACGGGCCGCCGTACGTTCGGCGTCCTGCCGTACGCGCACGGCCTCGGCATCGACGAGGAGGACGGCCTGCGCGTCTCCCTGCGGGGCGCGGTCCGCGAGTCGGTGGTGGCCCCGCCGGTCGGCGCGGACGTGCTGCGGGTCGCCGTCTGCGCCGTACCGCTCATGTCCAACTTCACGGACGTGGACGCGCTGGCGGCCGAGCCGGGGGTGATCGTGCGGTTCGTGGACCGGCCCGAGGAGCTGGCCGACGCGGACCTGGTGGTCGTGCCCGGCACCCGGGGCACGGTCAGGGCGCTGGCCTGGCTGCGCGAGCGGGGCCTCGCGGCGGCCCTCGCGCGGCGGGCGGCCGAGGGCCGGCCGGTGCTCGGCATCTGCGGCGGCTTCCAGGCCCTCGGCGAGCACATCGAGGACGAGGTCGAGTCGAAGGCGGGCGCCGTCGAGGGCCTGGGGCTGCTGCCCGTGCGGGTCCGCTTCGCCCGCGAGAAGACCCTCGCCCGGCCGGTGGGCGAAGCCCTCGGGCAGCGCGTCGAGGGGTACGAGATCCACCACGGCCTCGCCGACGTACGGGGCGGGGAGCCGTTCCTGGACGGCTGCCGCGTCGGCGCCGTGTGGGGCACCCACTGGCACGGCTCCCTGGAGAGCGACGGCTTCCGCCGCGCCTTCCTGCGGGAGGTCGCCGCGGCGGCCGGGCGGGCCTTCGTCCCGGCCCCGGACACCTCCTTCGGGGCGCTGCGCGAGGAGCAGCTCGACCGGCTCGGTGACCTGATCGAGGAGCACGCCGACACGGACGCACTGCTGCGGCTCATCGAGGAGGGGGCCCCGAAGGGGCTGCCGTTCGTGCCGCCCGGGGCGCCGTGAGGGGGCCGTCCCCGCACGCGCGAGGACCGCGTCTCCGCCGCCTGCCCCGGCGGGCCGTTCCCCCCGCCGGGAGCGGGCCCTCCCTCCCGGCGCCCACCCGGGCCGGGCACGCCCGAGCCGAGCACAAGCCTTCCGAAGGAGTGACCACCCGATGAGCACCCGCTTTCCGTTCACCGCCGTCGTCGGCATGGACGACCTGCGGCTGGCGCTGCTGCTGAACGCCGTCAGCCCGTCCGTGGGCGGTGTTCTCGTCCGGGGCGAGAAGGGCACCGCGAAGTCGACCGCCGTCCGGGCGCTGGCCGAACTCCTGCCCGAGGTGGCCGTCGTCGCCGGGTGCCGGTTCAGCTGCGATCCGGACTCGCCGGACCCGGACTGCCCGGACGGGCCCCACACCGGGGGCACCCCGGGCGCCCGCCCGGCGCGCATGGTCGAGCTGCCCGTAGGTGCCTCCGAGGACCGGCTCGTCGGTGCACTCGACATCGAACGGGCCCTCGCGGACGGTGTGAAGGCCTTCGAGCCGGGCCTGCTCGCCGACGCCCACCGGGGCATCCTCTACGTGGACGAGGTCAACCTGCTCCACGACCACCTGGTCGACGTCCTCCTCGACGCCGCCGCCATGGGCGCCTCCCACGTCGAGCGCGAGGGCGTCTCCGTGCGGCACGCGGCCCGCTTCCTGCTCGTGGGCACCATGAACCCCGAGGAGGGCGAGCTGCGGCCGCAGCTGCTCGACCGGTTCGGGCTCACCGTGGAGGTGGCCGCCTCGCGGGACCCGCAGCAGCGGGTGGAGGTCGTCCGGCGGCGGCTGGCGTTCGAGGACGATCCGGCCGGGTTCGCCGCCCGCTGGGCGGACGAGGAGACCGCGCTGCGGGAGCGGATCACAGCCGCCCGGGAGCTGCTGCCGAAGGTGGCGCTCGGCGACGCGGCCCTGCTGCAGATCGCCGCGACCTGTGCCGCCTTCGAGGTGGACGGCATGCGCGCCGACATCGTCATGGCCCGGACCGCGACCGCGCTCGCCGCGTGGGCGGGCCGGACGGAGGTCACCTCCGAGGACGTGCGGCAGGCGGCCCTGCTGGCGCTCCCCCACCGCCGCCGGCGCAACCCCTTCGACGCGCCCGGCCTGGACGAGGACAAGCTCGACGAGACGCTGGAGCGGTTCGGGGGCGAGGAGCCGGACGGGGACCCGGAGCCGGACGGCCCGGGTGACGGTGGTCCCGGTGACGACGGAGGGCCCGGGGGCGGCGGGGGCGGGATTCCGCCGCAGAGCGAGGGCCCCGCGCCCGGCGAGTCCTCCACGCCCGACGAGACCAGCGCGCCCGAGGAGTCCCCGGCGCCCGGGGAGGCCCCGGCGCAGGCTCCGCGGGGCGGCGGCCCCGGCGCCGGTGAGCGCGCCGCCGCCCCGGCCGGCGAGCCCTTCCGTACGAAGGCGCTGAGCGTGCCCGGCCTCGGCGAGGGCGCGGCGGGGCGGCGCTCCCGGGCCCGTACCGAGCAGGGCCGTACCACCGGGGACACCCGGCCCCGGGGCGCGCTGACCAAGCTGCACCTCGCCGCGACCGTACGGGCCGCCGCCCCGCACCAGCGGGCGCGCGGGCGCAGCGGACCGGGGCTCGTGGTGCGGCGCGACGACCTGCGGCAGGCGGTCCGGGAGGGCCGGGAGGGCAATCTGGTCCTGTTCGTGGTGGACGCCTCCGGGTCGATGGCGGCGCGGCAGCGGATGAGCGCCGTGAAGGGCGCGGTGCTGTCGCTGCTGCTCGACGCCTACCAGCGGCGCGACAAGGTCGGCCTCGTCACCTTCCGGGGCCGGGACGCCGAGGTCGCGCTGCCGCCGAC
This sequence comes from Streptomyces sp. NPDC012827, assembly GCF_042900905.1. NCBI lineage: Bacteria > Bacillati > Actinomycetota > Actinomycetes > Kitasatosporales > Streptomycetaceae > Streptomyces > Streptomyces sp. NPDC012827. The sequence continues at coordinate 463,056 of NZ_JBIBBY010000005.1, read as the reverse complement.
CTCCTCGGTGGACGCCGCCGCCGCCCGCCTGGAGAAGCTGCCGACGGGCGGACGCACCCCGCTGTCGGCGGGGCTGCTGAAGGCCCATGACGTGCTGCGCGTGGAGCGGCTGCGGGACCCTTCGCGGCGTCCGCTGCTCGTGGTGGTGACCGACGGCCGGGCGACCGGCGGCGGCGCCGACCCGGTGGCGCTCGCCGCCCGTGCCGCACGGCTGCACGCCGCCGACGGCACGGCCGCGGTGGTCGTGGACTGCGAGACGGGGCCGGTCCGGCTCGGGCTCGCCGGGAACCTCGCCCGTGATCTGGGCGGAAGCGCGGTGACGCTGGACGAGCTGCGCGCCGACGCGATCGCCGGGCTCGTCAGGGACGTACAGGGACAGGGCAACAGCCCGAAGGACTCGATGAGGAGGGCCGCGTAGTGCCCAAGGGACAGCCGACCGTCGTTCCGGACGACGGACTGACCACCCGCCAGCGGCGCAACCGCGCGCTGGTGATGGTCCACACGGGCGTCGGGAAGGGGAAGTCGACCGCCGCCTTCGGCATGGCGCTGCGCGCCTGGAACCAGGGCTGGCCGATCGGGGTGTTCCAGTTCGTCAAGTCCGCCAAGTGGCGGGTCGGCGAGGAGAACGCGCTGAAGGCGCTCGGCGAGACCGGCAAGGGCGGCACGGTCGTCTGGAACAAGATGGGCGAGGGCTGGTCCTGGATCCAGCGCGAGGTCGCCGAGGGCGAGCAGTCGCACGAGGAGAAGGCGCGCGAGGGCTGGGAGCAGGTCAAGCGGGACCTCGCCGAGGAGCGGTACAAGTTCTACGTCCTGGACGAGTTCGCGTACCTGCTGCACTGGGGCTGGATCGACACCGCCGAGGTGGTGGAGGTGCTGAGGAACCGTCCGGGGCAGCAGCACGTGGTCATCACCGGCCGCAACGCCCCCCAGGAGCTGGTGGACTTCGCGGACCTGGTGACCGACATGTCGAAGGTGAAGCACCCGATGGACGCGGGTCAGAAGGGCCAGCGGGGCATCGAGTGGTAGCACGTCTCGTCATCGCCGCGCCGTCCTCGGGCGCGGGCAAGACCACCGTGGCGACCGGCCTGATGGCCGCGTTCGCCGGGCGTGGTCTGGCCGTCTCCCCGCACAAGGTCGGCCCGGACTACATCGACCCGGGCTACCACGCGCTCGCGACCGGCCGGCCGGGCCGGAACCTCGACGCGTACATGTGCGGGACCGGGCTGGTCGCCCCGCTGTTCGCGCACGGCTCGCGCGGCTGCGACCTGGCGGTGGTCGAGGGGGTCATGGGTCTGTACGACGGGGCCGCCGACCAGGGCGAGCTGGCGTCCACCGCGCAGGTGGCCAAGCTGCTCAGGGCGCCGGTGGTGCTGGTCGTGGACGCCTCCTCGCAGTCGCGGTCGGTGGCCGCGCTGGTGCACGGTTTCGCGTCCTGGGATCCGGAGGTCCGGATCGGCGGGGTGATCCTCAACAAGGTGGCCACGGACCGGCACGAGCACCTGCTGCGGGAGGCGCTCGGCGAGTCGGGGGTGCCGGTGCTCGGCGTCCTGCGGCGGGCGCCCGGTGTGGCGACGCCCTCGCGGCACCTGGGCCTCGTGCCGGTCGCGGAGCGGCAGGCGCTGGCGGTGGAGGCGGTGGCCGCGCAGGCGGAACAGGTCCGGGCGGGCTGCGATCTGGAGGCGCTGCTGGCGCTGGCCCGCAGCGCGCCGGAGCTGCGTACGGAGGCGTGGGATCCGGCGGCGGCGGGAGCGTCCGAGTCGGCGGGAGCCGGCCGTGCCGGGCGGCGGGCGCCCCTGGTGGCGGTGGCCGGCGGGGCGGCGTTCACGTTCTCGTACGCCGAGCACGCCGAGCTGCTGCGGGCCGCCGGTGCCGAGGTGGTGACCTTCGACCCGCTGCGGGACGAGGCGCTGCCGGAGGGGACCTCCGGGCTCGTCGTCGGAGGCGGTTTCCCGGAGGTGTACGGGGCCGAGCTGTCCGCCAACGAGCCGCTGCGGAAGGCCGTGGCGGACCTCGCGGCCTCGGGCGCGCCGGTCGCCGCCGAATGCGCCGGCCTGCTCTATCTGGCGCGTTCGCTGGACGGGCGGCCCATGTGCGGCGTGCTGGACGCCGACGCGCGGATGTCGGAGCGGCTGACGCTCGGTTACCGGGACGCGGTGGCCGTGAGCGACAGCGTGCTGGCCGCCGCGGGGACCCGGATGCGGGGCCACGAGTTCCACCGGACGGTGATCGAGCCGGGCGCCGGCGCCTCGCCCGCCTGGGGGCTGCGGCAGCCTGAGCGGCGGGTCGAGGGCTTCGTCCAGGGCGGGGTGCACGCCAGTTACGTGCACACGCACTGGGCGGGGGCGCCGGGGGTCGCCGCGCGGTTCGTGGAGCGCTGCGGGTGAGTTCAGTGTCCGGAGAGGCCCACCACGAGCCAGATGAAGGCCACGCCCGCGACCGTGCAGAGCAGGGTGGAGCGGGCGGGGTGGTCGTGGTGCGCCTCGGGGAGGATCTCGGCGGCGGCGAGGTAGAGCAGGGCGCCGCCGAAGAATCCGAGATAACCCCCGAGAAGTTCCTCCGGAAGGGTGAACAGCAGGGTGGACGCGGCACCGAGGAGCGGGGCGACGGCGTCGGCGGCGAGCATCGCGAGGGCCTTGCGGCGGGCGTTCCCGTAGAGGCTGGTGATCGTGTAGGTGTTGAAGCCGTCGGCGAAGTCGTGGGTGATGACGGCGAGGGCGACGGTGGCGCCCATGCCGCCGCCGACCTGGAAGGCCGCGCCGAGGGCGATGCCGTCCATGAGGCTGTGGGCGACCATCGCCGCGGCGGCGGTCATGCCGACCTGCGGGACCCGTTCCCCGGCCGTCACCCCGTGGCCGGCGCGGCGGACGGCGAGCAGTCGCTCCACCGCGTGGGCGAGGAGGAAGCCGCCGGCGAACAGCAGCAGGGCCTCGGGGACGCCGAACACCTCGTCCCCGGCGGCCTCCAGCGCCTCGGGCAGCAGGTCGAGTCCGACGACGCCGAGCATGAGTCCGCCGGCGAGGCCGAGGACGAGGTGGCGCCGGTCGGTGACGCGCTGCGCGACCCACCCGCCGAAGAGGGTCATGAGGAACGCGCCGAGCGCGACGACGACAGCCATGGCCCCTTGGTATCGGACGGGGGCGCGTCCGTGCACGTCGGCGTGGGCGGCCGGTCGGGCGTGTCGGCGGCGGAGGTGCTCGCCCTGGTGGCGGAGTGCCTGCGGGAGGCGGGGGTGACGGCCGGGGCCGTGCGCGCGCTCGCCACGCTGGACTCGCGGGCGGCGGAGCCGGGGATCGTGGCGGCGGCGGCCTCCCTGGGCGTGCCGGTGCGGGGTTTCGCGGCCGGGGAGCTGGCCGCCGTGCCCGTACCGCATCCCTCACGGGTGCCGCTGGTGGCGGCGGGGACGGCGTCCGTGGCGGAGGCGGCGGCGCTGCGGGCGGCGGGTGAGGGGGCGGTACTGCTCGTCCCGAAGCGGAAAACCCGCCGCGCGACCTGCGCGGTTGCGGCATTCGTACCGATTCGTCCCGACCAAGGCGCGCCGGGCGTACGGTTGTTGCCCTTGACGCACGGGTACATCGCTGGCGAGCCTGGCTCACCCCCCACCATCCCCACCCCCCACACGACGGCGGCCATGGACACGCATACGCAATCCGACGCCCACGACCTGCGGCACCACGGTGACGCCGAGGTACGGGACGAGAAGCTGATCGATCTCGCGGTGAACGTCCGGACGGACACGCCTCCGGACTGGCTGCGGGAGCGCATCGCCCATTCGCTGTTCGGGCTCGCGGCCTACCCCGACGGACGGTCGGCGCGGGCGGCGGTCGCCGAGCGGCACGATCTGCCGCCGGGCCGCGTCCTGCTCACGGCGGGCGCGGCGGAGGCGTTCGTGCTGATCGCGCGGGCGCTGCCGGCCCGGCGGCCGGTCGTGGTGCATCCGCAGTTCACCGAGCCCGAGGCGGCGCTGCGCGACGCCGGGCACGAGGTGGAGCGGGTACTGCTGCGCGAGGAGGACGGTTTCCGGCTGGATCCGGCGGCGGTGCCCGAGGACGCGGATCTGGTGGTGATCGGCAACCCGACCAATCCCACCTCGGTGCTGCATCCGGCCGCCGCGATCGCCGCGCTGGCCCGGCCGGGGCGGACGCTGGTCGTGGACGAGGCGTTCATGGACGCGGTGCCGGGCGAGCGGGAGTCGCTGGCCGGCCGGACGGACGTGCCGGGCCTGGTGGTGCTGCGCAGCCTCACCAAGACCTGGGGTCTCGCCGGGCTGCGGATCGGCTACGTGCTGGCGGAGCCGGAGACGGTGCTCGCCCTGGAGCGGACCCAGCCGCTGTGGCCGGTGTCGACGCCGGCGCTGGTGGCGGCCGAGGCGTGCGTGTCGCGGCCGGCGCTCGCGGAGGCGGAGCTCGCGGCGCACCGGATCGGGGTGGAGCGCGCCCATCTGCTGGCCGGCCTCGCGGAGTTCGACGAGGTGCGGACGGTGCCGGGGGCCGAGGGGCCGTTCGTGCTGGTCCGGATCGACGGGGCGGACGCGGTACGGGAGCGGCTGCGGGCGCTGGGCTTCGCGGTCCGCCGGGGCGACACCTTCCCCGGTCTGGACCGGAACTGGCTGCGGCTCGCGGTGCGGGACCGGGTGACGACCAACCGGTTCCTGCAGGCGCTGGACCAGGCGCTGCTCATCTGCGGCTGAGCGCCGGCCGCCGGAGCGTACGGCGGGAGGCCGGGGCGGGCGGTGTCGTCACACCGTCCGCCCCGGCCCCGTTCCCCCGAGGCCGTGTCCTGCCGGTCGGGCCGCGAGCCCGGCCGAGGTCGTCAGGACCTCCCGGGGCCGCCGGCCCGCCCCCTCGGGCCGTCAGGCGCGGGAGCGTGACCGCGCGCGGGTGAGGGCGAGGGCGCCGCCGCCGGCGAGCAGGAGGACGAGCGCTCCGCCCGCGAGGTACGGGGTGGTGGAGCTGCCCCCGGTCTCGGCCAGGTTGCCGGTGGGGGCGGTGCCGCCGGTCTGGGGCTCCTTGCCGCCGTCACCGCCGTCGCTCGGCGCGGGTGTGGGCTGCTCCGAGGGCCGCTCGGTCGGCTTCTCCGTGGGCCGCTCGGTCGGCTTCTCGGTCGGCTTCTCCGTGGGCTTCTCGGTGGGCTTCTCGGTCGGTGTCGCCCCCTTCGGGGTCTCGCAGGTCGCCTCGGCGAGCGTCACGGTGCCGTCGACCTCGGCCACCCCCAGGGCGAGCGGGTTGACCTTGACCTTCAGTTCGAGCGCGGTCGCGGCGGCGGTACGGGAGGTCACCGACGTACGGGAGAGGTCGAGGGTGACGGTGCCGACGGCCGGCACGTCGACCTGGGTGCGGCCGCCGGCGGAGAGGGTCGTCCGCTTGCCGAGGACCGTGACGTGGCCCAGCACGTCGGAGGTGGCGACCGGCTTCTTCCCGGTCTCGCAGAGGGCCTTGGAGGTGACCTTCTCGACCTCGATGACGGAGAGCAGGGGGAGACCGGGGACGTGCACGCGGGCCTTGGCGAGGTTCACGTACCCCTCGGCCCTGCGCTCGTCCACGGTGGCGGTCGAGGTGGCGACGTCGGCCCGGAGGATGTCGATCGGCTTGTCGCCCTCGGCGCCCTGGACCCGCACGCTCAGCGCGGTCTCGTCGGCGCTGCGCGGCGCCCTGACCTCGTTGAGGGTGGCGCGCACGGGGACGTGCACGGTCCGGCCGAGCAGGGAGACGTCGAGGCCGGTGCGGAGCACGACGGCGGTGGCGCGTCCTTCGTCGCCCGTGGCGTGCGCCGCGGGGGCCGCGAGGAGGACGGGACCGGCGGCCAGGGCGGCGACGGTCGCGGCGGCCGCGGCGCGGCGTGCGGGCGTGCGGAAGGTGTTGCTGTTCAAGGTGGTGGAACCCCCACGGAAGACATGGCGTCGCCGGCCGCTCGCCACGGGGACGGTGGGTCGGCGCGGCGTCGGCGACTTGAGACACCGGAATCTTTACGCACGGAGAGTGAACCGGTGGTCGCCTGAGGTGAGTTCACTCCAAAGGGGGGTTTCCGCGATCATTTTCGATTTTTCTCGGCACAACCGTTCTCGCTCGTCCCTTCCGTTTCGCACGCGGGGCACGGACGGGAAGGGTGAGAACGAACCGGAAGGAACCGGGGTAACGGTCCGTCAACCGGGCGCCCGTCAGCTCGCGCGCCAGTACCCGAGGGCGTGGAGGCGTTCCCTGGGGAAGGCCAGCTCCTTGCGCGCGTACGAGGCGAGGGTGCGCGTGGTGGTGGTGTCGCAGGCGATCCAGAGGTACGTGCCGGGGCCGGCCAGGGCGGGCAGTTCGGCCTTCACCCGCGTCACGAACCCGGCGCCGGTGCCGTCGTGCGGCACCGTCCGCAGGTCGTGGCGCCCGGGGTCGGTACGGAACGGCAGCTCCGCGTCGGAGGCGTGCCGGGTCTCGAACCAGATCGTCGCGGGCACGTCCGGCAGCGCGTCGAGGAGGGAGTTGACGGCGGGCAGCGAGGCGGGGTCGCCGACGAGGAGCAGGCGGGACGGCGGCGGTTCGGGAAGCTCGAAGCCGGTGCCCTGGAGGGTGGCGTCGATGGTGGCGCCGGGAACGCAGGTGCGTGCCCAGCGGGCGGCCACGCCCTCGTGGAGCGCGAACTCCAGGCTGAAGGTGCCGGCCCCGGGGTCCGGGTCGACGAGGGTGTAGGCCCGCTGGTGGGGCTTGCCCCCGTCGTCGAACCAGAGGCGCACCCACATCGTGGGGTGCACCCCGGCGGCGGCGAGGAGACCGCCGTCCGCGCAGTGCACCCGGCGGTAGCCCTCGGTGACCTGCTCGGCCCCCGTCACGGTGAACGTGAAGTCCTTGCCGCGCATCAGCTTGAGGACGGCCCCCTGCCAGCCATGACCCACCGTGAACCCCACCCCTGAACTCCTGTAGATTAATTTAGGACAGCCTAACCTAATGAATCATGGCTGCAGAAGGACGGGATCGGGGTCTGGCGTGAGCATCGAGGTCTACCGGGACGCCTGGGGCGTCCCTCATCTGCGTGCCGCCGGCCCGGAGGAACTCGCCTTCGCCCAGGGACGGGTCACCGCCCACGACCGGGCCTGGCAGCTGGAGGTCGAGCGGCACCGCGCGCAGGGCACGACGGCCGCCTTCCTCGGCGCCGCCGAACTCGGCTGGGACACCTTCGTCCGGCGCGCCCGGCTCGCCGACACCGCCCGCCGCTGCTTCGCGCGGCTCGAGGAGTCCGACGCACCGGCGGCGGCCTGGGTCCGCGCGTACGTGGACGGGGTCAACGACGGCCTCGCCGACGGCGCGCGGCGGGCGCCCGAGTTCGCCGCCACGGGGCTGGCCCCCGGCCGGTGGGAACCGTGGACCCCGCTCGCCGTCTGGCTCTCCACCCACATCCTCTTCGCCGGTTTCCCCACCAAGCTGTGGCGGGAGCAGGTCGCCCGCCGGCTCGGCGAGGAGTGGATCGAACTCTTCGCGGCCGACGGCCCCGGAACGGCGGGGTCCAACGGCTGGGTGGTGGCCGGCGAGCGGACCGCGAGCGGTGCCCCGCTGGTCGCCGGGGACCCCCACCGGTTCATCGAGGCGCCGGGCGTCTACCAGCAGATCCGGCTCGCCTGCCCCGCGTACGACGTCGTGGGCCTCGCCGTGCCCGGCGTCCCCGGCCTGGCCCACTTCGGCCACGCGGGCCCGGTCGCCTGGGCCATCACCAACGCCATGGCCGACTACCAGGATCTGTACCGCGAGCGGCTCCGGCGGCTCCCCGACGGGAGCGTGGAGGCCCTCGGCCCGGACGGCTGGCGTCCGGCCGCGACCCACCGCGAGACGGTGACGGTCCTGGACGGCGAGCCGGTCACCGTCGAGGTGATCGAGACGGACCGCGGCCCGGTGATCATCGGCGCGGAGGACGGCCCGGAGGCGGGGGCCGACGGCTCCGGGACCGGGAACGACCGTTCCGGCGACGGCGGCGCCCCCCACGGCGGGGACCTCGCGCCGCCCGGACCCGGCGAGTGGGAGGCGGTCAGCCTGCGCCACCCGCCGCGCGTCACCGGGGAACTCGGCTTCGGGACCCTGCCCGCGCTGCTCCGGGCCCGTACCGTCGAGGACGTGGACGCCGCGCTCGACCGCTGGGTCGAACCGGTGAACGTCGTCCAGGCCGCCGACACCCGGGGCGGCCTCCTGCACCGGGTCGCCGGCCACGTCCCCGTACGCGACCGGCGCAACTCCCTGCGGCTCGTACCGGCCTGGGACCCGGCCCACGCGTGGGCCTCCCGGCCCGCGCCGCTCCCCCGTGCCGAGGTCCGGGGCCACGCCGTGATGGCCAACGCCCGGGGTCTCGCCGCGCCGCTGGGCGTCGAGTTCGCGCCACCGCACCGGGCCGCCCGCATCGACGCGCTGCTGAGCGCGTCGGACGCCTGGACCCCGGAGGCGACGGCCGCCGTCCACCGCGACACCGACACCCCCTCGGCGGCCCGGCTCCTGGAGGCGGTGCGGCGCGCCGGGGAGGGCCTTTCCCCCGCCGCCTCGGCCGTACGGGACCGGCTGCTCGGCTGGGACCGGCGGATGGAGGCCGACAGTACCGACGCGGGGCTCTACGCGGCCGTGCGCGGCGCCGTCGTCCGGCGCCTCGCCGCCCACGAGGCCTTCGCGGCGCTGCGCGAACCGGCCCCGTGCCCCGAGCTGTTCCGCCCCTGGCTGGCGCTCGGGCCCCGGGTGGGGCTGGCCCTGGAGACGCTGCTCGTCTCCGGTCCCGTACCGCCCGCCGACGTCGAACGGATCGTGCGCGAGGCCCTGGCGGAGGTCGCGGCCGGGGAGCCGCCCGCCGCCTGGGGCGCCACGCACCGGCTCGCCCCGTGGCAGGCGCTGCCCGAACCCGACGACGCGGTGTGGCCGGGACTCGGCGGTGACCACGACTGCGTGTTCTCGACCTCCAGCGTGCCCGGCTACACGGACCGGAGCGCCCGCGCCTCCGCCGCCCGCTACGTCTGGGACCTCGCGGACCGCGAACGCAGTGGCTGGATCGTGCCGTTCGGGGCGTCCGGGGTGCCCGGCGACCCGCACCACCGCGACCAGCTCCCCCTGTGGCTGCGGGGCGAACTCGCCCCCGTCACCACCGACTGGAACCACCTCACCAAGGAGCAGGGATGACCACCCCCGTACACGTGCAGACCGTCGAGGGTCTCGGCACCGTCACCGTCCGGCCGATCGACCCGGACCGCGACGCGCCGCTGCTCCACGGCTGGGTCAACGAGGAGCGGGCGCGCTTCTGGGGCATGGTCGGCACCACCGTCGAGCAGGTCCGGGACATCTACGCGCACCTGGACTCGCTCACGACGCACCACGGCTTCCTGGTCCTGCGGGACGACGAGCCGGTCTGCCTCTTCCAGACGTACGACCCGGCGGCCGACCGGGTGAGCGAGTGCTACGAGGTACGGCCCGGTGACATCGGCGTCCACCTCCTCATCGCCCCGGGCACGGCCCACGAGCCCGGTTTCACCGGGCGGCTGCTCGGCGCGCTGGTCGACTTCTGCCTGAAGGACCACAGCCGGATCGTGGTGGAGCCCGACGCGGCCAACGAGAAGGCGATCGCCCGTATGGTGCGCGCCGGCTTCGAGCCGGGCCCGGAGGTCGTCCTGCCGGAGGTGGACCTGCCGGAGGTCTTCATCCCGGAGAAGAAGGCCCGGCTGGCCTTCCTCACCCGGCCCTGACGCCCGGGGCGGGTCCCTACGCCACGATCCGTCCGTTGACGACGACCCGGCGGGGGGCCGCGAGGGCGCGGACGTCGGCGCGGGGGTCCTCGCCGTAGACGACGAGGTCGGCCGGGGCGCCCTCCTCCAGGGCGGGGCGGCCGAGCCAGGAGCGGGCGGCCCAGGTGGTGGCGGAGAGGGCGTCGATCGGGGGGATGCCGGCGCGGGTCAGTTCCTCCACCTCCTCGGCGACCAGGCCGTGGGCGAGGGAGCCGCCCGCGTCGGTGCCGACGAACACCGGGACGCCCGCGTCGAAGGCCGCGCGGACCGTGTCGTACCGGCGCTCGTGGAGCCGGCGCATGTGGGCGGACCAGCGGGGGAACTTCTGCTCGCCGCCGTCGGCGAGGTGCGGGAAGGTCGCGATGTTGACCAGGGTGGGGACGATGGCGACGCCCCGCTCGGCGAAGAGGGGGATCGTCTCCTCGGTGAGCCCGGTGGCGTGCTCCACGCAGTCGATGCCCGCCTCCACGAGGTCGCGCAGCGCGTCCTCGGCGAAGCAGTGCGCGGTGACGCGGGCGCCGAGCCGGTGCGCCTCGGCGATGGCCGCCTCGACCTCGGCTCGCGGCCAGCAGGCCGTGAGGTCGCCCGCCTCGCGGTCGATCCAGTCGCCGACGAGCTTGACCCAGCCGTCGCCGCGCCGCGCCTCCCGGCCGACGTAGGTGACGAGGTCGGCGGGTTCGATCTCGTGGGCGTAGTTCCGGATGTAGCGGCGGGTGCGGGCGATGTGCCGGCCGGCACGGATGATCTTCGGAAGGTCCTCGCGGGCGTCGATCCAGCGGGTGTCGGAGGGCGAGCCGGCGTCGCGGATCAGGAGCGTGCCGGCGTCCCGGTCGGTGAGGGCCTGCTTCTCGCTGGTGGCCTCGTCGACGGGCCCGTGCCGGTCCAGGCCGACGTGGCAGTGGGCGTCGACGAGACCGGGCAGCGCCCAGCCCTCGACGGTCACCGCCTCGGCCGCGGGCCGGTCGAAGGTGATCCGCCCGCCCACGCACCACAGTTCGTCCCGTACGTCCTCCGGGCCGACGAGCACCCGCCCCTTCACATGCAGCACCACGTGATCGCTCATGCCTGCACTGTACGAGGGCGGCCGCGCGGGGCGGGACGGGTGCCGCTCGGTAACCTGTGCGGGACAGGGCTCCGCCGCGGGCCCGCGCCGCACCGAGTCGAGAAGGCACCACCGTGACCGTGACACATCCGCTCCTGGACCTGGCCCCGCTGACCGCCGCGCACTTCGCGTCGATCGAGCGCCGGGTGGCCGCGCTGCTCTCCACCGAGCAGGACGTGGTGATCACCCAGGGCGAGGCGCTGCTGCCCCTGGAGGGGTGCATCCGCAGCGGGGCGCGGGCCGGTTCGACGGCGCTGAACGTGGTGACGGGCCCGTACGGGCAGACCTTCGGCGACTGGCTGCGGGACTGCGGGGCGACCGTGGTCGACCTGGCGGTGCCGTTCCACACGGCGGTGACGGCGGAGCAGGTGGAGCGGGCGTTCGCCGAGCACCCGGAGATCGACTTCGTGTCCCTGGTGCACGCGGAGGCGGCGACCGGCAACACCAACCCCGTCGCGGAGATCGGGGAGGTCGTGCGGGCGCACGGCGCGCTGTTCTACCTGGACGCGGTGGCGTCGATCGGCGCGGAGCCGGTGCTGCCGGACGCCTGGGGCGTGGACATGTGCATCATCGGCGCGCAGAAGGCGATGGGCGGCCCGGCGGGTGTCTCGGCGGTCTCGGTGAGCGAGCGGGCCTGGGAGCGGTTCGCCGCCAACCCGGCCGCGCCGCGCCGCTCGTACCTCTCCCTCCTGGACTGGAAGGAGCGCTGGATCGACGGCGGCCGCAAGGCGCTGCTGCACGCCCCCGCCCAGCTGGAGATGCTGGCCCTGGAGGCGTGCCTGGAGCGGATCGAGGCGGAGGGCCTGGACGCGCTGATGGCCCGGCACGCCTCGGCCGCGGCGGCGACCCGGGCGGGTGCGCTGGCGCTCGGCGGCGGGCTCGAGCCGTACGTGTACGAGGCGAGGGACGCGGCGCCGGTCGCGACGACGCTGCGCGCCCCGTCCGGGGTGGACGCGGCGGAGCTGGTGGCGAAGGCGCTGGCGGCGGACCCGTCGCTGCCGCTGATCGCGGGCGGCGGCGCGCTGTCGGGCGAGATGATCCGGGTCAACCACTACGGGGTCGACGCGACTCCGGGCGCGGTGCAGTCCTCCCTGGCGGCACTCGGCACGGCGCTCGGCGAGTCGGGCCGCCCGGTGGACCTGGAGGGCGCGCGCCGGGCCGTGACGGAGGCCTGGGCGGCGTAGGCGGTACGGGGACGGGGCGGGGTCCGGTGTCCGGGCCCCGCCCCGTCGCGTACCCGGGGCGCGGCCCGCCGTCCCGCCCCCTGGCGAACGAACCCCGTTACAGGGTCGGGTAGTCGGTGTAGCCGCGGTGGTCGCCGCCGTACATCGTCGTCTCGTCGATCGGGTTGTACGGGCCTCCGGCGCGCAGCCGCGCGGGCAGGTCCGGGTTGGCGATGAAGAGGCGGCCGAAGGCGATCAGGTCGGCGGTGCCGTCCTCGACGAGGGCGAGGGACTCGGCGTCGGTGGGGCCCTCGGTGGCCGGGTTGAGGACGAAGGTCCCGGCGAACCGCTTGCGCAGGTCCAGGGTGAGGGGACGGCGTTCCGGGCCGGTCTCCAGGACGTGGAGGTAGGCGATGCCGACGGGCTCGATCGCGGCGAGGAGGGCCTGGTAGAGCTCCTCGGTCTCGGTCTCCGTGATGTCGTTGAACGTGCCCGCCGGGGAGATGCGCAGGCCGGTGCGTTCGGGCCCGATCTCGGCGGCGACGGCCTTGACGACCTCGGCGGCGAAGCGGACGCGGTGCTCGACCGGGCCGCCCCATTCGTCGGTGCGGTGGTTGGAGCCGGAGGCGAGGAACTGCTGGACCAGGTAGCCGTTGGCGCCGTGGATCTCGACGCCGTCGAAGCCGGCCTCGACGGCGTTGCGGGCGGCGGCGGCGAAGCCGTCGATCGTCTCGCGGACCTGCTCGCCGGTGAGTTCGCGCGGGGTGACGAAGTCCTTGGGGCCTTCGTGGGTGAAGACGCGCCCCGCGGCGGCGACCGGGGAGGGGCCGACCGGGTGGAGGTCGCCGTCGAGCAGGTCGGGGTGGCCGATGCGGCCGGCGTGCATCAGCTGGGCGAAGATCCGGCCGCCGCGGGCGTGGACGGCGTCGGTGACCTCGCGCCAGGCGGCGATCTGCTCCCGGCTGTGCAGGCCGGGGGTGTCGGGGTAGCCCTGGCCGCCGGGGACGGGCTGGACGCCCTCGGTGACGATCAGCCCGGCGGAGGCGCGCTGGGCGTAGTACTCGGCGACGAGCGGGGTGGGGGTGCGGGTCGCGCCGTCGGCGCGGCTGCGGGTCATGGGCGCCATGGCGATGCGGTTGGCGAGGCGGGTTCCGGCGAGGTCGACGGGGTCGAAGGCAGTGGGCATGACGGTTCCCCTCACATGAATATGTGGTCGGCCAACTAATCGGGCCGTCGTCACTGTAACCCATTGATTGGCCGACCAAGGTAATCTGGTGGACGAGCCACCCGAGGAGCCCCGATGTCCGGTGTCGAAGCCTTCTGCCCCGCGTCCCCGCCGTCCGCGGCCCGCGGCGGCCCGGTCGGCCACGCCCTGGCCCGGGTCTCCCGCATGCACCGCATCGCCATGGGGCGGCGGCTGCGCGAGCTGGGGCTCTACCCCGGGCAGGAGCTGATGATGATGCGCCTGTGGGACAGCGGCGCCGCCCGCCAGTCCGAGCTGATCCAGTTCCTGGGCGTGGACCCGTCCACGGTGACGAAGATGCTCCAGCGGCTCGAACTGTGCGGCTACGTCCGCCGCAGCCCCGACCCCGCCGACCGGCGCGCCGTCCTCGTCGAGTCCACGGGGAAGGGCGACGCCCTGCGCGCCGGCGTCGAGGGCGCCTGGTCCGACCTGGAGCGGACCTCCCTGACGGGCCTGACTCCGGCCGAGAGCACGGAACTGGCCCGGCTGCTGGGCGTCCTGGCGGAGAACCTGGCCACCGAGGCGGCGGAGGCGGGCGAGAGCGGCGCCTGCCGAGCGGCGGAGACGGGCCCGACCGGCACGTGCTGAGCGGCCGAGGCGGGCCGCACCGGCGCGCGCCGAGCGGCTGAGGCGGTCCGGCGGGGGCTCCCGGGCGGGACCGCCACCGCCCCTACGGCCCCGTCGCCCCTTCGTATCCACCGCTCCCCTCCCCCCGCCGCTCCCTCGTCGCCCGCTCAGCCGGCGATGACGTCCAGGGCGCGGTCCACGTCCGCCGTGGTGTTGTAGAGGTGGAACGAGGCCCGCAGGTGGCCCGCCCGGGCGGAGAGCAGCACTCCCGCCTCCCGCAGGGCGTCCGCGCGGTGCCCGAGGCCGGGAACGGCGACGACCGGGGAGTCGCCGGGGACCGCCGCCCTGCCGATCGTGGTCAGACCGGCGCGGAAACGGGCCGCGAGACCTCGCGCGTGACGTCCGATCCGGTCGACCCCGATCTCTTCGAGGAGGGCGAGCGAGCGGGCCGCCCCGTGGTAGGGGAAGAAGGCGGCGGGCTCGTCGAACCGGCGCGCGGAGCGGGCGAGTTCCCGGACCGGGCCGTAGATGTTGGCCCACAGCTCCTCCCCCGTCACCCAGCCGGCGTGGATCGGTGACAGGAACTCCTGCGCCTCCTCCGTGACGGTGAGGAAGGACGCGCCGCGCGGGCAGAGCAGGAACTTGTAGGCGCCGGCGACCGTGCAGTCCCAGTCGCCGGCGCGCAGCGGCAGCCACCCGGCCGCCTGCGTGACGTCCAGGAGCGTCCGGGCGCCGTGGGCGGCTGCGGCGGCCCGGATCGCGGCGAGGTCGGCCGTGCGGCCGTCCGCCGATTGGACGGCGGCGAAGGCGACGAGCGCGGTCTCGGGGCCGATGGAGCCGGCGAGCCGCTCCAGGGGTACGAAGCGGGTCCTGAGGTCCCCGCGTACGGTGAAGGGGGTGACGAGCGAGGCGAACTCACCCTCCACGAGGAGGACTTCGGCACCGGCCGGCAGGGACTGGGCGATCATGCCGCAGTGGACGGCGACCGAGCTGCCGACGGCCACCCGCTCGCGGTCCACCCCGACGAGCCGGGCGAAGCCGGCCCTGGCCTCGTCCACGAGGTCGAAGCTGCCGGGACCGTCCGGGCGGCCGGCGGCCGTCTCCTGGGCGAGGAGGGTGATCGCCTCGACGGTGCGGCGGGGCAGCAGTCCGCAGGCCGAGGTGTTCAGATAGGTCCGCGCGGGCGCGAACTCGGCGCCGCCGAGCGGCTGGTCCAAGGAGTCCATGGGCCCACCATGGGTTCCCCGCGGGAGGCCGTCAATCGGCCCGCTCCACGGGGAATCCCCACGTCGTTCCTGTCGCCCCTGGGCCGAACGGGGACTAGCCGTACTTCCCACGCGATGCGCAGGGACGGCCGCTCTGGTCCGATTCGGGTCCGGCGCCGGAAGGTGAAACCGTGATGCCCCGCGGCGTCCAGGCAATGCGGCGATGAGCGACAGGACGACAGTGCGCTAAGCGCTGGGGGTGACCCGATCGTTCGGACCAGGGTAGACGAGCTGTTCCCGTCCGTCGGGGAAGCGCACGAGGTAGGGAGGCTCCCCGTCCGCTCCCCGCACCTCTACTACCTCTGCGCTCTGCTCACGACCGTGTACGGCCATGAGGATCTGGTCTCCGACGTTTGCTTGCACGGTTCGCGCCTTTCGCTGCCGCTTGGTTGTCGGCGATCTGCGTACCCACCGCAGCGGCGACCATCCGCGGTGTCACTCGCAGGGAGTACAGCGAGCGACGACACCACGCCCACCTGACCCAATCGGTAGAGGTGCGCGGTACCGGCCCCGGTTCGGAGATATCGGCCGCAGAGTTCCGGGTTCGAGTCCTGGGGTGGGCACTCGGACCAGAAACCGGTGGCTTACCGTGCCGCGTGGTTGATGACGTTGCCGTTGGAGCAGTTGTTGGCGTGGTCGCCAACCCAGTCGCCGAGGACCGGGACTGTGGCGAGCTCCTGGTAACAGACGGCGGCGGCAGTGAAGTTCCAATTGTTGGCCGCGTTGATTCCGCCGCCGAAGTTGTCGTCGTTGTCAGCGTGGGCGGGGGCGGCGAGGGCAACGCTCGCAAGTACGAGTGCAGCGGCCGCGATGATCTTGTTCATGCTCTGCTGAACGACTGCGCCGGTATGGAGACACGGCCCGCCTCATTGACTACCAGCCGGCCTAGCCCAATCGGCAGAGGCACGCGGCCTAGATCCGCGGTGTTCCCGGTTCGAGTCCGGGGGCGGGCACGGAGAAAAAGACGACCAGGCCGACAACATCGAAGGGGCGCCATGCGCTGTATCGACTGCACGGAGCCCGCGACCCATCGGGGCCGCTGCAAGACGCACACACCGCGCACGAGGGACGCCCGAGTGTCCGCAGCCGGCGAGCACGGGGCCGACGGGCGAACCGCCGAGACGCTGCCGCGAGGCTCCGCCGGCGAGTGTAGGAACGGGGCTCGGCCTGGTGCGACTGGTGCCTAGGCGACTTCCCCGCGGACGGGGTGGACGTGGATCACGTGCGGGCCTTGTCCCTCGACGGTGAGGACGTGGACAGCAGCGTCCAAGTGCTGTGCCACGAGTGCCACGGGCTCAAGACCCGGACCGAGTGCGGGGGACGGGTGGCCTAGTGCTGTGTCCACCACGTCAGCGCTGCCCCGCCACTGGCGGTGATCAGCGCGACGAGCCAACCTGGTATGTGCTGCACGGTCAAGTGCAGTCCGCCGAAGCGGAGTTCAAGTGCAGGGCGGGTCTCGGTCTTCGGGTTCATGTTGTCAGTGAAGCACTCACCCACCCCCGCTTGTCACACGCCATATGTGTATAAAGCCGAGCCTGTCAACTTGACGTTCTGGACAATGCGCCGCCCGGGAGGTGACGTTTTGCCACGTAGACCCTGCCCCCCCGCGCTCGGTCCCCGGGTGCCCTGAGTTGACCGCTCGCGGTGGCCGTTGTCCGGCCCATGAACGTGAGGCCAAGCGGCAGCGCGGTACGAGCGCAGAGCGGGGCTACACCACACGGTGGCAGCGCATCCGACGCGCGTTCCTCTACCGGCATCCGTGGTGCCTGCTGTGCGGTCGCACGGCCACGGTGGCGGACCACTTCCCGGAGTCGCGCCGTTCACTGGTCGCTCGGGGCGTTGCCGATCCGGACGCGTTCTCTCGCCTGCGTCCGCTGTGCTCGACGTGTCACAACCGCGAGACCGTGAAACGCCAACCGGGCGGATGGGCAGCCGAGCGTGTCCCGCCTCGCCGTTGGTGACGCCGACCAGGGGGTACTCCCCGCCCCTCGCCTGCCAGATCGGCAGGGAGGCAAAAAACTCGCATGCCTAAGGGCTGTCCCGCAGAGATCTTGGCTGCGGGTCCGGAGCGGCCTGAACAGTTGGTGGGGTGCTCAGCTGGTGGTTCGTGAGGTGCTCAGGGACCGGGCGAAGCCGGCGAGCGTGTGGAAGTCGTTCTCCCGGAGGCCAATCCGTGGGTTGACGTGGTGCAGGAGCCCGGTTCCCTGGTGGTGGGCAGTCACGTACGTCTGGTCCAGCTCGCTCTGCTCGTCGTCCACCCAGGCGAAAGGACGGCCGTCTGCGTATTTCACCAGTGGTCCCGTCTTCCAGTGGACTCCATCGGGGCGTTCTTGCAGTAGAACGTCACCGAAGTCGACGAAGAGAAGTTCCGGAAGGCCGAGGACCGGTGCGATCCACCGGTTGGCGTCGTCCATCCATGTGGTGGCCCAGCACAGCTCGAAGCCGAGCGGGAGCAGGTTTCGCCCGTGCTCTGGGTTGAGCCAGACCCGCAGGGGGCGCCGTCGGGACGAGAGGCCCCTGTCGTCCCCATGGGCGTCGTTCCGGGGAACTCGGATTGTGGTGTAACCGTCGGGACGTTTCTCCGGCTTGGCTGCGTAAGGGTTGAGTGGCCCGTCCACGTCGAGGAACAACAGCGGTCGGTTCACGGTTTCTCCCGGTCTTACTCACTGTGGACTGCCCTGGTCAGCGTAGCTGCGGGATTGTCATGGCATGGAGCCGGTGGCGAGTGTGATCACGGCGTCGGAGCCGTCCTGGATAGCCCCGTTCGCGGGACTGAGCCCGCGCTGCTTCGGCAAGCTACTGACCATGCTGCGTCGGGATGGAGCAGATGTGGTCCATCGAGGCCGGCCGTAGAGCCTGCCGCTGGAGGACAGGGTTCTACCGGTCACGGCATACTGGCGCACTAATCTGACGTTACGGCAGCTCGCCCCGCTGTTCGGCATCTCGAAGGGCCGGGTCATCAACCACCTCGGCCCCCTGCTGGCGCTCCGGTCTCGCGAGCGGTTCGCCAAGAACACCGTGCTCATCGTGGATGGCACCCTGGTCCCCACCCGGGACCACACCATCGCCGAGCGGTCGAAGAACTGTCGGTACTCCACCAACCACCAGGTCGTCAGCGACGCCGACACCCGTCTGGTCGTCGTGGTCGGCCGGCCCCTCGCCGAGAACCGCAACGACTGCAAGGCATGGGAAGAATCCGGCGCCAAGGCCGCCGTGGGCAACACTCTCACGATCGCCGACGGTGGCTACCCGGGCACCGGACTCTCATCCCGCACCGTCGCAAGCGCAGCCAGACCGTACTGCCGGCCTGGAAAGAGGAACACAACAAGTCCCACAAGCAGGTCCGCGCCCGCGTCGAGCACGTCTTCGCCCGCATGAAGACCTGGAAGATACTCCGCGACTGCCGCCTCAAAGGCGACGGCGTCCACCACGCCATGCTCGGCATCGCCCGTCTACACAACCTCGCCCTCGCCGGATAGGTCGCACGCGGCACTGTGGGCCTCTACGTCCGGTGACTGCAAGATCCTTAACGGGACAACCCTTAGTTGAATCATTGTTACGGAAAGAGCCCCGTCCTTACCGCCCCGTGAGGGGAGATGAGGGCAGGGCCATTCGGGTTTACCGTGGGAGCAATCTTGCCGGGGTTACCGGTCGAGCCCGCTCGTAAAGATCACGCGCTGCATGATTCTTGAGGAATGGCCGAATTCGATTGTGCATTGTCTGGATCCGCTCGTCCGCACGCCCAGATTGGAGACTGGGGTAATCCTCCAAGGCGAGAGCCCACGTCTGGCACGCAGCTTCAAGGTGACCTAGCTCTAGCTGCCTCTCGGCAAGAGTGCAGCGATGTCGGACCCTGGCACGGCGGTAGACGCTCTGCCGAATCCGGTCGGACTGTTCCATCGCTTCGATTGATCCGGCGATGTCTCCGAGTTCGTACCGGACTTGGCTTGTGTGGTACAAGAGCGACGACGGGTCGTAAGAGCCGAAAGCCTTGGACTGCGACTCCGCCTTTTCCATGGCCACTTCGGCTTCTCGCAGGTAGCGCTGCGCCTGGACGCGAGCCCCCGTCTGCGCTGCCGCATGGGCCTGCTGCCCGACGAGAAAGGCGCGCATTCGTGGGCCGGCTTGCGGTGAGGCAGCCGCCGCAGCGTCCGCGAGGCGCATTGCCTGCGCGCCGTGCCCCAAGTCGACTGCTTGAACGCTCATCCCTCGCAGGGTGGTGCAGAACGTCAAGTGATCCTCGGACGCTCCGGCGAGTTCAAGGGCCTTTAGGTAATATTTCTGCGCCAGACCATGAAGCCCCTCGTCGACCGCCATGTAGCCCGTGAGGTAACAGAGATCCGAGACCGCACTCATCAGCGCTTTGCGGACGGATTCCGGGGCTTCCATTCGCAGATACGGAGCCGCTGTGTTCACCAGGAATGCGGCAGCCATGGGCCGGGCAATGCGCCCCCCGAACTGGTCGTCAAGCTCAGAGATGCGCTCAGTCATCGCGGAAACGGTCTGGACATCGGCCATCCCTATGCGCTGAACGTCGCCCTTTTGGACGGCTTCCATTCTGCCGACGACATCGGGCCAGTTGGGAATGGTCAGCGCAACAGAGAAGAGGCCGACGCCGAGGATGCTCCGGCGGGACGGGTCCATGTCTTGCCTCCCCAGGTCTAACAGCCCCTCCACCGTACTGGGGTGGGCGGGCTGCTGATCGGCGGAAGTCGCGGGGAACCCGGCCTCGCTGTTCGTCACCGGGCGCCGCAGCTTGCGGGCAAGGGCTTCCAGGGTGAGCGGGCGCACGTCTTCTTTGGGCATGTGCCCCTTGAGCCACTGATGCACCGAAGGCTCTCGGTATCGGAGGGGCGTCCCTCGCTCCGTCCCCAAGCGGTTGATCTCCTGCGCGAACCGCCGCAGCGTCCACCCGGTTTCCCGGTACAGCCGCTCAAGCCCCGCGTTCGATTCCGGGTTGCCCACCGGTCCTCAACTCCCCGCGCTGTGAAGCCGCTTAAAGCTCTTAAGTCCTGCCCCTGTTGCAACGGTACCGCCGGGCGTAGTCGCGCGGTTGCCTAGTGCGAGCAGAGATCACCGCAAGGGACGACGCCACAGCGAAGGACCCCGGACATGGATCACAAGGCCGCCCGCGAGACCGAAGACGTGGACGAGTTGGCCGCCCTGATACAGGCGGGCGGGTTCTGGCGACTCGCGCCGGAGTGGGTGCCCCGGAGCGGCTACGTGTCGCCCACGCGGCCCGTACTGCTCCGGGTGCGTGCCGGGTTGGAGCGGAAGGGCGCCGTGAACACACCTGAGAGCCCGCGCGAGCACCCGCGGGTGTGGGAGCCGGGAGAAGTCGTCCAGGACACGAGAACGGGCCGTGTGGGGCGCGTCATGGGCCACGTCGGCCCGCGCTACCAGCTTCGCCCGCTGAATGGGGGTAGGGAATGGGAAGCCGACCCGGCAGAGATTTCCCCGGCGCGGCAGTCGGACGCGCTTACGGAACGCGTGGCGGAAGCGAATCGGCGCAGCCGCGAGTACGGACCCCGGGCCTGGTGAACCGTCGGCCCAAGCCGTACGGGAACACCGGTCTCGTTGTCGGGCTCAAGGTGTACGAGTCCTCGCACGACATGGTGGGCGTCGTCGCCGGGTTCGCCCCCGGCGGGATCGTTCGCCTCATCCGGCCGACCGGCTACGCCTGGTCGTCCCCTTGGACTCGGGTGCGCCCCGCCACCGACCGCGAGAAGCGCCAGCTTGCCGCCCTCGCCAAGCTCCACCGCACGCGCTGTGCGGGGCTCGCCGCGTAGGCGGCCGGCTCACAGCGCAACCCACGAACTCCGCTCTCCTCCCGTGAACTCACAACGGAGGCTCCCCCGTCTTCCGTCCGGGAGGAGAGCGGGCACCACTCCCGCCCGTCGAGTGACGGCAAGGACGAGCGGGTTGCAGGTGCAGTTCTCCACACCCAACAGGAGGAAACAGCCATGACGGCTACCGCAAATGACCTTCGCACCGGCCGCGCGCTGGTCGACTCGGCGCTGTTCGCCAGCATCGCCGAGTTCACCGTGACGCACTTCGGCTACGACCAGGCGAAGGCGGAGCGCGCCACCGACCAGGCGTTGGCGTTCCTCGCCACGGTCGGCACGGCCACGGTGAAGATGGTCCCGAGTGACGACGTGGACGGCGCGCTGCACGCGTTCATCCTGCACACCGCCGACTACCGCGAGTTCTGCGAGAAGTACGCGGGCCGCTTCCTGGAGCACAACCCGCGCCCCGGCGGCGGGGGCCGGGTCCTGGAGGAGGTCAAGGCGACGGCCCACGCGATCAAGGCCAACGGGCTCATGGTCATGGACGACCTGTGGACCGTGAACGGTGAGAACGCCGCGCAGTGCGATTCGGACTGCGGACGCGACTACCGGGCCGTCTGACCGCCGGTACTCTCCGGCCCGTGAAGTGAGCGGAGCCGATCCCCGACGTTCGGGGGTCGGCTCCGCCGTTGGAGGTGAACGCATGAGTTCCGAAGGACCATACGAACCGCCCGAGGGCGCGCTACTGCTCCTGAATCCGGGGAACAAGCGGCTCGTTCTCAATCGGCGGGGGTCCACCGTCTGGGAGGTCAAGACGGACCTTGGCCCGTACGCGGTGAAGGTGGGCTATCTCACCAAAACCCACGCGTGGACCGCACTTGCCCCCGCCCGCGAAGCTGCGATTCTCCGGCAGCTCACCCATGAACGCATTCTCAGCGGGGAATGGGAACGCGGCACGTGGAGCGCCCAGCCGTGGCGGAAGGGCGACAGCCTTTATGAGCTGTGGGAGCCGCACCGAATCGAGGCGGAGGCGCCCACACCGGATCTCGGCGAAGCACTGTCGTGCGCCGTCGCCCTGGCCGCCCTGCACGAGAAGGGTTGGGTCCACGGGGACGTTCAGCCGGCTCACTTCATCATCGGGCGTTCAGCCGGAACGTTCCTGATTGATCTCGCCCTCGCTCAGGGCGGCGGCAAGATTCCCCGTCGCTATGACTTCCCGTATCGGGGATGTCTCGTCCACTACGAAGCGCCGGAGATCTCCGCGAGCGTCCTGGAGTCGGGCACGGCCACGCCGACGCGGGAAGCCGATGTGTACGCGCTGGGAGCTGCACTCTTCATCAGCGCAACAGGGTGGCGCCACGTCGCCTACCCGGACGACGCACCCCGCGAGGTCCAGCGGCAAGCCATCGTGGCGGGCTCCCACCGACCGGTGAACGTGCCGGGGGTGCTGGGGTCGCTCATCCCTCACATGCTCAGCCGCTCGCCCGCCGACCGGCCGACAAGCGCCGAAGTCTGCGAAGCCTTGAGCGCTGCCCTGTAGGCCCCTCAACGCCCCGTCCATGCGGTCGCCCTCGGGCCGCATGGGCGGGGCTTTCATGCGTTCATCCACGCAGGTCAACGGCCGCGCGATAAGCTGTGGTTCCGTTGGTTCACGGGCAGGCGATGTCGCTCCAGATCTCGACGCGCATGGGGGTTCTCTCCGGGGGGTCGGCGGTGGTCCTGACGGCGACGGAACGCCACCGGCCTCCCGGTTCATTCCGTCCCGGCGCCGAGTGTGAGGCGGAGCACCAGGTGGCGGGGGTGCGGGGCCCCGTGCCCCGGACCCGCTCCCTCGTCGTGGCCCGCGCACCGCTCACGGGCGGAAGGCGGGCGCGCCCCCATGCGGCCGGCCGTGGATCGGTTCAGCCGGCGCCGGACCGGCGCACGGCCCGTTCCCAGAGGTCCAGGCCCGCGCGGACGAGCGCGCGCAGGGCCGCGGTCTCCTCGTCCGTCCAGGCTCCCCCACCGGCGTCCGGTTCGGGGGCGTCACCGCCGAAGAGCTTCTCGTAGGCGCTGTCGGGGACCGGTCCCCGGGAGGGGAGCGGCGGTCCGGCCCTGAGGCCGTGGGAGAGGTCGTCGAAGAAGTTCCACGCGTCCAGCAGCAGTCCCGCCGGGACCGGGCCGAGGCCGGGACGCTCCGCCCACCGCCGTACGCCCTCCAGGTCGAGGGTGGCTTCCCCCTCCGGGACGAGTTCCCCTCCGGTGCGCTCGCAGTGTTCCCGCACGGCCGCGGGGTCGCGGAACGCGAGGAGTTCCCCGAGGCCGTCGACGGCGAACTCGTCACGGGCATCACCCTCTCCGGGCCGCCAGACCAGCGTCAGGTGCCCTTCCGCGGTCACGACGCGGTACAGATAGCAGTCGGCCATGTGAGCTCTCCCCTGATGGCGTGACGGTACTCGCCACAGGGAGCACCCTGCCTGCGATGATCGGCATGCGGCAAGGGCGTTCGGGGGCCCGGGCCGGGTGCGTGCGGCGGCGGACTTTCCTCCGTCCGGTCGGGAGGTCAGGAGGCGGGGACGGGCCCGGCGGGTGCCGTGCCCCTGCGGTAGCGGCCGGGGGCCATGCCGTACTGGCGTTTGAAGGCCTTGGCGAAGGCGAACTCCGAGGAGTAGCCGCACCGCCCGGCGACGGAGCGGAGCGGGAGGTCGCCGGTGCGCAGCAGGCGGCCCGCCGTGGTCATCCGCCACCAGGTGAGGTACGCGAGCGGCGCCCGGCCCACGAGGGCGGAGAACCGGCGGGCGAAGGCGGCGCGGGAGAGGCCGGTGAGGGCGCCGAGTTCCTCCACCGTCCAGGACCGGGCGGGGTCTCCGTGGAGGGCTCGCAGGGCCGCGGCGACGGCGGGGTCGGCGAGGGCGGCGGACCAGCCGGTGGTGAGGTCGGCGCGTTCGGTGAGCCACCAGGTGCGGAGCAGGTAGAGCAGGAGCGTGTCGAGCAGGGCCGGGACCACCGCGTCGGCGCCCGGCTGCGGTTCGGCGAGTTCCGCGCCGAGCAGGTCGACGGCGGCGCGCAGCCGGGGGTGGGCGCCGACCCGGGCGGGGAGGTGCACGAACGGCGGGAGGTCGGTGAGCAGCGGATGGGCCCGGTCCCGGTCCAACTGGTAGGCGCCGCAGAGCAGCAGGGTCTCCTCGCTGCCGACGGGGCCGCGGTCCGGCGGGGTGGGCCAGGAGCCGTCCGGCGCGGGCACGGCGTCCACGAGCGGGGTGTCGGGCCGGTCGGCCAGGCCGTGGCCGGTGCCGTGGGCGAGGAGGACGACGTCGCCGGGGCCGAGCCGGACGGGCGGGGCGCCGTCCGGGGGGAGCAGCCAGGCGGTGCCCTGGAGGACGACATGGAAGCCGGCGCCCTTGCCCGGCGGGAAGCGGAAGCCCCAGGGGGCGAAACGGACGGTGCGGGAGGAGTGCGGGCGCCCGGTGCGCATGGCGGCGATGGCGTCGCTCAGTACGTCCATCCCGGCACCGTACCGAACCGCCCGGGCCACGTCCCGTCCCCCTCGGCGCCGCACCCCGCCCGGCCGCTCGCCCCGCCGAGCTCCAGGCACCCCTGGTCCAGAAGATCACCGGCACTCCGCCCCGGCCGTCCCGCGCGGCGAGACGATCGGACATGTCCGGGAGCCGGGAGGACATGGATCGTCCCGGTCCCGCTTCCTACGGTCGTGGCATGACGACCACACAGTTCACGACGACCGGTACGACGACCCGCGCGGTGCTGTTCCACGAGCTCGGCGGCCCCGAGGTGCTCGGCGTGGAGGAGGTGCCGCTGCCCGCGCCGGGCCCCGGGGAGGTCCGCGTCCGGGTGGACGCGGTCGGCCTCAACCGGGCCGACGTTCTCTTCCGCTCCGGCACCTACCACTACGCCCCGACGCTGCCCGGGGCACGGCTCGGGTACGAGGCGGCCGGGGTGGTCGAGGAGGTCGGCGCGGGGGTGACCGCGTACGCCCCGGGCGATCCCGTGATGGCGGCCGCCAATTTCGACTTCGGGGTCCACGGGGTGCACGCGGAGCGGGTGGTGCTGCCGGAGGAGTACCTGGTGGCCCGCCCCGAGGGGGTGGACGCGGTGACGGCGGCGGCGGTCTGGCTGACGTACTTCACGGCGTACGGCGGGATGGTGGAGGCCGGCGGTCTGCTGCCCGGGCAGCACGTGGTGATCACGGGCGCCTCCAGCGGGGTGGGGACGGCGGCGGTGCAGACCGCGCTGCGGGTCGGGGCGGTCCCGATCGCCACCACCCGGGGCGAGGCCAAGCGGAAGGCGCTCCTGGACCTGGGGGCCGCGCACGTGGTGGTCACGGAGAGCGAGGACGTGACCGCGGCGGTGCGCGGGATCACCGGCGGGGCGGGCGCCGACCTGGTCTTCGACGCGATCGGGGGCCCCGGGTTCGCGGCGCTGGGGGACGCGCTGCGGCCCGGCGGCACCGCCGTGCTGTACGGCTGGCAGGACCCGCGGCCGGTGACGCTGTCGCGGAACTGGCCGCAGACCACGCACACGTACGCCAACGGGGCGCTGGCCCGGACCCCCGAGGGGCGCCGCCGGGCCTCCGGGTTCATCGGTTCGGGGCTGCGCGACGGCTCCCTCGCGCCGGTGATCGCCGAGACCTTCGACGGCCTGGAGCGGATCGCCGACGCCCACCGGCTGATGGAGTCGGGCGCTCACACCGGCAAGATCGTGCTGCGGGTGGGGCACTGAGCGGCTCGCACGGTGGCGGTACGGGGGCGGCCGGCCGTCCCCGTACCGCCTCCGCCGTCAGCGGCGCGGGATCCCCAGCGGGTTGCCGTCCCGGAGCTCGGGCGGGAGCAGGTGGTCCGGGGTGGACTGGTAGGTGATCGGGCGGAGCCAGCGTTCGACGGCGGTGGCGCCGACGGAGGTGGAGGTGGAGGTCGTCGCCGGGTAGGGGCCGCCGTGGTGCTGGGCGGGGGCGACGGCGACGCCGGTGGGCCAGCCGTTGACGAGGACGCGGCCGGCGAGCGGGGTCAGGGCGGTGAGGAACGGGGCGGCGGTGTCGTCCTCGCCGGTCTCCGCCGTGTGCAGCGTGGCGGTGAGGTTGCCCGGCAGCCGGCCGAGGACGGCGTGCGCCTCCTCCGGGGCGGTGTAGCGGGCGACGACGGTGACCGGGCCGAAGCACTCCTCCAGGAGGAGCGCGTGCTCCTCCCCGGTGAGGCGGGCCGCGTCGACGGTGAGGACGCCGGCGCCCACGGTGTGCTGGCCGGCCGCGCCGGGCGCGACCGGGGCCTCCACACCGTCGAGGGCGGCGCGCTCGGCCGCCCCGGTGACGAAGGCCTCCCGCATCCGGTGGTCGAGCAGGACGGCCGGGCCGGCGGCGCCGACGCCTTCGGTGAGGGCGCCGAGGAGGCGGTCGCCCGCCTCGCCGGCGGGGACGAGGACGAAGCCCGGCTTGGTGCAGAACTGGCCGGCGCCCAGCGTCATGGAGGCGGCGAGGCCCGCGCCGATCTCCTCGGCCCGTTCCGCGACGGCGGCCGGGGTGACCACGACCGGGTTGAGGGAGCCGAGTTCGCCGTGGAAGGGGATGGGGACGGGACGGGCGGCGGCGGCGTCGAAGAGGGCGCGCCCGCCGCGTACCGAGCCGGTGAATCCGGCGGCGGCCACGAGGGGGTGGCGGACGAGTGCGACGCCCGCGTCGAAGCCGTGGACGAGGCCGACGACGTCCTCGGGCAGTCCGGCCTTGACGGCGGCCCGGCGCAGCAGGGAGGCGCAGAGTTCGGAGGTGGCCGGGTGGTCGGGGTGGGCCTTGATCACCACGGGGCAGCCGGCGGCGAGGGCGCTGGCCGTGTCGCCGCCGGGGACGGAGAAGGCGAGCGGGAAGTTGCTGGCGGCGTAGACGGCGACGACGCCGAGGGGGATCTTCATGCGGCGCAGGTCGGGCCGGGGCGGTACCGCGTCCGGGTCGGGCGCGTCGATCCGCACGTCGAGGTAGGAGCCCTCCTCCACGACCTCGGCGAAGGCACGCAACTGGGCGCTGGTGCGGGCGAGTTCGCCGGTGAGGCGGACGGGACCGAGGGCGGTTTCGGCGTCGGCCACGGCGACGACCTGCTCGCCGGCCTCGTCGAGGAGGTCGGCCGCCGTCCGCAGGAGGACGGCCCGTACGGTCCGGTCGGCCAGGCTGTCGCGGACGCCGTGGGCGGCGCGTACGGCCCGGTCGACGTCGCCCGCCGTGGCCTCGACGGCGACTTGTTCGCGCGGCTTCCCCGTCCGGGGGTCCACACTCCACACTGGTTCTGCTGCCACCACTACGCCCCTGTTCGCTATTCTGAACACAGTTCCCGTAGATGAACGCATCTGTGCGGGACTCTATACGGACAACGGAAGAGGGGCGAGGGTCATGGCGACTGCCGACGCGGGTGGGGCACAGGTGAAGTCTGCGGTGCGGACCGTGGAGCTGCTCGAATACTTCGCGGGCCGCCCCGGCATGCACTCGCTCGCCGCCGTCCAGGAGGCCGTCGGCTACCCCAAGTCCAGCCTGTACATGCTGCTGCGCACGCTGGTCGAGCTGGGCTGGGTGGAGACCGACTCCACCGGGACCCGGTACGGCATCGGCGTCCGCGCCCTGCTCGTCGGCACCTCGTACATCGACGGCGACGAGGTGGTGGCCGCCGCCCGCCCCACCCTGGACCGGCTCTCCGACGACACCACCGAGACCATCCACCTGGCCCGGCTCGACGGCACCAACGTGGTCTACCTGGCGACCCGTCAGTCCCAGCACTACCTGAGGCCGTTCACCCGGGTCGGCCGCCGGCTCCCCGCCCACTCGACCTCGCTCGGCAAGGCGCTGCTCGCCACCCACACCGACGAGCAGGTGCGCAAGCTGCTGCCGGAGACCCTGCCCGCGCTGACCGAGCACACGATCACCGACCGCGAGCGCCTCATCGAGGAGCTGCGCGTCATCCGCGAACAGGGCTTCGCCGTGGACCGCGAGGAGAACACCCTGGGGCTGCGCTGCTTCGGTGTCGCGATCCCCTACCGGACCCCGGCGCGGGACGCGATCAGCTGCTCGGTGCCGGTGGCGCGCCTCACGCCCGCCCATGAGCAGATGATCAAGGACGCGCTGTTCGACGCCCGGGACCGGCTGACCCTCGCCACCCGCCGCCTCTGACACCCTCCGCACCCCTGAGGGTCGGAGAGGCGTCTCCCCCGCGCGGCGGAGGCGGTTCACCGGTGGGCAGGAGGTCCGGGCGGGCCCGGCGCGGGAGCGTGGAGCCATGACGAGCCAGTCCCTCACCCCCGCCGCCCCTTCCTCCGGCACCCGCCCGGGCCCCGCCCGCCGGGCGCTGCGCGCGCTCGCGGTCGCCGCCTGCGTCCCGTACGTCTCGCTCAAGGCCGTCTGGATCGCCGGCGGAGAGACCGGCATCCCGGCCGGGAGCGTGCTCCTGGAGAACCGCGGGCTGCTGGCCGCCGTCAACGCGGTCACCGTGGCCGCCGACGTCCTCGTGGTGGTCCTCGCCCTGCTGCTCACCCAGGCCTGGGGCCGACGGGTGCCCGCCTGGCTGCTCGCACCGCCGATGTGGGCGGCGACCGGCCTCCTCGTCCCGATCATGAGCGGCTATCCCGCGCAGCTCCTCGTGGCCGTCCTCACCGGCGACGAACGGGCCGCCGCGCCGAGCGAACCGTTCCTGGAGCCCTGGGTGTTCACCGTCGTCTACGGCGGGTTCATCCTCCAGGGCCTCGCCCTCGGCGCCCTGTTCACGCTGTACGCCGGGGACCGCTGGGGCCGGGTGTGGCGCGGCCGGCTCGGTGACCTGTCCGCCCGGCTCGGCGGGCCCGGAGTCCGGGCCGCCGCCGCGGCCGGCGCGCTGCTCGCGCTGTTCCCCGCGAGCGTCCACCTGCTGTGGCTGTGCGGCGCCGACACCGGGCTGTCCCCGGCGCAGATCGCCGGACGCGACGCCGACTTCCACGTCCTGGAGGCGCAGCGGTTCCTCTTCCTCGTCCTCGCCGTCACGGCCACCTTCCTCCTCGTGCTGCGCCGCCCGGCCCGGTGGCGGGTGCGCTCCACGCTCGCCGTGGCCTGGACCGCCTCGGCCGCGGCCGGCTGCTGGGGCGCCTACATGTCGCTGGTCTCGCTGCTGCCGGAGACCGGTCCCGCCACGGCGGTCACGGCGCTGACCCGCCTGACCTACGCTGGCGACATGATCACCGGGTTCCTGCTCGCCGCGTGCGTGGCCGTCCTCCTGCGGCGGCGGAGCGCCGAGGCGTGAGGCGGTGCGCGGACCTCCTGTTCGGGCAGCGGGCCCGCCTGCGGTGGCTGCATCTGATCCTGGGCGGCGCGCTGTTCATGCCGTACTGGCTGGTCGGCACCGTCGTCGTGGGGCCGCTGCTGGACGCGCCGGGTCTCTTCGCGGGCAGTGTCGCCGCGCAGTTCGGGGCGTACGCCGTCGGGCTGCCGCTGGCGACGGTGACCGCCCTGTTCCCCGCCGCCCGGCCGCTGTCGGTGGCGGCGGCGCGGGCGCTGTGCGGGGTGCCCGCGGACCGGTTCGCGGACGGTCCGGCGCGCGGCCGGGAGGCGAAGGCCCGGTCGGCCGGCTGGTTCACGCTCCACGTGGGCGCCGGGGCGCTGGTCGCCGGGGCGACGCTGGCGCTGCCGCCGTTCGCGGTGGCGGTGGCGGCGCTGCCGTTCTCGCCGGGCCTGCGGCGGTCCGAACTCGGGCGCCTCTGGGGCCTGGACCGGATCGGCTGGATCTGGGCGGCGCTGCCGGCCGGGCTGCTGATGCTGCTCGCGCTCGCCGCCGCGGCCGCCGTCACCGGAACCCTGCTCGCCCGGCTGGCGCCCCGGCTGCTGGGGCCGAGCCCGGCGGACCGGCTCGCGGCGGCGGAACGGCGGGCCGCCGAGGCCGAGTCGCGCAACCGGCTGGCCCGCGAGCTGCACGACTCGGTCGGCCACGCCCTGAGCGCCGTCACCCTGCAGGCGGGCGCGGCCCGCCGGGTCCTGGACGCCGGGGGCACCGACCTGGAGTTCGTGCGGGAGGCGCTGACCGCGATCGAGGAGACCACCCGGCGCACGGTCGGTGAGCTGGACCAGGTGCTCGGCCTGCTGCGACGCGAAGACCCCGACGGGCCCGGCGGGGTGCGGGGGGTGGTCGGGGCCGGGCCGGGGCTCGACGCCCTGGAGGCGCTGGTGCGGGGTGCCGGGCCGCACGTGGCGCTCACCGTGACGGGCGCCCCCGGCCGCGTACCGGAGACGCTGTCCCGGGAGGCGTACCGGATCGTCCAGGAAGGGCTGACGAACGCGGCCCGGCACGCGGGCGGCGCGCCCGTCACCGTGCGGGTCGGCGTCCGCGACGAGGAAGTGGAGATCACCATGGAGAACCCCCTGCCGGGCCGGCCGCCGGTCACCCGGCCCGGCGGCGGGCACGGCCTGCGCGGCATCGCGGAGCGGGCCCGGCTGCTGGGCGGCACCGCCGGGGCCGGACCGGCGGACGGCGTGTGGCGCCTCGCGGTCAGGATCCCCCGGTGAGCGCCCCGGTCCGGATCGTCCTGGCCGACGACGAGCGGATGGTGCGGACGGCCCTGCGGGTCATCCTCGACGCCGAGCCCGGCCTGGAGGTGGTCGGGGAGGCGTCCACCGGCGCCGAGGCGGTCACTGTGGTGCGTGCGTGCCGGCCGGACGTGGTCCTCATGGACGTGCGGATGCCGGAGGTGGACGGCATCCGGGCCACCGAGCGGATTCTCGGCGGGATGCCGGACCCGCCCCGGATCGTGGTCGTGACGACCTTCGAGAACGACGCGTACGTGTACGACGCGCTGCGCGTGGGCGCGGCCGGGTTCCTGCTCAAGCGGGCGGCGGCCGAGGAGCTGGTGGCGGCGGTGCGGCTGGTGGCGCGGAGCGACTCGCTGCTCTACCCGGCGGCCGTCCGGGGCCTGGCCGCCGAGCACGCCCGGCGCCGTCCGCCGGTGGCACCGCCGTGGGTGGGGCGGCTCACCGAGCGGGAGGCGGAGGTGCTGCGGCTGGTGGCGAAGGGGCTGACCAACGCCGAGATCGCGGACCGGATGGGGGTCGGGGCGGCCACGGTCAAGACGCATGTGGCGGCGGTCCTGGCGAAGTCGGGGGCGCGGGACCGGACGCAGGCGGTGATCCTGGCATACGAGTCGGGGTTCGTGGGGGTGCGCTGAGGGCCGCCGGAGCGGACGCCCGGGGGTCGCGCGTGCGGCCGGGGCGGACATGAAGGTTCGCTGAGAATCGGACGATTCCGGAACGACCCGTACCGGCCCGTTCGTCCCGACAGGTGCGATGAACAAGACGATCAGGCGCGCCTCCGTCTTCGCGCTGCTCCTGGTGCTGGCCCTCCTCGGCCGGGCCACCTGGGTGCAGGCGTACGAGGCCAAGGCGCTCGCGAACGACCAGAAGAACCGGCGGAAGACCATCGCGCAGTACGGTCAGCCGCTCGGGAACATCGTCGTGGCCGGCACGCCGGTCACCGGCTCGACCAGAACCCGGGGCGGCGATCTCGCCTACAAACGCACCTACACCGACGGCGAGCTGTACGCGGCGGTGACCGGCTACAGCTCGCAGGCGTACGGCGCCACGCAGCTGGAGGGCATCTACGCCGACGTCCTCGACGGCACCGACGACCGCCTGAAGAACCCGCTGGACGCGGTCACCCGGCGGCAGGCGGAGCCGGGCACCGTGCTCACCACGATCGACCCGGAGGTGCAGAAGGCCGGTCACCGGGCGCTCGGGAACAAGAAGGGCGCGGCCGTCGCCGTCGACCCGGTCACCGGGCGGATCCTCGGCATGGTCTCCACCCCGTCCTACGACCCCTCGCGGATCGCCGGGACGGCGGACGGGAAGGCCTGGCAGGAGCTGACCGGCGACCCGGACAAGCCGATGGTCAACCGGGCGCTGCGGCAGCCGCTGCCGCCCGGCTCCACCTTCAAGCTGGTCGTCGCCGCGGCGGCCCTGGAGGAGGGGCTGTACGCCTCGGTGGACACGGCGACCGCGAGCCCCCAGCCGTACACCCTGCCGCACACCCGCACGGTGCTGCCGAACGAGAACGCCTCGGCACCGTGCGAGAACGCCACGATCCGTACCGCCCTCCGCTACTCCTGCAACAACGTCTTCGCGAAGATGGCCGTCGACCTCGGGCAGGACAAGGTGCGGGCCATGGCGGAGAAGTTCGGCTTCAACGACACGGAGCGGGACGTCCCGGTCCGGGCCTACGCGAGCGTCTACCCCTCGGGCATGGACCCGGCGCAGACGGCGCTCACCGGCATCGGCCAGTTCGACGTGACGGCCACCCCGCTCCAGATGGCGATGGTGTCGGCGGTCCTCGCCCACGACGGTCTGCTGGCCGCCCCGCACATGGTCACGCGGGTGGTCGACGCCGACGGCGACCCCCTCGCCACGTACCGGGACGGGGACACCACCCGGGTCGTGTCCGCGTCGACCGCGCGGCAGCTGCGCGAGGCGATGCGGACGGTCGTGGAGCAGGGGACGGGCAGCAACGCGGCGCTGCCCGGGGTCGAGGTCGGCGGCAAGACGGGCACCGCGCAGCACGGCGAGAACAACAGCAGCACGCCCTACGCCTGGTTCACCTCGTACGCCAAGGACCCGGCGACCGGGAAGCAGGTCGCCGTGGCGGTGATGATCGAGGACTCGGGCGCGGCCCGCTCCGAGATCAGCGGCAACTCCCTGGCGGCCCCGGTGGCCCGGCAGATGATGGCGGCGGCCCTGAAGTGACGGGTGCCGGGGCCCGATTGGCCCCGGGACCCGCGCTCGCGGTATGCAGGGGGCGCTCGACGTCCGAGCACGCTTTCGAACCGAGTCCCGATCCCGCGGAGGACCGCCGTGCGCCTGCCCCGTTCCCTGTCCGGCTGGACCATGGCGGTCTTCGGCGCGCTGGCCGCCGCGCTCGGCGTGGTGGGCCTGGCCGTCCCGGACGCCCTGCTCACCGTGATGGGCTTCGAGCCGGTGCCGGACGGCGGCCGGGCGGAGGGCGACCACACCCTGGTGTTCCTGACGGCCTCCTCCATGGCCGCGCTCAACATGGGCGTGTACTACGTACTGGCCGCGCTCGCCGACTGGAAGGCCTTCTTCCGCTGGACGGTGCCGTTCCGGCTGCTGACCTGCGCCGTCTTCACCCTGGCCGTGGTGGCCGGCCGCGCCCCGGCCGGGTTCCTGGGGGTGGGCCTGTGGGAGGGGCTCGGCGCGCTGGCGACCGGCGCCGCGCTGCGGTACGAGAGGCGGCGCGGCGCCCCCGCGGCCTGAGCCGGGTCCCGGCCGCCGGGCCGCGCGGCCCGTCCCGCCCGCCGTACGGGCGTCTCCGTGGTGCGGGGCGACCGGGCGGCGGGGAGCATGGAGGAGGACGGGCGGGCGCGGCGGGAGGAGGGCACAGTGACGGCCGGTTCCTTCCCGGGGACGGAGGGCCGGGCCGGTGTGCCCTCCGACGGCGGGGCCGGGGTGCCCTTCGACGGCAGGGGACTCCTCGACGTCCTCGGGGTGGCGGCGGTCGTCCTGGACGGCCGCGGCCGGATCGTCCTCTGGAGCCCGCAGGCCGAGGAGCTGTTCGGCTATCGCGCCGACGAGGCCCTCGGGCGGTACGCGGCCCGGCTGATCGTCGGCCCCGAGCACCGGGACGAGGCGGTCCGCCTCTTCCGCGAGGTCCTCGCGGAGGGATCCACCTGGGCGGGCACCTTCCCCGTGCGGCACAAGGACGGCACGACCCGGTGCGTGGAGTTCCGCAACATGCGGCTCACCGACGACCTCGGCGACCTGTACGCCCTGGGCATCGCCGCCGACCGGGCGGCCGTCGCCCGCGTGGAGACCGAGCTCGCCCTCTCCGACCGGCTGGTCTCCCAGTCCCCCATCGGGCTCGCCGTGCTCGACACCGACCTGCGCTACGTCCTGGTGAACCCGACCCTGGAGCGGATCGACGGCGTACCGGCCGCCCGGCACATCGGGCGGCGGATCGGCGACCTGATGCCGTGGCCCGAGGCCGAGGCGCTGGAGGAGGCGGCGCGCACGGTGCTCGCCACCGGCGCGCCGCTGCTCGACCGGCCCGTGGTGGGCCGGGCCGCGATCGCCCCGGACGAGGGCGAGCGCGCCTGGTCGGTCTCCTTCTACCGCCTGGAGGGCGCCGAGGGCCGGGTCCTCGGGGTGGCGGCCTCGGTGATCGACGTGACCGAGCGGCACCGGGCGGACGCCGAGGCGGACCGCTCCCGGCGGCGCCTGGCGTTCGTCGCGGACGCCTCCACCCGGGTCGGCACCACCCTGGAGGTGGAGCGGACCGCCGACGAGCTGGCCGGGGTGGTGGTGCCCGAGCTGGCGGACATCGCCGCCGTCGACGTGCTCGACTCGGTGCTGTCGCTGCGCCGGCCGGGCGCCCCCGAGCAGGGCCCCGCACTCTTCCGGGCGCTGGCGGTGAAGGCCGCGCACCGGACGGAGGCGCTGCCCGCGGCGGACCCGCCGGGGGCGGTGGCGATGTACGGGGAGGACCGGCTGGTCACCCGGTGCGTGCACACGGGCCGGCCGGTCCTGGTGGAGCGGGTGGGGCCCGAGGACCTGCCCCGGATCGCCCGCGACCCCCAGGCGGCGGAGCGCCTCGCGCGGGCCGGGGTGCACTCGTACCTGGCGGTGCCGCTGATCGCGCGGGGTGAGGTGCTCGGCGCGCTCGACCTCAAGCGGGACCGCAATCCGCTGCCTTTCGACCGGGACGACGTGCTGCTGGCGACGGAGCTGGCCGCGCGGGCGGCGGTCAGCATCGACAACGCGCGCTGGTACCAGAGCGTGCGGAACTCGGCGGTGACGCTCCAGCGCAGCCTGCTGCCCGGGAAGCCGCCGGAGCCGGCCGGCCTGGAGGTGGCGGTCCGCTACCAGCCGGCGCAGGCGTCGAGCGAGGTCGGCGGCGACTGGTACGACGTGATCGAGCTGCCCGACGAGAAGACGGCCCTGGTGGTCGGGGACGTGATGGGCAGCGGCATCGACGCGGCGGCGACGATGGGCCGGCTGCGGACGGCCACCTGCGCCTTCGCCGACCTCGACCTCTCCCCCGCCCAGGTGCTGCGGCACCTGGACCGGATCACCTCCGGTCTGGAGCACTACATCGCCACCTGCCTCTTCGCCGTGCACGATCCGCGCCGTGGGCGGCTGAGGATCGCGAACGCCGGGCATCTGCCGCCCGTCCGGGTCCCGGCCAACGGTCCCGCAGAGCTGGTACGGGTGTCGACGGGCCTGCCGCTGGGGGTGGGCGGCGGGGTGTTCCGTACGGCGCGGGTGCCGTTCCTCCCCGGGGACCTGCTGGTCCTCTACACGGACGGCCTGATCGAGACCCGGGACGCGCCCATCGACGAACGGCTCGCGCTGCTGGTGCGGCTGCTCGACGAGTCGCGCGGGCCGCTGGAGGAGACCTGTGACCGGCTGCTGCGGGCGCTGCGGCGGCCCGGCGCGCCGGACGACGTGGCACTGCTCGTGGCCCGGAGCACGAGATGAGCGGCCGGGCCCGCCGGCACGCCGCCGGCCGGGGACGGGGTCCGCGCGGGCCGGCGGGGCCGGAGCGCGGGACGGGGCTGCGGAGCGTGGCCGGGCAGGTCTTCGCCCTGGAGGCGCTGATCGCGCTCCTGGTGATCGTGGCGGCGGTGCTGGTGACGCTCCACCAGGCCCGGCAGGACACCGAGCGGGACGCCCGGATCCGTTCCCTGGCGGTGGCGGAGGCCTTCGCCAAGGCGCCGGGGGTGGACGAGGCGGTGACCTCGCCCGATCCGACGAAAGTGCTCCAGGACCGGGCGGAGCGGACGCGGCTGGCCACCGGCGTCGACTTCATCGCGGTCCTCGACACCGAGGGGCGCCGGTACACCGACTCGGACCCGTCGCTGATCGGCCGCCGGGCCACCGGCGACCTGTTCCGGGCGTCGGTGGACGGCGAGTCGTTCACGGAGCTGTTCCGGGGCGCTCCGAACGACGCCGTGCGGGCGGTGGTGCCCATCGAGGACGAGCGGGGCCGGATCGTCGGCATGGTCACCAGCGGTATCGAGGTGGAGAGCATCGCCGAGGCGGTGGAGGGGCGGGTGCCGCTGCTGGCGGGCGCGGCGGCGGGTGCCCTGGTGCTCGCGGTGGGCGGGGCGGCCCTGGTGAGCCGGCGGCTGCGGCGGCAGACGCACGGGCTGGGTCCGGCGGAGATGACCCGGATGAAGGAGCACCACGAGGCGGTGCTGCACGCGGTGCGTGAGGGCGTCGTGATCGTGGGGGCGGACCGGCGGCTGCTGCTCGCGAACGACGAGGCGCGGCGGCTGCTCGGCCTGGGCGCGGAGGCGGAGGGCCGGCACGTCTCGGAGCTGGGTCTGGACCCCCGTACGGTCGAGCTCCTGGAGTCGGGGCGGACGGCGACGGACGAGGTGCACCGGGCGGGTGACCGGCTCCTCGCGGTGAGCGTGCGGTCCACGGTCCCGGACGGCAGCGCCTCGGGGAGCGTGATGACGATGCGGGACACCACCGAGCTGGCCGCGCTCTCGGGCCGGGCGGCGGTGGCGCGGGGCCGGCTCCAGCTGCTGTACGAGGCCGGGGTGCGGATCGGCACGACGCTGGAGGTGGTGCGGACGGCCGAGGAGCTGGCGGAGGTCGCGGTGCCGCGCTTCGCGGACTTCGTGACGGTGGAGCTCCTGGAGCCGGTGCTGCGCGGGGAGGAGCCGCCGCCGGCGGAGGCCGGCGCGGCGGAGATGCGGCGGACGGCGCTGAGCGGACTGCGGCCGGAGCAGCCGTTGCAGCCGGTCGGGGACATGGTGCGGTTCCAGGTGCCGAGCACGCCGATGGCCCGGGCCCTGGCGACGGGTCACGCGGTGGTGGAGGCGGAGCTGGCGTCGGCGGAGGGCTGGCGGGCGCAGGACCCGGAGGGGGCGGCGCAGGCGCTGGCGTACGGGATGCACTCGCTGCTGACGGTGCCGCTGCTCGCCCGGGGGGTGGTGCTGGGGATGGCGAACTTCTGGCGGGCGGACACCCCGGAGCCGTACGGGGAGGAGGATCTGTCGTTCGCGGAGGAGCTGGCGGCGCGGGCGGCGGTGGCGATCGACAACGCCCGCCGGTTCACGCGCGAGCACACGATGGCGGTGACGCTGCAGCGGAGCCTGCTGCCGCGGGTGCTGCCGGAGCAGAACGCGGTCGAGGTGGCGTACCGCTACCTGCCGGCGACGGCGGGGGTGGGCGGCGACTGGTTCGACGTGATCCCGCTGCCGGGGGCGCGGGTGGCGCTGGTGGTGGGCGACGTGGTGGGGCACGGGCTGCACGCGGCGGCGACGATGGGGCGGCTGCGGACGGCGGTGCACAACTTCTCGACCCTCGACGTGCCGCCGGACGAACTGCTCGGTCACCTGGACGAGTTGACGGGCCGTATCGACGAGCAGGGGGCGGCGGAGGCGGAGGGCGGCAACGGGCGGCGGCGGGAGGAGGGCATCACCGGCGCGACCTGCCTGTACGCGATCTACGACCCGGCGTCCGGGGTGTGCACGATGGCGAGCGCGGGGCATCCGGGGCCCGCCGTGGTGCGTCCGGACGGGCGGGTGGAGTTCCCCGCGCTGGCACCGGGGCTGCCGCTGGGGCTGGGGCTCGGGGACGCGCCGTTCGAGGCGACGGAGCTGCGGCTGGCGGAGGGCAGCAAGCTGGTCCTCTACACGGACGGCCTGCTGGAGGACCACGGCCGGGACCTGGACACGGGGCTGGGGCTGCTGGGTTCGACTCTGGCCTCGCCCGACCGGAGCCCGGAACAGACCTGCGCGGACGTCCTGGCGACCCTGCTGTCACCGGCGCCCCGGGACGACATCGCGCTCCTGGTGGCGCGGACCCGGCTGCTGGACCGGGAGCGGATCGCGGAGTGGGACGTGGCCCGGGACCCGTCGGCGGTGTCGCCGGTGCGGAACGCGGCGGCGGAGAAGCTGGCCGACTGGGGGCTGGAGGGTCTGGCGTTCACGGCGGAGCTGATCCTGAGCGAGTTGATCACGAACGCGGTGCGGTACGGGGCGGATCCGGTGCGGGTGCGGCTGCTGTACGACCGGCGGCTGATCTGCGAGGTGTCGGACGGCAGCAGCACCTCGCCGCACCTGCGGCACGCGGCGACGACGGACGAGGGCGGCCGAGGCCTGTACCTGGTGGCGCAGTACGCGGAGCGGTGGGGCACCCGGTACGGCCGCCGGGGCAAGACGATCTGGGCGGAGCTGTCGGTGGGGCCGCAGGGTGCCGAACCGGAGGTTCCGGCGCCCGACCTGGACGCGCTGGAGGACCTGGCCTGGTGAGGCGCGGGGCCCGGCCTCTCGCGGCCGGGCCCGGGGGCTCAGCCGAGTTCCTTCAGGGCGGTGCGGACGGCCGCGAGGTCCTCGTCGGAGGCGAGTCCCGCGTGGTAGAGCCGGAGTTCGGTGGCGCCGTCGGCCCTGGCCCGCCCGGCGTCCGCCGCCAGCCGCGCGGGGGCGCCGCCCATGCCGGTGACGACCGGGAGGTTGGCGGCGAGGACGCCGCCGGGGCGGGCGTGGGCGGCGAAGGCGGCGACCTTCGGCGGGCGGGCGACCACCCCGTCGGCGAGGCCGAGGACGTGGGCGGGGTCGGTGCCGGCGTCGGCGCCGCAGCGGTACGGGTCGGGGTCGGCGTGCAGCATGACGCGGAAGCCCGGCGGGGCGGCGGCCCGCACGGCGGCGACGGCGGCCTCCTGGAAGGAGCGGGCGGTCCGGGCGCGCCAGGCCAGCGCGGGGGCCTCCAGGTCACCGAGGCCTCCCGCCGGGCCGGTGCCGGCCCAGACGGGGGCGAGGGCGCGGCGCACGGCGGCGGCGAATTCCTCCGGGTCGGCGCCCTCGGCGGCGTACCCCTCGCGGCAGTGGGGGCAGAAGCAGAGGGACAGCAGGTACTGCTCGCGGTCGCCGCCGAGGGGGACGCCGGAGGTCTTGTCGTGGGCGTGGAGGTGGGCGAGGCCGTACCAGCCGCAGGACTCCAGTTCGGTGCCGGCCGCGCCGGGGCGGACGGCGGCCTCGGCGGCGAGGCCGGTGAGGAGGGCGCGGACGTCGGGGCGGGCGATGCAGGGGGCCCAGGGGTAGCGGTCGCCGTGGGCGTTGACGACGGAGGTCTCGGGGTGTTCGGCGCCGAGGCGGGAGTTGTGGGCGAGGACGACCCAGCTGTGGACCTCCAGGCCGGTTGAGGCGAGGGCTTCGGCGGCCCGGCCGTAGGCGTCGCCGGGGGCCCAGTCGCCGGCCGGGAAGGGGCGCAGCGCGCGGCCGGCCCAGCGGGCGGGGTCCGGCGGGTAGAGCACGGCGGCGTGTTCGGCGGTGACGACGCGGTGGGCGGGGTGGCGGGGGCTGAGGGCGCGGGTGGAGTGGTAGGCGGCGGCGAGGGTGACCTGCGCCAGGCCGAGGCCGGCGAGGAGGTCGGGGGCGGCGGGGTCCCCGTCCACGTCCCAGGGGTAGAGGAAGGCTCCGGTTCTCACGCGCCGGTCTCCTTCAGGAGGGCCCGGCCGTCGTCGAGGAGGCGGGCGAGGGCGTCGAGGTGGGCGGGGTCGGGTTCGCTGAGCGGGGGCCGGACGGGGCCGACGTCGAGTCCGCCCATCCGGACGGCCGCCTTGACGAGGGAGACGGCGTATCCGCGGCCCTGGGAACGGAGTTCGACGAGGGGCCGGTAGAAGCCGTCGATGAGCCGGCGGACGGTGGGCTCGTCGCCCGAGGCGAGGGCGCGGTGGAAGGCGAGGGCGAGGTCGGGGGCGAAGCAGAAGACGGCGGAGGAGTAGAGGTGGACGCCGAGGGCCCGGTAGGCGGGGCCGGTGAGTTCGGCGGTCGGCAGGCCGTTGAAGTACAGCAGGTCCAGGCCCTCGGAGCGGACGGCGCTGATGATCCGCTGCATCAGGTCGAGGTCGCCGAGGCCGTCCTTGAGGCCGACGACGCCGTCGGTGCGGGCGAGGGCGACGGCGGTGGCGGGGGTGAGGACCGCGTTGTCCCGCTGGTAGACGATGACGTCGAGGGGGGTGGCGGCGGCGATGTCGGTGTAGTGGCGCAGCAGGCCCGCCTGGTCGGGGACGACGAGGTACGGGGGCATGGCGAGGAGTCCGTCGGCGCCGGCCTCCGCGGCGAGCCGGGCGTAGCGGATCGCGAGGGCGGTGCCGTAGCCGGTGCCGGCGACGACGGGGACGCGGCCGGCGGTCTCCTCGACGGCGGCGGCGACGCAGGCGTGGAACTCCTCGGGGGTGAGGGCGTGGAACTCTCCGGTGCCGCAGCAGGCGAACACGGCGGCGGCGCCCGCCTCGACACCGGCCCGGACGTGGGCCCGGAAGGTGTCGAGGTCGACGGAGCCGTCCGGTGCGAAGGCGGTGACGGGGAAGAACAGCAGGCCGTCGAGCCGGTCGGCGAACGGGGCAGTGGTCACGGGCGCTCCCAGGGAAGTCCGTCGTGCACGTCTATGACTGTCATCCATATGCATGAACGCTGACCTCTCGCACGCTAGAACAGCCCCGATCGACCGGTCAAGGAGCGAACCTGCCGTACCGCCGAGTCTTGACGCCCCGTCGGCCCGCTCCCTAGCGTGTCCACGGATGTGAATGTCGCTCAGAATGACGCTCTTGCACCCGCGCACGGCCCACCGGCCTTCCGGCGCACCCGTCATCCCACGACCGCCCGACGGAGGAGACCCGCTCCATGCCCGCACCCCGTACCCTCCTGCTCACCGGCGCCGCCGGCGGCGTCGGCACGCTGATGCGGGAGCTGCTGCCCGCGTACGGATACGAGCTCCGCCTCCTCGACGCCGTCCCCGTGCCCGGCGCCCCGGACGCGATCGTCGCCGACCTCGCGGACCGCGCGGCCCTGCGCGAGGCGGTCCGCGGCGCCGACGCCGTCGTGCACCTCGCCGGCATCTCCCTGGAGGCCGAGTTCGAGAAGATCGTGGCCGCCAACATCACCGGCCTGCACCACCTCTACGAGGCCGTCCGCGAGGAGGGCGTCCCGCGCGTCGTCTTCGCCTCCAGCAACCACGCCGTCGGCTTCACGCGGCGCCCCCGCGAGGGCGAGCCGCCCGTTCCCGTGGACACCCCGCACCGGCCCGACACCTTCTACGGCCTCTCCAAGTGCTTCGGCGAGGACCTGGCCCAGCTCTACTGGGACCTCCACGGCGTGGAGACGGTCTCCGTCCGCA
The DNA here is from genome assembly GCF_042900905.1 of Streptomyces sp. NPDC012827. NCBI lineage: Bacteria > Bacillati > Actinomycetota > Actinomycetes > Kitasatosporales > Streptomycetaceae > Streptomyces > Streptomyces sp. NPDC012827. The sequence goes on along the minus strand of NZ_JBIBBY010000005.1, from coordinate 422,087 downwards.
TCGGCTCCTGCTTCCCCGAGCCCACCTCGGTCCGCATGCTCTCCATGTGGCTGAGTCCGGCCGACTGCGCCCGGCTGCTGCACGCGGCGCTCACCGCCGGGGAGGTCGGCCACACGGTGGTGTACGGCTCCTCGGCCAACACCCGCGCCTGGTGGGACCTCTCCACCGCCCGGGCGCTCGGCTACGCGCCACGGGACGACTCCGAGGAGTTCGCCGAGAAGCTGATCGCCGAGAAGGGCCTGCCGGAACCCGGGAGCGCCGACGACCTGTACCTGGGCGGCCACTTCTGCGTGAACCCGCCGCGCTGGCCGCACTGAGCCCGGCGCGCGGCCGGCGCGGGGGTGGTGAGGTTACTCAGGCCCGGCCGGACGATACGGGGGGGATCCGGCCGGGGCCCGGGTCACGGTCGCGCTGGCAGACCGGACCCGCTCACGGTAGGCGTCCGCGAAGATCATCGCGATCCGCGGAACGCGGCCGCTGTCCGGATAACGCGACCAGTGGGTGCGCGGGCGCGCACACCGGGGCGCACACCCCTGGGTCAGCGCCCCGCGCGCAGGGTCAGGGACGGCGGCTCCCCGAACTTCTCCCGGTAGCGGGCCGCGAACCGGCCCTGGTGCGTGAAGCCCCAGCGCCAGGCCACCTCGCCCACGCTCACCTCGCCGGGCGCCGCCGCCCGCAGCTCCTCGCGCACCCGGTCGAGCCGGACCTCGCGCACGTACGCCATCGGGGACATCCCCACGTACTCCCGGAACGACTCCTGGAGGCGGCGCACGCTCACCCGGGCGAGCGCGGCGAGTTCGGTGGTCGTGAAGGGGTGCTCCGGGCGCTCGCGCACCGCGTCCATGGCGCGCTTGACCGGGGCGGGGCGGCGCGGCTCGCCCGGGTGGTCCAGGGCCTCGCGCCAGGGGTGCTCGGCGGCCAGGAGCAGCCCGTTGAGCAGGGCCTCCTGCAAGGGACGCGCCACCAGTTCGTGCCGGGCCAGGCCGTCGCCGGCGAGGGCCTCGTACGCCACCTGGCGGGCGAAGCGCACCCAGCTGAGGCCCGGGCCGCGCGAGATGTCCAGGCGGGGCGCGAAGGTGAGCGCGCCGCGCGGCGGGGTGCCGAGCAGCTGCTCCAGGCGGTCGCGGAGTTCGGCCGCGCCGACCTTCACCGACAGGGTCCGGCAGTCCCCGGTCCAGCGGTCCAGGACGGTCTCGCCCGCCGGGTCGAGGAGCAGCGCCTCGGACGCCGTGGCGACGATCGGTCCCGCCCCGCCCTGGCGCATCTCCATGCGCCCGCTCAGCGGCGCGTTGACGTGATACGCCCCCAGTTCGCCGAAGCTCATGCGCACGTCGGCCCCGCAGCTCAGGTCGCCGATGACCAACGGCCCCAGGGCGACGGTGTCGAAGCGCGCGGCGAAGGGACGCCGGTCCCGCTCGACGACCGCCATACGGCTGGCGTAGTAGCGCGCGTCCAGCTCCTGGCGCGCCTCGTCGACGTCACGTGTCCGAAAAGAGCTCCCACCCACTGCACCCACGATCCGAAAGAATATTCATATGACGGACGTGACCGGGAACGGCGGGATGTCCGTGATGGTCCGGCCCCGGCCACGACCGGCCGTCACCGGGGTGGCCGAAAACGGTGAAGGTAAGGGAACGGCAAAGGCGCCCGGATCGTTAGCCCTGACATGACCGCTATGACCCCCGGCTCGAACATCCCTCTCACCGCCGTGCGCGTGGCGGTGGACGTCGCCGCGCCCGTCCGGCTCGACGTCTCGGGCCTGCTGCTCGGCGCCGACGGCAAGGTCCGCTCGGACGACGACTTCATCTTCTACAACCAGCCCTCCGGCCCCGGCGTCACCTACCGGGGCGGCGGCGGCACCGCGCCCGACGCGATCCTGGTGGACACCGGCGCCCTGCCCGCCGGCGTCGAGCGGGTGGTCGTCACCGCCAGCCCGGACGCCGCCGGCCAGACCTTCCAGGGCATCGAGCCCACGGCCACCCTGCGCAACGCCGACGACGGCACCGTGCTCGCCACCTTCACCCCGCCCCGCCTGGGCACGGAGACGGCCCTGGTCGTCGTCGAGATCTACCTGCGCAACGGCGCCTGGAAGGCCCGCGCCGTGGGCCAGGGGTACGCCGACGGGCTCGCCGGCATCGCGACCGACTTCGGCGTCAGCGTGGACGAGGAGCCGGCCGCCGCTCCCGCCGCGGCCCCCGTCACGCCGGCCGCCCCGCCGGTGCCGCCCGCCCCGCCGGCGGCTCCCCCGGTGGACCCGCGGGTCGCCGCCCCCGCTCCCCCGGCCCCGGCCGCTCCCCCGGCGGCCCCCGCGGCCACCGGCAAGATCAACCTGGACAAGGGCCGGGTCAGCCTCCAGAAGAACCAGACCGTCTCCCTGGTCAAGGGCGGCCGCCCGCTGCTCTCCCAGGTCAAGATGGGCCTCGGCTGGGAGCCCGCCTACCGGGGCAGGGACATCGACCTGGACGCCTCCGTCATCGCGTACGGGCCGCAGCGCAACCACCTGGACAGCTGCTACTTCGGCCGGCTGTCCATCCTGAACGGGTCGATCAAGCACTCCGGCGACAACCTCACCGGCGAGGGCGCGGGCGACGACGAGGTGATCGTGGTCGACCTGGGCCGCCTCCCCGCCGAGGCCACCGGCCTGGTCTTCACCGTGAACTCCTTCTCCGGCCAGAAGTTCACCGAGGTCGCCAAGGCCTACTGCCGCCTCATGGACGCGGCCACCGGCGAGGAGCTGGTCCGCTTCGACCTGACCACGGCCGAGCCGCAGACCGGCGTCATGATGGCCAAGCTCATCAAGCAGTTCTCCGGTGAGTGGGAGATGACGGCGATGGGCGAGTTCGTGAAGTCCCGCACCGTCCGGGGCATGGTGAAGCCGGCCGCCCAGTCCCTCTGACGGAGGCGGCCGGCCTCCCTCACGAGAACAGGGCGCTGTAGGCGTTGAGGGCGGGCTGGCCGCCGAGGTGGGCGTAGAGCACGGTCGAGTCCCGGCCGATCTCCCCGCGCTCCACCAGGTCGATCAGGCCCGCCATCGACTTCCCCTCGTAGACGGGGTCGGTGACCATCCCCTCGGTACGGGCGGCCAGCCGCATCGCGTCGAGGGTGGCCTCGTCCGGGACGCCGTACACGCCCGCGTGGTACCGCTCGTCGAGTTCCACGTCGGCGGCCGTCACCTCGCGCTCGACGCCGATGAGGGCGGCGGTGTCCCGGGCGATCCGGGTGATCTGCTCGTGGGTGGCGGCGGGCTCGGCGGAGGCGTCGATGCCGATGATCCGGCGGGCCGGGCCGCCCTCCTCGGCGAGCGCGGCGAAGCCGGCGACCATGCCGGCCTGGGTGGAGCCGGTGACCGAGCAGACGACCACCGTGTCGAAGAAGACGCCGAGCTCCCGTTCCTGCTCGGCCACCTCGTAGGCCCACCGGGCGAAGCCGAGGCCGCCGAGCGGATGGTCGGAGGCGCCGGCCGGGATCGCGTACGGCTTCCCGCCTGCCTCCTCGACCTCCCGCAGCGCCCGCTCCCAGCTCTCCTTGACCCCGATGCCGAAGCCGGCCCTCACCAGGCGCACGTCGGCGCCCGCGAGGCGGCTGATCAGGATGTTGCCGACCTTGTCGTAGACGGCGTCGGGCCAGTCGACCCAGCTCTCCTGGACGAGCACGCACGACAGCCCGGCGCGGGCGGCGACCGCGGCGACCTGGCGGGTGTGGTTGGACTGCACGCCGCCGATGGAGACGAGGGTGTCGCAGCCCCGGGCGAGGGCGTCGGCGACGAGGTACTCCAGCTTGCGGGTCTTGTTCCCGCCGTAGGCGATGGGCGAGTTGCAGTCCTCCCGCTTGGCCCACAGCGTCGCCCCGCCGAGGTGGTGGGTGAGCCGGTCGAGGGAGTGGACCGGGGAGGGCCCGAAGAGGAGCGGAAAGCGGTCGAAATCGATGATCGGCAAGGGGTCTCCCGGGGAGTGGAGGGCCGGCCGCGGACGGATTCCCGGGCACGGGGGACGGGCGGTCCCGGCGCTTCGGCGGCGGCGCGGAGGAACGGGGTACGGCTCCGGCGGCGTGACCCGGCGGGCCGGGGCGGCGGCGGAGCGGGGGGTACGGCTCCGGGGCGCGGCGGCGGGCCGGCGGCGCCCCGGGTGCCCGCGGCGGCCTACGGCGCCGAGGGCGCGGGGATGCCGGTGACGTCGGCGACCTCGGTGGCCTCGTCCGCGAGCTGTTCGAGGGCCGCCCAGATCTCCGTGGTGACCCGCACCGCGGCCTCCGCGTCGCCCGCCTCGCAGGCGTCGATGAGGCGCGTGTGCAGTTCGGCGGAGCCGCAGCTGCCCGCGTCGCCGAAGAGGCGCCGCTCGACGCGCCGGATCAGCGGGGTGTAGCGGGCGATGGTGGCGGCGGCGGCGTGGTTGCCGCTGGCGATGACGAGGACCTGGTGGAGGGCGTCGTCGGCGGCCAGGGCGGTCTCGACGTCCGAGTCCCGCACGGCGGCCGAGAACCGCTCGTTGGCCTCGCGCATGGTCCGGATGCCCTCGGGGCCGAGGAGCGGCACACCGGTCCTGGCGGCGAGTTCGTGCATCACCCGCACCACCGAGGCGGCGTCGCGCACGATCCGGCTGACCGGCCGGGTGACCCGGGTGTAGCTCTGCGGCTTCGTCTCGACGAGCCCCTCGTCGCAGAGCCGGGCCAGGGCGTCGCGCACGGGGGCGCGCGAGAGCCCGAGCCGTTCGGCGAGGTCGGCGTCCTTGAGCGGGGCGCCCGGGGCGAGGTCACCGCGCACGATGGCCTCGCGCAGGGACTCGTACGCCCGGTCGCGCAGCAGGGTCCGGCCCACGGGCCGCAGTGCGTCCATGGACTGACATGTTAAATGTCGGTCCATGGACTGACCAGGGTCCAACGTCCCTGGTCCGCGCGGTCGTTCAGCGGCGCGGCTGGCGCCGCCAGGGGCCGGTGACCGCCACCATGATGCCCGGATTCTGGACACAGGCGAAGAGGGTGTCGCCGTCGGGCGAGAAGACGACGCCGGTGAACTCGCTGTCGTTGAGGTCGTTGCGGGCGATCGGGTAGGTGCGGCCCGACTCGGTCGCGCCGAAGAGGTGCTGGACACCCTCGCCGTCCTCGGCGATGACGAGCCCGCCGTACGGGGAGACGGTGATGTTGTCCGGGCCGTCGTAGGCGCCGTCCTCCTCCGGCGTGGCGTTCACGCCGAGCAGCACCTTGAGGGTGAGGGTGCGGCGCTTGGGGTCGTAGAACCAGACCTGGCCGTCGTGGGAGGCGCCCGGGGACTCCTGCCGCGCGTAGGACGACACGACGTACGCGCCGCCGTCGGCCCACCACATGCCCTCCAGTTTGCGGGCGCGGGTCACCTGGTCCGGGCCGAACTGCTCGCGGACGGGGGTGGTGCGGGCGTCCCGGTCGGGGACGTCGACCCAGTCGACGCCGTAGACGGTGCCGATCCGGGTGGCCCGCGAGAGGTCGTCGACGAACCGGCCCCGGGAGTCGATGCACCGGAAGGCCTGGAGCACACCGGCGTCGTCGGCGAGGGTACGGAGCTTCCCGCGCCCGTGCTCGAAGCCGCGCGGCGGCACCCAGCGGAAGAGGAGGCCGTTGGGCTTGGCGGCGTCCTCGGTGAGGTAGGCGTGGCCGCGCCGGGGGTCGATGACGACGGCCTCGTGGTCGTAACGGCCGAAGGCCTTGACCGGGCGGGGGTCGAGGTTGGCCCGGCGGTCGTACGGGTCGACCTCGAAGACGTACCCGTGGTCCTTGGTCATGCCGTTGACGCCGGCGAGGTCGGAGTTCTCCTCGCAGGTGAGCCAGGTGCCCCAGGCGGTGCGCCCGCCGGCGCAGTTGGTGGAGGTGCCGGCGATGCCGACCCACTCGGCGACGGTGCCGTCGCGGTGGACCTCGACGACGGTGCAGCCGCCCGCCGCGGCGGGGTCGTAGACGAGGCCCTCGGTGAGCGGGACCGGGTGGGCCCACCGGGAGCGCGGACCCTTGAGTTCATGGTTGTTGACGAGGTACGTGGTGCCGCGCGGGCCCGCGAAGGCGGCGGTGCCGTCGTGGTTCGAGGGCGTGAACTCGCCGCTCTCCAGGCGGGTGACGCCACTGCGGGTGAGGATCCGGTAGGTGAAGCCCTCGGGCAGGGCGAGCAGGCCGTCCGGGTCGGCGACGAGCGGCCCGTACCCGAGCCGGCGGCCGTGGCCCTCGCCCCGGTCCTCCTCCCGGCCGGTCCCGTACGCGTCCGGCTCGTCGGCGGCGAGCGCCTCGGGGGCGGTGGCCAGCGCCCCGACGGCGCCGGTGAGGACGAGTCCCGCTCCGGCGCCGGCGGACCGCCGGGCGAAGTCTCTGCGGTTGAGGGCCATGGTGTGCGCGCTCCCCTGTGGTGTCCGGATGTCGCCCGCCACCCTTCCGGGCGCACGCGAACGGCGCCTGAACACCACCGGAACGCCCGCCCCGCCCACCGTCGAACCCTCGGGCGGCGCGCACCGCGCGGCCCGTACGCTCAGGCCCCGGCGCTCTGCCCGCCCGTACGCGAGCGGGCCTTGAAGGCGGCCTTGCGGGCCTCCTTCGCCGCGCCCTTGTCCCGGTGCAGCCGCCCCATCGCCTCCAGGACCTCGGCCGTCGCCGGGTGCTCGACCCGCCATGCGGCCTCGAAGAAGCCGCTGTGGCGGCCCGTCAGGCCCTCGACGAGCTCCTGGACCTCCGCGAGGTCGCCGTCCGCGTCCAGCTGCGCCGCGATCGTGTCGATCGCCAGCCAGAAGATCATGGACTCCGGGGGCGCCGGCACGTCCGCCGCACCGCGCTCGGCGAGCCAGACGCGGGCGAGACCGCCGAGCTGGGCGTCGTCCAGGACCTCCCGGACGGCGGGCTCCGCCTCCGGGCCGACCAGCGACAGCGCCTGCTGGCAGTGGAGGCGCCGCAGCGGCGAGGCCGGGTCGGTGCCCCGGGCGGCGGCGAGGAGTTCACGGGCGGCCGCCACGGGCTCGCGCCCGGCCAGCCAGGCGGTGGTCTCGGCGCGGGCGGCGGCCTCCGGGTAGCCGGTGACGCCGTCGAGGAGCACGTCGGCGCCCTTGCCGGCCAGGTCGCCGACGGCGGGCGCGTCCACGCCGGCCTCCAGCATCCGGGCCCGCACGCCGTACAGGCCGAGCGGGGTGAGCCGGACCATGCCGTACCGGGTGACGTCCTCCTCGTCCACCGGCGGCGCGGGCTCCTCGCCCTCCTCGGCCATGAGGGCCTCGTCCACGGGCCGGTAGGCGACGAGCCCGATGGGTTCGAGCAGGCGGAACTGCTCGTCCAGCCGCATCATCGCGTCGGAGACCCGCTCCAGGACGTCGTCGGTGGGTTCGCCCATGTCGTCGGGGACGACCATGGAGGCGGCGAGCGCGGGCAGCGGCACGGGGCCCTCGCCCGGTCCGCCCTCGCTGACGGTCAGCAGGTAGAGGTTGCCGAGGACGCCCTCCAGGAACTCGGCCTCCGCCTCCGGGTCCCAGTCGAGCGACGCGAAGTCGACGGCCCCGTCCTCGTCGAGCATCTCCTCCAGGTCGTCCACGACCGGGACGACGGCGTCGGCGAAGACGGCGTCGAAACCGTCCAGCCAGAGCGCGAGGACGTCCTGCGGGGAGCCGCCGGTGACGACCGCGAGGTTCTCGCCGGGCGCGGCCCGGCCGGGGGTGTCGTCGTGCTCGGCGTCCTCGATGTCCACGAGGCCGGTGTCCACGGCGAGCCGCCAGGCGTCGCCGGCGAGGAGTTCGGCGTCCTCCTCGTCGGTGAGGCCGAGGACCTCGACCGCCTCGGGGAGCTGCTCGTCGGCGAGTTCGCCTCCCGCGCCGACGCGGGTTTCGGGCCCGGCCCAGCGGGCGAGGCGTACCGCGTGGGCGAGGAGGGGGGCGGCCAGGGCGTCCCGCGCCAGCTCCGCGTCCGAGGGCAGCCGAACGGGGGGAAGGGTGGGCTGGTCCGCTGCCATGGGGAAGGTCTCCTCGACGCGTACGTGATGGGGTGACGGGACGGGCCCGCGGGGGCGGGCGGTCCTCAGCGTAGACGCATCCGGGAGGGCGTCCGCCGGTTCACCGGCCCGTCGTCCTTCGTACACCCGTCGACTCTTGACAAGTGCACCTTCCAGCCAAGAGATTGACGCGCGTAGAACCCCTTTGTCTTTTCTCCAAGCACCCTCGGAGTCCCTTCATGTCTTCCTCCATACCGAGATCCGCCGCAGTCTCCGCGGTCGTGGCGGCCGCTCTCGCCGCCGGACTGCTCGCCGGTTCGTCGAGCGCCGTCGCGGAGGACACCGCCGCCGTCCGCATCCACGACATCCAGGGCACCACCCGTCTGTCGCCCTACGCGGGCAAGCAGGTCACGGGCGTCACGGGCATCGTCACCGGTGTCCGCACGTACGGCTCGCGCGGCTTCTGGATCCAGGACCCCGAGGCGGACGCGGACCCGGCGACGAGCGAGGGCCTCTTCGTCTTCACCAGCTCCGTCCCGACCGTCGCGGTCGGCGACGCCGTCCGGGTGAACGGCACGGTCACTGAGTACGTCCCCGGCGGCCTGAACTCGGGCAACCAGTCCCTCACCCAGCTCTCCCGGCCGACGGTCACCGTGGTGTCGAAGGGCAACCCCGTCCCGGCCCCGGTGACGATCGCCCCCTGGTCGGTCCCGGACGCCTACGCCCCGGCGGGTGACCCGGCCGCGGGCGGCTCGGTCAACGGCCTGACGCTGGACCCGGAGACGTACGCCCTGGACTACTACGAGTCCCTGGAGGGCACCAACGTCCGCGTCGGCTCCTCGCGGGTGGTCGGCGCGACCGACCCGCACGCGGAGCTGTGGGTGACGGTGAAGCCGTGGGAGAACCGCAACGCGCGCGGCGGCACGGTCTACGGCTCGTACACCTCGCAGAACACCGGCCGGATCCAGATCCAGTCGCTGACCCCGCTCGCCCAGCAGCCCTTCCCGAAGGCGAACGTGGGCGACTGGCTGACCGGCACCACCGAAGGTCCGCTCGACTTCAACCAGTACGGCGGCTACACCCTGACGGCCCGCACCCTCGGCACGGTCGAGGACGGCGGCCTGGAGCGCGAGACCACGGCGAAGCAGCACAAGAACGAGCTGGCCGTGGCGACGTACAACGTCGAGAACCTCGACCCGACCGACCCGCAGGAGAAGTTCGACGCGCTGGCGAAGGCCGTCGTGAAGAACCTCGCCTCGCCGGACATCCTGGCCCTGGAGGAGATCCAGGACGACAACGGCGCCAAGAACGACGGCACCGTGTCGGCCGCCCTGACGCTGAAGAAGTTCACGGACGCGATCGTGGCGGCCGGTGGCCCGGCGTACGAGTGGCGCTCCGTGGACCCGCAGAACAACAAGGACGGCGGCGAGCCCGGGGGCAACATCCGTCAGGTCTTCCTCTTCAACCCCGAGCGGGTCTCCTTCACGGACCGCGCGGGCGGCGACGCCACCACCGCGACCACCGTGACCGGCACGAAGGGCCGCGCGGCCCTGTCGGTCTCGCCGGGCCGGATCGACCCGGCGAACGCGGCCTGGGACAACAGCCGCAAGCCGCTCGCGGGCGAGTTCGTCTTCCGCGGCCGCACGGTCTTCGTGATCGCCAACCACTTCGGCTCCAAGGGCGGCGACGAGTCCCTGACGTCGCACCACCAGCCGCCGAATCGTTCCTCCGAGGCCAAGCGGGTGCTCCAGGCGCAGGCGGTCAACGCGTTCGTCAAGGACATCGTGGCACTGGAGAAGCAGGCCGACGTCCTCGTCGTCGGCGACATCAACGACTTCGAGTTCTCCGCGACGACCGAGGCCCTCACGGAGGGCGGGGTGCTGTACCCGGCGGTGAAGTCGCTGCCCCGCCCGGAGCGCTACTCGTACGTCTTCCAGGGCAACAGCCAGGTCCTCGACCAGATCCTGACCAGCCCGGGCGTGCACCACTTCACCTACGACAGCGTGCACATCAACGCCGAGTTCGCGGACCAGGACAGCGACCACGACCCGCAGGTGCTGCGCTTCCGACCGTAGCGGCGGTGCCCCGGCACGCGCCGGGGCCGGGCCGCCGCCGCGACGGGCGGCGGCCCCTACGCGCCCGGGCTCAGGCTGAGCGCGGGCACGTACCGGCGCATCCGGCTGCCGGTGAGGCCCGGGTGGTGGTGGACCGCCGCCCAGGCCTCGCCGAGCGGTTCCCCGCCGGACAGCCAGTCCGCGTGCGCCCGCTCGCTCTCCCACTCGGCGAGGTTGAGGACGCGGGTGCCGTCGGCGGAGAGGTGGAAGTGGGCGCCGATCCCGCCGTGGGCCGGCCGCTCGCCCGCGTCGCCGGCCAGGGCCGCGCACACGGCGTCCACCCAGGCCCGCCGGCGCGCGGGGCCGACGTCCGCGAACTCCGCCTCCACGGCCACCAGGACACCGGGCAGGGCTCCCGCGCTCGCCGGGTCGAGCGGGACGGAGCGGTAGGGCGGCGCGTAGCGGTGGAGGACGACCCGCTCGATCCCGGGCACGGACGCGTCGATCTCGGCGTTCCGGCCGTCCCGGTGGGTGCGCACGAAGTCCTGGTAGGCCTGCTCGCCGGTCCACTGCGAGTGGTGCAGCAGCGTGTCCCCGTCCGTGCCGGCGTGAGCGCTGTACGACAGGAGGCGCGGATCGGGCCACGGCCGGCTCTCCCAGGCGGCGCGGATCGCCTCGACGGCGGCGCGCTGCCGTGCGGGGGTGCCCACCCGCCAGGTGCTCACCATGACCTGGCCGGTGCCCGGGCGGGTGAGGTTCGGGCGGGCGTGGGGGTGCGTGACGGTGTTCACAAAAGGTCTCCTCCGATCGGTCGGGTCCGTGCACGGGGGCGGTCCTCCCGGGCACGGCCCACCCTGGTACCTCGACCAAAGTTGAGGTCAAGGCCGTCGTGGCACACTTCCGGCCATGGTCCTCCGACCGGCCACCCGCGCCGAACTCCCCGCGGTCCTCGCCCTGCTCGCCGACGAGGAGACCGTCGTCGACGCCGCCTCGGTGGTGGTCACGGAGGCGTACGAGCGTGCCTTCGCGGCGATCACGGCCGATCCGCGTAACGAGATGCTGGTCCTGGTGGACGGCGGTCTCGTCCTCGGCTGCCTCCAGGCCACCTCCATACCGGGGCTCGGCAAGGGCGGGGCGGAGCGGGCCCTGTTCGAGGCGGTCCGGATCCGGGCCGACCGGCGCGGCGGCGGCCTCGGGCGGGATCTGATGGAGCGGGCCGTGGCGCGGGCGCGCGGCCGTGGCTGCGCGCTGGTCCAGCTGACCAGCGACAAGCGGCGGGAGGCCGCCCACCGCTTCTACGCGTCGCTGGGGTTCGCGCGCAGTCACGACGGCTTCAAGCCGGCTCTCTGACGGCGGGATCCTGCGAGCGCGGCCGACACCCCGTCGTTCAGCTGAACTGAATCTTCGCGCCAAGCAGATCTAAGTGGACCTTCACGGTCGGGGCGGACCAGACTCTCCGCATGACCACGGAACGTCCTTTCGGCCGCGCGCTCTGCGCGATGATCACCCCCTTCACCCCCTCCGGCGGGCTGGACCCGGACGGGGCGGGCGAACTGGCGGTACGGCTCGTCGCGGAGGGCTGTGACGGACTCGTCCTCAACGGCACCACCGGCGAGTCCCCGACCACCTCGGACGCCGAGAAGGCGGCGCTGGTCCGCGCCGTGCGGGCGGCCGTGGGGCCGGGCGTGCCGTTGCTGACCGGGGTCGGAACGGCCGACACCCGGCACACGGTGGAACTGGCGCGCCAGGCCGAGGCGGCGGGGGCGGACGGGCTGCTCGTCGCCTCCCCGTACTACAGCCGGCCGCCGCAGGCCGCCCTGGAGGCGTACTTCCTGCGGGTGGCGGACGCGACCGGGCTGCCGGTGGTGGTGTACGACATCCCGGGCCGCACCGGCACCCGGGTCGAGCCGGCGACCCTGCGGCGCCTGGCGGAGCACCCGCGGATCGTGGCGGTGAAGGACTGCTCCTACGACCTGTACGCCGCGGGGCGGCTGATCGCCGAGACGCCGCTCGCGTACTACTCGGGCTGCGAGGAGCTGAACCTGCCGCTGTACGCGCTCGGCGGCGCGGGCTGGATCAGCACCGTGGCCAATGTGGCGCCCCGTCAGCTCCGCGAGGTGCTGGACGCCTTCGACGCGGGCGACACGGCACGGGCGGCCCGGCTCCACGCGCGGACCCTGCCCCTGGCCGAGCTGATGATGGCCTCGGGCCTGCCGGGCACCGTGGCGGTCAAGGCGCTGCTGGGCGGGTCGGTGCGCGAACCGCTGCAGCCCGCCGACCGAACGGCGGTCGACGGGCTGCGGGCGGCGTACGAGGCCCTGGTTCAGGCGGAGTCGGTGGTGTAGGTCCGGCCGAGGATCGCGGCGTGCTCCAGGACGTCCTCCAGCGGGTCGTCGATCTGCCCCGTGTGGAGCCGCAGACCCGGCCCGTTGGTGACCTCGGGCCCCTGGTGGGTGTGGGTCTCGTCGGCCCGGGCCGCCCCCGCCGGCAGCAGTGCCGCCGCCGCCGTGAGCAGTCCGGCGATCACGTGCCTGGTCCTCATGTCGACTCCTCGTTGATCCGTTCAGGTGACCCCGCGCCTTGTTAACGCGGGGTCGGCGGATCAGTTGTGGCTGTGGAGGATGTCGTTCAGGCCGCCCCAGACCGCGTTGTTCGGGCGGGCCTCGACGGCGCCGGTGACCGAGTTGCGTCGGAAGAGGATGTTCGAGGCGCCGGAGAGCTCGCGGGCCTTGACGATCTGGCCGTCGGGCATGGTGACCCGGGTGCCGGCGGTGACGTACAGGCCGGCCTCCACGACGCACTCGTCGCCGAGGGCGATGCCGACGCCCGCCTCGGCACCGATCAGGCAGCGCTCGCCGATCGAGATGACGACGTTCCCACCGCCGGACAGCGTGCCCATGGTGGAGGCGCCGCCGCCGATGTCGGAGCCGTCGCCGACGACGACGCCGGCGGAGATGCGGCCCTCGACCATGGAGGTGCCGAGGGTGCCGGCGTTGAAGTTGACGAAGCCCTCGTGCATGACGGTGGTGCCGGCGGCCAGGTGGGCGCCCAGGCGGACCCGGTCGGCGTCGGCGATGCGGACGCCGGTGGGCACGACGTAGTCGGTCATGCGGGGGAACTTGTCGATCGAGGTCACCTGGAGGTGCAGGCCCTCGGCGCGGGCGTTGAGCCGCACCTTCTCGATGTCGTCCACGGCGACCGGGCCGAGCGAGGTCCAGGCGACGTTGGCGAGGAGACCGAAGACGCCGTCCAGGCTCTGGCCGTGCGGCTTGACGAGCCGGTGGCTCAGCAGGTGCAGGCGCAGGTAGGCGTCGTGCGCGTCGAGCGGCTTCTCGTCGAGCGAGGCGATGACGGTGCGGACGGCGACCACCTCGACGCCCCGGCGGGCGTCCACGCCGAGGGCCTTGGCGGCACCTTCGCCGAGGGCGTTCACCGCCGCCTCGGGGGTGAGGCGCTCGGTACCGGCGGGGCCGTGCGCGTCGGTCAGCTCGGGAGCGGGGAACCAGGTGTCGAGAACGGTGCCGTCACCGGCGAGGGTGGCGAGGCCGGCGGCGACGGCGCCGGTGGTGCGAGGAGCAGTGGTCATGACGGAAAACCTAACCGGCCGGGCCCCGCGCGGGCCAACCGGTCTCAGGAGTCGGTCCGCTCCCCCGGCGGTTGCGACGAACCGCCGGCCTGCGGGTTCGGTCCTTCCTCCGGCCCGCCGGCGCCCCGGCCCCCCGCCCGGCCCGGGTCCTCGTCGTGCGGTGCCTCGCACAGGAGGCGGGCGAACATCTCGCGCGCGTACCCCTCGTCGTACCGGCCGCCGGTCAGGAGCACCTGGAGGCAGATGCCGTCCATGAGGGCGATCGCGGCGCGGGCGGTGGCGGGGTCGGTGCGGCGGGCGAGCACCTCGGCGACGGCCTCGGTCCACTCGGCGGCGACCGGGCGCAGGGCGGGGCGGCGCAGGGCGGCGAGGTAGAGCTCGTACTCCAGCTCCGTACCGGCCCGCGCGCCGTCGAGCCACTCCGCCAGGAGCCCGGCGAGGGTGGGGGCGAGGGCGGCGGCCGAGTCCGCCAGGGCCGGGTGCTCGCGCAGCCGCCGCCCGAAGCCCTCGCAGGCCTTGCGGAGCGCGGCGACGAGCAGTTCGTCGAGGGAGGCGAAGTGGTACGTGGTCGAGCCCAGCGGCACGTCGGCCTCGGCGGCGGCGGTGCGGTGGCTCAGGCCCGCGATCCCCCGCCGGGCGACCACCCGCAGGGCCGCGTCGACGATCCGTTCGCGCCGCTCGGGGTCGTGGCGGCGGGCGCGGGCCATCAGTGCGCGCCCCCGAGGTTGAGGACGACGACCCCGGCGACGATGAGCACGATCCCGGCGATCTTGGCGAGGGTGAGGGCCTCACCGAGGAAGAGGACGCCGAGGGCGGCGACGGCGGCGGTGCCGACCCCGGACCAGATGGCGTACGCGGTGCCGACCTGGAGCGTCTTGAGGGCCTGCGCGAGGAGCGCGAAGGCGACGACGTAGCCGACGCCGGTGATCAGCGAGGGCCAGAGCCTGGTGAAGCCGTCGCTGTACTTCATCGAGGTGGTGGCGAGGATCTCCGCCACGATGGCGCCCGCCAGCAGTCCGTATCCCATGCGTACGAGCGTACACATGAAGGTGTACGCCCGTACACATCGGCTGCGGATACGGTGTCCCGCATGACGTACCCCCCTGGCCCGCCCTACGGCTACGGCTATGCGCCGCCGCCCCCGCCGCCGAAGCCCGGCGTGATACCCCTCGCACCGCTCGGCCTCGGCGCGATCCTCTCCGGTGCCTTCGGCGCCTTCGGCCGCCACTGGAAGCAGCTGCTCGGTCTCGCGGCCGCCGTCTACGGCGGAGCCATCCTGCTCGTGGGGGTCGCCCTGCTGCTCGCGTTCGCCGCCGTGGGCGACCTCTTCCCGGCGGTCTTCGACACGCCGGAGGGCCAGGAGCCGCCCTGGGACGACGTCCGGCCGCTCCTCTTCGCCTTCGTCTGCGTCTGGATCGCCGGGGCGCTCGTCGTCCTGTGCGCCAACGCGGTGATGGCCGCCGCCTGCCCCGCCGTCGTCCAGGAGGCCGTCCTCGGCCGCTCGCTCACCTTCGGCACGCTCTGGCGCCGCTCCTGGGCCCGCATGCCGTCCGTGCTCGGGACGGTGGTCCTCACCAGTCTCGCCCTGGCGCTGCCCCTGCTGCTCCTGCTCGTCGGCTTCGTCGGCATGGTGATCGGGCTGATCGCCTCCGTGGACAGCGCCTCGGGCCTCTCGGACAGCGAGGGGTGGACGGTGGCCCTGATCGCGCTGGCGACCGCCGTGCTCGTCACCCCGCTCGCGCTGTGGATCTGGGTGAAGTTCAGCCTGGCCCCGGCGGCGGCCGTGATGGAGGGCCAGGGCGCCCTCGCCTCGATGCGCCGCTCCTCCGCCCTCGTCCGCGGCTCGTGGTGGCGCGTCTTCGGCATCCTGCTGCTCGTCGGGCTGATGACGACCGTGGTCAGCTGGCTGATCCAGCAGATCCTGTCCCTGATCGTCTCCACGCCGCTGGCGGGCATGGACCTCTCGGACGGCGAGCCGGCCACGGTGATCGCCGCCGTCGCCGTGGTGGTCGCCCTGCTGCTCCTCGGCCAGCTGGTCGGCCAGGTGATCGTCTCCGTCTTCCCGCCCCTGGTGACGGCCCTGCTCTACGTGGACCAGCGTCTGCGCAAGGAGAACCTGGGCCCGGAGCTGGCCCGCGCGGCGGGGTACTGACCCCCGGCGGCGTACGGGAACGGCCGCGCCCTTCAGCAGGGCGCGGCCGTTCCGCGGGTACGCGAGAGGTCGCGCGGGTCAGACGTTGAAGCCGAGCGCGCGCAGCTGCTCCCGGCCGTCGTCCGTGATCTTGTCCGGGCCCCACGGCGGCATCCAGACCCAGTTGATCTTCAGTTCCCGGACGAGCCCGTCGGTGGCGGACTTCGCCTGGTCCTCGATCACGTCGGTCAGCGGACAGGCCGCCGACGTCAGGGTCATGTCCAGCGTCGCGACGTTGGAGTCGTCGATGTGGATGCCGTAGATCAGGCCCAGGTTGACGACGTCGATGCCCAGCTCGGGGTCGACCACGTCGTACAGGGCCTCGCGGACCTCCTCCTCGGAGGCCGGCTTCATGGCGCCCGCCCCGGCCTCGGGGGCCGTGTCCACCGCGCTCTCGGTCGCGTTCTCGGTCGCGTTCTCGGTCATGCCGACTTCCTCACAGATGTATCGGAGTCCCCCAGCGCCTGAGCCGTCGCGTCCTTCCACGCCATCCAGCTGAGCAGCGCGCACTTCACCCGGGCCGGGTACTTGGACACCCCGGCGAACGCGACCGCGTCCTCCAGGATCTCCTCCATCGCGTCGTCGGGCTCGATCTGCCCCTTGGACTGCATCAGCTCCAGGAAGGTGCCCTGGATCTTCTGCGCCTCGGCCAGCTCCTTGCCGACGAGCAGCTCGTTGAGGACCGAGGCCGACGCCTGGCTGATGGAACAGCCCTGGCCCTCGTACGAGACGTCCTCGATGCGGTCGCCGTCGTACTTCACGCGGAGCGTGATCTCGTCGCCGCACGTCGGGTTGACGTGGTGCACCTCGGCGTCGCCGTCCCGCAAGCCCCGCCCGTGCGGGTGCTTGTAGTGGTCCAGGATGACGTCCTGGTACATCGAATCCAGCTTCACAGCTCAGCCGCCCTATCCGAAGAAGTTACGGACGTGCTCCAGTCCCTCGACCAGGGCGTCGACCTCGGCCGGAGTGGAGTACAGATAGAACGACGCCCGCGTGGTCGCAGGAATTCCGTACCGCAGGCAGACCGGCCGCGCGCAGTGGTGGCCGACCCGGACCGCGATGCCCTGCTCGTCCAGCACCTGCCCCACGTCGTGGGGGTGGATGTCCCCGAGCGTGAAGGAGATCGCCGCGCCGCGGTCCTCGGCCGTGGTGGGGCCGATGATCCGCAGGTCCGGGACCTCCTGGAGGCGCCGGACGGCGTACTCGGTGATCGCGTGCTCGTGGCGCGCGATGTTCTCCATGCCGATCGCGGACAGGTAGTCCACGGCCGCGCCGAGGCCGACGGCCTGGGCGATCGGGGGCGTACCCGCCTCGAACTTGTGCGGGGCCGGCGCGTAGGTCGAGGAGTGCATCGAGACGGTCTCGATCATCTCGCCGCCACCGAGGAAGGGCGGGAGGTCCTCCAGGAGCTCCTGCCGTCCCCACAGCACGCCGATGCCGGTCGGGCCGCACATCTTGTGACCGGTGAAGGCCACGAAGTCGGCCTGGAGCGCCTGCACGTCGAGGACCATGTGCGGGGCCGCCTGGGAGGCGTCGATGCAGACGAGGGCACCGACCTCCTGGGCACGCCGGATGATCGTCTCGACCGGGTTCACCGTACCGAGCAGGTTCGAGACCAGGGTGAAGGAGACGATCTTGGTCTTCTCGGTGATGACCTCCTCGATGTTCGAGAGGTCGAGACGGCCGTCGTCGGTGAGGCCGAACCACTTCAGCTTCGCGCCGGTGCGCTGCGAGAGCAGCTGCCACGGGACGATGTTGGAGTGGTGCTCCATCTCCGTGATCGCGATCTCGGTCTCGTGGTCC
Organism: Streptomyces sp. NPDC012827; assembly: GCF_042900905.1. Taxonomy (NCBI): domain Bacteria; kingdom Bacillati; phylum Actinomycetota; class Actinomycetes; order Kitasatosporales; family Streptomycetaceae; genus Streptomyces; species Streptomyces sp. NPDC012827. The sequence goes on along the minus strand of NZ_JBIBBY010000005.1, from coordinate 404,532 downwards.
ACGCGGTAGGGCTCGTCGGCCCAGCCCAGCATGTTCGCCACGAGGTTGAGCGACTCCGAGGCGTTCTTGGTGAAGATCACCTCGTCGCGGCTCGGCGCGTTGATGAAGGCGGCGACCTTGTCGCGGGCGCCCTCGTACAGCGCGGTGGCCTCCTCGGCGACCGTGTAGACGCCGCGGTGGACGTTGGCGTTGTGCCGCTCGTAGTACGTGTTGAGGGCATCGAGGACCTGGCGCGGCTTCTGCGAGGTCGCCGCGGAGTCCAGGTACACGATCTTCTTGCCGTCGTGGACCACGCGGTCCAGGAGCGGGAAGTCCTTGCGGATCGCCTCGGTGTCGAGGAGGCCGGTCAGCCCCTGATGGGCGGAAGTCACGCGGATGCGCCACCCTTCACGTACTTGTCGTAGCCCTCGTTCTCCAGCTGGTCGGCGAGCTCGGCGCCGCCGGACTCGACGATGCGGCCGTTCGCGAAGACGTGCACGAAGTCGGGCTTGATGTAGCGCAGGATGCGCGTGTAGTGCGTGATCAGCAGGGTGCCGACCTCGCCCGTCTCGCGCACGCGGTTGACGCCCTCGGAGACGATGCGGAGCGCGTCGACGTCGAGGCCGGAGTCGGTCTCGTCGAGGATCGCGATCTTCGGCTTGAGCAGCTCGAGCTGGAGGATCTCGTGGCGCTTCTTCTCACCGCCGGAGAAGCCCTCGTTGACGTTGCGCTCGGCGAAGGCCGGGTCCATCTGGAGCTTCTCCATGGCCTCCTTGACCTCCTTCACCCAGGTGCGGAGCTTGGGGGCCTCGCCGCGGACGGCGGTGGCGGAGGTGCGCAGGAAGTTGGAGACCGAGACACCGGGGACCTCGACCGGGTACTGCATGGCGAGGAACACGCCGGCGCGGGCGCGCTCGTCGACCGACATCTCCAGGACGTCCTCACCGTCGAGGGTGACGGTGCCGCCGGTGATCGTGTACTTCGGGTGTCCGGCCAGGGAGTACGCCAGGGTCGACTTGCCGGAGCCGTTCGGGCCCATGACCGCGTGGGTCTCGCCCTGCTTGATGGTCAGGTCGACGCCCTTGAGGATCTCGCGGGGGCCGTTCTCCGCATCGACGGAGACGTGCAGGTCGTGGATTTCGAGCGTTGCCATGGGTGACTCAGGACTCCTGGGTGACGGAGACGAGCACATCGTCCCCTTCGATCTTTACGGGGTATACGGGGACGGGGCGCGTCGCGGGAAGGCCGGACGGCTTGCCGGTGCGGAGGTCGAAGCTGGAGCCGTGCAGCCAGCACTCGATGGCGCAGTCCTCGACCTCGCCCTCGGAGAGGGAGACGTTGGCGTGCGAGCAGATGTCGTTGATGGCGAACACCTCGCCCTCGGTACGCACCACCGAGACGGGCGTGCCCTCGACCTCGACCCGCCTGGGGGTGTCGGTCTCCAGCTCGCTCAGCGCGCAGACGCGGACGAAGGCCATCAGACGGAGGCCTCCAGCTCGGCCTCGATCTTGGCGATCAGGCGCTCCTCGACGTCCGGCAGACCGATCTGCTGGACCAGCTCCGCGAAGAAGCCGCGGACGACGAGGCGGCGGGCCTCGATCTCCGGGATGCCGCGGGACATCAGGTAGAACAGCTGCTCGTCGTCGAAGCGGCCGGTGGCGGAGGCGTGGCCGGCGCCGGCGATCTCGCCGGTCTCGATCTCCAGGTTGGGGACGGAGTCGACCCGGGCGCCGTCGGTGAGGACGAGGTTCCGGTTGAGCTCGTAGGTGTCCGTGCCCTCGGCCGCGGCCTGGATGAGGACGTCACCGATCCAGACGGCGTGGGCGTCCTGGCCCTGCAGCGCGCCCTTGTAGGCCACGTTGGAGGTGCAGTGCGGGGTGTTGTGGTCGACCAGGAGGCGGTGCTCCTGGTGCTGGCCGGCGTCGGTGAAGTACAGGCCGAACAGCTCCGCCGAACCGCCCGGGGCGGCGTAGGCCACACGCGGGTGGATGCGGACCAGGTCGCCGCCGAAGGTCACCACGACCGACTTGAAGGAGGCGTCGCGGCCGACCAGCGCGTTGTGCTGGGCGACGTGGACGGCCTTCTCGTCCCAGTCCTGGACGCAGACGACGGTGAGCTTGGCGCCGTCGCCGAGGACGTAGTCGACGTTGGCGGCGAGCACCGCGTCACCGGTGTGGTCGATGACCACGACGGCCTCGGCGAAGGCGCCGAGCTCGATGACCTGGTGGCCGAAGGCGACCCCGCCCTCGCCGTGGACGGCGATGCGGATCGGCTCGGCGAGGACCGCCTCCTTGGCGACGGTGACGACCGAGGCCTTCTCGAAGGACGAGTACGCCTGGGCGGCGACGCGGTCGACGGGCGTGCCCGCCCGGCCGAGCCGCTCGTCGTCGCGGCCGACGGTCTCCACGGTGACGCCCTCGGGGGCCTCGATCTCGACCTTGACGCCCTCGCCGGTGGCGACCGCGGTGCCGTCGTGGAGTCCGCGCAGCCGCTCCAGCGGGGTGAAGCGCCACTCCTCCTCGCGGCCGTGCGGCACGGGGAAGTCCGCGACGTCGAAGGACGGGGGCGCGCTCATGCGCGTGGCGACGGTGGACTCGGCGGCCACCGCGATCGAGCCGGCGGTCGTGGAACCGGCCGGGATGTTCTGAGCCTCAGCCATGGCTGTCGTGTTGCTCTCTTCCTACGTGACTACGCAAAGACCAGGGGGTACGGACGGCGGGGCGGCGTCAGCCGACCGCACCCTCCATCTGCAGCTCGATCAGCCGGTTGAGCTCCAGCGCGTACTCCATCGGGAGCTCCTTCGCGATGGGCTCGACGAAGCCGCGGACGATCATGGCCATGGCCTCGAACTCGGTGAGGCCGCGGCTCATCAGGTAGAACAGCTGGTCCTCGGAGACCTTGGAGACCGTGGCCTCGTGGCCCATGGAGACGTCGTCCTCGCGCACGTCCACGTAGGGGTACGTGTCGGAGCGGGAGATCGTGTCGACGAGCAGCGCGTCGCAGAGCACGTTGGACTTGGCGCCCGGGGCACCCTCGCCGATCTCGATGAGACCGCGGTAGGAGGTTCGGCCGCCGCCTCGCGCCACCGACTTGGAGACGATGTTGGAGGAGGTGTTCGGGGCCATGTGGACCATCTTGGCGCCGGCGTCCTGGTGCTGGCCCTCGCCCGCGAAGGCGATGGAGAGGGTCTCGCCCTTGGCGTGCTCGCCCATCAGGTAGACGGCCGGGTACTTCATGGTGACCTTGGAGCCGATGTTGCCGTCGACCCACTCCATGGTGGCGCCCTCGTAGGCGACGGCGCGCTTGGTCACCAGGTTGTAGACGTTGTTCGACCAGTTCTGGATGGTCGTGTAGCGGCAGCGGCCGCCCTTCTTGACGATGATCTCGACCACGGCGCTGTGCAGCGAGTCCGAGGAGTAGATCGGGGCGGTGCAGCCCTCGACGTAGTGGACGTAGGCGTCCTCGTCGACGATGATCAGCGTCCGCTCGAACTGGCCCATGTTCTCCGTGTTGATGCGGAAGTAGGCCTGGAGCGGGATCTCGACGTGCACGCCCTTGGGGACGTAGATGAACGAGCCGCCGGACCACACGGCCGTGTTCAGCGAGGCGAACTTGTTGTCGCCGACCGGGATGACGGTGCCGAAGTACTCCTTGAAGAGTTCCTCGTGCTCCTTCAGCGCGGTGTCGGTGTCGACGAAGATGACGCCCTGCTCCTCCAGGTCCTCGCGGATCTGGTGGTAGACGACCTCGGACTCGTACTGGGCGGCGACACCGGCGACGAGGCGCTGCTTCTCCGCCTCCGGGATGCCGAGCTTGTCGTACGTGTTCTTGATGTCCTCCGGGAGGTCCTCCCAGGACTCCGCCTGCTTCTCGGTGGACCGAACGAAGTACTTGATGTTGTCGAAGTCGATGCCCGACAGGTCGGAGCCCCAGGTCGGCATGGGCTTCTTGCCGAACAGCTTCAGCCCCTTGAGACGCAGCTTCAGCATCCACTCGGGCTCGTTCTTCTTCGCGGAGATGTCGCGGACGACGTCCTCGTTGAGGCCGCGCTTGGCGGCGGCACCGGCCGCGTCGGAGTCGGCCCAGCCGTACTCGTACCGACCCAGGCCCTCGAGCTCGGGGTGGCTGATCTCGGTGGTCATGCGGGGTTCCTCCCGGCCGTACTTGCGGATGCTGTTTCGGTGGTCTGTGGGGCGCCGTGCGGGATGAACGTGGTGCAGACGCCGTCACCATGCGCGATGGTGGCGAGACGCTGGACGTGCGTTCCCAGGAGGCGGGAGAAGATCTCCGTTTCCGCCTCGCACAGCTGGGGGTACTGCTCGGCGACGTGGGCGACCGGGCAGTGGTGCTGGCAGAGCTGCTCGCCGACCGGCGCGTTCCGCGCGGTGGCAGCGTACCCGTCCGCCGTCAGGGCCTTGGCCAGCGCCTCGGTCCGGCGTTCGGGCGGGGCCGACTCCACGGCCTCGCGGTAGGACTCGGCCTGGGCCTCGATCCGGTCGCGGGCGAAGGCGGCGACGGCCGCCTCCCCTCCGGCGTTGCGCTCGATCCAGCGGAGCGCCTCGACGGCGAGGGAGTCGTACGACTGGTCGAACGCGTCCCGGCCGCAGTCGGTGAGCGCGAAGACCTTGGCGGGGCGGCCCCGGCCCCGGGTGCCGTAGACGCGCTTCTCGCGGGGCTCGACGACCTTCTCGGCGACGAGCGCGTCGAGATGCCGGCGGACGGCGGCCTGGGTGAGGCCGAGCCGCTCGGCCAGATCGGCGACGGTCGACGGCCCGTGATCCAGGATCGAGCGCGCGACCCGGTTGCGCGTCGAACGCTCACGGGTCGCGAGTTCCTCCACGGGAGCCGCGCCTACGTTTTTCACAACGCCATTGTTGCGTAATTAATCCGGGGGTGACAAGCGAGGCCGGACGCGGCGACGGTGCTCTGCGTCACGCAGGTAAGGCTTACCTGACCTGCGGAAACGATCACTCCGCGCCGGTCGGGGGAGCCGCCGGCCGGGCCACCGTACGGCCCGCCGCGGTCATCGCCCGGGTGAAGGAGACGGCGTTGCGGACGGCCCACCCGCCCGGGTCGTTGTTGAAGTACACGTACACGTCGGCCGCGTCCGGCCAGCTCGCGGCCAGCCGGTCGGCCCAGCTCACGAGCGCCCGCCGGCCGTAGGCCGGCCACGGCCGCGCCCGCCCCTCGTGCAGCCGCAGATAGCCCCAGCCGGCCGTCCGCCACAGCGGGGTCAGCGGCGCGGACCCCCGATCCGCCCAGCACAGGGCGGCGCCCCGGGCGGCGAGGACGGAGGCGATCTCCTCGGTCCACCAGGTCTCGTGCCGGGGCTCGACCGCGACCCGCGCCCAGGCGGGGAAGCGGGCCAGGACGGCGTCCAGGAGACCCGCGTCGGCGCGGAGCGTGGGCGGCAGCTGGAGGAGCACCGGCCCGAGCCGGTCGCCGAGGGCCTCCGCCCGGCCCAGCAGCCGTTCCACGGGCTCCTCGGGATCCTTGAGCCGTTTGACGTGGGTGAGGAACCGGCTGGCCTTCACGGCCATGAGGAACCCCTCGGGCGTGCGCGCGCGCCACTCGGCGAAGGTCCGGCGCTCGGGCAGCCGGTAGAAGGCGTTGTTGTTCTCCACGGTGGCGAACCGGCGCGCGTACTCCTCCAGCCAGAGCCGCTGGGGCAGGCCCTCCGGGTAGAGGACCCCGCGCCAGTCCCGGTACTGCCATCCGGAGGTACCGACGAACACGGGCATACGACAGCGGTTGCCCCGTCCGGCCCGGCTCACCCGGCACGGGCGCGCGCGGATCCGGAACCGGCGGCCGGCCCCGGGCGGGCCCCGCGCCGAGACCGCCCCGCCGGGCTCTCTAGACTTCCCGGCATGCGAGAAAAGTCCGTCGACACCGCCGTCCGTGTGCGCGGCCTGGTCAAGCGGTACGGCAACAGGACCGCCGTCGACGGCCTCGACCTCGACGTGCGGACCGGCACCGTCACCGCCGTCCTGGGCCCCAACGGGGCCGGCAAGACCACCACCGTCGAGACCTGCGAGGGCTACCGCCGGGCCGACGCCGGCACCGTCCGCGTCCTCGGTCTCGACCCGGTCGCCGACGCCGCCGCCCTGCGCCCCCGGATCGGCGTCATGCTCCAGTCCGGCGGGGTGTACTCCGGCGCCCGCGCCGAGGAGATGCTCCGGCACATGGCGAAGCTCCACGCCCACCCGCTGGACGTGGACGCCCTGATCGAGCGCCTGGGGCTCGGCTCCTGCGGGCGTACGGCCTACCGGCGCCTCTCCGGCGGCCAGCAGCAGCGCCTCGCCCTCGCCCTGGCCGTCGTCGGCCGCCCCGAACTGGTCTTCCTCGACGAGCCGACGGCCGGCCTGGACCCGCAGGCCCGCCGCGCCACCTGGGACCTCGTCCGGGAACTGCGCGCCGACGGCGTCACCACCGTGCTGACCACGCACTTCATGCAGGAGGCCGAGGAGCTCGCCGACGACGTCGCGATCGTCGACGCCGGCCGGGTCGTCGCCCAGGGCAGCCCCGAGGAACTGTGCCGGGGCGGCGCCGAGAACACCCTGCGCTTCACCGGCCGCCCCGGCCTCGACCTCGGCTCGCTGCTCAAGGCGCTGCCCGACGGCACGGCCGCGGCGGAGCTCACCCCGGGCACGTACCGGATCAGCGGCGACGTGGACCCGCAGCTGCTCGCCACGGTCACCACCTGGTGCGCCCAGCACGGCGTCATGCCCGAGGGCATCGCGGTCGAGCGCCACACCCTCGAGGACGTCTTCATGGAGCTGACCGGCAAGGAGCTGCGCGGATGAGCACGGGAACCTACTCCCCGAGGCCCGGTGCGGCCCCGGTCGGCCGGATGATCGCCGCGCAGGCGGCCCTGGAGACCCGGATGCTGCTGCGCAACGGCGAGCAGCTGCTGCTCACCGTGGTCATCCCCTCGCTGCTGCTGGTCCTCTTCTCGACCGTCGACGTGGTCGACACGGGCGCCGAGAAGGCCGTCGACTTCCTCGCCCCGGGCGTCCTGGCCCTCGCCGTGATGTCCACCGCCTTCACGGGGCAGGCCATCGCGACCGGCTTCGAGCGCCGTTACGGGGTCCTGAAGCGGCTGGGCGCCTCCCCGCTCCCCCGCTGGGCCCTGATGACCGCCAAGACGCTGTCGGTGCTGGTCACCGAGGTCCTCCAGATCGCGCTCCTCACGGTGATCGCGTTCGCGCTCGGCTGGTCCCCGCAGGGCGGTCCGCTCCCGGTCGCCCTGCTCCTGGTCCTCGGCACGGCCGCCTTCTCGGGCCTGGGCCTGCTCATGGCCGGCACGCTCCGGGCCGAGGCCACGCTGGCCGCCGCCAACCTGGTCTTCCTGCTGCTCCTGGTCGGCGGCGGGGTGATCGTCCCCCTGGAGAAGTTCCCCGACGCGGTCCGCGGAGTTCTGGAACTCCTGCCGATCTCGGCCCTCTCGGGCGGCCTCCGTGACGTGCTGCAGGGCGGGGCGGGCATGCCCTGGGGCGACGCGCTCGTCCTGGCGGTCTGGGCGGTCCTGGGGCTCGGCGCGGCGGCCCGGTTCTTCCGCTGGGAGTAACCGGATCGTGCCGTTCAGGTACTTTCGACCCCCTCGTGAAAGCGTGCACAAGCCCCGGCCTACGATAGGGCGCGTGCTGAACCCCCTCGCCTCCATCGCCCAGCGCTGGACCCCGTCCCCCCGGACGCTCCGGCGCGCAGCGCTCTCCGTCGTCGTGATGAGCGTGGTCATCATCGTCACGGGCGGCACGGTGCGGCTGACCGGTTCCGGTCTCGGCTGCGACACCTGGCCCAAGTGCACGGACGACAGCCTCTTCGCCACCCCCGAGCAGGGCCTCCACGGTGCCATCGAGTTCGGTAACCGCCTGCTGACGTACGTGCTGTCGGCGGCGGTCGGCTGGGCGATCGTCGCCGCCCGTTCCACCAAGCCGTGGCGGCGCGGGCTGACCCGGCTCGGCTGGGCCCAGTTCTGGGTCGTCGTCCTCAACGCGGTCCTCGGCGGCATCACCGTGCGCCTCGAACTGAACCCGTGGACGGTCGCGGCCCACTTCGTCGCCGCCAACCTGCTGCTCACCGTCGCGGTGATCACCTGGCAGCGCACCCGCGAGGGCGACACCGCGCCCCGCCCGCGGGTCCCGGGCCCGGTCCGCAAGCTGTCCTGGGCGATCACCGGCGTCTCCGCGCTGCTCATCGTCCTCGGCACGGGGGTGACCGGTTCCGGCAAGCACGCCGGTGACAGCAGCGAGGTCCCCCGTATGCCGTGGGACTGGACCGCCGCCGCGCACGTGCACGCCATCGCCGCCTGGGTGGTCTGCGCGCTCGCCGTCGCGATGTGGCTGGTGCTGCGGGTCGTCGACGCCCCGGACGACACCCGGGCGCGCGCCCGCGACCTGCTGCTGGTCCTCCTCGCCCAGGGGGCGATCGGCTACGTCCAGTACTTCACCGGCGTCCCCGAGCTGCTGGTCGGCCTGCACATGCTCGGCTCGTCGCTGATGTGGATCGCGGTGCTGCGGCTCGCCCTGAGCCTGCGCGAGCGCCCGGTCCAGGCCCCGGAGATTCCGGCCCAGGCCGACCCGGAGCCCGCCACCGTCTGAGCGCCGTCCGGGCGTACCGGACCGGCCGCGGCACGCCGGAGGCCCGCCACCGTCGACGGTGGCGGGCCTCCGGCGTGTCCTCAGGGCAGGCGGTAGACCCGGCGCGCGTTCTCCGCGGCCAGCATCGCGGCGACCCGCCGGGCGTCCGCCGGCGACCAGGCGCCGTCCCCGACCCACTCCCCCAGCACCCTGGTGAGGGCCGACCGGAACGTGTGCGCGGCGACCACGTGCAGCTCGGGCAGCCCGTCGGCGCCGCTGGAGAACAGCAGCTTGCCGAACGGAGCGATCTCCAGGACCTCGGCGAGGACGGCGGCCGAGCGGGCCCCGGTGCGCGCGAGGGCCGGGCCGAGGTCGGCGTGGACGTGCGGGTGGAGCCCGGCCAGCCGGGCCGCCGCGCGGTGGTACGGGTAGGCGTGCAGCAGCACCAGGTCCGTGCCGAGTCCGGCGGTGGCGGCGGCGAAGCCGGCGAGGCTCCCCGGGTCCCGGTCGCCGGTGTGCAGCTGGAGGGGGCGCCCCGTGGTGACGGCGATCCAGACCAGGTGGCGCAGCAGCACGGGACCGGCCGTCCGGTCGCCGGCCCGGCGTGCCGCCAGGCACCGCCCGGCGGCGCGGCGCACCTCGGCGGGGTCCGGTGGGCCGGGCAGGGCGGCGAGCCCGCTGTGCGCGGCCGTCACGGAGGTGAAGGCGACGGCGCGGAGGGCGGCGGCGTGGACGGCCTCGGCGAGGTTGGCGAGGAAGCCGTCGACGGTGCCCGAGGTGGCGGCGACCTCCTCGGCGAGGAGTTCCAGGCGGACGATCTCGTGGGCGGTGGCGCCGCCCGTGGCGGCCAGTTCGGCCGGCCCCGTGAGGTCGCCCTGGGGGCCGGTGTCGACGAGGTAGGTGGCGATGCCGGAGGAGCGCAGCAGCCGCCGGCCCGCCTCCAGGACGCCCAGCTCGCGGCGGCGGGCCAGGTAGCGGGCCGGCGGACAGTGCGGTTCCAGGCCGAGCAGCGGCGGACACCAGCGGCGCACGGCGAAGCCGGTCTGGGTGTCGAAGAAGGTGGTGCCGGGGGCGGGCGGCGAGGCGCCCGCGCCGAGGCGGGCCTCGAAGGTGCCGAGGCCGAGCTCCGTACGGAGTACGCCGTGGCAGTACTGGTCCACCAGGCTCGGTATGTCGATCATCTCGGGGGGCTCCCTGCGTGGACGTGTCTGCACACGTCCTAACGGGTGAGCCCCGCGCGAGGTTGTCGCCCGGCGGCGGGCCGGCCGCCGGAACCGGTCCCGCGCGGCGGCGGGCACGGCGGTTCCGCGGCGGCGGCCGTACCGGGCGTCAGCGGTTGGCGGGGCCGCCGATCTGGATGCCGGCCATCCGGGACCACTCGTACGGCCCGGTGACGACCTTGGCGGCGAACTCGCCGTCGAACTCCTCGTGGAGCGTCAGCCCGGCCTTCTCGGCGGCCTGCTGGGCGATCGCGTAGGTGGGCGCCACGAGGTCGCCCCAGCCGCCGTCCTCGCCGACGAGGACGATCCGGGTGCCGGCCTGGCCGATGTGGGCGAGCTGCCCCTCGGCGCCGCCGTGCTCCGCGGCGAAGGCCCGGATCTCCTTGGCGAGCTTGGCCGCCTTGCGGTCCGACTGCTTCGTGACCGTCGTCGTCTCTGCCGTGGTGTCTGCCATGACAGGGATGCTACCGAGCGGTAGATCGAGTGACGACGGCCGGGCCCCGTGGGACAGCCCACACGGCCCGGCCGTCGCCGGAGTCCTCGGCGCCTACCGCAGGAAGGGGTCCACCGCGACCGCCACGAACAGCAGCGAGACGTAGGTGATGGACCAGTGGAACAGGCGCATCTCCTTGAGCTTGGCGCCGGTGACCTCGGCCTTGGCCCGGTTGAGGAGCCCGTGGGCCTCCCAGAGCCACCAGCCGCCGGTCACGAGCGCCACGGCCGTGTAGAACCAGCCGGTGTAGCCCAGCGGGGTGAGCAGCAGCGAGACGGCCACCATGACCCAGCTGTAGGCGACGATCTGCTTGGCCACGACCTTGTTGGAGGCGAGGACCGGGAGCATGGGCACGCCGGCGCGCGCGTAGTCGTCCTTCACCTTCATGGAGAGCGGCCAGTAGTGCGGCGGCGTCCAGAAGAAGATCACCAGGAAGAGGATGATCGCGGCCCAGGACATCGAGTTGGTGACGGACGACCAGCCGATGAGGACCGGCAGGCAGCCGGCGATGCCGCCCCAGACGATGTTCTGCGCGGTGCGCCGCTTCAGGATCATCGTGTAGACGACCACGTAGAAGAGGAGCGCGCCGAGCGAGAGCGCCGCCGACAGCCAGTTGACGAGCAGACCGAACCAGAGCGTCGAGACGACGGCGAGGGTGAGGCCGAAGACCAGGCCCTCGCGCGGCGTGAGGACGCCGGTCACCAGCGGCCGCTGGGAGGTGCGGTCCATGAGCGCGTCGATGTCGCGGTCGATGTACATGTTCAGCGCGTTGGCGCCGCCCGCGGAGAGGTAGCCGCCGAAGCACGTGGCGAGGACCAGCCACAGGTTCGGGACGCCCTGCTCGGCGAGGAACATCACCGGAACGGTGGTGATGAGCAGCAGCTCGATGATCCGCGGCTTCGTCAGCGCCACGAATGCCTTGACGCGGGCCCCGAACGGCCGATGGCCCCCCGGGCTGGGAGTCAAGACGACCCCTGCGGGTCGGGACTCGACGGCCGTCACGCACACCCCTGACAGAGAAATCCCAGCAAGCTCCCCGGATGAAGGCGGGGTGAAACTTGCGCGTACCACGCCACTGTAGACGTTGCCCAGACGCCGATCTTCGCGGGGGTGGGGTCGTGTTGGGCCGCCCCGCCCGGGGACGCCGGACCTCCCCCGGGCGCGCGGCCCGGCGGCGGCCCGCCGCCACGCCGTCCCACCTGGTGGACAGGGTTCGATGACGACTCGGTGACGACTCGGGCGCGCCCGGCGGACCGCTCGGGAGGCGAAGTGCCGACGTCGGCGGCAGTCTGGCTCTGTCCGCTCATTTGAGGGGCATGACCCCGAAAAGAGGGGGCTTTCTCGGGGGTAGGCTCGACAACACCGGTGCACCCTCCGTGACCGGCTTCCGACTTGTGGAGAGGAGCCCTGACCCAGGGTGAGCACTCAGCCGACCACCACAGACCTCGAGTGGACCGAATTGGACCAGCGGGCCGTCGACACCGCCCGCGTCCTGGCCGCGGACGCCGTACAGAAGGTCGGCAACGGCCATCCCGGTACGGCGATGAGCCTCGCGCCCGCCGCGTACACCCTTTTCCAGAAGGTGATGCGGCACGACCCCGCCGACCCCGAGTGGGTCGGGCGCGACCGGTTCGTCCTCTCCGCGGGCCACTCGTCCCTGACCCTCTACACCCAGCTGTACCTGGGTGGATTCGGTCTCGAACTGGACGACCTGAAGTCCTTCCGCACCTGGGGCTCGAAGACCCCGGGTCACCCCGAGTACGGCCACACCGCCGGCGTGGAGACCACCACGGGCCCGCTGGGCCAGGGTGTCGCCAACGCCGTGGGCATGGCGATGGCCGCCCGCTACGAGCGCGGTCTGTTCGACCCGGAGGCCGCCCCCGGCACCTCCCCGTTCGACCACCGCGTCTACGTGATCGCCGGTGACGGCTGCCTCCAGGAGGGCATCTCCGCCGAGGCGTCCTCGCTGGCCGGCCACCAGAAGCTCGGCAACCTGATCATGCTGTGGGACGACAACCACATCTCGATCGAGGGCGACACCGAGACCGCCGTGTCCGAGGACACGATGAAGCGGTACGAGGCGTACGGCTGGCACGTCCAGCGCGTCGAGCCCAAGGCCGACGGCGACCTGGACCCGGCCGCCCTCTTCGCGGCGATCAGGGCCGCGGAGGCGGAGACCGAGCGCCCGTCGTTCATCGCGATGCGCTCGATCATCGCCTGGCCCGCCCCGAACGCGCAGAACACCGAGGCCGCGCACGGCTCGGCGCTCGGCGACGAGGAGGTCGCGGCCACCAAGCGCGTCCTGGGCTTCGACCCGGAGAAGACCTTCGAGGTCTCCGACGAGGTCATCGCGCACACCCGTGGCCTCGGCGACCGCGGCCGCGAGGCCCGCACCGCCTGGGAGAAGTCGCTCGCGGAGTGGCGTACGGCCAACCCGGAGCGGGCGGCCCTGTTCGACCGCGTCCAGGCGAACGAGCTGCCGGCCGGCTGGGCGGAGAAGATCCCGGTCTTCGAGCCCGGCAAGAGCGTCGCGACCCGCGCCGCCTCGGGCAAGGTGCTCCAGGCGCTCGGCTCGGTCATCCCCGAACTGTGGGGCGGCTCGGCCGACCTGGCCGGTTCGAACAACACGACGATCGACAAGGGCTCGTCCTTCCTGCCGGCGGGCAACCCGCTGCCGGAGGCCGACCCGTACGGCCGCACGATCCACTTCGGCATCCGCGAGCACGCCATGGCCGCGGAGATGAACGGCATCGCGCTGCACGGCAACACGCGCGTCTACGGCGGCACCTTCCTGGTGTTCTCCGACTACATGCGCAACGCCGTGCGCCTCTCGGCGCTGATGCACCTGCCGGTGACGTACGTCTGGACGCACGACTCGATCGGTCTCGGCGAGGACGGCCCGACCCACCAGCCGGTGGAGCACCTGGCCTCGCTGCGCGCCATCCCGGGCCTGAACCTGGTCCGGCCGGCCGACGCCAACGAGACGGCCATCGCCTGGCGCGAGATCATGCTGCGCCACACCAAGGTCTTCGGCAAGGGCGCCCCGCACGGTCTGGCCCTCACCCGCCAGGGCGTGCCGACCTACGCCCCGAACGAGGCCGCGGCCAAGGGCGGCTACGTGCTGTTCGACGCCGAAGGGGCCTCCGGGCAGAGCGCCGAGGCCGAGGTGGTCCTCATCGCGACCGGTTCCGAGGTGCACCTGGCCGTGGAGGCCCGGGAGCAGCTGCAGGCGGCCGGTGTGCCGACCCGTGTGGTGTCGATGCCGTCGGTGGAATGGTTCGAGGAGCAGGACCAGGAGTACAAGGACTCCGTGCTGCCGCCGTCGGTCAGGGCCCGGGTCGCGGTCGAGGCCGGTGTCGGACTGACGTGGCACAAGTACGTGGGCGACGCCGGCCGGATCGTCTCGCTGGAGCACTTCGGTGCCTCGGCGGACGCGAAGGTCCTGTTCCGCGAGTTCGGGTTCACCCCGGAGGCGATCGTCGCCGCCGCGCGGGAATCCCTGGACGCCGCGGCGCGCTGACGCCCTTAGATACGACTTTTGGAGAACCTCTCATGACAGACGCTCTCAAGCGCCTCTCCGACGAAGGCGTCGCGATCTGGCTCGACGACCTCTCGCGCCAGCGGATCACCTCCGGCAACCTGGCCGAGCTCATCGACCAGAACCACGTGGTGGGTGTGACCACCAACCCGTCCATCTTCCAGAAGGCCATCTCCGAGGGCCACGGCTACGACCAGCAGCTGGCCGACCTGGCCGCCCGCCGGGTGACCGTGGAAGAGGCCATCCGCATGATCACGACGGCGGACGTCCGCGACGCCGCCGACATCCTGCGGCCGGTCTTCGACGCCACCGACGGCCAGGACGGCCGGGTCTCCATCGAGGTGGACCCGCGCCTGGCCCACGACACGGCGGCCACCGTCGCCGAGGCGAAGCAGCTGGCCTGGCTGGTGGACCGCCCCAACACCCTGATCAAGATCCCGGCGACGCAGGCGGGTCTGCCGGCGATCACCGAGGTCATCGGCCTCGGCATCAGCGTCAACGTGACGCTGATCTTCTCGCTCGAGCGCTACCGCGCGGTCATGGACGCCTACCTGGCCGGTCTGGAGAAGGCCCGCGAGCGCGGCCTGGACCTCTCCACGATCCACTCGGTGGCCTCCTTCTTCGTCTCCCGCGTGGACACGGAGATCGACAAGCGCCTGGACGGCATCGGCACCGACGAGGCCAAGGCGCTCAAGGGCAAGGCCGCCCTGGCCAACGCCCGCCTGGCCTACGAGGCGTACGAGGAGGTCTTCTCCTCCGAGCGCTGGGCCGCCCTGGACAAGGCGCAGGCCAACAAGCAGCGTCCGCTGTGGGCCTCGACCGGCGTCAAGGACCCCGCGTACAAGGACACCCTGTACGTCGTGGACCTGGTCGCCCCGGGCACGGTCAACACCATGCCCGAGGCCACCCTGGAGGCCACCGCCGACCACGGCGAGGTCACCGGTGACACGATCCGCGGCACGTACGACGCGTCCCGCGAGGTCCTGGAGGCCGTCGCGAAGCTGGGCATCGGCTACGACGAGGTCGTCCAGCTCCTCGAGGACGAGGGCGTCGAGAAGTTCGAGGCGTCCTGGAACGACCTGCTCAAGTCCACCGAGGCGGAGCTGAAGCGCCTCGCACCTTCGGAGGCGTAAGCACCTTGAGCGCTGTCCACGGAGCCAACCCGCTCCGTGACGCCGCAGACCGACGGCTCCCGCGCATCGCGGGGCCGTCGGGTCTGGTGATCTTCGGCGTCACGGGCGATTTGTCCCGTAAGAAGCTGATGCCCGCCGTCTACGACCTGGCCAACCGCGGCCTGCTGCCGCCGGGCTTCTCGCTCATCGGCTTCGCCCGCCGCGAGTGGCAGGACGAGGACTTCGCGCAGGAGGTCTACGAGGCCGTCAAGCAGCACGCGCGCACCCCGTTCCGCGAGGAGGTGTGGCAGCAGCTGATCCAGGGGATGCGTTTCGTCCAGGGCGACTTCGACGACGACAACGCCTTCGACCAGCTCAAGACCACGATCGAGGAGCTGGACAAGGCGCAGGGGACGGGCGGCAACTTCGCCTTCTACCTCTCCGTGCCGCCGAAGTTCTTCCCGCTGGTCGTGCAGCAGCTGAAGAAGCACGGCCTGGCCGACCAGAAGAACGGTTCCTGGCGCCGCGCGGTCATCGAGAAGCCCTTCGGCCACGACCTGGCCTCCGCCAAGGAGCTCAACGAGGTCGTCCACGAGGTCTTCCCGCCCGAGGCGGTCTTCCGCATCGACCACTACCTCGGCAAGGAGACCGTCCAGAACATCCTGGCGCTCCGCTTCGCCAACACCCTCTTCGAGCCGATCTGGAACCGGTCGTACGTCGACCACGTGCAGATCACCATGGCCGAGGACATCGGCATCGGCGGCCGGGCCGGCTACTACGACGGCATCGGCGCCGCCCGCGACGTCATCCAGAACCACCTGCTCCAGCTGCTCGCGCTGACCGCGATGGAGGAGCCCGCCTCCTTCGACGCCGACGCGCTCGCGGCCGAGAAGACCAAGGTCCTCGGCGCGGTGAAGCTGCCGAAGGACCTGGGCAAGAGCACGGTGCGCGGACAGTACGCGGCCGGGTGGCAGGGCGGCGAGAAGGCCGTCGGCTACCTCCAGGAAGAGGGCATCAACCCGGAGTCGAAGACCGACACCTACGCGGCCGTCAAGCTGGAGATCGACAACCGCCGCTGGGCGGGCGTCCCCTTCTACCTGCGGACCGGCAAGCGCCTGGGCCGCCGGGTCACCGAGATCGCGGTCGTCCTCCAGCGCGCCCCGCACTCCCCCTTCGACCACACCGCGACCGAGGAGCTCGGCCGCAACGCCATCGTGATCCGGGTCCAGCCGGACGAGGGCGTCACGGTGCGGTTCGGTTCGAAGGTGCCGGGTACGCAGATGGAGATCCGGGACGTCTCGATGGACTTCGCCTACGGCGAGTCGTTCACGGAGTCCAGCCCGGAGGCGTACGAGCGGCTCATCCTCGACGTCCTGCTCGGCGACTCCAACCTCTTCCCGCGGGTCGAGGAGGTCGAGCTGTCCTGGAAGATCCTCGACCCGATCGAGCAGTTCTGGGACACGCACGGCAAGCCCGCGCAGTACCAGTCCGGGACCTGGGGTCCGGTCGAGGCGGACGAGATGCTCGCACGAGACGGACGGAGCTGGCGCCGGCCATGAAGACCGACCTGACGGACACCACGTCCTCCAAGATCAACAAGGCGCTGGTGCTCGGGCGGCGGGCCATCGGCACCCCGGCCGTCGGCATGGTGCTCACCCTCGTCATCGTCACCGACGAGGAGAACGCCTACGACGCGCTGAAGGCGGCCAACGAGGCGTCCCGCGAGCACCCCTCGCGGACCCTCGTCGTCATCAAGCGGGTCTCGCGCTCGCCGCGGGACCGGGCCAAGACGCGGCTCGACGCCGAGGTCCGCCTCGGCGCCGACGCCAGCACCGGGGAGACGGTGGTCCTCCGGCTGTACGGCGAGGTCGTCGACCACGCCCAGTCGGTGGTCCTTCCGCTGCTCCTGCCCGACGCGCCCGTGGTCGTCTGGTGGCCGGTCAACGCACCGGCCGACCCGGCGAACGACCCGCTGGGCGCGCTCGCCCAGCGCCGGGTCACGGACACCTACGCCGCCGAGCAGCCCATCCAGGAGCTCATAGGCCGGGCCGAGACCTACACCCCGGGCGACACGGACCTGTCGTGGACCCGGATCACCCCGTGGCGCTCGATGCTGGCCGCCGCGCTCGACCAGGTCGCGTGCGAGGTCACCTCGGCCGAGGTCGAGGGCGAGGAGTTCAACCCGAGTGTCGAGCTGCTCGCGATGTGGGTGGCCGAACGGCTGAAGGTGCCGGTACGGCGCTCGAAGTCGGCGGGGCCCGGGCTCACCTCCGTACGGCTGGAGACCAGCGCGGGCCCGATCGTGCTGGACCGGGCGGACGGTTCGCTCGCCACGCTCTCCATCCAGGGCCAGCCCGACCGGGGCGTGGCGCTCAAGCGCCGGGAGACGGCCGAGCTGATCGCGGAGGAGCTGCGCCGGCTCGACCCGGACGACACCTACGCGGCGGCGCTCCGGTTCGGTCTGGAGCGGCTCGACGAGCGGGCGGCGACCACCGCGCCCGAGCCGGCCGCCCCGGCGGAGCCGGCGTCGCGGGACGCGGAGCCCGCCCCCGCCCCGGCGCAGGCCGCCGGGACGGACGGGGCAGCCGGGACGGACGGGGCCGCCGAGCCCGCGCCGAAGGCCGCCGCCAAGAAGGCCCCGGCCAGGAAGGCGGCGGCCAAGTGACCGCCCCCCAGCTGGTCGTGCACCGCGACAAGGAGCTGATGGCCCAGGCCGCCGCGGCCCGGCTCATCACCCGGATCGTGGACGCGCAGGCGACGCGCGGGACGGCCTCGGTCGTGCTGACCGGCGGCCGGAACGGCAACGGCCTGCTCGCGGCGCTCGGTTCGGCGCCCGCCCGGGACGCGATCGACTGGTCGCGGCTCGACCTGTGGTGGGGCGACGAGCGGTTCCTGCCCGAGGGCGACCCCGAGCGGAACGTGACCCAGGCCCGCGAGGCGCTGCTCGACCGGGTGCCGCTGGACCCGAAGCGGGTGCACGCGATGCCCGCCTCGGACGGTCCCCACGGTGACGACGCCGACGCGGCCGCCGCCGCGTACGCGGACGAGCTGGCCGCCGCCGCGGGACCCGACGGCCACGGCGGGGTGCCCTCCTTCGACGTGCTGATGCTGGGCGTCGGGCCGGACACGCACGTGGCCTCGCTCTTTCCGGAGCTCCCGGCGGTACGGGAGACCGAGCGGACGGTGGTCGGGGTGCACGGCGCGCCCAAGCCGCCGCCGACCCGGATCTCCCTGACGCTCCCGGCGATCCGGGCGGCGAAGGAGGTCTGGCTGCTCGCGGCCGGCGAGGACAAGACCGGGGCGGCGGCGCTGGCGCTGTCCGGCGCGGGCGAGGTGCAGGTCCCCGCGGCCGGCGCCCGGGGCCGCTCGCGCACCCTGTGGCTGCTGGACGCGGCGGCCGCCGCGGAGCTGCCGCGGAGCCTGTACCCGCACGCGACGGCCTGATCGCGCGGGTCCCGGAGCGGGACGGAGGCCCGGTTCACCCGAGGGTGGGCCGGGCCTCCGTCGTGTCCGGGTGCCGCGGGCCGTCCGGGGCCCGGCGGGCGTCCGGGCCGTGCGCGGGCTCCAGGAAGGGCGTGAGCAGCCCTGGTACGGCCTTGGCGGCGAAGGCGAGCCCCTGACCCACCCCGGCGTCCGCGACGGTGTACGCACCCGCGCCGGCGGCCGTGGTCGCGGTCACCGTCAGGAGGCCCGCGCGGCGCTGGACGTACGACTGTCTGACGGTCCATCCGATGACGCCGGAGCGGCGGAGGGCGACGGTCGACCGGCGGACCGTGCCCGAACGGGCAATCAGGTAGGGCCCGCTGACGGCGTGTCCGAGGGAGCGGTAGGCGTCGCGGGCCAGGAGCACGCCGAGCGGGGCGAGGACGACGGTGCCGCCGACCGCCACGTACAGCAGGACCGGGGTGAGGAGGGCGCCGAGGACGGCGAGGACCGCGGCCGGGAGGAGGACGGCGGCGAGCGCCCACCGCAGCCGGCGGGTCCGCGCGGCCCGGGGGTGGGCGGCCAGCGGCGCGGACGTCGGCGGTTCGGGCTCGCGCAGCACCTGGGCGGCGACCCGGTCGGCCGTACGGCGCTCCGCGGCCGGCAGCAGGTTCTTGAGGTCGCCGTGCCGGTCGCCGTCGTTCTCCACCAGGCCGGTGGCGACGGCGTCCACCCGGGCGGCCCCGCAGAGGCGCACGCCGAGCGGTTCGACCAGTTCGACGCCGCGCAGCCGGCACTCCTCGATCGAGACCGAGCGGGTGGTGAGGAGCCCCCTGCGGACCCGCAGGGTGCCACCGGGCTCGCGCTCCAGGCGGTAGTTGCCCCACATCTCGGCCCACAGGCCGAGGGCGCCGAGGGCCCCGGCGAAGGTGGCGACGAGGACGAGGGCGAGGACCGTCCAGGGCAGCGAGACGTCCCGGAAGCGGTCCCCTATCCAGTGGATGACCTCGCCCTGGGCCCCGAACCACTCGCTGACCTGGAGGACGGCGCCCGCGGCGGCGCCGCCGAGGGCGGGGGCGACGAAGGAGACGGGGGCGTAGCGGATCCAGCGCGGGTCGAGGACGGCGAGGGCGCCGTCGTGGAGCGGGTCGCCGGGTGCGGCGGCGGGCCGGACGAGGAGCTCCCGGCGGAGCCGCTCCCCCTCGGCGCGGGCGACGAGCTCGAGTTCGAGGGTGGACTCGCCGCCGCCGGTGCTCTCCCCCGTGCCGATGCGGACCTTGACGAGTCCGAGGACCCGCTGGAGGGGGTTGGCGGTGAGGTCGACGCTGCGGATCCGCTCCCGGGCGAGCGAGCGGCGTGTGAGCAGCAGGAGACCGGTGCGCAGGTCGACCCGTTCGGGGCCGGCCCGGTAGCGGGTGCGGCGCAGGCGGACGAGGTCGGCGGCCGTGCCGCCGAGGACGAGGAGGAGGGCGCCGGTGACCACCCAGACGACGGCGTGGCCCAGCGGCGTCCCGGCGATGCCGACCGCGAGGGGCAGGCCGGCGCCGGTGGCGACCCCGCAGAGCACGGCCGCGGTGACGGCCGGCGTGCGCGGGTCGAGCCGCCGCCACTCCCCCGGCTCCCCCGGCCCCTGCGGCCCCTGCGCGTCCGGGCCGGGGGCGCCGTCCCCGCTCATGTGGCGTCCCCGGGGGTGGCCTGGGTGAGGGAGGTCAGCCGCTCGCCGAGCGCGGCGGCCAGCTCGTGGTCGAGGCCCTCGATCCGCAGGGCCCCCTTGGAGGAGGCCGTGGTCACCGTGACGGTGCCGAGCCGGAACAGCTGCTCCAGCGGCCCGCGTACGGTGTCGACGGTCTGGATCCGGGAGAGCGGGGCGATCCGCCACTCCTGCCACAGGGCTCCGGTGCGGACGTAGACCGCCTCGTCGGTGACCTCCCAGCGGTGCACCCGGAACCACCAGAGGGGGAGGAACGCGGTACCGGCGAGCCCCGCCGCCGCCACGAGGGCGGCGGCCGGCAGCCAGGCCCTGGCGGGCCCGACGAGGGCGCCGAGGAGGACGAGGACCGCCGCCGGGGCGGCGGTGGCCACCAGGCAGCGGGTGCGCCACCAGGCGACGGCCCGCCGGTCGACGGCGTTCCTCGGCGGCCGGAGCCGTACCGCGTCCTCCCCCGTCACCGGATCAGCTCCGGCCGCGCAGCGCGCGGTAGGCGGCGACCAGTCCGGCGGTGGAGCTGTCGAGCTCCGCGCCGCCGGTGCCCTCGGTCAGCACGGGCTCGATCCGCTTGGCGAGGACCTTGCCGAGCTCGACGCCCCACTGGTCGAAGGAGTCGATGTCCCAGATGGCGCCCTGGACGAACACCTTGTGCTCGTAGAGCGCGACCAGCTGGCCGAGGACGGACGGGGTGAGCGCGTCGGCGAGGATGGTGGTGGTGGGGTGGTCGCCGCGGAAGGTCTTGTGCGCGACGAGCTCCTCCGGGACGCCCTCGGCCCGTACCTCCTCGGGGGTCTTCCCGAAGGCCAGCGCCTGCGTCTGGGCGAAGAAGTTGGCCATCAGCAGGTCGTGCTGGGCGACCAGGCCCGGCGCGAGGCCGTCCACGGGACGGGCGAAGCCGATGAAGTCGGCGGGGACGAACAGGGTGCCCTGGTGGATCAGCTGGTAGTAGGCGTGCTGGCCGTTGGTGCCGGGGGTGCCCCAGACGACGGGACCGGTCTGCCAGTCGACCGGGCGGCCCTGGCGGTCCACCGACTTGCCGTTGGACTCCATGTCGAGCTGCTGGAGGTAGGCGGTGAACTTCGACAGGTAGTGGGAGTACGGCAGGACGGCGTGCGACTGGGCGCCGAAGAAGCCGCCGTACCAGACGCCGAGGAGGCCGAGGAGCAGCGGCGCGTTCTCCTCGGGCGGCGCGGTGCGGAAGTGCTCGTCGACGAGGTGGAAGCCGTCGAGCATCTCGCGGAAGCGCTCCGGGCCGATGGCGATCATCAGGGAGAGGCCGATGGCCGAGTCGTACGAGTAGCGGCCGCCGACCCAGTCCCAGAACTCGAACATGTTGGTGGTGTCGATGCCGAACTCCTCGACCTTGCCCGCGTTGGTCGAGAGGGCCACGAAGTGCCGCGCCACGGCGTCCTGTCCGGCCCCGAGACCGGACAGGAGCCACTCGCGGGCGGAGGTGGCGTTGGTGATCGTCTCGATGGTGGTGAAGGTCTTCGAGGCGACGATGAAGAGGGTCTCGGCCGGGTCGAGGCCCACCAGGGCCTCGTGGAGGTCGGCGCCGTCGACGTTGGAGACGAAACGGAACGTCAGGTCGCGCCGGGTGTAGGAGCGCAGGACCTCGTAGGCCATGGCGGGGCCGAGGTCGGAGCCGCCGATGCCGATGTTGACGATGTTCTTGACGGGCTTTCCGGTGTGCCCGGTCCACTCGCCCGCGCGGACCTTGTCGGCGAAGGCCGCCATCTTGTCGAGGACGGCGTGGACGCGGGGGACCACGTTCTCCCCGTCGACCTCGACGACGGCGTCGCGCGGAGCGCGCAGCGCCGTGTGGAGGACCGCCCGGTCCTCGGTGGTGTTGATCTTCTCGCCGCGGAACATGGCGTCGCGGAGCCCGGCCACGCCGGTGGCGGCGGCCAGTTCGCGCAGCAGGGTCAGCGTCTCGTCGGTGACGAGGTGCTTGGAGTAGTCCAGGTGGAGGTCACCGACGCGCAGCGTGTAGTCGGTGCCGCGCGTCGGGTCGGCGGCGAACAGCTCCCGCAGCCGGGTGCCTTCCAGCTGCTCCCGGTGCTTGGCGAGGGCCGCCCACTCGGGCAGCTGGTTGAGCCTCGTACGGCCTGTGCTGGTCATCTCGGACATCGCCCACTTCTTCTCGTGCTTTTCTGCCCCGCTGCCCTTCAACCTAATTGATCAGAGGGCGCAGCGAGAGGACGGCGAGCGCGAACAGCGCCGCCGCGAGGAAGGCGGGTGCGTGCGGTCCCGCGCCGGCGGCCACGGCGCCGCCGAGGACGGCCCCCAGGGGCGTGCCCGCGACGGCGAGGGTGCGGAAGGCCGCGGCGACACGGCCGAGCATCCCCTCCGGGGCCCGCTCCTGCACGAGGGTCGTCTGGTGCACGTTCCACACCGTCCCCATGAGACCGAACACCGCCAGGGCCGCGATCGTTACCGCGAGGGCGGGGACGGCGCCCAGGAGGACGAGGCAGCCCGTCTGCGCGAGGCAGGCGAGGAGGACCGCCCGTATGCGGCCGGTCCGTTCGGCCAGGCGCCGGGCGGCGAAACCGCCGGCGACGGCGCCGGCCGCGTAGGCGGTGACGGACGCCGCGTACCCTGCCTCCCCGGCTCCCAGTCCGTCGGTGACGTGGACGACGAGGGTGGCGATGAGCGCGCCCACGCCGATGTTGCAGAGGGTGGTGGCGGCGCAGAGCCGGCGCAGGTCGCGGTCGGCGCGGAGCGCGGCGATGCCCTCGGCCGTCTCGGCGCGCAGTGTGGTGCCGGCCGGGCGGGGCGGCCGCTCGGGGGCCGGGACGCGCAGGGAGGCGACGAGGAGGGCGGCGAGGACGTAGGTGGCGGCGTCGGCGGCGTACGGCACGGCGGGCCCCGCGAGGAGCAGGAGCGGGACGAGGGGCGCGGCGAGCAGTCCTCCGGCGAGCTGCTGGCCGGTCATGAGCCGGGCGTTGGCCCCGGCCAGGGTCCCGGCGGGCACGAGGGCGGGCAGCAGGGCCGTGGCCGCGTTGTCGAAGAGGGTCTGGAGGGTGGTGAGGGCGAAGGTGACGGCGAGGAGCAGGGCGAGGCTCGCGTGGCCGAGGGCGACGGCGGCGGCGAAACCGGCCATGAGCGCGGCGCGCGCGAGGTCGACGGCCCACATGGCGCGCCGCTGGTCGACCCGGTCGGCGACGGCCCCGCCGAGGAGACCGAAGAAGAACCAGGGCAGGAAGCCGCAGGCGGTGACGGAGGCGATGAGGAGCGGGTCGTCGGTGAGGGAGGCGGCGAGCAGGGGCAGCGCGGCGGTGCGCAGCGAGTCCCCGAAGCGGGAGACGACGGCGGCCGTCCAGAGCCGGCCGAAGCCGCCCCGCCAGGCGGGCGCGGCCCCGCCGCCCGCCGTCCGCGTCGTCCGGGCCGTCCGTGCCCCCGTCATGCGTCCCCCTCTGTCGGCCTGGCCGACTTCCGGTTCCGACGGTAGGGGACGCCACTGACAACGGCTCAGGGAACGGCGAAGGGCCTTGCCGGCGAACGCTGTTCGCGGGCAAGGCCCTTCGGCCGTCGGTTCGTCACACCACGCCGGGAGCGCTCAGATCTCGCCCCGGAGTTTGGCGAGCGCCTCCGCGAGGATCGCCTCGCCGTCGGCGTCGCTGCGCCGCTCGCGGACGTACGCGAGGTGCGTCTTGTAGGGCTCGGTGCGCGGGGGGTCCGGCGGGTTGTCCCGGTCCTGTCCGGCCGGGAACCCGCACCGCGGGCAGTCCCAGGTCTCGGGGACCGCCGCGTCACTGGCGAAGCTCGGCTGGGTCTCGTGCCCGTTCGAGCACCAGAAGGAGATGCGGAGACGCGGTGCCGACTCGCCCCGCTCGGCCTCGCCCATCGGCCCCGCTCCGACCCGGCTCCCCCGGATCGCGTTGCCACTTGCCACGGTCGTAACTCCCTGCGTGATGGTGCTCGAAGATGCCCCAGTCTACGTAAGGCCCAACGCGCGTCCAGTGTTCGGAGTTACCCGTCCAACTTCATCAGCAGACCAAGTACGACAATGCAGGCGAACCACAGCAGACCGACCACGATCGTGATGCGGTCGAGGTTGCGCTCGGCGACCGAGGAGCCACCGACGGACGACTGCATGCCGCCACCGAACATGTCGGAGAGGCCGCCGCCCTTTCCCTTGTGCATCAGCACGAGCAGCATCAGCAGCGCGCTGAAGACGATCAGGGCGATCGAGAACCCCATAACCACGGCTGGACCAACTTCCTCGGACTTATACGGACGGGGGCCGGGCACCTGCCCGGCCCCCGCAAGGGTACGACGGATCGCCGCTACCGCATACTCACCGGTCGCGTCACTGGTCGCGGAAGCGCACGATCCTGACGAACTCCTCGGCGTCGAGCGCCGCGCCGCCGACGAGGGCGCCGTCGACGTCGGGCTGCGCCATGATCGCGGCGACGTTGCCGGCCTTGACGGAGCCGCCGTACTGGATGCGGACCTTGTCGGCCAGCTCCTGGGAGTACAGCTCCGCGAGGCGGCCGCGGACGGCCCCGCAGACCTCCTGCGCGTCCTCGGGGGTGGCGACCTCGCCGGTGCCGATGGCCCACACCGGCTCGTAGGCGATCACGATCGACTCGGCCTGCTCGGCCGGGACGTCCTTCAGACCGCCGTCGACCTGGGCGAGCGTGTGCTCGACCTGGCGGCCGGCCTTGCGGACGTCCAGGCCCTCGCCGACGCAGAGGATCGGGGTCAGGCCGTGCTTGTAGGCGGCCTTCACCTTGGCGTTGCAGACCTCGTCGGTCTCGGCGTGGTACTGGCGGCGCTCGGAGTGGCCGACGGCCACGTAGGAGCACTTCAGCTTGGACAGCATCGCGCCCGAGATCTCGCCGGTGTAGGCACCGGAGTCGTGCGCCGAGACGTCCTGGGCGCCGTACTTGATCTTGAGCTTGTCGCCGTCGACCAGGGTCTGGACGGACCGCAGGTCGGTGAAGGGAACCAGGACCGCGACCTCACAGGCGTCGTGGTCCTTGTCGGTCAGCGCGAAGGCGAGCTTCTGGACGTGGGCGATGGCCTCGAGGTGGTTGAGGTTCATCTTCCAGTTGCCCGCCATCAGCGGGGTGCGCGTGCTCATCAGGGGGTCAGTCCTCCAGTGCGGCGAGGCCGGGAAGCGTCTTGCCCTCGAGGTATTCGAGGGAGGCGCCGCCGCCGGTCGAAATGTGGCCGAATGCCTTCTCGTCGAAGCCCAGGGTGCGGACGGCCGCGGCGGAGTCGCCGCCGCCGACCACGGTGAACGCCGGGGAGTCGGCGAGCGCCTGGGCGACGGCCTTGGTGCCCTCGGCGTAGTCGGGGTGCTCGAAGACGCCCATGGGACCGTTCCAGAAGACGGTGGCCGCGTCGGCGAGCTTCGAGGCGTAGAGCTTACGGGTCTGAGGACCGATGTCCAGGCCCTCCTCCGTCGCGGGGATGGCGTCCGCGGCGACGGTGGTCGGGTTGGCCGGGGCCTTGGTCTTCAGGTCGGGGAACTCGGCCGAGACCAGCACGTCGACGGGGAGGACGAACTCCACGCCGCGCTGCTCGGCGCGCGCCAGGTAGTCCCGGACGGCCGGGATCTGGTCCTCCTGGAGCAGGGAGATGCCCACCTCGTGGCCCTGGGCCTTGAGGAAGGTGTAGGCCATGCCGCCGCCGATGAGGATGCGGTCGGCCTTCTCCAGGAGGTGGTCGATGACCCCGAGCTTGTCGGAGACCTTGGCACCGCCGAGGACGACCACGTACGGCCGCTGCACGTCCTCGGTGAGCTTCTTCAGGACGCCGACCTCGGTGGCGATGAGGTAACCGGCGGCGTGCGGGAGGCGCGCCGGGAGGTCGTAGACCGAGGCGTGCTTGCGGTGCACCGCGCCGAAGCCGTCGCCGACGTAGAGGTCGGCGAGGGCGGCCAGCTCGTCGGCGAAGGCGCCGCGCTCGGCGTCGTCCTTCGAGGTCTCACCGGCGTTGAAGCGCAGGTTCTCGATGACGGCCACCCGGCCGTCGGTGAGGCCGGCGACGGTGGCCTTGGCGGACTCGCCGACGGTGTCGGTCGCGAAGGCGACGTCGGCGCCGAGCAGCTCGCCGAGGCGCGCGGCGGCCGGCGCGAGGGAGAACGCCGGGTCCGGGGCGCCCTTGGGGCGGCCCAGGTGCGAGGCGACCACGACGCGGGCGCCGGCCTCGGCCAGCGCCTTGACCGTGGGCACGACGGCGCGGATGCGGCCGTCGTCGGTGATGGTGGTGCCGTCGAGCGGCACGTTGAGGTCGGCGCGGACGAACACCCGCTTGCCGGAGACGCCTTCGGCGAGAAGCTCGTCGATCGTCTTCATCTGTTCACAGACTCCTTGGTACGCGGTGGAGCACACGAGACAGGGCTCGCACAGCGCGGCGTTGCGCTGCCCGAGCCCTGCTCACATCGAAAGCCTGCCCTGAACCCTAGAGCTTAGAGCCGGCCGCCGACGAAGACGGTGAGGTCGACGAGACGGTTGGAGTAGCCCCACTCGTTGTCGTACCAGCCGAGGATCTTGACCGAGGTGCCCTCCTGGACCATCGTCAGGGAGGCGTCGAAGGTGCAGGACGCCGGGTCGCTGACGATGTCCGAGGAGACGATCGGGTCCTCGGTGTAGAAGAGGATGCCCTTGAGCGGGCCGTCCTCGGCCGCCTTCTTGAAAGCGGCGTTGACCTCGTCCTTGGTGACCTCGCGGTCGAGGGTGACGACCAGGTCGGTGGCGGATCCGGTCGGGACCGGGACGCGCATGGCGATGCCGTCCAGCTTGCCCTTGAGCTGCGGGAGGACCAGGGCGGTGGCCTTGGCGGCGCCCGTCGTGGTCGGGATGATGTTCTCCGCGGCGGCGCGGGCGCGGCGCAGGTCCTTGTGCGGGAAGTCCAGGATGCGCTGGTCGTTGGTGTACGCGTGGACCGTGGTCATCAGGCCCTTGACGATGCCGAAGTTCTCGTCGAGGACCTTGGCCATCGGCGCGACACAGTTGGTGGTGCAGGACGCGTTGGAGATGACGTCGTGGTTCGCCGGGTCGTACTTGTCCTGGTTGACGCCCATGACGATGGTGATGTCCTCGTCCTTGGCCGGAGCCGAGATGAGGACCTTCTTGGCGCCGCCGGCGAGGTGCTTGGCGGCGTCCTCGCGCTTGGTGAAGATGCCGGTCGACTCGATGACGATGTCGACGCCCAGCTCGCCCCAGGGGATGTCGGCGGGGTTGCGCTCGGACAGGACCTTGATGGTGTGGCCGTCGACCGTGATGGTGTCGGCGGTGTGGGTGACCTCCGCCTTGAGGCGGCCCAGGATGGTGTCGTACTTCAGCAGGTGGGCCGTGGTCGCGGTGTCACCCAGGTCGTTGACGGCCACGACCTCGATGTCAGCACCCTGCTCAAGGAGCGCTCGGAAATAGTTCCGGCCGATGCGGCCAAAGCCGTTGATGCCTACGCGGATCGTCACGAACCGATCTCCTCGTTAGGAACGCCGGTGCACTCGGCGCCGGCGAGAATTTTTGTTTTTTTGGGATGTCCCCGACCGCTTACGACCCTACCTCTCCGGGAGCCGCCGGGTGACATCGAGCGCGTTCCGGCGAGCCCGGAACGTGAGGAAGGGGGGCCCGCGGCCCGTACCTACCGGCGGGTACGAGCCGTCTTGGGACCTTTGTCCCGACTACTCTCCGTCAGCGCCGGAGAGCCGTGAGGGCCCGGCCGAGGAGCCGTCCGCGCTCCCCCGGGTCCGCCACGTGTTCGAGCCCGAAGCCGAGCAGGACGGTGTCGTGGGTGGTGACCGCGGCATGCGAGCGGAACAGGGCCGGTGAACGCTTCCAGTCCGAGGCGTTGCCGGGGCTGCCCGCCGGGGCTCCCGGGACGGACCACGCGCCGAGCGAGGTCTCGAAGCCCTCGGCCTCGGTCGCGGCACCGGTGACCAGGCGGACGTCGTCCACGAAGGCGCCGGTCCCGCCGGCGCTCAGGTCGGAGACGTACGAGAAGGACAGCTCGACCTTCTCGCCGGCCCAGGCGCTCAGGTCGACGGAGGCCTGCCGCCAGCCGTTGGAGGGGCCGGTGAAGGCGTGCCAGGCACCGGAGGTGCCGGTGGCCGCGCAGTCGCCGGCACCGACGGTGAGGTAGTGGGAGAGGAAGGGGTGGCCGCGCACGTAATAACCCTCGCCGCAGTCGGCCGGGGGCTCGGCGGAGGTCCCGCCGTTGCGGTCGGGCAGGGTCGTCCAGTCCTCCCGGCCGGCGGTGCGGGCCTCGACCACCAGGTGGTCGTAGCCGGGCTCGGTGTCGTGGCTGATCCGGAAGTCCAGGCGCGGCGCGGCCGCCGCCGCGACCCCGGTCAGGTCGACGGTCCTGGTGAGCCGGGCCCAGGTGTCGTCGGCGTGGGTGAGTGCCGCGAAGGAGGTGCCCTCGGCGGGCTCGAAGGGGGTACGGACGCCGGGGTAGCCGCCGGCGGCGGCGCTGCTCGCGAACTGCGGGAAGGTCCTCGGGTCGAGGGTGTCGGAGGTGACCGTGTACGCCCCGGCGTCGTCCGGCGGATTGTCCCCGGCGGGGCCGAGGGCCGCTCCGGCGCCGCCGAGGCGGCCGCTGCCGGCGAAGGAGGCCGGGCCGTTCAGGCCGGCCCGGTGGTGGGCGCCGAGGTAGTACTGGGCGAAGTCGTCGGTCTCGGCGCGGCCGACCCGGGTGGGCCCGCCGGACTTCTCACCGGCGTTGACCAGCTTGCCGCCCTCGTTGAGATAGGCGCGGACGGCGAGCTGGACGGGGCCGGAGGGGCGCTCGGCGCCGGTGTACCAGACGACGGTGCGGAAGTGGGACAGGACGCCGAGGGCGTGCGGGGTGCCCTGGGTGGCGACGTCCCAGACGGCGGCGCGGCGGCCGGTGGCGGCGAGCGCCTTCACGTACGTGCCGGCGTGCCGTGCGGCGGTGGTGCCGCCCTCCTCGGCGAGGACGAGGACGTCACCGCGGGGCCGCTCGGCGACGGTGTACGTGAACGGCGCGGAGGCGGTCGCCCGTCCCCGGTCCGTGCGGGCGGTGAACCGCACCTCGACGGTGTCTCCGGGCCGGGCACCGCGCACCGCGGCCCGGTACTGGTCGAAGTACAGGTTGTCCTCGCCGCCGAAGGTCTCGCCGCCCTCCCAGGCCTCCAGCGGGACGCTGCGGGCGCGTCCGCCGTTGATCCGGTACGTGAGGGTCTTGCCGCGCAGGCTCTTGCGCGCGGTGACCGCGACCTCCTGGTCCCCGCCGCCCGCGTAGGAGGTGGTGAAGGTGTCGGGGGTGAAGTCGGGGGCCTCGGCGCCGACCGGGGAGACCGGCCGGTCGGGGCGGGCCGCGGACTCGGCGACGGCCAGCGCGAAGGGGACGTTCTTGGCGAACTCGGCCTGGATCAGCTTCTCGTCGTCGGGGAAGGTGAAGGCGGAGGCGCAGTCGGCCGGTTCCCAGGCGTCGTTCGGGTCGGCCCGGGAGGCGGTGGCGCAGGTCGACATCTCCGGGGTGAACATCTGCATGCCGTTGACGTTGGCGGCGTGGCCGTCCGCCTCGCCGTTGGTGATGTACAGCTCGGAGGAGACCTGGGGCCGGTAGCCGGGCACGGCCGAGTTCTGCGGGGTGCCCGCGAGCGCCTTGAGGGCGGTGTCGTCGGGCGTGTCGGTGGCGACCTGCCAGCCGACGCCGTACAGCAGGAGCTGCGCGGCGGAGTGGTAGTTGATGCCGTACGAGAAGCCGATGCGTTTCTGGAAGGCGTCGAGGGCGCGGGTCTCGGGCTCCGACATGGGGCCGGGGCCGCGGTAGGTCTCGTCGGCCGGGTCGGGGGACGAACCCTCGTTGTCGTATCCCCACTTGTAGGCGAAGTTGCGGTTGAGGTCGACGCCGTCGCCCGGGGCGATCCGGCCGTCGCCGTCGTTGTCGCGGAGGTTCTTGCGCCACAGCCGGTTGGCCGGGTCGGCGTGGGTGAAGTCGTAGCCGTCCGGGTTGGCGGAGAGGACGAACCACAGTTCGGTGGAGTCGACGACGCGGGTGATCCGCGGGTCCCGGCCGTAGTGGTCGAGGTAGTGGTGGAGCAGCCGCCGGGTCATCTCGGGCGTGATCCACTCGCGGGCGTGCTGGTTGGAGAGGTAGAGCGTGGCGGGCCGTGAGCCGTCCTTGACGCGCGGGGCGCCCTTGGTGACCTTGACGGCGAGGATGTCCTGGCCTTTGACGGTCCGGCCGAGGGAGACGACCTTGGTGAGGTCGGGACGGGCGCGGGCGGTGTCCAGGATCTCCTGCTTGAGGCCGCCGGGTCCGCCGTAGGGGCGGAAGACGCCGTCCCTGGCGGCGGCGGCGCGCCGCTCGGCCCCGGCGGGCGGGGTGTGCTCGGTGAGCGCGACGCCCCGGGCGCGCAGCTGCCCGGCCTGGTCGCCGGTGAGGTGGAGCTCGAGGGTGGCGGTGCCCCGGTCGGGCACCTGCTCGGTCAGTTCGTGGGCGTCGGCCCCGGCCTCCAGGAGCAGGGGCACCTGCTCCCGGGTGACCTCGGCGCGCCAGACGGAGAGGGTGTCGCCGCCCTCCGGGTCCTTCGGCTGTGCTCCGGCGGCGGGTGCCACCGTCACTCCGGCGATCAGCAGTGAAGCCGCGGCGAGGATGGATCTCGCTCTGCGTCTCATGAGCCCCCCTTGCTGTGGTCCGTCACGAAGGTGAACGGACGCCAGGCTTCTGGGGACCCGGAGTGGTGTCAAGGGTGCCTCGCGGGCCGTTCACACGACTGCCGGTGCCCGGAGAAGGGCACCGGCAGGGTGGACCGGAGGGTTCCGTACGGTCAGCCGACGAGGCTGTCGTCCAGCTCCTCGGTGAGGTTGGACTCGGTCCCGGGGATGCCGAGATCCTGGGCCCGCTTGTCGGCCATGGCGAGCAGCCGGCGGATGCGGCCGGCGACGGCGTCCTTGGTCAGCGGCGGGTCGGCGAGGGCGCCCAGCTCCTCCAGGGAGGCCTGCTTGTGCTCCATGCGGAGCCGGCCGGCGGCGGCGAGGTGCTCGGGCACCTCCTCGCCGAGGATCTCCAGGGCGCGCTGCACCCGGGCCCCGGCGGCGACCGCGGCGCGGGCCGAGCGGCGCAGGTTGGCGTCGTCGAAGTTGGCCAGCCGGTTGGCGGTGGCGCGGACCTCGCGCCGCATCCGCCGCTCCTCCCAGGCGAGCACCGACTCGTGCGCGCCGAGCCGGGTCAGCAGGGCGCCGATGGCGTCGCCGTCACGGACGACGACCCGGTCCACGCCCCGTACCTCACGGGCCTTGGCGGCGATGGAGAGCCGGCGGGCCGCGCCGACCAGGGCGAGGGCGGCCTCGGGGCCGGGGCAGGTGACCTCCAGGGAGGAGGACCGGCCGGGCTCGGTGAGCGAGCCGTGGGCCAGGAAGGCACCGCGCCAGGCGGCCTCGGCGTCGCAGGTGGCCCCGGAGACGACCTGCGGGGGCAGGCCGCGGATGGGGCGGCCGCGGCCGTCGACCAGGCCGGTCTGGCGGGCCAGCTGGTCGCCGCCTGCCACCACCCGTACGACGAAGCGGGAGCCGCGGCGCAGTCCGCCGGGAGCCATCACGATCAGCTCCGAGCTGTGGCCGAAGATCTCCATGATGTCCCGCTTGAGCCGGCGGGCGGCCATGGCCGTGTCCAGCTCCGCCTCGATCACGATGCGCCCGCTCACCAGGTGCAGCCCGCCCGCGAACCGCAGGATCGACGAGACCTCTGCCTTCCTGCAGCAGGTCCGGGTGACGGGGAGCCGGGAGATCTCGTCCTTCACCGCTGCCGTCATCGCCATGGGCCGATCCTTCCATGCATCCGAAAAATACGGTCGTACGCGGCGGCCAACCGCTCCGGGTCGTGCTTCGGAGCACCGTCGGCCCTGGCCACCGGCGCCAGCTCGACCGCGGCGCCGAGCCGCTTGGCGGCGTCGACCAGGGGTTCCCTCGCTGACACGTCGGGCACGGCGGCCTCGTCGGCCAGCACCACGTCCAGGGCGAGTTTAGGGGCGTGTCGTCCCAAAACCTCCAAATGACGCTGCGGGGAGAAGCCCTCGGTTTCTCCGGGTTGCGGCGCCAGGTTGAGGGAGAGCACCTTCCGGGCCTTCGTCTCGACCAGCGCGTCGAGCAGTTCGGGCACCAGGAGATGGGGGATCACCGAGGAGAACCACGAGCCGGGACCGAGGACCACCCAGTCGGCGTCCAGGACGGCGGCGACGGCCTCGGGGACGGCGGGCGGGTCGTGCGGGACCAGGTGCACGGACTGCACCTCGCCGGGGGTGAGCGCCACCGTCGCCTGGCCCCGGACCACGTCGACGTCGTCCGGGCGGGCCGGGTCGTGGCCCCGTACCAGGGCCTGGAGCTCCAGGGGGACGGCGGACATCGGCAGCACCCGGCCCTGGGCGCCGAGCAGGCGTCCCACCAGGTCGAGGGCCTGCACGGGGTCGCCTCCGAGCTGCTCCCAGAGGGCGACGATCAGCAGGTTGCCGACGGCGTGGCCGCCCATCTCGCCCTTGGAGCGGAAGCGGTGCTGGATGACCCGGGCCCAGGTCTGGCCCCAGTCGTCGTCGCCGCAGAGCGCGGCGAGCGCCTTGCGCAGGTCGCCCGGGGGCAGAACGCCCAGCTCCTGGCGGAGCCGGCCGCTGGAGCCGCCGTCGTCGGCGACGGTGACGACGGCGGTGAGGTCGCCGGTGATCCGGCGCAGCGCGGCGAGGGAGGCCGACAGGCCCATGCCGCCGCCCAGCGCGACGACCTTGGGCTGGGCCCCGCGCCTGAGCGTACGCCGCACCGTGAGGGTGGACGTGCGCCGACGGTACGGCTTCACTCGCGCCCCATGTCCCGGTGCACGACGACGGTCTCGACCCCTTCGGCGGCGAGGCGGGCGGCGAGGCGCTCGGCGGTGGCCACGGAGCGGTGCTTGCCGCCCGTGCAGCCGACGGCGACGGTCACGTACCGCTTGCCCTCGCGGCGGTAGCCGGCGGCGATCAGCTGGAGCAGCTCGGTGTAGCGGTCCAGGAACTCCTTGGCGCCGGGCTGGTTGTAGACGTAGTTCGCGACCTCCTCGTTGAGGCCGGTGAAGGGCCGCAGCTCGGGGACCCAGTGGGGGTTGGGCAGGAAGCGCATGTCGACCACGAGGTCGGCGTCGACCGGCAGGCCGTACTTGAAGCCGAAGGACATGACGGTGGCCCGCAGCTCCGGCTCCTCGTCGCCGGCGAACTGGGCGTCCATCTTGGCGCGCAGCTCGTGCACGTTGAGGCTGGAGGTGTCGATCACCAGGTCGGCGTCGCCGCGCAGCTCGCGCAGCAGGTCGCGCTCGGCGGCGATGCCGTCGGTGATGCGGCCGTCGCCCTGGAGGGGGTGCGGCCTGCGGACGGACTCGAAGCGCCGGACGAGGGCCTCGTCGGAGGACTCCAGGAAGACGATCCGGCGGGTGACCTGCTTGGCGTCCAGGTCGGCGAGGGACTCGCGGAGGTTGTCGAAGAACTGCCGGCCGCGGACGTCGACGACGACGGCGATGCGGGCGACGTTGCCCTGGGAGCGGGCGCCGAGCTCCACCATGGTGGGGATCAGCGCGGGCGGCAGGTTGTCCACGACGAACCAGCCGAGGTCCTCCAGGCACTTGGCCGCGGTGGACCGGCCCGCCCCGGACATGCCGGAGATGATCACCAGCTCGGGGATGGCCGCCTCGGCGCCGTTGTCGCCGGGGATCTCCTTCGTGCCCGTACTCACGTGTCCTGCTCCGTCTTCTCGGTCGTGCCCGCCGTGCGTGGGGTGCTGCTCGTCGTGCTCGGTCATGCGGAGGTGCCCCCGTCGTCTTCCATGATCTCTCCTGTCGCCGTGTTCACGGCGGGTGCGGCCGGGGCCGTCCGGGCGAGGGCCACGACGACCGCCTCCGCGGTCTTCCTGCCCATGCCGGGGACCGCGCAGATCTGCTCGATTGTCGCCTGCCGGAGCCGCTTCACCGAGCCGAAATGCTTGATCAGGGCCTGTTTCCGGGTGGCACCGAGGCCGGGGACGTCGTCGAGGGGGCTGGTCCGGATGCGTTTGGTCCGCTTGGACCGCTGGTAGCGGATGGCGAAGTCGTGAGCAGTGTCACGCACGCGCTGCAGGAGGTAGAGGCCCTCGCTGGAGCGGGGCAGCACCACCGGGTCGTCCTCACCGGGGAGCCACACCTCCTCCAGGCGCTTGGCGAGGCCGCAGACGGCCACGTCGTCGATGCCGAGCTCGTCCATGGCCCGCCGGGCGGCGGCGACCTGCGGCTGCCCGCCGTCGACCACCACGAGCTGCGGCGGGTACGCGAAGCGCTTGGGGCGGCCGTCGTCCTCGCGGCCCTCGGGGGCGGCCGGGACCTCCCCGTCCACCGGGAGGTCCCACTCACCGGTCCGCTCCTTCTCGGCGAGGTAGCGCTTGAAGCGGCGGCCGATCACCTCGTACATGGACCGGACGTCGTCCTGTCCCTCGAAGCCCTTGATCTGGAAGCGGCGGTACTCGCTCTTGCGGGGCAGGCCGTCCTCGAAGACGACCATGGACGCCACCACGTCCTCGCCCTGGAGGTGGGAGACGTCGAAGCACTCGATCCTGAGCGGGGCGGAGTCCAGGCCCAGGGCGTCGGCGATCTCCTCCAGGGCCCGCGAGCGGGTGGTGAGGTCGCTGGCGCGCTTCGTCTTGTGCAGGACGAGGGCCTGCTGCGCGTTGCGGGCGACCGTCTCCATCAGGGCCTTCTTGTCGCCGCGCTGCGGCACGCGCAGCGAGACGCCGGAGCCCCGGCGGCCGGCGAGCCAGGCGGAGAGCGCCTCGGCGTCGTCGGGGAGCGCGGGGACCAGGACCTCCTTGGGGACCGCGTCGCCGCTCTCCTCGCCGTACAGCTGCTGGAGCGCGTGCTCGACGAGCCCGGCCGTGTCGACGGCCTCGACCTTGTCGGTGACCCAGCCGCGCTGGCCGCGGACGCGGCCGCCGCGGACGTGGAAGATCTGGACGGCGGCCTCCAGCTCGTCCTCGGCGAGGGCGATGAGGTCGGCGTCGGTGGCGTCGGCGAGGACGACCGCGTTCTTCTCCATGGCCCGGCGCAGGGCCTGCAGGTCGTCGCGGAGCCGGGCGGCCCTCTCGTACTCCATGTCGTCGGCCGCCGCCGTCATCATCTTCTCCAGGCGGCGCAGGTACGTGCCCGTGCGGCCGGCCATGAAGTCGCAGAACTCCTCGGCAAGTTCGCGGTGCTCCCCGGGGGAGACCCGGCCGACGCAGGGCGCCGAGCACTTGCCGATGTAGCCGAGGAGGCAGGGGCGCCCGGCCGAGGCCGCGTTGCGGAAGACGCCGGCCGAGCAGGTGCGGACGGGGAAGACGCGGAGCATCAGGTCGACGGTCTCGCGGATGGCCCAGGCGTGCGCGTACGGCCCGAAGTAGCGCACGCCCTTCTTCTTGTGGCCGCGCATGACCTGGACGCGGGGGAACTCCTCGTTCAGCGTGACCGCGAGGTAGGGGTAGGACTTGTCGTCCCGGTACTTGACGTTGAACCGGGGGTCGAACTCCTTGATCCAGGAGTACTCCAGCTGCAGCGCCTCGACCTCGGTGGAGACCACGGTCCACTCCACGGAGGCGGCCGTGGTGACCATCGTGGCCGTCCGCGGGTGCAGGCTCGCGAGCGGCTGGAAGTAGTTCGCGAGGCGCTGGCGCAGGGACTTCGCCTTGCCGACGTAGATCACCCGGCGGTGCTCGTCACGGAACTTGTAGACCCCCGGCGAGTCGGGGATCTGACCCGGCTTGGGGCGGTAGCTGGAGGGGTCTGCCATGGTCCCCACCCTACTGGCGGCCACCGACAGTCCGGCCTCCGCCGGGAGTGCCCCGGGCGGGGGCCGGGGGCACGGTCCGGGCCCGGGGGTGGGGGCCCCGGGCCCGGAGTGCGGGGCGGACCGCCCGCCGTCCGCTCAGCCCTCCGCGCGGGCGCGGCGGCGCAGCGCCGCCGCGGCCGTCAGGGCGAGCGCGAGGACCGCTCCCGCCCCGGCGGCCGCGGAGGCGGCGGGGACGCCACCGGACCCGGTGTGCTCGGCGGCCGTGGCCGGGGCCGGGGCGTCCGCCGCCGGGGCCGTACCGGCCGCGTAGCCGCCCGCCGCGCCCTTCCGCGCGTAGGCCGAGCCGGGGAGCTTGTCGCCGTACGCGCGCACCACCCGGTCCCGGTAGGCGGTGAGGCTGGTCCCGGTGCTGCCGACGGCCCGGGTCGCGTCCTCGTCCAGCGGGAGCACCTTCGTGCCCTTCTGGACGTACCAGGCGTCGATCTGCGGCTCGCGGAAGACGAGGCCGCCGGGGAGCAGGCGCCCGCCGCGCTCCGCGTACCGGATCTCGTCGTCACCGGTGGCGATGTTCACCACCTGCCAGCCGTCCGCGCCCCGCACCGTCCACAGGGCGGCCTTCCGGCCGTCGGCGGCGACGGCGCGGCTCGCCCGGTACTCCTCGCGCGCCACCGCCGCCCCGGGCCGTCCGGCGACGAAGTCCGGGGAGAGGATCCGCACCGGGACGGAGGCGCCGTCGATCCGGGGCGCCGCGGCGGCGGCCGCGGACGCGGCGGCCGCCGGGGCCGCGTCGCGGGCGAAGAACCGGGCGAGGGTGCCGAGGGTGGCGGGCGCGGCGGCGGCCGCCTCGGGCGTCGGGGCGGACGGCGGGGCGCCGGCGGAGGCGGGCGGGGCGCCGGCGGAGGCGGGCGGGGCGCCCAGGGCGACCAGCGCGGCGGCGGCCACGAGGCCCGTGGCCCCGGCCCGGACGGTGAGCGCGGTGGTCGTCGTGCGCGTCGTTCTCTTCATCGTCCTCACGCTCCTATCCGGTAGAGCGAGTGGGTCCAGGAGAAGGAGTTGTTGTTCACGTACCAGGCGTGGGAGGCCCAGTTGTAGCGGTCGCTGGAGGGCCACGGGTCGCCCCAGTACACCCAGCTGTCGCTGTCGTCGTAGCCGTACACGACGTGCATGTGGCCGCCGCCGCTCGCCCACTGGATGCGGGTCTCGACGGGCCGGCCGGCGTTGATCTCGGTCTGCACGGTCGAGTAGCGCAGCCAGCCGTCGACGTACGAGCCGGGGTTGACGCCGGCCCAGCGCAGTCCGGTCTGGACGTTGCCGAGGGTGGCCTGCCAGTTGGGGCAGTCGTAGCCCTGCTGCCGGTTGAAGGCGGCGTTGCAGAACTGGTTCTGGCTGTACGAGCGGCCGAACCAGGCGGCGATGGTGTTGCCGCCGGCGGCCCAGCACCAGTTGGTCTTCTGCTGGGCCTGCATGGTGATGTTCAGCCGCTTGGCGGCGAAGGCGGAGACGTCCTCACCGCCCGGGGCGGCGGCGGTGACGGGGGCGGGGGCCGGGGCGACCGTGGCCTGGGGGGCGGCGGTCGCCGGGGTGGCGGTGGGGACGAGGAAGAGTGCCGCAGCGGCGGCGGCCGGCGCCACGAGGGACAGCCTTCTTCTGCGCATCGCGTTCCTCCCGGGGTGGGGGGTGGGGATGGAGTGGGGGGTGTGGAGGAGCGCGTCCGGACGCTGGTGAGGAGCATCGGGCGTTGTCCGGATCCGGTCAACACGCTTCAATGCGGGGTGACGACGGGCTGTGAACGGTGTGACCCCCCTGTGAACGGGCACCGCGCCCCACCTGCCCGCCCGCGGCCCCCGGCGCGGTGGGCCGCCCTCAGGAGTGAACGTTCACGGAGGAGCCCTCGTGAGCCACACCGAGGCCGATCTGGTGCAGCTGCTGCACACCGGCCCCTTCCATCTGGCCCTGCGCACCGCGCTGGCCGTACGCGGTCTGCCGCTCCAGCGGGTCCAGCACCATCTGGCGCACCGGGGCGTCAAGGTCGGCGTGACCTCGCTGAGTTACTGGCAGCAGGGGGCCCGGCGGCCGCGGCGGCCCGAGTCCCTGAAGGCGGTCGCGGCCCTGGAGGAGGTGCTCCAGCTGCCGGGCAACTCGCTGCTGCGGCTGCTGTCGGCGGACGCCGGCGGCCGCGCCGAGGTGGAACGGCCGGCGGCCCGCTCGTACCGCTCGCTGGTGGAGGCCTCCGGCACGGTCGAGCAGCTGCTGGCCGAGCTGGAGTCCCCGGCGGACGGCGGGCTGCACACGGTGGGGCAGATCGACCGGGTACGGATCGGGGCGGCGCGGCAGCTGCTCGGGCGGGACACCCAGCAGGTGGTGCGGGCGCACCGGGACGGGGTGGACCGGTACGTGGCCGTGCACCACGGCGACCCGGGCTGCGATCCGTCGCGGGTGGTGGTGCGGGCGGTGGAGAACTGCCGCGCGGGGCGGGTGCGGTGGCACGCGGAGACGGGTGTGGTGGTGGCGGAGCTGCTGTTCGACGCGCGGCTGCGGGCCGGGGACACGCATCTGTTCGCGTACGGCTTCGACGACGGTACGGCGGGGCCGAGCGGGGAGTACGTGCGCGGGTTCACCTTCGCGGCGGGGCAGTACGTGCTCCAGGTGCGGTTCGACGAGGCCGCGCTGCCGGTGCGGTGCCGCCGGTTCGCGCAGGCGTCGGCGGGGGCGCCGCGGGGCGGCCGGGCCGAGCTGACCCTGCACGGCCCCCACCGCACGGTGCACCTCGCGGAGCAGGGCGTGCGTCCCGGACTCCTGGGGATCGACTGGGACTGGGCGTGACACCGGGCCGGGCGGGCGACGCACCGTGCGCGGAGGTCAGGCCTCTGGGCCGGGTGCTTGGGGCCGGTCAGGCCTCGGGGCCGGCGATCAGCTTGCCGTTCTCGACGCGGACCGGGACCTCGGGGAGCGGGACGGTGGCGGGGCCCTTGAGCGCCTTGCCGGTCGTGACGTCGAAGCGGCTGCCGTGGCAGGGGCAGTTGCCCTCGTTGTCCTGGATCTTGTCCAGGACGCAGCCGGCGTGGGTGCACTGGGCGCTGAACGCCTTGTACTGCCCCTTGGCCGGGCAGCTCACGAGGAGCCGCTGCTCGCGGTAGAGCTTCGCGCCGCCGACGGGCACGGCGTCCGGGGCGCCGAGGTCGACCGGGGCGGTCGGGGTCGGAACGGTGGCGTGGCCGAGCTTGGACTCGGTGGAGCAGGCGGCGACTCCCAGCCCGGCGGCACCGGCGAGCGCGGCACCTTTCAGGACGGTGCGGCGGGTGGACTGGCCGGACATGAGCGCTCCACGGGGCTGGCGGTACGGAGGTGTCGGCTCCGACGATACCGGCGCGGATTCGTGTGCTTTCGGGCGGGCCTGTCGTGGGCGGCCGGACATGGGTTACGTTCCGGTGCGTGATCGTCGTCGCCGGTGAGTCCCTGATCGACCTGGTCCCCGACAAGGCGGCCGGGCCCGTGTCCGCGCTGTCCCCGCTGCTCCCCCGCCCGGGTGGCGGGCCGTACAACACGGCCGTCGCCCTGGGGCGGCTGGGCGCCCCGGTGGCCTTCTGCTCCCGGGTGTCGGCGGACGCCTTCGGCGAGGTCCTGATGGGGGGCCTCGCGGCGGCCGGGGTGGCGACCGGGCTGGTGCGGCGGGGGCCGGAGCCGACCTCGCTCGCGGTGGCGACGGTGGGGCCGGACGGCTCGGCTCGGTACGGCTTCTACGTGGAGGGGACGGCGGACCGGCTGTTCGAGCTGCCCGGACCGCTCCCGGCGGAGGCGCGGGCACTGTGCCTCGGCACCTGCTCCCTGGTCCTGGAGCCGGGAGCGAGCGCGTACGAGGCGCTGCTGCGGCGTGAGGCGGGGCGGGGCGTCGTGACGCTGCTGGACCCGAACGTGCGGCCCGGCCTGATCCCGGACCCGGAGGCGTACCGGCGCCGCTTCGCGGGCTGGCTGCCGTACGTCTCGCTCCTGAAGCTCTCCGAGGAGGACGCGGCCTGGCTGGGCGGCTCCCCCGCCGCGTGGCGGGCGCGCGGGCCGGCCGCGGTGGTCGTGACGCGGGGCGCCGCCGGCCTGACGGTGGTCACGGAGGGGTTCGAGGTGTCGGTGCCGGGGGTGCCGGTGCGGATCGCGGACACGATCGGCGCCGGGGACACGGTGAACGCGGCCCTGCTGCACGGTCTGGGCGACCGGAGGCCGGAGGCCCTTTCGGCGGAGGAGTGGCGGGACCTGCTGACGTACGCGGCGAGGGCGGCGGCCGTCACCTGCACCCGCCCCGGCGCGGAACCGCCGTACGCGCACGAGCTGCGGGGCTGAGGGAGCGGCGGTCCGCTCCCCCGGCGGGCCCGGCCCTGGTGCACCACGGCCGCGGCCCCCGGGTCGGTCCGGGGCCCGCGGCCGTGGTGGTCCGGGGGTGGGGTCAGGCCTTGGCGGCCTTGCCCGTCGTGGCCTTCGCCGTCTTCCTGGCGGTGGCCGCCGGCTTCGCGGCGGCCTTCTTCGCCGGGGCCGCCGTCTTCTTGGCGGGGGCCTTCTTCTTCGCTCCGCGCGCCGCCGGGACGGCCGCGGTGGCGTCGCTGATCCGGTCCGGGCCGAGGATCTCGCGGAGGAACTTGCCCGTGTGGCTCGCGGGCACGGAGGCCACTTCCTCGGGGGTGCCCTCGGCGACGACCACGCCGCCGCCGCTGCCGCCCTCGGGGCCCATGTCGATGATCCAGTCGGCGGTCTTGATGACATCGAGGTTGTGCTCGATGACGATCACCGAGTTGCCCTTGTCGACCAGACCGGACAGCACCTTGATCAGCTTCGAGATGTCCTCGAAGTGCAGACCGGTGGTCGGCTCGTCCAGGACGTAGACCGTGCGGCCGGTCGAACGCTTCTGGAGCTCGGAGGCGAGCTTCACGCGCTGCGCCTCACCGCCGGAGAGCGTCGGCGCCGACTGCCCGAGCCGCACGTACCCGAGACCGACCTCGTTGAGCGTGCGCAGGTGGCGGGCGATCGTCGGGACGGCCTCGAAGAAGTCGAGGGCTTCCTCGATCGGCATGTCCAGGACCTCGGCGATGGACTTGCCCTTGTAGTGGACCTCCAGGGTCTCCCGGTTGTACCGGGCGCCGTGGCAGACCTCGCACGGGACGTAGACGTCCGGCAGGAAGTTCATCTCGATCTTGATCGTGCCGTCGCCGGAGCAGTTCTCGCAGCGGCCGCCCTTGACGTTGAAGGAGAACCGGCCGGGCAGGTAGCCGCGGACCTTGGCCTCCATCGTCTCCGCGAACAGCCTGCGGACGTGGTCGAAGACACCGGTGTAGGTGGCCGGGTTCGACCGGGGGGTGCGGCCGATCGGGGACTGGTCGACGTGCACGACCTTGTCGACCAGGTCGTCGCCGTCCACCCGGGTGTGGCGTCCGGGCACCGACTTGGCGCCGTTCAGCTCGCGGGCCAGGTGGGTGTAGAGGATGTCGTTGACCAGGGTCGACTTGCCGGATCCCGAGACGCCGGTGACGGCGGTGAGGACGCCGAGCGGGAAGGAGACGTCGATGTCCCGCAGGTTGTTCTCCCGGGCGCCGTGCACGGTGAGCGCGCGGCCGGGGTCGACGGGGCGGCGGGTCTCCGGGGTGGCGATCGCCCTGCGCCCGGACAGGTACTGCCCGGTCATCGACTCCTCGTTGGCGAGGAGCTCCTTCAGCGGACCGGAGTGGACGACCTTGCCGCCGTGCTCGCCGGCGCCCGGGCCGATGTCCACGACCCAGTCGGCGACCTTGATCGTGTCCTCGTCGTGCTCGACCACGATGAGCGTGTTGCCCATGTCCCGCAGCCGGACGAGGGTCTCGATGAGCCGGTGGTTGTCCCGCTGGTGCAGGCCGATGGACGGCTCGTCCAGCACGTACAGCACGCCGACCAGGCCGGAACCGATCTGGGTGGCGAGCCGGATGCGCTGGGCCTCGCCACCGGAGAGCGTGCCCGCGGCGCGGTTGAGCGAGAGGTAGTCGAGGCCGACGTCCACCAGGAAGCGGAGCCGCTCGTTGACCTCCTTGAGGACGCGCTCGGCGATCTTCTTGTCGCGCGCGCTCAGCGTGAGGCGGGACAGGAACTCGGCGCAGTCGCTGATGGACATCGCGGAGACCTCGGCGATGGACTTGTCCATGACCGTGACCGCGAGGACGATCGGCTTGAGGCGGGTGCCCTCGCAGGTGGGGCAGGGCACCTCACGCATGTAGCCCTCGAAGCGCTCGCGGCTGGAGTCGCTCTCGGCCTCGCTGTGGCGCCGCTTGACGAACGAGACGGCGCCCTCGAAGGCGGGGGTGGTGTACGCCCGCTCGCGGCCGTACCGGTTGCGGTAGCGGACCTCGACCTGCGTCTTGTGGCCGTACATCAGGGCCTTCTTGGCCCGCTGCGGCAGCCCCGCGTACGGGATGTCCGTACGGAAGCCGAGCGCCTGGGCCAGACCGCCGATGAGCCGGCCGAAGTACTCCTTGGTGTGGCCGTGCGACCAGGGGTGGATGGCGCCCTCGTCGAGGGACTTCTCCTCGTCGGGGACGATCAGGTCCGGGTCGACCTCCATGCGGGTGCCGATGCCGGTGCAGTCGGGGCACGCGCCGAAGGGCGAGTTGAAGGAGAAGGAGCGCGGCTCCAGCTCCTCGAAGGAGAGGTCGTCGTACGGGCAGTAGAGGTGCTCCGAGTACATCCGCTCACGCTCGGGGTCGTCCTCGGGGAGGTCGACGAAGTCGAGCACGACCATGCCGCCGGAGAGGCCGAGGGCGGTCTCCACGGAGTCGGTGAGCCGGCGCTTGGCGCCGTCCTTCACGGTGAGGCGGTCCACGACCACCTCGATCGTGTGCTTCTCCTGCTTCTTCAGCACCGGCGGCTCGCTGAGCTGCACGGTCACCCCGTCGACCCGGGCGCGGCTGTAGCCCTTGGTCTGGAGGTCGGCGAAGAGGTCCACGAACTCGCCCTTGCGCTCGCGGACGAGCGGCGAGAGCACCTGGAAGCGGCTGCCCTCGGGCAGCTCCAGGACCCGGTCCACGATGGCCTGCGGCGACTGGCGCGAGATCGGGCGGCGGCACTCGGGACAGTGCGGCTTGCCGATGCGCGCGAAGAGGAGCCGGAGGTAGTCGTAGACCTCGGTGATGGTGCCGACCGTGGAGCGCGGGTTGCGCGAGGTCGACTTCTGGTCGATGGAGACGGCGGGCGAAAGACCCTCGATGAAGTCCACGTCCGGCTTGTCCATCTGGCCGAGGAACTGCCGTGCGTACGAGGAGAGGGACTCGACGTAGCGACGCTGCCCCTCGGCGAAGATCGTGTCGAAGGCGAGGGAGGACTTGCCCGACCCCGAGAGTCCGGTGAAGACGATGAGGGAGTCGCGCGGGAGGTCGAGCGAGACGTTCTTGAGGTTGTGCTCGCGCGCGCCACGGACGATGAGACGGTCGGCCACGCCGGTCCGCACCTTTCTTGAGAGAGCGGATGTGCCTGAACACCCAACAACCAAGGATGCCTGATGCTTCCAGCGAGCCTATAGCACGCACATTCGATTTCCGGACGGTCGGCGAGCGCTTCACCCGAACGAGTGGTCGGCGCTAGGGTCGGCGCCATGATCGATCACGAGCGCGACCTGGCCTCCGTACGCGAGGCGACCGAGCGGCTGCTGAACGACGCCGCCTCCTGGGACAACGCGGCCGTCGCCGAGCCGTCACGGCTTCCCGGCTGGAGCCGTGGCCACGTCCTCGCCCACCTCTCCCGGAACGCCGACGCCCTGGTGAACGTGCTCCGGGGGCTGCCCATGTACGCGAGCGCCGAGGCGCGCGACGCCGACATCGAGCGGGACGCCGGGCGGCCCCTCGACGCGCAGCTCGCCGACCTGCGCGCGACCGCCGACCGCTTCCAGGCCGTGGCGGCCGAGCCCGCCGACTGGGGCCGTACGGTCGAGCTGCGCAACGGGGTGACCGACAGCGCCTCGCGGCTGCCCTTCCGCCGCTGGGTGGAGGTGGCCCTGCACCACGTGGACCTGGGCGCCGGCTACGAGCTGGAGGACCTTCCCGAGGAGTTCACGGACCGGGAGATCGCCTTCCTCGCCGACCGCTTCGCCGGCCTGGAGAGCGTGCCCCCGGCCGTCCTGCGCGCCGACGACGGCCGCACCTGGACGACCGGCCGGAGCCGGGGCGGGGACGAGGAGGCCGTCACGGTGTCCGGCCCGGCCGCCGACCTGCTCGGCTGGCTCGCCGGACGGCGCGACGGCTCGGCCCTGAAGACCGAGGGCGGCGCGCTGCCCTCGCTCCCGCCGCTGTAGGCGGAGGCGCCCGGGTTCCGGCACCGCCCGCGGCGGTGCCGGCCCGCACCTCATGACGCGCAGGGCCGGATTACGCTGAGCCCATGACGTACAGCGGAGCGGTGAAGGTCGGCGGGCCCGCCGACGTGCACGAGCTGTCGGAGCTGATGATCTCCAAGGTCGCGGTCGGCCCGATGGACAACAACGCGTATCTGCTGCGCTGCCGGGCGACCGGTGAGCAGCTCCTGATCGACGCGGCGAACGAGCCCCACACCCTCCTCACCCTGATCGGCGACGACGGCGTCGCCGGTGTCGTCACCACCCACCGGCACGGCGACCACTGGCAGGCCCTGGCCGAGGTGGTGGCCACGACCGGCGCCCGGACGTACGCGGGGGCGTACGACGCGGAGGGCATCCCCGTCACGACCGACGTGCCCGTGGAGGACGGCGACACGATCCGGGTCGGCCGGGTCGAGCTCACCGCCCGCCGGGTCGTCGGACACACGCCGGGTTCGATCGTCCTGATCTACGACGACCCGCACGGCCACCCCCACGTCTTCACCGGCGACTGCCTCTTCCCCGGCGGCGTCGGCAACACCTGGCAGGACCCCGAGGCCTTCGCGCGGCTGCTCCACGACGTCGAGACCAAGCTCTTCGCCGTTCTGCCGGACGAGTCCTGGATCTACCCGGGCCACGGCAGGGACACCACGCTCGGTGAC
The DNA here is from genome assembly GCF_042900905.1 of Streptomyces sp. NPDC012827. NCBI lineage: Bacteria > Bacillati > Actinomycetota > Actinomycetes > Kitasatosporales > Streptomycetaceae > Streptomyces > Streptomyces sp. NPDC012827. Next base: position 359,756 of record NZ_JBIBBY010000005.1, on the reverse strand, counting down.
GAGCGCCCCCACCTGCCGGAGTGGCGCGAGCGCGGCTGGTGAACCGGCGCCGGCCGGACCGCTCCCCCGGTGGCGGCCCCTGTGACCAGGGTGGCGCGCGCACCGTTTCCCACGCGCCTCCGCACGCCCCCGTAACCGGGACGCCCGGCGGGTAGTTGGCGCGACATGCGCCACAGTCACCCTCCGTCGCCGTCCCGCGCCCCCTCGATGGCCCGGCTCGCCGTCGCCTCGCTCGTCGGCACGGCCGTCGAGTTCTACGACTTCTTCATCTACGGCACCGCCGCGGCCCTCGTCCTCGGGCCGCTCTTCTTCCCGACCTTCTCGCCGCTCGCCGGGACGCTGGCGGCCTTCGGCACCTTCGCCGTGGGCTTCCTCGCCCGCCCGCTGGGCTCGATCGTCTTCGGCCAGGTCGGTGACCGGTACGGGCGGCGGCCGGTGTTGTTCGTCTCGTTGCTGCTCACCGGCTGCGCCACCGTCGCGGTCGGCTGCGTCCCGGCGTACGGGTCGATCGGCATCGCCGCGCCCCTGTTGCTGCTGACCCTCCGCTTCCTGCAGGGCCTCGGCCTGGGCGGCGAGTGGGGCGGGGCGGTGCTGCTCACCGCCGAGCACGCGCCCGCGCACCGGCGCGCGCTGTGGGCGAGCTTCCCCCAGATCGGCCCGGCGGTCGGCTTCCTCCTCGCCAACGGGGTGATGCTGGGGCTCTCGGCAGGGCTCAGCGACGCCGAGTTCCGCTCCTGGGGCTGGCGGGTGCCGTTCTGGGTGGCCGGTGTCCTGGCCGCCGCGGGCCTGCTGCTGCGCTCCTCGCTGGCGGAGACCCCGCAGTTCGAGGAACTGTCGGCGACCGGACGGCGGGCGAGCGCCCCGCTGGCCGAGGTGGCGCGGGGCCACTGGCGCCTGGTGCTGCTGACGGCCGGCGCGCTGGCGGTCGGGTACGCGATCTTCTACACGGTCTCCACCTGGGCGCTGGCCTACGGGACCGAGCGGCTGGGGGTGAGCAGCACGGTGATGCTGAGCTGTGTCATGGCCGCCGTGGCGATCAAGGGGGCGGCCACCCCGTTCGTGGCACTGCTCGCCGACCGCTGGGGGCGCCGCCCGCTGTGCCTGGCGGGTTGCGCGGCCGCGGCGCTGTGGATGTTCCCGCTGGTGGGGCTGCTGCACACGGGGCGGCCGCTGCTGATGTTCCTCGGTTTCCTGGGGGCGCTGCTGGCCTTCATCACGATGTTCGCGGTGGTGGCGGCGTACCTGCCGGAGCTGTACGAGCCCCGGGTGCGCTGCACGGGCGCCGCGGTCGGCTACAACCTGGCAGGCGTCCTGGGCGGCGCGCTCACCCCGCTCGTCGCCACGGCGCTCTCGGAGGGCCGCTCGGGGCCGCCCTGGGGGGTGGCGGCCTATCTGACGCTGCTCGCCCTGCTGAGCCTGGGCTGCTTCGCGCTCCTCCCGGAGACGCTGCCGGAGCGCTCGGCGGCGGTGGAGGGCGCCCCGGCCTGAGGGGCCGGGAACACGGCGACGGCCGGCCGGGAGGACTCCCGGCCGGCCGTCGCCGTGTGGTGTGGGGCCTACGCCCGTGGGCGTCAGGCGCCGACGCTGTCCTTCTCGCCCGCCCCGGTGGCCGCGGCCTCCTCGGCCTCCTTGCGCTCCTGCTTCCTGGAGGCGATCAGGCTGGTGACGGTGGTGATGACCAGCACGCCGCAGATGACCGCGAGGGAGAACGGGATCGAGATCTCGGGTACGTGGACGCCGGACTCGTGCAGGGCGTGCAGCACGAGCTTGACGCCGATGAAGCCGAGGATCACCGACAGGCCGTAGCTGAGGTGGACCAGCTTCTTCAGCAGGCCGCCGATCAGGAAGTACAGCTGCCGCAGACCCATGAGGGCGAAGGCGTTGGCGGTGAAGACGATGTACGGGTCCTGGGTGAGGCCGAAGATCGCCGGGATCGAGTCCAGGGCGAAGAGGACGTCGGTGGTGCCGATGGCGAGCATGACGACCATCAGCGGCGTCAGCACCCTCTTGCCGTTGTTGCGGATGAACAGCTTGGTGCCGTGGTAGCGGTCCGCGACGCCGAACTTCTTCTCGACGGACTTGAGGAGACGGTTCTCCTCGAAGTCGTCCTCCTCCTCGTCGGAGCGCGCCTCCTGGATGAGCTTCCAGGCGGTGTAGATCAGGAACGCGCCGAAGATGTAGAAGACCCAGGAGAAGCTGGCGATGATCGCGGCGCCGGCCGCGATGAAGATCGCGCGGAGCACCAGGGCGATCAGCACGCCGATCAGCAGCACGCGCTGCTGGAGGTGGGAGGGCACCGAGAACTTCGCCATGATCAGGACGAAGACGAAGAGGTTGTCGACACTCAGCGACTTCTCGGTGATGAATCCGGCGAAGAACTCTCCGGACGCCTGGCTGTTGCCGAAGAACAGCAGGCCGAGACCGAAGAGGACGGCGAGGACGATCCAGACGACCGTCCAGATGCCGGCTTCCTTCACCGACACGTCATGGGGCTTGCGGCCGATGAGGAAGTCGGCTCCGATGAGGGCACACAGACCGAGAATGGTCAGCACCCACAGGGTCATTGAAACGTCCACTGCGCCTCCGGCGTCGTACGGCTACTGATCAGCGTCGTCGCTGCCGGAGGTCTCTTCCACCCGGGCGGCACGCGTGCCGCCACCGGGCCGACGCCCCGGGCCGGATCACCGTGATCCGTCCGTACTGACGGGAACGCCGCGCTTGGGGAGTACTCCCCTCCGCCCCAAGAACACTACCCGAAGAACCAAGAGAAGGTAAAGGGGAGGGTAAAGGGGACCCAAAAGCGCAGGTCACCGCTGGTTCTGTGGGCGGGCCCCGGCCACCTGCGCGAGGACCTGACGCAGCACGGCGCTGCCCGGCGGGAGGACCGGCGGCTCGTACGTCCAGGCGTGGCCGACCCAGGGATCGGCGAGGTGGTCGTCGGGCACGGGGGTGAGCCGGAGCAGCGAACGCCACAGGGGGTCGAGCACGGGGCCGTAGGCGGCGGCGTCCTCCCGGTCGGCGACGAGCAGCAGATGGACCCCGGCCGAGGGCCCCTCGTCGGCCAGGTAGCGCAGCCGGGTGACGGCCCGGTCGTCGAAGCCGTGCGGGAAGTCGTGCACGATCAGCAGCTGCCGGGCGGTGTCCAGACCGGGCGGCAGCGCGTCCGGGGCGCCCGCGCGCAGCGCCATCTGGAGCAGGTCGACCCGCTCGGTCAGCTGCTCCAGGACGGTGGTGACGCCGGCCGCGCCCCGGGCCACGGGGGCGGCGAGGACGCCGGTCTCCACGAGGGGCGCGAAGGCGGCGGTTCCCGAGCCGGCCGGGTCGAGGACGTGGACGGCGAACCGTCCCGGCGGGTGGACCGCGAGCAGGCGGGCCGTGTGCGCGACGGCGGTGTCGAGGGCGAGACGCCGCAGTTCCGCCGTGTCGAGCGCGCCGGCCGCTCCGGAGCGGTCCCGGCCGCTGTCCACCCAGATCCCGCGCTCCAGGGGGAGCCGGACGAGCAGCGGGATCCGCAGCTCCGGACGCTCGGGGAGGTGCAGGTCACCCAGGCGGACGGCCATCGGCGGTTCGTCGGGCGCGCGGTAGGCGTGCCAGGCCGGGCTGTCCCAGCGGGCGTACGCGACGGGGAGGGCGGGTTCGACGACCTCCGCCTCGGCGGCGAGCCGGTCCAGGTCGCGGTCGAGGACCTCCCGGGCCCGTTCCACGAGGTCGTCGTGCCGGGCCTTGGCGGCCGCCCTGGCCGCGTCACCCGCGCCGCCGATCCGGGCACGCGGGTCGGCGAGCACCTGGTCCAGCTCCTGATCGAGGCGGGACTCGGCGAAGTCGCGGGCACTGCGGTAGGCGGCGGCGGTGCGGGCCAGGTCCTCGAACATGCCCCAGACCTGGTTGTACAGGCGCTCGTCCATGGACCAGCCGGCGGCGTCACCGGCGACGGGGGCGGGGTACGGGGAGGCGGGGTCCGGCTCTCCCGGGGCGGGCGCGGGCACGGTGGGCGCGGGGGCCGGATCCGGCGCGGGGGCGCTCGGCCGGCGGCGCGGGTGGGCGTAGCTGATGGTCCCGCCGCTCGTCCCGACACGCGGGGCTCCGGCGGCGGAGGCGGCCGGGGGCCGGGCGGCTGCTTCGAGGACCGTGGCCGCGAGCTCGGCGGGCCGTTCCACGCCCTGGTCGGCGAGGAGTGCGGCGAGGCCGCCCTCGTACCCCTGGCCGACCGCGCGGACCTTCCAGGCGCCCTGGCGCCGGTACAGCTCCAGGGCGACGACGGCGGTCTCGCGGTCGAGGCCGGTGAGGGTGTGCTCGGCGAGGGCCCGGCCCTCCGGGTCGCACACGGAGACGAAGGGGGCGGCGACCGCGCCGAAGCGGTCGGGGCCGCTCACGCCCGGGGGCAGGACGAGCAGCACGGAGACCCGGTGGACGGTCTCCGGGAGCGCCGCCGGGTCGACGGCGAAACGGTGACCGACCGTGTCCGGTCCCGGCACGCCGATGCCGGGCGGGGCGGGCGCGCCGGGGCGGGCGACCCGTTCGGCGCCCGTGACCCGGCCGTCCGCGTCGCCGAGGGTGGCCAGGGCGACGACCGGATGACCGGCCGAGACCCGGATCTCCAGGGGGGTGTCGGGCAGGGGGCGGTTCTGTCCCCGGACCAGCTCGGCGGTCATCTCGGCTCTGTTCCCCTCGGCGTGTCCCCGGCCGGGCGCCGGGTGGTTGCTGTGGAACAGCTCCCGGCGGCCTGTGCCGCCGGGAGCTGTCGGTGCGTACGCGGGCCGCGTGTTACAGGTGCGGCAGGATCGCGGGCATGAGGTCCTGGAAGGTGCGGCCGTTGGCCGGGTTGCCCAGGGCGGTCATCCGCCAGCCCGTACCGGCCCGGTGCACCTTGGCCATGATCTGCGCGGTGTACTGGCCGCCGCCGTCGAGGGTGTAGCGCGCGAGCTCCTGCCCGTTCGTCTCGTCGACGAGCCGGCAGAAGGCGTTCTGCACCTCCTGGAAGGTCTGGCCGGTGAAGGAGTTCACCGTGAAGACGATCTGGTCGATGTGGACCGGGACGCGCTGGAGGTCGACGAGGATCGCCTCGTCGTCGCCCCCCTGGCCGACACCGCCGACCAGGTTGTCACCGGTGTGCCGTACCGAGCCGTCGTCGCTGACCAGGTGGCGGAAGAAGACCACGTCCACCGGCTGCTTGCCGGCGAACAGCACGGCCGAGGCGTCCAGGTCGATCTCCCGGGTGCGCGAGCCGAAGAGTCCCCGGCGCGGCGCGGCCTGCCAGCCGAGCCCCATCCGTACCTGGTCGAGGCTGCCCCCGCCCTGCTTCTCCAGGCTGATGGCCTGCCCCTTGGTCATGTTGACCGTCACGCGCTGCCCCTCTCGTCCCCGCGCCCGCCGTCGTGTGCGTGCGGCTGGGCAGCACCCTACGCAGGGACACCGACAGCGCAGCAGACGCGGTCCGGTTTTGTGTCGCTCCTGCAACACACCGGACCGCCTGCCGCTCGGGAGGGACGGTCAGGCGAGCCCCGCCTCCTTCATCTGGCGCAACTCCTTCTTCAGCTCGCCCACTTCGTCACGGAGGCGGGCCGCGACCTCGAACTGGAGCTCGGCCGCGGCGGCCCGCATCCGGTCGGTCATCTCCTCGATGATCGCGGCCAGTTCGGTCGCCGGACGGTCGCCCAGTTCGACGGTGCCGGACCGGCCGGCGCCCTTGCCCTTCCCCTTGCCGGGGGCCGCGTGCGCGGCGAGCGAGGGGACGGGGGCCTTGGCGCCCTTGCCGTCCTTGGACTGGCGGTACCCCGTGCCGAGGAGTTCCTCGGTGTCGATCTCCTCGCGGGCGATGGTCGCGACGATGTCGTTGATCTTCTTGCGGAGCGGCTGCGGATCGATGCCGTGCTCGGTGTTGTACGCGACCTGCTTCTCACGGCGCCGGTTGGTCTCGTCGATGGCCTGGGCCATCGCCGGGGTGATGGTGTCCGCGTACATGTGGACCTGGCCGGAGACGTTGCGCGCGGCGCGGCCGATGGTCTGGATCAGCGAGGTGCCCGAACGCAGGAAGCCCTGCTTGTCGGCGTCGAGGATGGCGACGAGGGAGACCTCGGGAAGGTCGAGGCCCTCGCGGAGGAGGTTGATGCCGACCAGGACGTCGTACTCGCCGGAGCGCAGCTCGCGCAGCAGCTCGATGCGGCGCAGGGTGTCGACGTCGCTGTGGAGGTAGCGCACCTGGATGCCGAGCTCCAGGAAGTAGTCGGTGAGGTCCTCGGCCATCTTCTTGGTGAGGGTGGTGACGAGGACCCGCTCGTCCTTCTCGGTGCGCAGCCGGATCTCGTGGACCAGGTCGTCGATCTGCCCCTCGGTGGGCTTGACGACCACCTCGGGGTCGACGAGGCCGGTGGGGCGGATGATCTGCTCGACGAAGCCGTCCGAGCGGGAGAGCTCGTAGGTGCCGGGGGTCGCGGAGAGGTAGACGGTCTGGCCGATGCGCTCCTGGAACTCCTCCCACTTCAGGGGCCGGTTGTCCAGGGCGGAGGGGAGCCGGAACCCGTGGTCCACGAGGGTCCGCTTGCGGGAGGCGTCGCCCTCGTACATGGCGCCGATCTGCGGCACGGTGACGTGGGACTCGTCGATGACCAGGAGGAAGTCCTCCGGGAAGTAGTCGAGGAGGGTGTTGGGCGGGGAACCGGGCTCGCGTCCGTCGAAGTGCAGCGAGTAGTTCTCGATGCCGGAGCAGGAACCGATCTGGCGCATCATCTCGATGTCGTACGTGGTCCGCATGCGCAGGCGCTGGGACTCCAGGTGCTTGCCCTGCTTGTCGAGCTCGGCCAGGCAGCTCTCCAGCTCCCGCTCGATGTCGTTGACGGCCCGCTCCATGCGCTCGGGTCCGGCGACGTAGTGGCTGGCGGGGAAGACGTACAGCTCCCGGTCCTCGCTGATGACCTCGCCGGTGAGCGGGTGGAGGGTGGAGAGCGCCTCGATCTCGTCGCCGAACATCTCGATGCGGACGGCGAGCTCCTCGTACACCGGGAAGATCTCGATGGTGTCGCCGCGCACCCGGAAGGTGCCCCGGGTGAACGCCAGGTCGTTGCGGGTGTACTGGATGTCGACGAAGCGGCGCAGCAGCTGGTCGCGGTCGATCTCCTCCCCGACCTTGAGCGGGACCATGCGGTCCACGTACTCCTGGGGGGTGCCGAGGCCGTAGATGCAGGAGACGGAGGCGACCACGATGACGTCCCTGCGGGTGAGCAGCGAATTCGTCGCGGAGTGGCGCAGCCGCTCCACCTCCTCGTTGATCGAGGAGTCCTTCTCGATGTAGGTGTCCGACTGCGGGACGTACGCCTCGGGCTGGTAGTAGTCGTAGTACGAGACGAAGTACTCGACCGCGTTGTTCGGCAGGAGCTCGCGGAACTCGTTGGCCAGCTGGGCGGCCAGGGTCTTGTTCGGCGCCATGACCAGGGTGGGGCGCTGGAGCTTCTCGATCATCCAGGCCGTGGTGGCCGACTTGCCGGTGCCCGTGGCGCCGAGCAGCACGACGTCCTTCTCGCCCGCGCGGACGCGCCGCTCGAGCTCGGCGATGGCGGCGGGCTGGTCGCCGCTGGGCTGGTAGGGGCTGACGACCTCGAAGGGCGCCACCGAACGTTCGATCTTGGAAACGGGCCGCATGCAACCACCGTACGACCCCGCACCGACAGTCGGGCGGTGATCGGTTCACCGCCCGGCCCCGACGGCCCGGCTCACCAGTCCTGGGAGCGGTGTCCGGCCCGGTGGACGGCCCTGCGGGCGCCGCGTCCGGCGGGGCGCGAGGACCAGTTCGCGGGCTCACCGTAGGTGGGCACGTGGCGGGGGGCGGGGATGCCGGGGCGGTGCACGGCGCGGGCCGGGGTCCGGTGCCGGTCCGGCTCGCCCATGACGAGCAGCGGGTCGAACATGACGACGACGGCCGCGAGGATCAGGAAGACCGCCGGCCCGATCAGCATCGGGAGGAGGGAGGTGGCGGTGTCGCCGGGGCCCGCCGGGGCGTCGCCGCCGTGGAGGTGGACGCTGACCGCCGACATGGCGGTGTAGTGCATACCACTGACGGCGACTCCCATCACCAGGCTCGCTCCGAGGCTGGCCAGAAATCCATGGACGGAGACGGCGGCCCAGAGGGCCGCGGTGGCGGCCACGACGGCGATGAGCACGGAGAGCGCGACGGTGAGGGTGTCGTAGTCGATCCGGCCCTCCAGGCGCATGCCGGCCATGCCCAGGTAGTGCATGGTGGCGATGCCGAGACCGGTGATGGTGCCGCCGGTCACCAGGGTGAGGGCGGTCGCCGCGCGGTAGCCCACGATGAAGATCCCGATGCCGACCATGAGGACGGCGACGCCCAGGCTGGCGAAGGTGATCGGCAGGTCGTAGCTGATCGGCGCCTGCCGGACCGAGAAGCCCATCATCGCGATGAAGTGCATGGTCCATATCCCGGTGCCGATGGAGGTGGCGCCGAGGGCGAGCCAGCCGGCCTTGAAGGTGTCGTCGTGGCGGAGCGACCGGGTGGTGCACCTCAGTCCGAGGGCACCGCCGAGGCAGGCCATGAGAAAGGCGGCCACGGGCGTGACGAGCCCGTAGCTGAAACCGTCGACCGTGCCCTGCATGAGCGTGTGCCCTCCACCCCTGGTACAACTTCGTCCGAAAACAGTCGGAACCGCTGGGTACTGCCCCCGGGGCGAGATTATGGCGCGCGTGGACCCGGGCGACCATGCGACCGGGGAATTTCCCCTGGTGAGACCTGAGCGAGACCGTGCCGTGATGCCGGACCGGCTGTCGGTGGCGGGTCGTACCGTGAGCGCATGGACATCGAAGCGGGGTCCGCCGTCGAGTGGACGGTGGTGGAGAGCGGGATCGGTCCGCTCCTCCTGGCGGCGACGGCGAAGGGGCTCGTGCGGGTCGAGTTCCACGCCGGTGCCGAGCGGCGCGCGCGCATGCTCGGCCGGCTGGCCGAGCAGCTGGGGACACGGCCGGTGGAGTGCGCCTCGGGCCTGCTCGCCGAGCCGATACGTCAGCTCCGCCGCTACTTCGCGGGCGATCCGCACGGCTTCGACCTGCCCCTGGACTGGTCCCTGACGGCCGGCTTCAACCGGCAGGTGCTCCGCGAGCTGGCGGCGGGCGTGCCGTACGGGACGGTCGTCGGGTACGGGGAGCTGGCGCGGCGCGTGGGGCAGCCGGGCGGGGCGCAGGCGGTGGGCGCGGCGATGGGCGCCAATCCGCTGCCGGTGGTGGTGCCGTGCCACCGGGTGGTGGAGAGCGACGGGGGACTCGGCGGCTTCGGGGGCGGCCTGGAGACGAAGCGGCGGCTGCTGGCGCTGGAGGGGGTGCTGCCGGAGCCGCTGTTCTGAGCGGGCGGGGTGGGGCCGGAGCGTCGCGGGCGGGGTCCGGGGGCGTTCCCCTCGTGGGGGACGGCTGGCAGACTCACGTAAGTGACCAAGATGCCCGACACCCCTGACAGCGCGCTCTCGGACGGACCACCCGCCCCCGTCGCGCTCCCCGCTCTGCGCCGGCGCGTCCAGGCCGTCCTGATCACCACCCAGATCCTCGGCGGCCTCGGCATCGCCATCGGCGTCGCGCTCGCCGCCGTCCTCGCCAAGGACGTCAGCGGCACGGAGGCCCTGTCGGGCCTCGCCTCCACGGCGACGGTGGCCGGGCCCGCGCTGCTCGCCATGCCACTGGCCGCGCTGATGGCCGCACGGGGACGGCGGGCCGGCCTGGTCCTGGCCTATCTGCTCGGGGCGCTCGGCGCCGGCGTGGTGGTGCTCGGCGCGGCCGTCGGCAGCTTCCCGCTGCTGCTCGCCGGCCTGGTCGGCTTCGGGGCGGGCTCGTCGGCCAATCTCGCGGCCCGTTTCGCCGCCGCCGACCTGGAGGAGGCCGACCGCAGGGCGCGCGCCATCTCCATGGTGGTGTGGGCGACCACCATCGGGGCCGTCCTCGGGCCGAACGTCGCCGCGCCCGCCGGGGAGAGCGTCACCGGTCTGGGCATCCCCGCCACGGCCGGCCCCTTCGTCTGGGCCGCCGGCGTCTTCGTGATCGCGGCGGCCGTGGTGGCCCTGCTGCTGCGCCCGGACCCGCTCCTGACTGCCCGCGCCCTGGCCGAGGCCGAGACGCCGGGCCGGCCGCCGGAGAACCGTTCCCTGCGGGCCGGCATGCGGGCCGTCCGGGAGTCCGCGTCCGCCCGGCTCGCCGTCGTCACGGTGGCCGTCTCCCACACCGCCATGGTGTCGATCATGTCGATGACCCCGGTCGCCCTCGACCACCACGGGGCGGGCATCCAGCTGATCGGCCTGGTGATCAGCGGACACATCGCCGGAATGTACGCCTTCTCCCCCCTTATGGGCTGGCTGTCCGACCGGCTCGGCCGACGCGCCGTGATCGGCCTCGCGGCCGGGCTCATCGCGCTGGCCGCGCTGCTCGCCGGCACGGCGGGACCGAGCCACGGGCAGACCGCGCTCGGCCTCTTCGTCCTGGGGCTCGGCTGGTCGGCGGGGCTGGTCTCCGGCTCGGCGCTGCTCACCGACTCCGTGCCGCAGGCGCAGCGGGCGGCGGCCCAGGGCCTCTCCGACTTCGTGATGAACACCGCGGCGGGCCTGGGCGGCCTCGCCGCGGGTCTGGTCGTGGCCGAGGCCGGCTACGGTCCGCTCAACGCGATCGCCGCCTGTCTGCTGCTGCCGATGGCCGCGCTGGCGCTGCGGAGCACGGTCCGCGGGAGCTGAGCCGCGCGGGCGGTGGGACACTCGCCCGTTCCGCCGGGTGGGCCCGCGGACGCGGGGCCCGGGCCGGCCGGTGCCCGTCACTCGGACGGGCCGGAGGGGGCCGGGCCCGGTACCGCCGGGGAGCTCGCGCCCGCGGCGAGGAGGCGCGGCGCGCCCGAACCGTCGGCGGGGACCGTCCAGACCCCGCCGCCCCGGCCGTACGCGAGGGTGCCGGCGTCCGTCCACAGGGCCTGGTCGTCGATGCCCCGCCGCTCGGCGGTGGGGTGCTCGCGGCCGGTGCGGAGGTCGTACACGTACAGCCGCCACGGCTCGCGCGGTCCGTCGCTCACCCGCTTCTTGAACGCGAGCCGGGTGCCGTCCGGGGAGAGCGAGGGGCATTCGACGTTCTCGCGCAGGGTGCGGGCCGACCAGGCGCGCAGGTCGCCCGCCACGAGGTGGGTGCGGCCGCCGGTCGAGACGGTGGCGTGGAAGCGGTTGTCGTCGGCGGCGAAGCTGACGCCCCAGTAGTTGACGTCCGGGGCGTGGTGGCGCCGTCCGGCGAGGGTGAGCGGGATCTGTTCCATGTTCTTGACCAGATAGCCCGTCCGCAGGTCCAGGATCGAGGTCCGGGTGGAGAAGGCGTTGCCCGCGTAGGAGTCGCCGGTCGCGAAGGTCGTCCAGGAGAGCATCCGCCCGGAGGCGGAGACCCTGGCGCGGCTGGGGGTGCCCGGCACGGTGACCCGGCGTACCTCGCGCAGCCGGCGGTCGAGCACGAGCGCGTCGGTACGGGCCGGGACGCCCGGCCGGCGCCGGAGGCACAGGGCGGTGCCTCCGGCGGTGTGGAACCGGTCGCAGGACGGGCCGCCCGCGACCCGGCCGCCGGGCGCGGCCGGGTCCACACGCGCGACGCGCCCGGTGGCGGTGTCGCGGACGTGGAGCACGCCGGCCCCCTGGTCGAGCGTGAAGCCGGTGTCGGCGGTCGCCGCGACGGCGGTCTCCCGCTCCGCCGCGGCGCGGAGCGTGTAGGCGGTGGCGCCGCCGCCGAGGACCAGGGCCGCGAGGACGATGATCCACGCGCGCGTGCGCCGGGACGGGCCCCGGCGGTCCGGGGCGCTGGGTTTCATGGTCGGGTCCTCCTGGTGGGTGCTGCGGGCGACAGCTCACCGGACGTCACGGCGGAGCGGCCGGGAGACGGAGGCCCGGGCCGGGCCGGTACGGGGGCGGACGGCGGAGGCACGGGCGGGGCCGCGTCCGGCGCCGGAGGATCCGCCACTGCCCCGGACCCGGGCGCCGGGTCCGGTCCGGGTGTCCTCGCCCCGCCTCCCCCGGGCCTGTCCCGTGGCAGCAGGCGGCAGGCGCAGCAGAGAGCGGCCGTGAGGGCCAGGGCCGCGCCGGCGAGCGCGGTCCGTGGACCGCTCAGCGTCCACAGGGCACCGAAGGCGATCCCCGCGCCGACGCGGGCGAGGGCCTGCGCGGTCTGGACGAGCGCGAGGCCGCCGGCCCGCCTCCGCTCGGGGAGCAGCGGTCCGGCGAGGGCCATCAGCACCCCGTCGGTCGCGGCGTAGAAGGCGCCGAGCAGCAGCAGGACGCCCGCCAGGACCAGCGGGCCGGGCAGGGGCGCGAGGAGCAGCCCGTAGGCCAGGAGCAGCGCCCCGTGGCCGTACAGGAAGGGCCGTCTCCGCCCGGTCCGGTCGGCCCGGCGTCCGACCGGTACGGCGAGCAGCAGGTAGACGCAGGCGGCGCCGAGCGGGAGGAAGGGGAACCAGGTGGCGGGGAGGTCGAGCCGCCGCTGGAGGAGCAGGTAGAGGAACGCGTCCCCGACGGTGGCGGCCCCGAGCAGGGCCGCGCAGAGCACGGTCCGCCGGTAGGCGGGCGAGCGGAGGGCGGCGAAGGCCCCGCCCCGCTCACGGGGCGGGCGGACCGGGGTCCGCGGGTCCCGCCGCCCCGGCACGAGCAGCACCCACAGGAGCACGCCGAAGGCCCCCACGCAGAGGCTGACCGCGAAGACGGCCTCGTAGGCGTCGGCCGTCGCCCACAGCAGCGCGAAGGCGGCCAGGGGGCCGAGGAGCGCTCCGGTGGTGTCCATGGCCCGGTGGACGCCGAACGCCCGGCCGAGGTCCTCCGGCGGGGTGTGGAGGGTGATGAGGGCGTCGCGCGGGGCGGTGCGGACGCCTTTGCCGAGCCGGTCGGCGGTGAGGGCGGCGGTGATCCAGCCGGCGGCGCCGGTCGCGCCGCCCGCGAGCAGCAGGCCGAGGCGGGAGCAGGCGGAGAGGGCGTAGCCGAGACCGGCCACCTGCTTGTGGCGCCCGCCCCGGTCGGCGGTGTGGCCGCCGAGGAGCCGGACGAGGGCGGTGGCGCCGGTGGTCACTCCGTCGAGCAGGCCGAACTGGAGCGGGGACAGGCCCAGTCCGAGGACGAGGTAGAGCGGCAGGACGGCGGTGACCATCTCGGAGGAGACGTCGGTGACGAGGCTGACCGTGCCGAGGGCGAGGACGGTGCCGGGGACGTGGGGGCCGGCCCCCCCCGGGGGGGGGGGGGCCCCCCCGCGGGCCGGGGGGGGGGGGGGACCCAGATGCGGAGCGGCGGGTC